>JAEXEN010000006.1 GCA_023400985.1 Bacillota bacterium
GCTGATGGGCAAATACATACCTTATGTACTGATGGGGTGCGGCTTCTGCTTCATTTACAGCGCCGGGCGTTTTTCACTGATCGGCGAAGGCATCGTCAATTTTGCGCCGATCATCATGTGCCTTGTGATGTTCAATACCAATTTGATGACCAGTATGCCCTCCACGGTAAACCTCATCTTTATGGTCGTCGTTTGCGCGGCCATCGGCGGACTGATCGCCATGATTCCCGCTTATACGCGGGAGCGGCTGGGACAAAGCGAAATGGTCATATCGATCATTATGAACTATATGCTCTTCTTCCTGTCGATGTGGGTTTTGAAGATGTGGCTTGTCGACCGCGAAGCAAGTATGCAGTCGACACAGCTCTATCCGGATAATATGCGCTTTCTTCCTCTCGTCGGCACGACGAACTTCCACAGCGGTATCATTGTCAGCGTTATCGGATGGGTCATAGCCGTGTTTATGTTCGGACGCATGAAGATCGGCCAAAAGATCCGCACCTGTGGCGCGAACCCGTCTTTTGCCAAGTACTCCGGCATCAATGCCGCCGCCACGGTGTTTATCGCGCAGATCATCGGCGGTATGTTCGCCGGCGCCGCGGCCTGCGTGGATGCGTTCGGCATGTACTCCCGCTATCAGTACAACGCGCTGACGAATATCGGATTCGACGGCCTTCTCGTTGCCGTTATCGCGAGGAAGAAACCGATCTTTGTGCCGCTTGCAGCTTTTGTGCTCGCCTATATACGCACATCGGCGGTCGTACTGAACCTTTCCTCCAGCATCCCCGTAGAGTTTGTAAACATGATGCAGGCGATTCTGATCTTCTTTGTCGCCGCCGAGCACTTCCTCTCGAAATCCAGGAAGAAGGTCATCTTCAGCCTTGCACGCAAAACACAGGGGGTAAAGTTATGATAGAGATGATAGAATCGTTCCTGTTCTCCTCCCTTAGGATATCCACATCCATTATCTTCGTTGCGCTGTGCGCCACGGTGAGCCAGCAGGCAGGGCTTACGAACATGGCGGCCGAAAGCATGATGCTGACCTCCGCTTTGGCCGGCGTTATCGGCAGCGCCGTGACCAACAGCCTGGCGGCGGGCCTTCTGATCGGCGCGGCCTGCGCGGTTTTGATTACCCTTGTTCTCTGTTTTTCGGCATTTGTTATGAAGGTGGATCTGTATCTGATGTCGATCTCCATGAATACGGCCTTGGCAGGGGCAACCGTGTATGTCCTCTATATGACGACGGGCGCGAAGGCGAACACGGCCTCTTACTTCCAAAGTCTCCAGATGCCGGCGATTCATATCCCGCTTCTTCAGGACATCCCTGTAATAGGGAACATCCTTTCAGGGCATAACGGCTTCACATATCTGGCGTGGATCATGATAGCGGTGGTTTGGTTCCTGGTTTTCAAGACGAAGCTGGGGCTTCGTATGCGTGCCGTGGGGAAAAACCCGCAGGCCGCGGAGTCTGTAGGCATCAACCCGCGCAGGACCTATACGATCGCGTTTATGCTTTCGGGTCTTATCGCAAGCTTCGGCGGCATGTTCCTCTCCATGGGTTATCAGAACTTCTTCATCCGCGACATGACGGGTGGCAAGGGCTTCATCGGTATGGCGGCGGCGACGATTTCGGGTGCTTCACCCGCTGGGTCGGCCATTATCGCTTACGTATTCGGGCTTGCCGATGCGGTCACAAACTATTCGAAGCTGGCGATTTCGGACGCGCAATTTCTTGCGGCGCTCCCATATATCATCACCGTTGCGCTTTTGCTGCTTCTCTCCGTTGTCAAAAAGAAGGCGGACGAAGCAGCTCAGCGCAAGAGAAAACTGCGCGCCATGGAGCGCTCGGCGCAATAACTATCCGCGTCGGAGGAAACCGGAATGGATTATATAGTATTTGGAAATGTCATGTTGGATACGGTGCTCCCGGCAAACGGTGTTAACGGTTCGAACCGGGAGAATATGGGCGGCCCGGCGACCTTCGCATATGCGGGCATACGCCTATGGACCGACAGTGTTATGCAAAGCAGCAAGGTCGGAGAGGACTATCACCCTCTCTTTGATCCGTGGATTGCAAAGAACAATGTGATATCCGACGGCTTTGAGGTCGTTACGGAGCACTGCAATCACTCGTACCTCGTTTACAACCAAGATGGGACCTACAGCGGTGACGAAAGCGTTAAGCGTTTCCGTTCCGATTGGATACAGGACTTTGGATACATGAAAACGAGGCCCGAGCAGATATCGAGATGGACGCAGAACAAAGATGTGAAGGGGATTTACGTTGCCCAGAGCGCCGACAGGGTCTGGTGGCGCGAGCTCAAAAAGATCAAGGCGCGGGACGGCTTTAAGGTGATGTGGGAGATCGAAGGCCCAAGCTCCTATTACGAGTTTATGGACGAAGTCTTGAACGCCATGCAGGATGTGGATATTTTTTCAATCAACATCCAGGAAGCGAGCAACCTTTTTAACGTGGAGACCGAAGAGGCATGCATCAAAAAGCTGCAGGAAATGCCCGTAGATATGACGCTGTTTCGCGTCGGTGCAAGAGGACTGTATGCCGTAACGAAGGATAAAGCGTATTATCTGCCGCCCGCGCCGGGTGAAATCGTCGATCCGACCGGTTGCGGAAACACCTCCACAGGCGCCGCGCTGTTTGCCTACGCGGAGGGCTTTGACCCGCTTATGGCGGGCGTCATGGCCAACGTCGCGGCCGCCCAGAACATCAGGCAGTATGGCGTTATTCCGGATTTTGCGGGCGTGCGCGGCTTTGCGAACGCACAGGCCAAGGCGCTCTACGCAAAGTACGCGCAAAAATACTTGTAGACGTTAAAGGCGCTTTGCGCAAAACGCAGGAGACATTGCGCAAAACGGGTGAAAAAATGATCGAATATTTATCCTGCGGCAACATCATGTCCGACACGGTTGCACGCGATGACGGTACCTTTTCGTCGGAAAACATCGGCGGCCCCGCGCTGTATGCGCTGGCCGGCATACGGCTTTGGACGGATAAGTGCAAGCTGGTTACCCAAACGGGCTCGGACTATATCGGCACTTACGGGAAGTGGATGGACGATAACGGGCTCAGCCACGAGTCCATTCTTGTCGAGGTCGAAAAGGTGACGCGCATCACCTTGAAATACAACCCGGCCGACAGGGGCTTTCAGCACACGCCGCATAAAAGTCAGGAATACCTGGGCTATCAAAAGACCCATCCATACCACATTGACGCTGCCGCCACCCCTGCCGTAAAAGGGGTATACATGGCCCAGAATGTGGATCGGATCGTTTGGAGAAATCTCGAAAAGATCAAAGAAAAATACGGTTTTAAGCTTATGTGGGAGATCGAATACGGCGCCAATATGAAAGGGGAAACAGGCAAGCTCCGTAAAATACGCAATGTATTGGGGGTCGCCGATATGTGGTCGATCAATCACAACGAGGCGTCGGACCTTTTTCATATCCCCCGCGACCAAGATGAGGACATCATCAACGAGCTCATGAAGCTCCGCACGGGGCTGACTTTGTACCGCGTCGGCGAACGGGGGGCCTATGCCGTCACGCCGGCGCAGGCCTGTTTTTGTCCGCGGCTCAATGTGTTCGGCGGGAGTACAGACCCGACGGGGTGCGGGAACAACTCCACCGGCGCGGCTATGTACGCATATACGGAGGGCTATGAACCCGCCCTGGTCGTCGCGATGGCGAATGTTTCCGCCGCTTTCAATGCGGCGCAATACGGCCCGTATCCGGTGTTTACGCCCGAGGTCATGGCGATGGCGAGGCGTCTGGCGAACGAATACCGCGAAAGGGTGAAATCGTGAAAACTTTATTTGGGGAGGACCTTTACGTTATGAACAAAACGGACTATCTAAACCCATTGGGGAATCAGGTGAAAAGCCTGCCCGGCCTTGTTGACGAGCAGCTGAAGCGGTGTTTTGACAAAGAAAGGCTTCAAAACCTCTTAAGCGTCCCTGAGATATTCGATATCAGAAAGATATACATATCCGGCGCCGGCGACTCGATCGCGGCGGCGGGCGCTATGGCGGACGTGCTTTTAAACTGTACGGGCGTATTCCATTGCGAGGTTATGGAGCCGATGGAGTTTTCCCGTTTCACCCCCGCGGCAAATATCGGCATCGGCGAACCTAACAGCCCGCTCGTCATCGCGATAAGCGCCGGCGGCGGTACTGCGAGAATTTCTGAGATACTTGATAAGGCAAACGCTTTGGGCGCGCTTTCCATGGTGCTTACCAATAAGCAGGGCAGCCGCGCGACGGAGCACGCGAAAAAGACCTTTTTCCTCGATACTCCCGCAATGGAAAACGATTTCCCGGGCCTGCGCTCCTATTTTGCGAGCATGATCGGCCTTATCTCCCTTGCGTGCAGGATGGGGCGGGTAAAGAACATATTGCCGCCCACCGCGCCTGAGGCGTTCCGGAGGGCGATCAGCGAATATGTGCACAGCTTTGGACCCGTCATGGAAAAGATCGACACGCAGATGTTCGAGCTTGCAAAGAAGTGGAAGGACTTTGAGCGTTTCAACTTTATCGGCTCGGGTGCGGAACTCTACTCGGCGCTTTTCAGTCTCGAGAAATTCTATGAATGCACCGGCGTCGTTTCCAATTATGACGATGCCGAGGACTGGTGCCATATCGACTATTATCTTAAGACCCCAGAAAACATAGGTACGGTCGTCTATGCCGATAAGAACGCGCCCGACTTCAGCCGTACGAAGGAAACGATCTGTGCCGCATGCGGCATACATCGGCCCACGCTTGTGATAACCAATGCGCACGAAGGTGAATTCCCCAAAGAAGCCTCCATCTGCCGCATCCCAGAGGCGCCAAAGGGCTTCGAGTGGCTCATGCCTCTTATGGACTACGCACCCGCCGCGCTCTTGGCGGGGTACTGCTGCACGCTTGCAGGCCGCAAGTTCTTCAACGAATATGATCCGATCGCCAAGGCGTATAACGGCGGCGGCATATTCTTCAACAAGAACATTATGACCATGAGCACCAGCAAAATCGAAGTTCATATATAGGAGGCCGCCATGCAGCACTTTCAAAGAACGATCCAAACGGAATTTCGCGGCTGCCTGTCTATCACGGCCGATGTGAATGACCTTCTTCGCGAAAGCGGCGTGCGGGAGGGGTACTGTATCATAACGCTCGACGATCCCTCTATTGCGCTCGGCATTACCTCGTTTTGGGACGCCAGAGGGCTTGACGACCTGCTCGACGAGATTGACAGGAATTTTCCCAACCGGGTGGACTTTTTGAACCAGGAATCCCCGCTTGACGCTGCCGGACGCGTGAGATCGGCCGTAATCGGCAATACGGCTATGCTTTTGATAAGCGACGGGAAGCTGGTGCTTGGTTCCTCCCAAGGGCTCGTCCTTCTTGAATTCGATGGTCCCAGAGAACGCGGCTACCACGCGGCTTTTGCAGCGCGCCCCGTCGTGCTCACCAAACACAGTCTAAAGACAGAATACATGGGTATGCATGACCTTACGCCGGAAATCGCAAGAGCGGTGGAAGAGAGCGGCATGAAAAGCGGCGTTTGCCACGTTTCCATGCTGCACTCCACAGCGGGGCTCCTTTTGTGCCGCGGCGGCGCGGCGGCCGGTAAAAAGATCATGCAGGATATCGAGCGCATGGTACCCACCAGGGCGGATTTTAAGCATCGCGAGACCGCTTCGGATGCGGGCGGGCACGTCAAAACGGCGATCACCGGCAGCCAGCTTTCTGTGATTGTGGAGAACGGCAAACTGTTGCTTTCTCCGGAACAGGCGATCGTATTTGCGGAGTATGACGGGCCGAGGCCGCGCAGTTATTTTGTCGGCATTTTAGCCGTTTGAGACTTGAAAGGAGAATACAGGCATGGATAAGAAAAATTTTGATAATCAGCTCAGGCGGCAGTGCCTCAGCCTGCCCGCAATGTGCGAGGACCAGCTTACGGGCTTTAAAAAGGGCATAGATGCGACCATACCCCGCGAAACGCTCAGGGATATCCGTAAAGTCATTCTTACCGGGTGCGGAGATTCTTACCTCGCAGCGCGGGCGGCGGTACCGGCTTTTCAGAAGTACGCGGGCGCCTTTGCGAGCAGCTTTGAGGCGCAGCGCTGTATCGACGTTGCAAGGAAAATGACGTTTGACCCCAAGGACGCGTCGAGCACGCTTCTTATAGCCATCAGCGCGTCGGGCGGCCCCGCAAGGGTGGAGGAAGCGCTGCGCCGTGCGAAATACCACGGCTGCAAAACGCTTCTTATTACCAACGCGCCCGACTCCGACGGGGCGAAGGCGGCGGAGTATACCATGATCGTCAACACGCCCGAGTTCCCCGAATTTGGCCCAGGCCTTCGCAACTATTATGCTTCACTAGGCGGGCTTTTCTCCATTGCGGCCTATATGGGCGAGGCGAAAGGCCTCCAGCGCGAGGGCACGCTCGAAGCGCTTTTTGACGCGATTCGCACCTATACGGGCGAATTTGCGAAGGCGCTCCCGAAGCTCGACGAGCAGGCGTTTGAGACAGCCGTCGCTTGGAAGGATAACGTTGCCGTCGAGGCGATCGGCGACTATACGGATTTTGCGTCCGCTTATTTCATTTCAGCGAAATTTGTGGAGGTTGCGGGTATGCTCGCCGCTACCACCGACAGCGAAAATTGGTGCCATGTAAACTATTTCGCACACGATCCCGCGCATATCGGCACGGTGGTTGTTTCGACCAAACGCCTCGCGAACTTCGGCAGGGTCAAAGAAACGATGATGACCGTCGGGGGAATCGGACGCCCGGCATTCCTCATAACGACGGGCACAAAAGAAGATTATTTAGCCGGCGACGCAGTAACGGTCTGCACGGTTCCGAAAGCTCCCGGGGATTTCGGATTTATCGAACCCATGCTCAACTACATACCGGGCGCTCTTCTGGCGTCCTATGCCGCGGCCTTGAAGGATGAACCGTATTTCCGTGCGGCCGATTCGATCCATAAGACTTCGGCGTGCGGACATACCGTCAAATCCAGCAAGATCGTAATTCTATAGGAGGCCAGTATGCTTTATACATCCCATGTAAAAACGGACGCGCCGTCGTTCGTCGATATTACGAGTGAGATCAAAAAAGCAATCGCGGATTCCGGCGTCGTCGCCGGTATGTGCATCGTGACCGTTTCCGACGCCCGCGCGGCGCTTGCGCTTATGGAAACGGAAAACAAAAAAGCCTGCGCGGACGTTTTACGCGAGCTTGACCGCGCCGTTCCCCCGAGGCTCGATTACGGGGAGGATCCTTATGGCTGTGCGGCTGCGACCAAGGCGGCTCTGCTTTCTGCCTCCAAGGATCTTCCTGTCGAAGGCGGGACTTTAAGCATCGGCGAGGGCCGCGGCGTTTACCTTGTGGACTTCCTTGGGGGGAAATACTTGGAATTCAATGTCAAGTGCATGTAACAAGCGAAAAAAGACGGGAAATATTTTATGCAAACAGTGTATTTTTCCCTTGAGGCATCTATTATCCTTACGTTTCTCGCGGCTGCCATGTGGGGCAGCTGGATGCAAATCATCAACCACCTCAAGGGTTACCCCATATCCGGCGTCATATTTTGGCTCTACACATTTTCCTTTGTTTTGATATGGGGGATTACGCTGGCTGTGGCGCCATCCCTTCTGGAGCATGGAATCTTAGCGACGACGAAGCTCCGTATGGACGTCATACCAAAGATCATTTTGGGCGGTGCGATGATGTCCTTGGGGCTCTATTTCAGCCTCAAGGTCATCGGCTCCGTGGGACTTATCCTTTCTACCACGGTCAGCGGCGGGATAGGTACCCTTCTGGGACTTGGCACCTCCATCTTTGAAGAGGGCCTGCCCAAAGGCAAAAACGTGGTGCTCCTTTTGACCGTGACGACCATTATGCTCATCGCAGCGGGCTTTTTAAGCTCCTATGCTTCCCAACTTCGCGATAAGGAGCGGGGAAAGGCGAAAAAAGAAAGCGGCGCGGTATCCGGCAAGATCGTCCTTTTTATGTTGCTTTCAGCGGTTTTGACCAACGGTTGGTCGATGGGCACCGCCACGGGGACCGCGAGCGGTCTGCCGCCTATCCTTACCTGTGCGTATATGGCGACCGGTTCCTTCCTCAGCATCGCAGTCATCTGCGGTGTCGCTTTCACTGTGAAAAAGCAGTGGAAACAGGTTCTGTGCATCGGTACGAGCAAGAAACCGCTTGCGCTTTGCGCGATCTCATCCGTATGCCACTACGGCGGCAACCTTATTTCCATCTATTCCATGCCCGCGATAAGCGCCACGATTTCCTTTCTGCTTGGGAAATCGTCCGGTGTATGGACGATATTTTGGGGTGGCGTTTATAAGGAGTTTTCCGGCGTATCCAATAAGACGCGCGCCTTCTTATACATATCGGTGCTTTTGTATCTGCTGGGAACGGCGTTTTTGACGATATACAAATTCGGTTGAACGTATGTATGAAGCGCTGCTGTTTGATCTGGACGGGGTCCTGGTGGACTCCGAACGGGCTGCCTATGATATTTGGAAAGCATATTTGAAAAAGCACGAAAGCTATGCTCTCTCGGAACGCACGTATGCGAGCATCGCGGGCCTTCCGTCAGCCTCGTTCCGCAGCCTTATGGAAACGACGCTTCCGGGCGATATGGAGGCGCTGCTTTCGCATTGGGTCAAACGGATGGATGTGCTGGCGTTTTCCGGGCGCATCGAGATCAAAGCGGGCTATGGAAGGCTCCAAGCGTTTTTGCGGGATTTTGAGGGAAAAAAGGCTATCGTGACCTCGAACGGAGGCCGGTGGCTGCCCGCTTATTTAAAGAAGCTTCAGGCAAGAGAATACTTCGATGCCGTGATCGATGGAAAAATGGTAGAGCGCCACAAACCCGCGCCCGATCCGTACCTGATGGCATGTGAAAAGCTCGGGGTTGCGCCCGCGAGATGCCTCGCGGTGGAAGATTCCCCAAGCGGGATCATGGCCGCGTCTATTGCCGGTATGGCTGTGATACGCATGGTGGACTTTGAGGGGTTTCCCCCGGAGCTTGAGAAGCTTTGCAAAGCGCAGGTATACGACTTGAACGGTGTCGTGGATTTTTTGCTAAAGAGTCGCGACGCCGATCTATAAAATTTGGAGGGTATCATGAAAACAAAGAAAAAAACGGGGATTCATTATGCGTGGGTCATCCTGCTTTGCAGTATCCTGATGGCTGTGGCGGGGTTCGGCGTAGTCGGCAGCGTGAGCGGAAATTTTGTTACGCCCGTTGTGAGGGAGTTCAACGTAAGCGTCAGTTCCTTCACCATGTTTACGAGTGTTGAAGCTGCTTCGATGGCGCTGCTTTATACCGTTGCAAGCAAGATCCTTACAAAGAAAAAGATCGGAAGGGTAATGGGTATAGCGCTTTTATTGGAATTTGTGGGCATCGCGCTGATGGGCTTATACCGGTCGATCCCGTTTTTTTATTTCTCCGGCATGCTCTTAGGCATCGGCGCGGCGTTTACAAGATTCACCGCTATTCCCATTTTGATAAACATGTGGTTCAAGAAGAAAGCGGGCTTTGCATTGGGGCTTACCATATCGTTCGGCTCGGTCGGCGGTATCGTATTCAACTACCTTTCAGCGGTGTTCATCACCTCTTACGGGTGGAGAAACGCGTATTTTATTCTCGCGTTGATCGGCGCGATCATTTCCGTCCCTTTGGTATTCGTCCTTGTTAAGTCTCCGCAGGATAAGGGCATTTTACCTTACGGCGCCGAAGAGGCCGACGATTCCGAGGCGAAGCTTAACGCTTCGCAACAGATCGAGTGGGGGCCGACCCGCCGCGAGGCGATGCGGAAACCTTTATTCTACCTTGTTTGGATCACTTGTATGTGCTACAGCATTGGAAGCTGCATGTCCGGCTACGTTGCAAACTTCACGACCATGGAGCTTGGGCAGACAATCACGTTTGGCGCAACCGTGTCGATCGCGGTGACTGTCGGCACCGTTCTTTGCAGCTCGATCCTTGGCATTCTGAACGATAAGCTCGGCGTTCGGGCCGGCCTGCTCTGGGGCGCGGTTTTTTCCGTTGCGGGTATGAGCATGATGATCTTAAGCATCAAAAACAGCGCTTTGCTGATTCCCGCAGCCGTCGTGATGGGCCTTGGAAACAGCATGTATACCGTACAGGCTCCGTTGATAGCAAGGAGCACGCTGGGCGGAAAGCACTATGCCGCGATCTGGGCGGTCATGATGACAGGCAACAGCCTTGTCGGCGCGCTTTCTTTTGCTCCCATGGGCTTGTTCTATGATAAGGTGGGGAGCTATAAAGGCGCGTTCATCCTATGCATGGCCATGTATGCTGCAGGACTTATCTTCGGCAGCATCGCGGTTGCAAAAGGGAAAAAGCTTAAGGTGGAATATATGCAAAAAGCTATGGAAGAAGGTCCCGCATCAGCCTGACTTGCGTAATAGCCGGAACTCGCCCTTGCATAGAGGGGGGAACGGATTCAGTACATATACGGTCGGCCTGCTACACCACCGACGGCTCAAACATCAATTCGCCGGTCTTGAAGCGCTTGAGGCTCAATTGGCTCACGTCGAGGCCGGTGCGTTCGCTCAGGATCATATCCGCCATCGCGCGGCCGGTGATGGGGCCGAACATGAAGCCGTGGCCGCTGAAGCCGCAGGCGGTATAAAGACCCTCCACGTACTCGGACTTATCGTAAATCGGCTGCCGGTCAGGCGACATATTGTAAAGCCCCGCCCACTGACGTATCACGCGGAGCTTAGAGACGGGGGGAAGGATGAGCGCAATGGTTTTTGCCATCTCCTCCAGGAAGTGCCAGCTTGAGGTGACGCGGAGATCCCGCGGCTCGTTTTCGTCGCCGCGCCCCATGATGAACGAGCCGTGGGGCGACTGCTGCACGTAGAGGTTCAGGCCAAACGACATCACCATAGGCCCCTGCATGGGCTCCACGGGCTCGGTCACGAGTATTTGGTGCCGCTCGGCGTATACAGGAAGCTCTATGCCCGCCATTTCAGCGACGAGCTTTGATCTTCCGCCCGCGCAGTTCACCGCGATGTTCGTTTGAATCTCACCCTTTGTCGTAAGCACGGCCTTCACATGCCCGGACTCGATCAAAAAGCCCGTCACCTCGGTATCCGTGTAAAATTCCACGCCGAGACGTTTTGCCGTGCGGTGAAACGCGTCGGTCGTCAGAAACGGGTTCAAAAAACCGTCCTTCTCGCAAAAAGCCGCGCCCTTCAACACGTCGGTATTAAGGTGAGGCACGATCTCTTTGGCTTCTTTCAGGCTCACCATGCGGGAAGGGATGTCGCAGCGGTTTTGTACGGCCACATTTTTTTCGAATTGCCGGAGCTCCTTATCGCTGTCGGAAATGAGAAGATAGCCCTTTTGCTTGAATTCAACGTCGCCATGGTAGCTTAATGTCTCGTTGGCGCGCTCGTAAAACTCGATGCTCTCCTTGGCGAGCAGGCAGTTCATCTCCGTGCCCCACTGCATGCGTACGCCCGCGCCGCATGCGCCCGTACTGCCTGCGCAGATATAGCTTCTTTCGAGCACCACGATGTTTTTTACACCCCGTTTGGCGAGGTTGTAGGCGATGGCGCAGCCGGAAATGCCCGCGCCGATGATCACGACGTCCGCGCTATGCTTCATGGCGTTCTCCTTCTTGCGCTATAAGTTCAAGCCGCACGCCGGTCACGGGCGGGCGGTTGGTCTGTACCTTCAATTCCGCCATGGGAATGCCCGTAGCGGTGGAAAGCTCCCTCAATACGAGCTGCGTGCAGGTTTTTCCCTTGCACGGCCCCATGCCGATGCGCGTGATGCGCTTGATCTCGTCAAACGTATGGTACCCTTCGGCGATAAGCGCGCGCACCTCTTCAAGCGTCACGTCGGAACAGCGGCAGACGATGGTCTTTTCTTCCATACTCAATCCTCCGTTTGGATGCTGCGGAAAGTGTAGAGCTCTTCGCGCGGCACCTCCAGGGTAATAACGGGCGTACGGTCGAAGGCCTTGGGGTTTTGCACGCGCACGACGCGCACGCGCGAAAGCTTTTGACCCGCGCGGTTTAAGCCCCATACCGTGTCCCCTTCCTTGGGGAGCGGCAGAAACTCGTAGGGGATGCGAAATTCCAAATACGACTTTGACTTGCTGCCGTCCACCACCATGATGGCGAGGCCCGGGCAGCGGCTCAGGCATACGGCGCAGCCCGTGCAGGCATCGGGGGAAAGCACGGGGATGCTGTTAATATCCTCGCCTATTTCGATCGCATGCGCTTTGCATGCGGTCTCGCAGGGGTTGCAGGGTATTTTTTCGTAGCATTCGATCACGGCCACGGGGCCACGGTCTATTCGCGCCATGGTCGGAAATTTCTCTTTCAGCTTTTCGGGATCGGGGACGCCTGTTTTTTCGAGCATATTTGGCCTCCTTAGAGTACGGCCTTTTCCACGCCGTCACGGATATGCTTTCCGGCGGGGCCGGAACGAAGAGCGCCGAGCTGCGCGTTGAGCTCGCGCTTAAGAGCCTCGTGGTTCGGGTGCCTAAAACCGAGTTTTGAGCACGCGCAAAGTCCCGCGAGCGAGCCCTCCACCATGGCGGCGCTCGCTTCCTCTATGCCCGAGGCGTCGCCCGCCACGAACACGCCCTCCACGGTGGATTCGTAATCGGTGCTTCTTAAAGGCACGGTACCGCCGAGCTGCGGTATGTAGCGGGTCTTGCAGCCCCGCATTTCCAAAAGCTCCGCGAGCGGCGAAAGCCCTACCGCGATGCACATGGTGTCGATCTCAAAGGTTTGTTCCGTGCCCATAATGGGGCGCAACTTCTCGTCCACCGCACATATCTCGGCGCCTTGAAGCACCGTGTTTCCGATGGCGCGCTTTACGGTGTGCGAGGTCAAAATGGGCACGCCCATGCGCGCGACCTTGGACGCGTGCACCAAATATCCGCCGATCTTAGGCGCGGCGTCGAGGATGGCTACCACCTCCACGCCTGCTTGCATAAGCTGGTAGCTCACGATGAGGCCTATGTTGCCGGCGCCCACCATCAGCGCGCGCTCTCCCGGCTTTACGCCGTAGACGTTCATGAGCGTCTGCACCGCGCCTGCCCCGTAGACGCCGGGAAGGTCGTTGTTGGGAAAGGCGAGAGGCCTTTCGTATGCGCCCGTCGCCACGAGCACGGCGCGGGGTTTTATTTTGAAATACTTTTCCTCTTTGTAAAGGGCCGTGCAAACTCCGTCCTCGTAAAGCCCCACGGCCGTTGTCGAGGTCATGAGCTCCGCGTTTTTATAAACCGAGAGCTGTTTTAGAAGGATGTCCGCGATGTCGATGCCGCGCGTAGACGCGCGCTGCTTTTCGGAGCCGAAAAACATATGCGTCTGTTTTACGAGCTGGCCGCCGGCCTTGGGGTTTCGTTCGAGCACGAGCACACCGGCGCCGCATTCGGCCGCCATGGCCGCCGCGCAAAGCCCCGCGGGGCCGCCGCCGATCACGAGAAGATCGCATTCCCTCATACGGTGCCCTTTCCGCGCTGCGTTTCTATGCGCATGCCCTCTTTCAACTCGGTGATACAGGTCTTGACGTTGGATACGCCGTCGACCACCATCATGCACGACGAGCAGTTGCCGATGGCGCAGTAAAAGCCGCGCGGGCGGTGCAGATTCAGGCTTTCGCCCAGCACCTTTACGCCCGCCGCGTGCAGCGCCGCCGCGATGGTTTCGCCCTCGTAGCCCGTGAACTCCTCACCGTTAAAGGTGAAACGGAGCTCTCTGCCGCGCTCAAAAGCGAGGATGGGGTGAGCTTCCAGTCTCATACGGGATCGCCTCAAATCTTATAAGTTTCGGTTAAATTTCGGTGTCAAATTTAAGAGAGGATAACATGAAATTGGCTTCCTTTACCTTAACGCATTTTTCGCGCATTTTCAAGCGCAGGACACGCCCTGAAAGCGGCTGAAGAGCGATTATATCATATATTCCGCAGAGGCGGAAAAGATACGGGAATATATGATTCGCACATGCGCCGATGTGATACAATAAATACGAAGTTTACGTAAAAAGGAGCAGGCTATGAGCAACCGTTTTTTTGAAATGGCGCAGCCGCATAACGAGCCCGTGCTTTCCTACGCCCCGCATACGAAGGAGCGCGAAGAGCTGAAGCATGAACTCATGCGGCAGGAAAAGCAATGCATCGAAATACCGCTCATCATCGGCGGCAAAGAGGTGTTCACGGGCAATAAAGCTAAGTGCGTTATGCCGCACGACCATAAGCATGTACTTTGCGAGTACCACATCGCGGGCGAAAAAGAGCTTAAAATGGCCGTGGACGCGGCGCTTGCGGCCAAGGCCGAATGGGAAGCGATGCCTTGGGTACAGCGCGCGAGCATCTTCAAAAAGGCGGCCGATCTTTTGGCGGGGCCGTACAGGCAGGTCTTGAACGCCGCGACCATGCTCGGCCAGAGCAAAACCGCCTATCAAGCGGAAATCGACGCCGTGTGCGAGCTTTGCGACTTCTTCCGTTTCAACGCCTATTTTGCGCAGGAGATCTTCAAGCAGCAGCCCATATCTGTGCCTGGCGTCATCAACCGCACGGAATACCGCGCGCTCGACGGTTTCGTATGTGCCGTCACGCCGTTCAACTTTACTTCTATCGGCGGCAACCTGCCCACCGCGCCGGCCATGCTAGGTAATACCGTCGTCTGGAAGCCCGCTTCGAGCGCGGTGCTTTCCAATTATTATGTGATGAAGGTTTTGATGGAGGCGGGCCTGCCCGCGGGCGTCATCAACTTCGTTCCGAGCCGCGGGAGCGACGTAAGCAGGATAGTCCTTTCCCACAAAAAACTCGGCGGCTTCCATTTCACGGGCTCCACGGAGGTGTTCAGAAGCGTGTGGGCGCAGGTCGGAAAGGACATCGCAAACTACGAATCCTACCCGCGCCTTGTGGGCGAAACGGGCGGCAAGGATTTCGTATTCGCGCACCCCACCGCGCAGGTAGAGCCCCTCGTGGCGGCGCTCGTGCGCGGCGCGTTCGAGTTCCAGGGACAGAAATGCTCCGCCGCGAGCCGCGCCTTTGTCCCCGCGAGCCTTTGGGATGCGGTGAAACCGCGCCTTATCGCGGAAACGCAAAAGCTCAAAATGGGCGACGTGCGCGATTTCCGAAGCTTTATGGGCGCCGTCATCGACAAACCTGCATTTGAAAATATCAAGGGGTATATCGAGTTCGTGCGCGAAAGCGCTGACGCGAGCATACTCGCGGGCGGTAAATGCGACGATGAAAAGGGCTACTTCATCGAGCCCACCGTGATCGAGGCCAAATCCCCGTATTTCAAGACCATGGTCGAGGAGATTTTCGGGCCTGTGCTCACGGTCTTTGTGTATGACGACGACAAGCTCGACGAAGCGCTTTCCGTTTGCGATACCGCATCGCCCTACGCGCTCACCGGCGCGATCTTCGCGGCGGACCGCGCGGCCATCGAGCATATGGAAATGGCGCTTTCCCATAGCGCGGGCAATTTCTACATCAACGATAAACCCACCGGCGCCGTGGTGGGGCAGCAGCCCTTCGGCGGCGGCCGCGCGAGCGGCACCAACGATAAGGCGGGCAGCGCGCTTAACCTGAACCGCTGGCTCAGCCCCCGCGCCGTGAAGGAAAACCTCGCCCCGTCGAGCGCGATAGACTATCCGTTCATGGAAGAAAAATAAGCAAGTTAAAATTCACATAGGGCCGCATCGGGATATATCCCAATGCGGCCCTATGCTATAATGAAGGAAAAACGCAAGAGGATTTGCCTATGGAACGCGGGAACAGGAAACGCGGCGCTGTGCGCGCGCCCTCCTTGAGATGGTGGCTCGTCTCCATGGTGACGGGGTTTTGGATACTGCCCATTATGCTTTTTACAGGCGTGATGGGCTATTATGCCGTAAGGAACCTTCGCACGCAAATGACCGATACCGTTGTCACGAGCGTAGATAACGCCGTCGGAAACACCGCCGCCGCCGTTTCCTCCGCCATGGAAGCCTCTCGCGCATCCTCTTATGACCGCACCGTGCGCGACGCCTACGAGGCGTACATCGGCAACGGAGACGGCATCGTTCTTTATACCGCCGTGAGCGAATACCTCACGCGGCAGTATCGCTATAACGACGTGTTCATCACGACCATGCTCTATTTCTGCGAAAGTCCCGATACGGTTTACTACACCAACAACCTTGCGCATACCAACGCCTACTCCAACGTGCGCGCCTATAAGGAGAACGCGCACCAAACGGTGATCAACGACGCGAAAAAAATCGGCACCGACGTTCGGTTTTTGGGAAACGACGGCCGGCTCTATATGATCCGCAATATCGTGGACAGTTCCTTCAAGCCCTACGCCGTGATCGTGATGGAGCTCGATACGGACGTGCTCTTCCAAAGCGCCGCCAATGTGGTATGGCTGAAAAACGCTTCGGTGCGTCTGGGCGACGCGGCTGTGACGCTGACGGGTACGGGCGCCGTTCTTCCTGAAACTTCCGCTGTCAAGAGCGGCATTTCCTATGTCATAAAGGACAATGTCTACGAGGTGAGCGCAAAGCTGAACGTGCCGCCAAACGACGTGGTGTTTGCCTTCGAGGTGGACGCGGCCCCCTTTGTGAGCGAGATCTCGAACTTTCGAAATCTCATACTGTCGATGTTCGTGCTGGCTATACCTTTGATGGCGGTTTTGATCGTGACATTTTACAGGTATATCTCCGTACCGGTAAGCTCGCTTCTTTCTGCGGCGGAGGAAATACAAAAAGGGAAGCTCGGCTATCGCATCGAAGAGCATCCGAAAAGCCGCGAGTTCATCTATTTGACCGACAGCTTCAACGCAATGTCAAAGAGCATGCACGAGCAGCTCGAAAAAAGCCGCAACGAGCAGATCGCGCTGCAGGACGCGCGCATCAAGGCGCTGCAATCGCAAATCAACCCGCACTTTCTCAACAATACCCTGGAGATCATCAACTGGGAGGCGCGCATGGCGGGCAACCTCAAGGTGTCGCACATGATCGAGGCGCTTTCCACCATGCTCTCGGCCGCCACGGCGCGGGGCACAAAAAGCACGGTGTATTTGAGCGAGGAGCTTTCCTATGTGGACGCGTATCTTTATATCATTTCCGTGCGGCTCGGGAAGCGCCTGAGCGTATCGCGCGAGATCGACGAATCGCTCCTCGTTGCGAGCGTGCCGCAGCTTGTGATGCAGCCGGTCGTGGAAAACGCCATCGAGCATGCGATCGTGCCGCGGCAGCGCGGCAAGCTTTCCATACGCGCCTATCAGGACGGCGGCGATCTCGTTTTGGAGATAGAAAACGACGGGGAAATGCGAGAAGCCGATCTAACGGCTATCGAAACGCTTTTAACATGGGACGGTAGAGGCGAATACACGCCCACCAAATCGGGCAGCCTCGGCATACGCAACGTGAACCAGCGCATCAAGATACTCTACGGCGTATCCTACGGGCTTACAATAGAAAACACGCCGCAAAAAACCACCCTCGCGCGCATCCGCCTGCCGCTCATCGACGGGGATAAGGAAAACGCCTGATCGGCCTTGAAAGGGCCCGTCTTACCGCAGCGGATTACGCGGGTGGATGCTATCCGCCCCTACAAAGAAACGCTACCTCGGCAATGATACGCGGCGGGATGAAAATCATCCCGCCCTACAACAAAACGATACACCCGCATATACGCTCGCTGGTTCACGCACCTTTGCGGAACGGCAAAGCCGTTCCGGGGGGTCCGGGGACGAAGTCCCCGAAACTTAGGGGGATTATTAAGGGGCCATAGCCCCTTAATTTATTTCGGCTTCGGCGACATGCGCGCCGAAACGGATGAAAGGCGTAGCCTTTCGTTCCTATCGCGGTTTGCAGCCCGAAAATGCGCAGCATTTTAGGCAAACTGCGCAAAATCCGCCGCAGCGACCTCGCGGGCATGGCTCGCAAGCCATGCCCGCGACAGCGAAGCTGAAATAAGCAACTAGGAACAAGAAAAAACAACTTAAGCACTAACAAGAAATCCTTGGGAGCGGGTACAATAATGTTGCAAATCAACTTACCGTGCAAAATCGAACCGGTTCAATGCCGGCGGCACGGTTTTGTGCGGTAAAATCGCTAAAATATCAGTACGGAGGAAATGTTCATGAAGAAGATCATCACCCTGTTTCTGGTTGCCATGATGTGCCTGAGCGCGTTTGTGGCATGTGCGGCGCCCGCCGGTGAAGGCGAAGCTACGCCCGCTCCCGTCGAAAGCCAACCCCCCGCCGATACTCAGACGCCCGTAGAGCCGGCGGCCCCCGTTGAACTCAACGTCGTGACATCTTACGGCGGAGACGACGGCAACCGCGTCAACTACGAAGCCGGCATCGCCGCTTACGAAGCCGCCACCGGCAATACCGTGCTCGACGGTTCCGCCACCTCCAACGAGGAGTGGAAGGCCAAAGTCATGACCGACTTTGAGACCGGCACCGAGCCCGACGTATTGTTCTATTTCTCCGGCATCGACGCCAATAAGATCGTCGAGGCCAACAAGGTCGTATCCCTCGAGGAGATTCGTGCGGAGTATCCCGATTACGCTTCCAACATGAAGGACGCCATGATCCCCGCCTCTCCCGTTGACGGCAAGCAGTACGCTATCCCCGTGAACGGCTACTGGGAAGGCATGTTCGTGAACAAGGCCGTGCTCGAGGCCGCCGGCGTTGCCGTGCCCGGCGCGGATTACACCTGGGATCAGTTCCTTGCGGACTGTGAGAAGATTAAAGCCGCCGGTTTCACCCCCGTCGCCGTCTCGCTCCAGGAGGTCCCGCATTATTGGTTTGAGTACACCGTTTTGAACAACGGCAACCTCGCCAACCATCTTGAAGTTCCCGCCGCTGCCGACGATGCCGTTGCAACCAAGTGGGCGAATGGCCTTGCCGACATCACCGAGCTTTACACCAAGGGCTATCT
>JAEXEN010000038.1 GCA_023400985.1 Bacillota bacterium
CCGGTCGTGATTTGCGAGCTGGAGGCAAACGAGGAGATGTTCACCGAGTCCGGCGGGATGTGCTGGATGAGCGAGAATATCGACATGAGCACCAATATGGACGGGGGACTTTTGAAGGGCCTTGGCCGCGCGTTTTCGGGCGATTCCATGTTTATCGCGTCCTACCGCGCGAGCGGCGGATCCGGCATGATCGCGTATTCGTCGAGCTTCCCGGGAAATATTCTTCCCGTTGAACTTGCAGCAGGGCAAAGCGTGGTATGCCAAAAACGCGCGTTTTTGGCTGCACAGCGCGGCGTGACGCTGGAGACGCATTTTCAAAAAAAGCTGGGCGCGGGATTGATGGGCGGCGAAGGCTTTATTTTACAGCGCATTACAGGCCCCGGGCTTGCGTTTGTGGAGATAGACGGCTCCGTGGCCGAATATAACTTGGTCCCAGGCCAGCGCATGAAGGTGGGCACCGGCCATGTGGCGATGATGGATGCCTCGGTCGCGTTTGACATTACGACCGTGAAGGGCTTTAAAAACATCCTGTTCGGTGGCGAGGGCCTGTTTTTGACGACGCTGACCGGCCCGGGCCGCGTCTACTTGCAGACCATGCCCGTCGAGAACGTAGCAAAGAGCATTATCCCGTATATACCGAATAAAAACTAAATCTAAAAATAATATATCCTTGCATGAAATATATATAACAAGCACAGGCATTTTGCATAGGATGAAGTGCAGCGAAAGCTGTAATAAATTAGCGGCAGTATAAATCTCATTAGTGTAATCTCAGTATTCTGCTTGCCCTCACCATTGTGTTGATCAACCGGTGCAGTATTCTCTGCGGTTATAATAACCGTACCTATCCCTCTGCTCATTTGGCGGTTGTGCGCAGGCGAGCACAACTGCGCTCTGCCGGAACAGCCTGGGCGTGATGTATTCCATCGCCATTTGCACGTTATCTATGTGCCTGTGGTAGATAAGGAAATCAAATGGCCGAAACGCTATAAAGACCCTGCCTTCATTGGCATGACAAAGGAAGCTATCAAACATAGCCATTCAAAAAAGCGTCTCAAACTCAAGAAACTGGACGAAGATGAAGAGCCTGTTTTGAGTAAAAATGGGAAGCCTGTCCTTGTCGATTTCTACTCTCCTGTAAAACCGATTTCTTGAGCATATGAGATCGTAAACTTTGCCGATGCGGGCTGTATCTTAATCTTGACAGTGCCCTGTCGGAATTCTCTATGCATCTATAAACACCCCCTATCGCAGAAGACATATATATGATAATGACTTGGTATATAAGAACCTTGCTCTGCAAACAAGTTTTGTCTTCTGCCAAGTACTACTTGAAAGCTGGTAATACTATGGCTTTACAACTTCTCAAACTGGTGATGAGTGCGACGCAACCTACAACGACGACTCATCCCGATGTCAAAAGTTTCTTCTATCAGGTTCCTGCCGGTGGCCTGACCAACACTACCTTCACAATCCCCGATACGAACTGGACGGGCGACGACGGTATCACCGTGGCTGCCGGCGGGCTTGCGGTCGTAGCTTCGGATAACGGATATGCGCAACTGACAATCAATGGCCAATTACAGGAAGCCGATGTGCTGACAACACTTTCCGCAACACAGGTTGTGATCGATTTCCCAACCTCGACGACGATTGAGGAAAATAAATGGATCGTTCTTACGGTGACGAATTTTTCGCCGGTAACAACTGCTCCGATTATTTCATAGCGCGTAATAACGAGTCAGGGCGGTTCCAGCGTATTCTTGCCGGAACTGCTCTGCGTTGCAAAACGTATTTTGAGGGGCAGGAAAGCTTTCCTGCCATAAACATCTCGTGATAAAGTTTTGCTTATAAAAAGAGGGTTTTCTATGCTTGAGGATATATATTCTGAATACTGTTGCTTTTTTTCGGACGCATGCGGAAATAACCTTTGCCCTTATGTATCCGGAAATATTTCTTATACCGAATTATCTTCTCCAGAAAATCGAGCACAAGCACCGCAAATGCTTGCCGGGGATAGACTGATTTGTGAGACCCAAACGGCTGTTTTGATAAAAGGCTATGTAACCGTTGCCCATGAAACAGAGGGTTATAAAGAGACGGTCTCGTTCAATACAATCGCAACCATTCATTTGCCGTTTATCCCGGAGGGCGATCTTACGTTTGCTACCAAATATTTTAGCTGCCGCCTGCAACCTGCAAAATCCAACGTCCGGTCAACATATTTAAGAATTTTTGTCGATATAGAAACCTACGTGTGCGATGATGCTTGCGAAACAGGTGCAAATTCGACCGTTGCTTTTCTTGAAAATAGCAGTAGTCAAAGGAAATGTGTTACATTTCAAACAGGTATTACCGTTTTGTGCAGAAGACCTGCGATGCAGGCAGATGTGCATCAGTACAACGCCATAGCGCAAGAACAGCAAAGAGTGTTTACAGACGAGGACGAATTAACGGAGTACGGCTCACGAGGAATTCCTTCCCCTAGTGATATTTCTTTCTGCAAAGTGTATGTAAACGGTCTTTTACAGCCCCCGGCTAATTACGATATTCAAAGGGGTGGGCTTAGACTCAAAACAGAGGACTTTCCCTCCAAGGGTGCGGTAGTGAGCGTCTATTCTTCGAGGCTGAAGAACAGCAGGAATTATAAGTATAATGCCTTTACAAGCTACTATGTGGCTGTTTCTGATGGCGTAAAGACAACTTATACAGATAAGGATGCTTTGACGGAGTATGGGGATAACGGCATTCCGTCCCCATGTGAGGTATCCTTTGTTAACCTTTATGTAAATGGTGTTTTGCAGCCTGCGCCGATCTATTCTTTAGAAAAGGGATTCATGGAATTGGTCGAGGCACCGAAAGCGGGACAGTATATTATACTGGAATCAGTGATCGTGCGCTGAGATGTTTGAATTTATATAAAAACAGGCGCCGAGTTTCGGCAACTATTCCGCTTCAATTGCAGGTCGATGCCGCAGCTTTTAGGGACTGCGGCATTCTATTATGGTATCCGAGTTGGCAATGTTGAACATAACAACGATATTAGTCTGATATTTTTGTCTACATAGTCCTCATCAAAAATGAAGATATGTTTTTCCTCTTCTTCAGTGAGAATCATAGGTTGGTCCGCATCATCATAAAAGGCTGTTGATGCGGTCATAAATGCATCTTCCGCAATGAAAGAGGCCATTAATCATGTTGGCGATGCTCTAAACTTGCCGAACGGATGGCTTAACACGGACTGCGTAAAAACGCGTTCCTACGCCCCAAAGCTCATGCAATATTCCACTTACTACAAAACGTTTTCCCATATCCTTACCATTCGCACGATTGCAGCAGAATACTTGATAGCTATGAAGCTGATGGCCGGGCGCAAATATAAAAACGATTTATCAGATGTAATTGGAATTCTGCTTGAACACCAAAAGAATGGGAAACCCATTGATAAAGCAAAGATTGACCTTGCCGTGCAGGATTTATACGGGGGATGGGAGAATATCCCGGAAGATTCTAAAAAGTTTATAGCGGGTGTTATGCAAAACGGCGATTATGAAACGCTATTCCAGAAATGCCAAAGTGAAGAACAGGCTAACAGGGCAACGCTTCTTGGAGTTGAGAGAAAGTATCCGGGTATTGTGAACGAGGATGACATTGAAAAAATATTGAATGCTGCCCAAGCACGAAAAGCAAAGCAAGGGGATATGCATTCCCGATAAGATGCGTCGAAAAGTATGTATATTTTCTGAATGCCATATAGTTTCGAATGGTTTTGCAGGGCAAGGTTCATCCTTGCCCTGTATCGTTACAGTATTTCGTAAGCCTACCGTCGGAGCCGCTTGTTAAGAATCTCAAGGAGTTTGCCAATGTCACATTATTCTTATAACATTCTGCTGTAAACGTTGCGGCTATGTAGCTATAGACCTCATTGTAAGAATACGCATATATGTATACAATTGAAATGCATTCCGTTGTGGATGGCCATAAAAAACTTATGGAAATCTTAACTTTATATCAAGAAATAAGACATAAACCAAGCTGATTATTTTGATAAAATAATAAAATGCAGGAGGGAGTGCTTGTTATGGGCAGTAAAATATTGATCGCCGACGATGAGCGTGAAATTACGGATTTGGTTGAAGTTTATCTTCAAAATGAAAATTACACTGTTTTTAAGTATTACTCAGCGCAAGACGCTTTAGAGTGTATTGAAAAAGAGAATTTGGATCTTGCTATATTGGATGTAATGCTGCCTGACGGAAATGGCCTGAGAATCTGTCAGCAGATTCGTGAAAAGCATAACTACCCTGTGATCATGCTCACTGCTAAGGATGACGAAACAGATAAGATTACAGGGTTAACACTAGGTGCGGATGATTATATCACAAAACCCTTTCGGCCATTGGAAATGGTTGCCAGGGTGAAGGCCCAATTGCGAAGATACAAGAAATACAATACCGCACCTGCCCAGGAGGATATGGTTATTACGCATTCCGGCCTCGTTATTGACGTAAATACGCACAAGTGCCTGTTAAACGAGCAGTCGCTTCCCCTTACCCCCACCGAGTTTTCGATTTTGCGTATCCTTTGCGAGCAAAAGGGCAATGTAGTTAGCTCCGAGCAGCTTTTTTATCAGATTTGGGGTGACGAGTATTTTAGCAAAAGCAATAATACCATTACCGTTCACATCCGGCATTTACGAGAAAAAATGAATGATTCCGTAGAAAACCCTAAGTATATAAAAACCGTGTGGGGAGTGGGTTATAAAATTGAGAAATAAAACTGTTCGATATCAACCCTATGCAGCGCTCATAAAAAAGATACTGCTCCAAATGATGGTCATTCTCTTCGCTGCCATAGCAGCTGTTGTATTAATAGGCTCATTAGGCGAAGGACGCATTGGAAATTGGGTCACTTCTCTTATCTCACGCGTTTTTGGCATTGGCTGGAAGGAGGCCTCTTCAGCCTATTTTCGAGTGATTAAGAGCCATATTGATACAATTATGACGATTGTGGTCATCATCTTCTTTATGATCATGTGCCGTTTTCTTTTAACATGGTTTACAAAGTATTTTGATGATATCGTAAGGGGCGTCGATCATTTGGCGGAAGAATCCTCCCATAAAATATCTATGCGCACAGAACTAAATTTTATGGAGAATAAACTGAATCAAGTAAAAGATGAGTTAGACAAACGGGCCAAGGAAGCGCGGGAAGCGGAGCAGCGAAAAAATGACCTTGTGGTCTATCTGGCGCACGATATTAAGACGCCCCTGACGTCGGTCATTGGCTATCTAAGCCTACTGGATGAGATCCCTGATATGCCGGTGGAGCAGAAGGCAAAATATGTTCACATTACATTGGATAAGGCGTACCGACTGGAAGCCTTGATCAATGAGTTTTTTGAAATCACACGATATAATCTTCAAACCGTTCCGGTCAATAAAAGCAAAATCGATTTGTATTATATGCTGATTCAAATGGCGGATGAGGTTTATCCGCAGCTGACAGCCAGCGGCAAGCAGATTCAAATCCATGCGGATGAGAATATAACAATCTATGGTGACGCCGACAAGCTGGCGAGAGTTTTCAATAATATTCTTAGAAACGCCATGGTTTACAGTGACGCAGGCAGTGTGATTGATATTTCAGCAGAGAAAAGTGATTCCACGGCGATCGTTGGATTTAAGAATGCCGGGATAATTCCACAGGATAAACTTGAGCTTGTTTTCGAAAAGTTCTATCGTCTGGATGACGCGAGATCCTCCACCACAGGAGGTGCAGGCTTAGGACTTGCTATAGCGCGTGATATCATAGCCCTTCACGGAGGCACTATTGAGGCTCAAAGTAACGATACCCATACCGCATTTATCATTACGCTGCCAAATATCCCATGAGATTTGAAACGCTGTCTTTGTAATCTGAAGAATCTCAAGAACGTATCTATAAGTCCCTAATCAATTGATAAACTGAGTTTAAAATAAGCCTGTTCCTTTTTTGCAGGATGATGCTATCGGAAGGATCGGGCTTTTGTTATATAGAAACCATTGTGGAATCCTATGACCGGATTTAAAGCAATCTAGGAATTAATCGTTTCTACAGAAAATCTCAATAATTAATCTATTTCTTCTTAAAGTATCCGGGTTCATCGAATGTTAGAATACGGCCCAGTGGAGAGCCTATTGTTTTTAAAAGGCCGAGGAATTATATGGAGCTTAGAACGGAAAACCTTTATAAATCATACAGAGGCAAGGAAGCGCTAAGGGGTATTAATATAGCGCTTAAGCCAAGCATGTATGGATTACTTGGGGAAAATGGGGCGGGTAAAAGCACGCTAATGCGGATATTGACTACTGTAGATTTTCAGACGAAAGGAAAGGTCTATTTTAACGGAACGGATATAAAGGCCTTGGATGAGGATTACAGAAAGCTCATAGGATACATGCCGCAGGAGTTCAATGTGTATAAGAGCTTTACTGCAAACGAATTTTTGGAATATATCGGTGCGCTAAAAGGGATGCCCAGGAAGGTTCTACAAAGAAGAATCCCCGAGGTCTTAGAGTTTGTAAACCTTTTAGATGAAGCCCCTAAAAAGGTCAGCACGTTTTCGGGCGGCATGAAAAGAAGAATTGGAATTGCACAGGCAATCTTGGACGATCCGGAGATATTATTTTTTGATGAGCCGACTGCGGGCCTTGACGCCAAAGAACGAATCAAATTTTCAAATATAATCAGTGCCATGTCGAAGGATAAGATTGTTCTTTTATCAACACACATTGTTTCGGACATTGAAGCAATGGCAAACAACCTGATCGTCATAAAGCAGGGAGAAATTTTGCAGGCAGGAGAGATTGACGCAATGGTTAGTGGACTTGCCAATAAAGTATGGGAGACTTTGGTAGATCAAACGACATTTTATGAATTAAGCGAAGTAAGAGAGGTCGTACGTAGGAGACAGGAAGGATCAAATATCCATGTTAGGTATGTAGGCGAGGCGTACGGCGGTACCATCAATGCGCCCCTCTCCCCCAATCTGGAAGACTATTACATGTATGTATGCCGATAAGACTTTGGAGGTAATAAATGATGAAAAAGATTTCAATGTTGGTAATGGTGACGCTGATCGGAGTGTCTTTGATGGGGGGGTGTCGCTCCGAGATGGACGACGGCATCACCATTGGCGAAGACAGAGCGGAGAATTTCAATGCAATGAATTTGGATGAAGTGAAAAGGCTTCCTGAGGAAATGAGAGAAGATCCACTGAATAAAGCCCTTGAGGAGATACGAGATTTCAGGAGAAACCATTCTTCAGAAGAAGACGGGAATGAAGTCAAAATAGGGGTAACGGATCAGAACCTTCCGGGGCAAACAAAGAATAGACCCGATTTCAGTTATGATGAGCTGTACGATATCTTTAACGTCATTGAGGATTATGTGGAAAACACAGTAAAAGTACCAAGGAGGAGCCATGGTTATGATGTTGCCCAGTGTATTGACCCAAGAATGAATGCAGTATATGACGATGAGGATAAAGGCGTAGCTGCAAGCTATGAAAACGAAAATATTTTTATCGCCGAATACGAAACCGCAAAAGACAGCGTCTACAGCTACTTGGTTTTGGTGCGGGATTCCAAAGAAGGCTCATGGGAAATCATTCACGATGGATTGAGTTACAAGGAAAAGTGAGCAGATTAAAGATATGATACGCTTTGAATATAAAAAAATATGGACAAAAATTGCTGTGTTTGCCATATCCATGCTGTTTTTCTATTCGCTGATCATGACGGGAGTCGGCTACTTGTATTTTGAAAATACAACGATCACCAAAGAAGGTGAACGAGTAACAGGCATCGGTGCGTTTGAAGCGCTTAGAAAAGAATCCGAGGATATTGAGGGAGTCATGAACCAAGAATATTTGGATAAGTTAGTTTCATCATATAATAGTAGCGTAGAAAAACAGAATAAATTCCTTGGTATGATTAAGTATCAATTCCCCAATTACCTGATAAACTTCGCTGCCTATAGTGAGAGGATGAATAGCAATCTCCTGGACTTAGATTTCGATTTTCTGAGTTCCGAAGATAAGTTTTATGCGCAATATAAAAACTCCGTTAGCAACCTGATCAAAATAGATAATCAAAGTAATTGGTTTCGCTATACCGACAGCCAAATGGACATCATAAATGGGAAAGTAATGGGCCTGAATACGCCGTTTCAGACAGGTTATTATGAAGGACTTTCAAGGGTTATTTCCGCCTATTCGGAGCAATACTGGCTGATATTAATTGTGCTTGCGTTTGCATTATGCTCCATATTTTCAAAGGATAGCATGAATGGCATAGATGAGCTCTCGTTGGCTTCAAAATATGGCAGAAAGAGAAATATGAACGCAAGAATAATTGCGGGGAATCTTTTTGCGGTAACAGTTTACGGTATTTTTATCGTTTTTCTTTTATTGGAGCATGGAGTAGTAGCGTCGCTTCATGGGTTGGGTCTTTCAGCACAAAATATTTGGAAAACCTGTTTGTACGATATCAGCATCGGGATAGGCATACTTCTGATGTTTGCTCAGGGGCTTATATGTATTTTGATTACAGCCAATTTAATAATGCTGCTTTCCATTTGGGTAAATTATGTAAAACTATCAGCATTACTATCATTAACAAGCGTGTTATTGCTCAGACAATTAACCCAGACCCTGGATACATTCATGTTGCAGCTTAACCCGTTATACTTTGCAAGATATCTTGCCGTATCGAATGACTTTGAAATCTATTATTTTATTAGCAATATAATGTTGCCGTATTCTTTAGTTTTCTTAGTGCTGGCGGCAATTTATTTGACAATAATCAGGCTTATTACCACCGCCAGATATAGAAGATACTCAGCTAATTAGAGAGGTAAGACTATGAGAGAAATTATAAGAGTTGAAAGAAAAAGAGTGCTGAATAATAAAAAACTCTTCATAATACTCGCACTTGTTTTTATGTACTCGATATTTAACTGTGTTAATAACTATACAGGCTATAATATATACAACTCATCTGGCAGCATCAGCATTTTCGCTAAAGACAATCTTTTAGATTTAAAAATAAACGGTGAAACAGTGCTTAATAATGAACAGCTCCAGAAAATAATCAATCGTCGTGATAAGGGCGGCTATGCAAGTTATCTTTATGTGGCAAGGATCATACTGGCTAATTACAGCGATAAAAAACTTGCGGATATTACAAACGAAGATATCAGTCGGTTTTATAACAGACGCCTTTTAAATATAGAAGATAAATTCCGGCAAATGCAAGTATTCTCAGATGCGCAAATAGATTATTTACTTTCAAAGGCATCACAGTTAAATACACCAATAAAAGTCGGATATGCCGAAAGCTGGCGAAACATAAACAATGATATGATAGACTTCATGCCCATTATATTGGTTATATTGTCAATCATTTTACTTTCTGTATTTGGGAACGACCAAAAGGTAGGCATGGAGCAATTATGCCTATCAACCAGGTATGGGAAGAAAACTTTGATAAAAGCTAAAATTTTAGCAGGACTTGAGATTGGCATAGGTATTTATTTTATATCAGCATTACTGTTTACGTTGCCAAATTTAATTATATTTGGTGTTGACGGGGTTAACTTGCCATTACAAAGCAACGTGACTCATTTCTATTCAGCATACAACATCACCTACCTACAGCAATATTTTTTAAACGTCTCCATGGGATTTATTGCTGCATTCATGATGATTTCCATTGTGCTTTTTCTTACTTCGGCCGCTGAGCATATTTTATCGGGAGCTGTACTTACTGTGTTCCTTTGGGTTTTGATGCTCGCGTTGCCCAATAATCTGATTTCCAACTTTGGCATATCCCATTATATAACCAATTTTCTCCCGTACAATATTACAAATTTCAGCAGCTATTACAACCTATGCGAACTGTATAGCGCGTTTGGCAAACCCATCCTCAGCGCATACTGGATTATTCCTGCAGGATTTCTGATATCTGTTATATTGCTTGCTTTTACATTTGCATTAAACAACATCAAACTAGAAAAGAAAACGCTCTGAGCCAGTTCAAATATAAGTAATCCGCGACAAACCTCTGTTTATCGATAAGTCTCAGGTTAAGCATAATGCGAAATCAAGTTATTTGATGAAGTGGAATTTATCGTTATTCACACATCATACATGGTTTCGAATATCTGTCCATCTATGTTGATTATTTCATCGATGGCAATTACTGTGCCATTAGACATGACGACAACGCGCTCGAATTCATCTGTCTTTTTAGCCGTGCCGGCAGCAGTAACATAGGCGCCGCCATCCTTCTTTGCATCCGGCTGAAAGTAGGTGATTACGATTTCGGGCTGCTCTTTGATCCGATCAGCTATAATTTGCAGCCTATCGCTCAAAGCACCCTTCATATATTCATCCAACTCTATTCTCTCGTCCGTCAATCTTGCGGTTTCCTTGATGGCCGCATCATAACCGGTCAGTGCGGCAAAGGGGGAAAACTGAGCTGCCCGATCAATAGCCGGCATATGCGGGCGCGTTGCTGAGACATGGCGCGGCAGCTTGAGAATGTCGTCATATGCCCTCGTCATGCCTTATGCCCTCCAATTTGCTTGTTCCGATTTGCTGTGGTAGCGCCTTCCTCCAGATTCATACCTTTGAGAATGGCGTTCTTCCCGTGTTTCTTTTTTATCTCCAGCATTGCTTGCTGCATCCTTTTTTCTCGCGCAAGCTTGGCTTCCTCAGCGTCCTTTCTCGCCTGCACAGCCGTGTAATCTGTAAAGAGATCAAGCTGTTCAAAGTTGTCCGTTTTTTGAACGGCTGTCTCATCAACAACATGATTCGCTGTGATGCTGACTCTTCTGATCAGTAGATTTTTGTTAACGATGTGCTCAAACAACTCTGTGATGGCATCTAAGAGCAGCTTTGCAGAGGATGTCTGCCTGCCAAGATTTATCGAACCATGCGCCGACTTTGGAACAGCGCGTCCGTAGCGGTCGGTGATGATCTCCCCATAATATGATTTCTTTATCTTCGGGTTTGTCAGATTTTCAATATCATATCCAACCGTTAAAACAAGCTGATCGGTCACAAGCCTTTTATCCACCAGATCAAGCGCCAGCAGATCGGTCATTTCCCGGATAATCAGCTTCGCTTTGTCAAAGGTATAGGCGCAATGTAGCACCTGCCCCGAGCCAATACTGTTTGTACTGGGCTTATACGCTTTAATATCGGCAATCATGCATGGCTCCCAACCCCACGCATGATCAATCAACAGCTCGGCGTTGATGCCGAATAGCTTGTAAAGTAAATCTTCATTATAATAATCGGTAGGCTTACCGAGCGAGCACCTTGCAATATCACCCATCGTAAAAAGGCCATGTTCCTCCAGCTTCTTGGCATACCCTTTACCAATGCGCCAAAAGTCTGTTAGGGGTTGGTGGGACCACAGCAAGCGACGATAACTCATTTCGTCCAACTCGGCGATCCGCATGCCATTATTTCCAGCAGGAATGCGCTTCGCCTGAATGTCCATAGCAATCTTGCAAAGGTACAAGTTTGTGCCGATTCCCGCTGTTGCCGTAACGCCAGTCGTTTTAAGAACATCCAGAATCATTTCCATTGCAAGCTCATGGGCTGAAAGATTGTAAGTAGTCAGATAATCGGTGGCGTCAATGAATACCTCGTCGATGGAGTAGACATGAATATCTTCGGGCGCGATGTATTTCAAGTAAATATTGTAAATTCGTGTGCTGTACTCTATATAAAGCGCCATTCTCGGCGGTGCAACAATGTAATCCAGCGAGAGACCCGGTGAGGATCTTAGCTCAGTATCGTTGACGGAAGTACCGGAAAAGACTCGCCCAGGTACTTTGCACAGTCGTGCCGCATTTGCTTCTTTCACCTTCTGTACCACCTCAAACAGCCTTACCCTGCCGGGAATGCCGTACGCTCTGAGGGATGGAGAAACAGCGAGACAAATAGTTTTTTCGGTGCGGCTTGCATCGGCAACAACAAGGTTGGTGGTCAGCGGATCAAGTCCTCGCTCTACACACTCGACCGAAGCATAGAAAGATTTTAAGTCGATTGCGATATAGCTCCGTTTCTTCATGCTTCTTCTTCGGCCGCCTCATTAAACACAAAATTATCTGCTCGGCAAATTGGGTGTCAATCCTTCTAAAATAATTATTACTCAAAATTGTAAAATCAATCCGTCATCATAAAATCCGCCCATTCATACGGATAATCTTTATAATGCTCCCGCCAATAATATATCCGCTCAATATATTGCTGCTTACGTTCCTCTACGGCCCTTTTACATTCCAATGCACCATAGTGTCTAATCAAAGCCGTTAAATCATAGACCGGAAATCCAATAGCATGTCCATTCGCATGAACCACGCCGCAAGCTTGCCCGATGGCATGGCACAAAGCTATATCTTCAATAGAGGCGATCTCCTTTGCCACTGCGTGAGCCTGCAAAATCGCATGCTGCGCCACGGGCATTTTCACTTTACCGGCAGCCCAATCTTTTGATGCCAGCACAGCGGATTCGAGTCGCTTTTCGTTCGGATAGCGATCAAACAACTTTTGAACAGTTTCATCGGCAAATTCAAATGCCCACAAGACCATTGTCCGATGATTTTGTTCCTGAATCAATGCTGCTAAATCGGCTAGAAATTCACTGTTCTTTGCAAAGAGAACCTGATTTTTTCTTTTTAATCTGTTTTGCACTTCGTTAAGCCAATTCATATTTTTCCACCTTTGACAGATAAATTTCTGTTTGTCAATGAGTCTGAGATTAAACATAATGGGAAATTCGATTTATTTGTTAGCAATAAGCAAGTTTTCGTTTGGATTTTCAATGTGCTTACTATATATTAATAATTCGATGCCTTCCTTTGCAGTACCGGCACTATAATTCCAATGTTATAGTTTCTTTTCTGAATTGGGAATATAAATTACTAATAAGCGGGCATTTATCATAAGTAACAATCCATTTATGCCGCAGCATGCTGATAATATTTGATAACTCGGCATGATCAGTTTTACCAAATGAATTTTCGTAAAGCCGAGGGCCCTTTTTTACATATGGAGGGTCGATGCTGAGCAATGTGCTATAGAGGGAATATTGATTAACGACGTTTAGCAAGAAGTGAACACCGTCAAGGCTATAGAAGTCGATTCTATCCTTAACTTGCACCAATTTGTTGTATTTTATTTATTAACTCTCGTTTATTAAATCGAGCATCGAGCGGATAAGCGCCTAGCTGCTCATGCCCTCCTATTGGCACGCCACTGAGGACTCCGGAAACATTACACCGGTTAAGAAAGAGTAACGCAATACCAACTCCCAGCGGCGTGAAATGGGTAGGGGAAGAGTGAATTCTTCTCTGGACGTCCCAAGCATTGATGTCAATAGTACAATCAGCAATTTTGGGGCACAATCTGTCAGTATCGTTAAGGCGAGAAAATATCCGGGTATTATGAACGAAGATGACATTGAAAAAACATTGAATGCTGCCCAAGCACGAAAAACAAAGCAAAGGGAGGGGCATTCCTGATATTTATAGCCCTTCTGCGCCGGTGATCTATATGGCGGGGCTTTACCGGCTGGAAAAGAAAAGCGATCTCCCTCTATTTGTGGTTCTTATAGGGGCAGCCGCTTAGAATTTGATTTTATCCACGATAGGATGTCAGTTATTGCAACAAAGCAAGTCGCAATGAGATGGCTATGTAATGGGGGAATGGAACAGGAAAATGTTATACTCGATTATAAGGTCCTATAAGGCCTCGAAACGAGGGCCAAACGCCTTATCTTGTATGCTCTTCTGAGTTTGAGCTGATTAATATCGAGTAGCAATTTGCCGTGCATCTTCCAATATTTGTTTTCTTAAGTATGAGGATAATTCCTCCTTATCCTTTTCATCAATACAAATTGAAAAGGTTCTATGAGAACCATTTTTGGTTTTGGCCGAAGAGCTACTTTCTCTTTGCGCTTCTCCGCCTTTTTGTAATCGCTTACTCATAGTGATGTCACTCCAATCTTACAAACAATCTTACACTCATTTTTATGAGAAAGCAACTGGCTTTGATACATTTAGCGCCACATTGAAATTAAATACTTATTTTGAAGGGGTGCTTTTCTTGCGCATTTCTTTTTTTCTTATTCTTCCAGCATTATTTTGCCTTACAAGCAACAGCTCATTGATCCATTTTGCCACAATAGATCCAAGAATATACTCACGAGTTTCTTCAACTTTGGAAATTACCCAGTTTTCTTGAATATCGGATGAAGCAAGCCACAGAAAGCCACTTATCCTATTCTTGTGAATATTTCCAAAATCAGTCAGAGTTATCGGAATAACCAAAATGCTTCTAAAGGCGTTTTTCCATTCGTTTTCTGGAAGTTCACATTTGAAATCATTTGTCGAAAGCAAATCAGATGCGCAATAACATTTTGGGTGATTTTCCTGAAGTAAATATGCGAATGCTGTGCTATCTTTTTCAAACACTTCTATATTTAATCCTTCGCAGACAATATGCTTTCTGTGCTGGTGGCAGTTTTCACTGAGCGTATATATTCTAAAGCACTCCCCTATATCGTCTGTTGAGCAATAAACAGTTATGGATAGATTATTATCGTTGCAAGAAACAATTCGCTCTAATCCATTTACAATCTTATATACAGTACGGTTTATATTAGTGTCTAGTATTTCATTTGATGATGAGTCTTTAGCCGTAGCTATTGCAAAGGCAACATCATTAAGAGACTCGTTGCAGAATTTTATCATTCCGTCATATGCAGAATCGAAGCTTTCTGACTGAGCTTTCAATGTATTCTTATGGCTTATTTCTAGGAATCCAAAGGCGAGAAAGATTGCAAAGAATATGCAAAGCGCTATATAGAGAGGATGGACAGCAAATAGAGGGAAAATGCAAACGCCAATACCGGTTATAAACTCAAACAATCTTCCAAGAAGAGGAAGGATATTTTGGATCTGTCCCCGTCTTGTTTTTTTGCTTTTTTGTTTCTTCTTAGGTTGTTTGCTTAGCTCAAGCTCCATACATACCTACTACGATTAAGATAATATTATATTACAACAATTAACAGTTAAGAGGAAGTGTTTTTCACTAAATAGTGAATTACAGCGTCTGAAAAACATACATGATGCAAAAATCTACAAAACACATTCTCTTTTGATAATATCTGTAATATACTTTCATTACATAATAAGGATTAGCTGAAATGGATAAGCACCGGATAGCCTTAGCATAACCGGTACGCACGCTGTCAAAGAATCCCCCTTTCAAAAAAGAAAGTGAGGATTCACATATTCTGAAGATTGGAAGGGGAGGAATGAACAAGGGGACATAAAGGCTTAAGGCTCCATACGGCCATCTCTTAGATTTATGGTACCGGCTTTGTGCCTTGATCTATTTTCTATCCTCAATTATATTCAGCTATATTCAACCGGCGCACAAGCTGCGGGTCGCCATGGATGATCGCAAGCATCCTTCGTGCAGGCCCGTCCGGTTCGTTGCGGCCTGCTTCTCATGCTTCTACCGTTTTTACAGATATCCCGAATATCCTGCCACTCTTGGGCCATGGCGGTGTTATCGAAGCGCAGTTCTTCATTCTCGGCGGTTTGGGATTCGATCAGGTCGGCGGCGTTTTCCAGTTGTTCAGCTAGTAGATCGCGTTTAAAGCGGTTACGCTGGTATTGAGTTTCCATCCGTAGGGAGTTAGCTTTTTCTTCCAGCGTCCATCGGCATATCCTCCTTTGAAATAAAAAAGAATGCAAAACTTGTATTCTCAAAAATACTTTGATAGGATACTGCCATCTAAATAAGTGCTGTGTTGGTTATTAAGGCCCATCCCGCGCCGTTGCTACCATGGATGCACTTTAAAAGGATTTGCGGGTCGATACCGCAGTTCTCTTTGGCAGGGGGGCTGCGGTATTCGCTTAAATTTATAATAGCGCACGAATATGAAGATGAAGTTTATGTTTACATGATAGTAGCATCGGCTGCCATATCCTCTAAAATGTCGGCGATCGGGTCGCCCGTGCATTGGATGTAGGACGCGGTAAACGGCACGCCGTTGGGGTCTGCGGGGTAAACGCCGCAGCTGTGCATGGTGAAGTAACCGCCGAGTCCCGCGGCCTCGATCTCCTCTATGCTCGCGCCGCGCATGCACTGGTGGATCATGGTGCCGATCATTTCCCAATGCGCGAGTTCCTCCGTCCCTATGTCGTTTAATGTAGCTTTTACGCGGTTATCGGGCATCGAGAAACGCTGCGTAAGGTAGCGCATGCCCGCGGCGAGTTCGCTGTCGGGTCCGCCGTATTGTGCCATGAGGAATTTGGCCATGCGCACATCGGGCTTGGTGATGTTGATGGGGTATTCAAGCTTTTTGAGATAGATCCACATATGCCATCCTCCTTACTGCCACGGCCATGCCGAGCAGACGTAGCAGCCCGCATCCGTAGGCGAATGCCCGAAGTTCATGAGCGGGCAATATTCCGCTTCGTACTGCTTGATGAGCTGCTCGAGCTTTTCCGAATAGCATAGATAGTCTTTGAGCGCCATCTCGTCGGTTGGGTGTGTGTCGATGTAGAGATTCAGTTCAACACATACAAATTGGTACTCGCTGATCTTGGTGAGAAGTGCTGCCTGCGATGCTTCCATACCCGATTTCCCCCTTTAATAGCAACCGCACGATTGGACAAACTCAGGGAACATCGTTCCCTTTTCGAGCGCGTCGGACGGGCAGAAACCGTAAGTATATTCCTGCACGGGAAACTGAAGCTGCGCAAGCTCTCCTCCTGTGCTAACACCCGCTACTGCGCTGATGTCCGTACAGGCCGATTCGCAAGCCATGCCTGCCGCCACGGTATTATCCATGCCGGCAGGACACGCGGAGCTTGTGGAGCATGTGCTTGCGCCGGCACAGCCGCACTTTGTCCGCGCATAGCCGCTTTTATACACGGTCATTCCTCCTTATGGGCTTTTTAGTATAGTATGCATGGTCAGCCCCCGTTGACAAACCAATAACGATCTATTGTGCATTTTGCCAATGAAGATCATGTACGGCGGTCTATGCATGTGTTAAAATAATCATAATTATGTAGAATGGCTAGAAAAGGAGAACAGGGGAATGTTAAAGGCGGAAGGCTTGACCAAGAGATACGGCTCGCTTCGGGCGAACGACAACATCGGTTTTACGGTAGCCCCGGGCGAGATCGCGGTGCTTTTAGGGCCCAACGGCGCGGGAAAATCCACGGCCATCAAGGCCATTGCAGGGCTGCTGCGGTTTGAGGGAAAAATCGAGATCGGCGGCTATCCGAACAAGAGCGTCGAGGCGAAGCGCCTTTTGGGCTACATCCCCGAAATGCCCTCCGCTTATGATCTGCTGACCATCGACGAGCACCTGCAGTTCATCGCGCGCGCCTATAGTTTGGCCGCCAAATGGGAGGAAAGCGCGCAGACGCTTATATCGAGGCTCGAGCTTGAAGATAAAACCCAAAAGCTCGGCAAGGAGCTCAGCAAGGGCATGCAGCAAAAGCTCAGTATCTGCTGCGCGCTTTTGAGCGAGCCCAAGCTTTTACTCGTGGATGAACCCATGGTGGGCCTCGACCCGCACGCTATCAAAGAGCTCAAAAAGATGCTGCAGGAGGAGAGGGAAAAGGGCACGGCCATTCTCATCTCCACGCATCTATTGGACAGCGTGGAGGATCTTTGGGATAAGACCCTCATTTTGATGAACGGGAAGATCGCCGCCGTGCGCACCAAAGAGGAGCTTCGTGAAACGGGCGAGTCACTCGAGCAGCTTTTCTTCGACATCACCGAGAAGAAGGACGAGGCCAAAGTATGAGCGCTGTAAGCTATGTGCTGTTAAAGAGCATCAAAAACGGCGTCAAACAGGCGTTTAAAAAGCCCGCGGCGCTCATCGGCTATATCCTTCTTCTCGCCCTGGTCATTCTTACCATCGTACCCGGGCAGCATTTGGAGGCGGGTGAACCGCGAAATCTCGATGTGTTCGCGGCGATAATCCTTGCCATCTACTTTTTCATACTGGTGCTTTCGGCGGCGCAGGGACTTAAGCAGGGCTCGACGCTGTTTCGCATGGCAGATGTCAACTTGCTTTTCACCTCGCCTGTAAGACCGCAAACCATTTTGGTATACGGCATTGCGCGGCAATTGGGCATCCTCCTTCTTGCCTCTATATGCATGCTGATGCAGTATACAAATTTGCGCGTCAATTTTGGCCTCGGTAGCGGCGCGGTGGCGGGGCTTATGATCGGCTATGTGCTTATCGGCATCGCTTCGCAGCTTTTAAGCGCGAGCCTTTATGCGTTTTGCGCATCGCGCCCCAATGCGCGAGGCATCGTCACCAATATCGTTCGCGGGCTTGGCGTCGCGCTCGGCGTAGGCTTCGTGGCGTTTGTAATGATCACGGGCGGCAGCGTGGGGGAGGGGCTGAAAAACTTCTTCGGCGCAAGCTGGTGGAATTATATACCTCTGCTTGGTTGGACCGAGGCTATCGCGGTCTACAGCGCGATCGGCGACTGGACGACGGCGCTCCTATTCGCGGCGCTTTCGGTTTTGAGCTGCGGCGCACTGGGGCTGTGGCTCTATAAAAGCAGCTCCGATTACTACGAGGACGTGCTCCTTTCGGCCGAACATACGCATCTTACGAAGGAAGCCGCCAAGGAGGGCCGCATGATCAGCACGGGTACAATAGGCAAGCGCGCCCGCAAAGATTTCGGCCCGCTCAATGGTAAAGGCGCGTCGGCCTTTTTCTACCGCGCGTGGCGCGAGCAGCAAAAGAAGGGACTTTGGCTCTTTACGCTCACGACCATCGGCGCGCTCGCGGGCCCATGTTTCGTGCTCATCATGCGCGCGTCGGCGGGCGGGGAGCTGGATTCTATCGGCCTATGGCCGGGGCTTTACTTTTCGGCCTACATGCTTGTGTTTTTATCCATCAAAGACGGGCTTGCGAGCGAATTGAGGCATTATCCGCTGTTTTTAGCGCCCGTAAGCTCGTGGCGCAAACTCGTTGCGGTATCTTTGCCGCAGATGATCAAGTTCGCGATGGACGCGTGCGTGTTTGCCTTGGTGGCTGTGATAGCGCTTAAAACTTCCGTTTCGGAGGCATTCTTCGCGGCGCTCGCCTACGCGAGCATGGGCGCGGTGTTCGCCGCGTGCATCGTGCTCGTGGAGCGGCTTTTGAGCAGCAGCAAAAACGCCGTGCTTGTGATGATGGTCTACCTCGGCATCCTCGTCGTGGTGCTGCTGCCGGGCTTTATTGCGGGCACCGTTTTGAGCGAAAACGCTTACGTGATCGGCTACCTCGCTTGCGCTGCGTGGAACCTGATCGCCTCGGCGCTCATATTGTTCTTCTGCCGCAACCTTTTGCACTCTATGGAAACATAGGGGGAAACGCTGCTTTCGCGAATGACGCGAATTCACGAAAAAGCCGCAATGTATTGCATTTTTCCTCACACGCGCGGCAAAGAAGGAATTGCAAACAGGGGCTTTTTGTGATATTCTACAATGACGGCTGAAAATGCAGAGGCGCTTCATTTGAGAAAGCGCCTTTCATTGGGATGCTTCGGAACACTATTTTTCGGAGGTAACAGCAAGCACTATGGCGACTTTTGAAAAGCTGCCCGGCAGCAAGGTAAAGCTCACGATCGAGGTCAGCGAAGAACGGCTATCGGCAGCTACGCAGGAGGCGTATCTGAAAACGCGCGGCAAGTATAATGTGCCGGGCTTCCGCAAGGGCAAGGCCCCCCGCGTCATGATCGAAAACATGTACGGCCCTCTCGCCTTTTTCGATGAGGCGTTCGATATTTTATATCCCAAGGCTTACGGCGAGGCCGTAAAGGAACATTCCGTGCAGGCTGTAGATCATCCGGACATTTCCATCGAGCAGTTGGAAGCCGGCAAGCCCCTTGTTTTTTCGGCCGTTGTGACCGTGAAGCCCGAGGTGAAGCTGGGGCAGTACAAGGGTATAGAAGTTTTGAAGCGCGAGTATAATGTTACGGACGAAATGGTGGACCGCGAAATCACGGCGGAGCGGGAAAAAGTCGCCCGCTATACCGAGGTCGGGCGGGCCGTAGAAAACGGCGACATCGTGAACCTCGATTACTCCGGCAGCGTGGACGGCGTCAAGTTCGACGGCGGCACTGCCGAGGGGCAGGAGCTTACGATTGGCTCCAACACCTTCATCCCGGGCTTTGAAGAACAGATGATCGGCATGAACATGGGTGAGGAGAAGAATATCGAAGTCACCTTCCCCGAGGAATATCATGCCGAGGAACTCAAGGGAAAGAAGGCCGTATTTGCCGTAAAGGTCAACAGCATCCGGGTGAAGGAACTTCCCGATGCGGATGACGACTTTGCCAAGGATGTTTCCGAGTTTGATACCATCCAAGAGCTTCGCGACGCAAAGCACAAGGAGCTTGCGGAGCGTTTGAAAAAGAACGCCGAGATCGAAAAGGAAAACGAAGCCATCGGTAAGGTCGTAGAAAACGCCGAGGTGGAGATCCCCGAGGCTATGGTGGAACGCCAGATCGACGCTTCTGTGCAAAACATCTCCTACCGCCTTGCGGCACAAGGGCTTTCACTTGAGGATTACCTCAAGTATACCGGCACCCATGAGCACGATATGCGCGACGACTTAAAGCCGGAAGCGCTCAACCGCGTCAAAAGCCAGCTCGTGCTTGAGGCCATCTCCAAAGCTGAGGCCGTGACGGCCGATGAGGCCGAAGTGGACGTCAAGGTGAAGGAATATGCCCTCCGCTCGGGCACGGAATTCGAAACCTTCAAAAAGAGCCTGACGCCCGATGATATCGCTTATTTCGAAGATCAGGTGATCATGGATAAAACGCTCGCCATCATCATGGAGAGCACCGTCGAAACGGAAGCCGAAAAGGCCGAAAAACCCGCGAAGAAAAGTGCGAAGAAGGCGGAGGAGCCGGTTGACGGCGAGAAGGCCGAAAAGGCGGCGAAGCCCGCGAAGAAGGCAGTTAAAAAGGCGGCGGATGAAACCCCTGCCGAGGAACCCCAAAAAGCGACCAAAAAAGTGGCCGCAAAGGACGAGAAAGCCGAATAAAATATAAAGTCGGCGGCAGTTTAAGCCGAAATAGCATTTAGGAGGTGCGGCATGAACCTTGTACCCGTAGTTGTGGAACAAAGTAACCGCGGCGAACGTTCCTATGACATCTACTCCCGCCTGCTCAAGGACCGCATCGTGTTTTTGGGCGGCGAGATTGACGACGACGGCGCAAACCTTATCGTAGCGCAGCTTCTCTTTTTAGAGGCGGACGATCCGGATAAGGATATCAACCTATATATCAACAGCCCGGGCGGCTCGGTAACGGCGGGCATGGCCATCTACGATACCATGCAGCACATCAAGTGCGACGTTTCGACCATCTGCATAGGCATGGCGGCAAGCATGGGCGCGTTTTTGCTTGCGGCGGGCGCGAAGGGCAAGCGCAAGGCGCTCCCAAACAGCGAGATACTGATCCACCAGCCCTTAGGCGGCGCGCGCGGGCAGGCAAGCGATGTTGCCATCCATGCCGAGCAGCTTTTGAAAACCCGAAAGAAGCTCAACGAGATACTTTCGAAGCGTACCGGCCAGCCTATCGAGAGGATCGCGGCCGATACCGAACGCGATAACTACATGACGGCCGAAGCCGCTAAGGAATACGGCCTCATCGACGACATCATCCCTCCAAGGAGGTAAACATGGCAAAATTTGAAGACAAGGGCTCCGTGCGCTGCACGTTCTGCGGCAAATCGCAGGACGAGGTGCATCGCGTCATCGCGGGCCCAGGCGTATACATCTGCAACGAGTGCGTGGATCTCTGCCAGGAAATCCTGGAAGAGGACTTCGGCAGCGTAAAGATGGACATGACGGAGATTCCCAAACCCGCCGAGATCGTGGCAACTATGGATCAGTACGTCATCGGCCAGAACGACGCGAAAAAGGCGCTCGCCGTTGCTGTATACAACCACTATAAACGCATCAACTCGGATTCCAAGCGCGACGACGTAGAGCTCCAAAAGAGCAATATCGTGATGCTCGGGCCTACCGGCTGCGGCAAAACGATGCTCGCGCAGACGCTTGCGAAGATCCTCAACGTCCCCTTCGCCGTGGCGGACGCGACCTCCCTCACCGAGGCCGGCTATGTCGGCGAGGATGTTGAAAATATCCTCTTAAAGCTCATTCAGGCCGCCGATTACGATATCGAGCGGGCGGAAAAGGGCATCGTCTACATCGACGAGATCGATAAGATCGCCCGCAAGAGCGAAAACCCCTCCATCACGCGCGACGTGAGCGGCGAGGGCGTGCAGCAGGCACTTTTGAAAATACTCGAAGGCACCGTAGCCAGCGTTCCCCCGCAGGGCGGCCGCAAGCACCCGCATCAGGAGTTCATCCAGATCGATACCACGAATATATTGTTCATCTGCGGCGGTGCATTCGCCGGCATTGAGGATATCATCGGGAAGCGCACGGGCAAAAAGCTCATGGGCTTCGGCGCGGATGTGCAGTCCAACGTGGAAAAGGATATCGGGGCGATCCTCAAGCAGATACTCCCCGAGGACCTCCTGAAATATGGCCTCATCCCCGAGTTTGTCGGCCGCGTGCCCATCATCGTCACGCTGCATCAGCTCGACGAAAAGGCACTCATGGACATTCTCACGGAGCCGAAAAACGCGCTTTCGCGCCAGTATAAGCGCCTCCTTGAGATGGATGGCGTGGAGCTCAGCTTTGAGCGCGACGCGCTCGTCTCCGTGGCACGCAAGGCAATCGAGAGAAAGACCGGCGCGCGCGGCCTTCGCGCCATCCTCGAGGACGTGATGCTCGACATCATGTACGATCTCCCGTCCCATCCGGAGATCAAGTCCTGCACCATCACAAAGGCTGTCATCGAAAAAACCGGCAAACCGGTTTTCGGCAAGAGCGAGCCGCAAAAGAAACTGCCGCCTGCGGCAGAGGTCTCGTAAGAGATAGCGATTTTCCCAGACCTTCCCTTGCTCTATAACGTTTTGCTCCCAACCATACTAAACTGCGGGAGGAACGTTATGGAGCTTTTTCTTTGGGCCATTTTACAGGCCGTGATTTTGGTGGCGGTATTTTGGTTTTTCAACAGGCGTAAAAATGAGCAGCAGGGCGTCGTTACGCGCCGTGCGGCGCGGGAAGAGGGGAGCAAGGAACTCCGCGAGCTTTTTTTAATGCGCGCCCGCTCTCTCAACATGCCGCTTTCCGAAAAGGCGAGGCCCGAGAGCCTCCAAGAGATCGTAGGGCAGGAAGACGGCGTTCGCGCGCTCAAGGCCGCCATGTGCGGCCCAAACCCGCAGCATGTCATCATCTACGGCCCGCCGGGGTGCGGAAAGACCTGTGCGGCGCGTCTCGTTTTGGAGGAAGCGAAACGGCGGAGCGATTCTCCGTTCGACGCGCAGTCCCGCTTTGTGGAGGTGGACGCAACCTGCGTGCGCTTTGACGAGCGGGCGATCGCCGACCCGCTTCTGGGGTCGGTGCACGACCCCATCTATCAGGGCGCGGGGGCATTGGGCGCGCAGGGCGTGCCGCAGCCAAAGCCCGGGGCTGTGAGCCGCGCGCATTGCGGTGTACTTTTTTTGGATGAGATCGGCGAGCTCCACCCGCTGCAGATGAATAAGCTACTAAAAGTGCTTGAGGACAGGCGCGTGTTTTTTGACAGCGCTTACTATTCGCGCGATAACGCCGCGATACCGGCTTATATCCACGATATTTTTCAAAATGGCATGCCTGCGGATTTTCGGTTGATCGGCGCCACCACGCGCTCGCCCGAAGAATTGCCGCCGGCGCTTAGGTCCCGCTGCGTGGAGCTTTATTTTAGGCCGCTCGGGCAGAGGGAGCTTGAAAAGATCGTGCGCAGCGCGGCGGCTCGCATCGGCTTTGCGATGGGCGAGGCGGCCGTGGCGCTTTGCGCGCAGTACTGTGCTTCCGGACGCGACGCGGTGAACATGGTGCAGCTTGGGAGCGGCGCCGCTTACGACGAAGGCAGGCGGGAGATTACCGTGAAGGATGTGGAATGGGTGGCGGAGGTGAGCCGCTGCGTGCGGCGGATGAGCCAAAAAATGCCGGAGCGCACGCGCTCGGGCGTGAGCATCGGCTTAGGCGTCGGCGGCGCGGGGCAAGGGGCCATCATCGAGATAGAATGTACGGCCGAGCCCACGGGAAAGGGGAAGGGCATGCTCGATCTGGGCGGCGTTGTGGAAACGGAGGAAATCGAACTCAACAGGCGCAGACTCAAGAGAAAAAGCACCGCGCTTGCCTCCGCCGAAAACGTATTGAGCGTGTTCCAAAAACGCTTTTTGGTGGATTGCCGCGATTATGATATCCGCTTCAACATCCCGGGCGGTATGCCCATGGACGGCCCTTCCGCGGGCATCGCGCTCGCGGTGGCGCTCATGAGCGCGCTCACGGGGAAGCCTGTCCTTCCGGGACTCGCGCTGACGGGGGAAATCACCGTGCAGGGCGAAGTGCGGCCCGTGGGCGGCGTAAGGGAAAAGCTCGAGGCGGCAACTTTGGCCGGCGCGAAAAAGGTGCTCGTACCCGCCGCCAACTACGACGACCGCTCCATGAAGCTCGAAGTGGAGGTATTGCCCGTTTCGGATATCGCCGAGGTTATGCGCGTAGCGTTTTCCATCCCGCGCGAAGCGGCGGAGACGGACAATGTGCTGCCGCTTATCGTAAGCGTGTAGGCGCTTCGCTTTCATAGAAATGGCTGCGCCATTTCCGCGAGGGGGAAACGGGGGGTTACACATCCGCCTGTCGCGCTTCGGCGCTTCCACCCTTCGGGCACTACTGATGTCACCTTCGGCGACGTATTAAGGTTGCGGGCGGCGGATGTGAAAGGTACGAAAACCTACGGTTATCATCCGTTTTGACGCGCAAGGCCGCAGGCCTTGGCCCAAAGGGCTCCGGCAAAGCCGGACGCGCGCATGCCGTCAAAGCCGGAATAGATCCCGGAGGGCGTTGGCCCTCCGAACCACCCCGGGGATTTGTATGCTTTTGTTATGCTTGTCCATTTTGAATTTACTTTCTTTTAATGCACATCCCCACAATGGTGCCGATAAGCATGCCAAAACAGGAAAGAGGCACAATTCCCGTGGTACTCAGCACCGTTCCCAAACACATCCCCAAAGACATTCCCCAAGCCATGTGATCTTCTGTATCTTTTGAGGTGCTTTCAGGTTTTTCTGTATTTACTTTCTCCAAATGCTCCTGCTTTTTCATGCTCGATTTCTTTTTTGGGGCTGAAACCGGCTGCTACAATGGCAACTGCTATCCCCATAAACACCCACGGTAAAGCTGCAGATAAAAAATCTATCGTTCCATTTCCCTCCTATAAATTGATATCCTACGACGGCCTATTATGATAGTGCTTACTGATTAGGTTCTGATGCCCACAATAAGTCTAAATCTGAACCCCTAAAAACACGGTGTTGTTCATTTGATTTTTGCATGTATACATCTTCGTCTGGATAGTAGCATGTATCTTCCTTTTCATTTGTTCCAACATCCAAAATAGCTAAAATTTCATTGCCGGAGTTATAAAATGTATGCGCAATGTTTTGTGCCGCTGGCTTTGCAAAAAAATCTCCTTGTTTTACTGCCAATTCCTTGTCCTGCAAGCGCAAAGTACCTGTACCAGAAAGAATCATAAAAAATTCTTCCTGCTGGGAATGACTATGATATTTCGTGCTATATGCTTTCGGTGGAACGTAATCAATGTTCACATAAATTTTCTGACTACCTCCCGCATCACCTAATGACTTTGTAATTAAACCGACAGAATCCTGCCAAATAAATTTTTCGGAAAGTTGCTCAACACTCTTAATTTCCATCTGTTCTCTCCTTCATAAAACACAAATAACATTTGATCCCCAAATGCTCGACAAATTCCTGCTCACTTGCCTGCTATATAAACGATTCATATTGTCCATTGTATCGTTCTTTCTAAAGCATAACAAATCAAAAGGCGTGTCGCAATGATTCTCTATCATAGCGCACGCCCTGGCACCCTGTATTACAACGCCCTGCAACAGCATCTTCTATTATTTTGCCTTTATAGGTATCAGCAAATCAAGCTGAACGAACTTCGCCGCTGTTTCGTCGCCGGCAAAATAGGAATATGCGTTGAGGTGTTCTTCCAGACTGCCCTGCATTCCAAGCGGTTCCCGCATATCATACTCGTATTCATGATTGTTTTTGATCCATTGCGAAAGCAGCTGCCATTCATGAAAATCCCCCATTTTGATGCAGTGAGCCGCATATAAGCCGCCCGCAAAGCGCTTCTTCAGCAGCGGAAGCGGCACATCCAAATCATCGGGGATCGTCACCCAGAATTCGTATCCGTATGTTTCATTGCCGATCGGCGACGGATTGTTAAATCCAAACATTCTCAAATCGGGCTTAGCTTTGTAAAGCTCAATGCTTCTGATAAACTCATCCAGCGGTTTCTGTGCGTTATCTTCGGGATTTTCACCGAAATAGCGGCTTGCCGCAACGGTGCAAGGGGGCAGGTGGATAATACGCACATTTTTCAAAATAGATAAAGTATCATTGGCTTTGTTTAAGTCGTCCATAGAGCATTCCTCCTTAAAATTGATCTTGGAAAGGCTAAGCGTTTGAACAACGCTCATGATTTCAGTATCATCAAGCATATCAAGCTTGACATGCGTATACGCCGCCGAATTTAACCGCAAAACAAACATGCGCAGGATGTCCCGTATTGTCTGTAATGCGGTTATTTCATGGTCGAGTTCGCTCAAGCTCTCTTGAAACACTTCAACCGCCTTCATCTGCTCGATATCGTTATAAATCAGGGCAATCTTTTTTAACGGGATACGCAGCTTTCGCAGTGTGATGATCTGCTGCAGCCGCCTTATAGCAGGCTCATCATACGCGCGGTATGCATAATCTTCCTTACGGATGCTCGGTAACAACCCGATTTCATCATAATATCTGAGCATTCTTGTTGAAACGTTGAAGGCCTTAGTAACCTCGCTGATCGTCATAAGCTTCATCCGCTTACCTCCTTTCTCAAGAGCATTGTAACGGACGACACGACGTCAAAGTAAAGGTGTTTTGATAAATATTTTAGAAGCTCTTCCTTTTTATAAAGCATAACAAATCAAAAAGCGTGCCGCAAGCTTCCACGTTATGGCGCGCGCTTTGGCATCCGGTATTGCAAAGGCCAATATAAATATATAGGGGCAAGTTGGGCGCCAAGCCGTGATCGGAAAGGGCAAGCCCTTGCCCCACAGGTGTAACACCACATCGCGTGCGTGCACGACTTTGTGGAACGGCTAAAGCCGTTCCGGGGTCCCGGGAGCCGAAGCCCCGAACCCCCGGGGGTTATTAAGGGGCCACAGACCCTTACTTTCTTCCGGCCCCGGCGACATGCGCGCGTCCGGCTTTGCCGGAGCCCTTTGGGCCAAGGCCTGCGGCCTTGCATGCCGAAACGGATGAAAGGCGTAGCCTTTCGTTCCTTATACATCCGCCGCCCGCAACCTTAATACGTCGCCGAAGGCGACATCAGTAGTGCCCGAAGGGTGGGAGGGCCGCAGGCTCGACAGGCGGATGTGCAAACCCCGCCGCAGGCGGTCCCTCTCACAAGTGACGCAGTCACTTGTGAGACTGGGCGCAAGCCCAGAATCCGCCGCAGCGACCCTCGCGCATGTGCCGGCGCGGCACATGCGCGACTGACTTTTAATACCTTTCATGGCAGGTACATATTGTTGTCAACTTTCCATGGTACAAGTATAATCACAATAGAACCTACGGAAATGGGGATTAATATGAATCACACAGTACCTGTTGTTCCGCTCAGAGGCCTTGTTGTACTGCCGGGTGAGTTGCTGCATTTCGACGCCGGACGCGAAAAGAGCGTCAGCGCTCTGCAGGCCGCCATCCAGCTGCAGGACGGCTTGATCTTTTTGAGCTCCCAGCTCGACGCGCGCAAAAACGACGTGGGTGTCGACGATATATTCAAGATCGGGACCCTATGTAAAATTCGCCAGGTGCTTTGCCTCCCGGGGGATTCCGTTCGCGTGCTTGTGGAAGGCATAAACCGCGCAAAGCTCGACGAGCTTCTTTCGTCGGAGCCCTATTTTGCCGCCCACGTGGAGGAATTGGAAGATTCCGCTTACGACGAAAGCACCGCCGAGGCGCTGCGCAGAAGGCTCAAAAAGACCTTCCGGGAATACGCGCAGTTTTCCATGAAATACACCGCGGATATCATCGAGACCATCGAGGCGAAAGCGGCCCCCGGCGAATATGCCGACGCTATCGCCAACAGCGTTTTGAGTAAGACCGAAGACCGTCAGAAGGTGCTCGAGGAATTGAACCCCGTGGAGCGCCTCAGGATCGTTTTGAAATTCGTGAGCGGCGAGATCGAAATACAGAAGATCGACCGCCGCATATCGCAGGAGGTCAAAAAGCAGGTCGATAAAAACCAGCGCGACTTTTATCTGCGCGAGCAGATGAAGGCCATCCGCAAGGAACTGAGCGATAACGATGAGAGCGAGACCGATGAATATCGTGCCCGTTTGCAGAAAAAGGAATTTCCGCCGGCCGTACGCGCGCGCATCGAAAAGGAGATCGACCGCCTCGCCGAAATGCCGAGCGGCTCTCATGAAGCGCCCTCCGAGCGCAACTATATCGAGTGCCTGTTGGACCTTCCGTGGACGGAGCGCACCGAGGATGACCTCAACATAGAAAATGCGCGCCGCATTTTGGATGAAAACCACTTCGGCATGGAAAAGGTGAAGGATCGCATCATCGAGCACATTGCCGTTTCGCGCCTCACGGGTGAGCTCAACGGGCAGATTATCTGCTTTGCGGGCCCTCCGGGCGTCGGTAAAACCTCCATATGCGAATCCATTGCCGCGGCGCTCGGGCGCAAATTCGTGCGCATGAGCCTCGGCGGCATACGCGACGAGGCGGAGCTTCGCGGCCATAGGCGCACCTACATAGGGGCCATGCCAGGCAGGGTTATCTCGGCCATGCGGCAGGCGGGCACCGTGAACCCCGTGATCCTTTTCGACGAGATCGACAAGCTCACGAGCGACTACCACGGCGACCCCGCGAGCGCCATGCTCGAGGTGCTCGACAGCGCGCAAAACTTCGCGTTCCGCGACCATTTCCTCGAAATTCCTTATAACCTGTCCAAGGTGATGTTCATCACCACCGCGAACAGCAAGGAAAATATACCCCGTCCGCTGCTCGACAGGATGGAGGTCATCGATGTTCCGAGCTATCTCGAGACCGAAAAAATCGAGATCGCCAAGCGTCACCTCATCCCCAAGCAGATGAACAAGCACGGGCTCAAAAAGTCCATGCTCACCGTGCCCGAAAACGTCGTTTCCGAAATGATACGCGGCTATACGGCGGAGGCGGGCGTGCGCGAGCTTGAGCGCGTGGCGGCGTCCATCTGCCGCAAGGCGGCGTGCGAAATAGGTTCGGGCAAGGACCGCGTCCGCATGAGCAAGCTTAAGCTTTACGAGTATCTCGGCCAGCCCAAATATACGCAGAATTTTGCGGAGCGCGAGGACGCCATAGGCATGGCAAACGGCCTTGCATGGACGAGTGTCGGTGGCACCACATTAGAGGTGGAGGCGCAGGTTTTAAAGGGAAGCGGCCAGGTGCAGATTACCGGCAAGCTCGGCGAGGTGATGCAGGAAAGCGCGCGCGCCGCGCTCACCTTCATCCGCGCCCATGCGGATACCTTAGGCATCGAGCAGGATTTCCTTTCCCGTAACGACATCCACGTGCATGTGCCCGAGGGCGCAGTGCCCAAGGATGGCCCGTCGGCGGGCGTCACCATGATGACCGCCATGACGAGCGCACTGACCGGCATCCCCGTGAAGGCGGGGGTGGGCATGACGGGCGAGATCACGCTGCGCGGCAGGGTGCTGCCGATAGGCGGCCTTCGTGAAAAGCTGCTCGCCGCCGTGCGCGCGGGTATGCACACCGTGATCGTGCCGCTTGAAAACCGCAGGGATATGGAGGAAGCGCCTGAGGAGGTCAAGGAAAAACTCCGCATCGTATACGCCTCCGAGGCGTTCACCGTGCTCAAGACCGCGCTTGCGCACATGCCCGCGAACAATGCCGCAAGGAAGCATCTGCATGTGACGGAAGTCAAGCCGGAAGGCGCGCACGCCATACAATAAGCGATAGGATTTTATAAAAGGCGGAAGCCCTTCAAAGCTTCCGCCTTTATAAAACCGCAACTTTCCGCTGGGTTTATGTTATGCGCCGCGAACCGAGGAACAGCGGCACTTTGGCATTCAAAATTTCGTCAAGCTTGGTTTTGAGCACCTCCGGGTAAATGGGAAGCTTTTTCACCTCTTCCAAAGGGACCCATTCGGAGCACAGCATATCGAGATCGGGTTCCGTAACGGCTTTTCGCGGCACGTCCTCCAAGCGGCATACAAACAGAAAATACACCTTATGTGCGTACTGCTCGTAGCATGCGCGAAGGTTTTCGCTCAAAAATATTTCCTCGCAGATTGCGCCGAGACGCTCCGCCGAAACGGTATAACCGGCCTCCTCCAGGCATTCCCGCTTTACGGCCTCCTCCAGCGTTTCGTACTGGTTTTGACCGCCGCCGGGCAGGTCGTAGTAGATCGCGCCGTTTTCAAGCCCATAGCACATATCGCCCAAGGTATTAAGGTTCTTATTGACAAGCAGCTTTCCGTCGTGCAGAATAAGCGCCTTCGCCGCATTCCGTATTCCCAAGGAAATGCCTCCTTTCTTCGACAATTTTATCAGTGGCTGAGCGCATAGTTTAAAACCACATCGTTTTTGGCGATATAATCGTCGATGGAGGGCTCGAGCTCCACATCCGGCAAAAAGGTGTGATCGCCCGCGTTTTTATAGGCGAAATCTTCGCTGAACGCGAAATACTTCGTGCTGTACGAAAAAATGATGCGGCTGTTCGGCAGATAACCGACTTTTACTTCGCCGTAGGCGTCCGGCGAACCTCCCGAACATTCGCCCACGGAAACGGCGCCGGGCGCCGCTTCTATGGTGCGGTAGATCGCAAAAATGCCCGATGAAAACGTATTGCGCGAAACGAGGATAAAAACCTTTATGTCCGCATGTTGTTTCAAATAGCTTTTGAGTTCGCTGGTGAAAGGATTGAGCACCTCGGAATTGCCGCCGGAATTGCAGCGCAGGTCCAAAACGATGCGCTCCACGTCGTTTGCCGCGGCGGCCTCGAACAGCTCGCGGTTAAAATCCCGAAAGCGGTGCTCGGCCCAGTCCGTGCATTCATTATAGGCAAAATACAGCGCCTTGCTTTCAGGCAGGTACTCGTAACTGTACAACTCGTCGTATACGCCGGTGAACACGTCGCTCGTAAGCTTTACACAAGGATCCGCGCTTTCCTCATAGGCCAATGCACGAAGCGTCGTATCAGCCGTTATGCCGTCCTTTTCGGTGGTGAAAACGGCCTGCGCTTCCTCTTTGACGACATCCGCTCCATATAGGTAAATAGGCGCGCGCAAGTACCCAGCCAAACAACTGCTGAGCCAGGATTCGTTTTCGTGCGGCGCCAGCGCGCTTAAACGCTTGAGCACTTCGTCAACAGGCGTGCCGTCGATGGCTGTGACGCGCGCATAAAGCAGGCTTTCAAGGCTTTTATCGGCGTTTACAATGTATACGCCGCCCTGAAACAGATAGAATTCCAGCGGATAATGGAACCCGTCGTAAAAGTTCAGGCCGGTATGTGCGTCGCCTACCGCCGCCACGATTTTTTGAAGCTCAATAAACACATGCACGTTATCGAGCGTATCCACGCGCGCGATAAGGTCGTTCATGCGCGCTTCAAATTCCTCGCGGCTTAAAATGCCGAAAGGATTCTTGTGCTTTTTTGGAAACTCGTTCAAATAATAAGTAAGATCTTCGCGCAAAAGCTCGTTGCGGGTCGCGTCGGACGGGCCGGATTGCAAAATACGGTCGCGGTTTTCCTGCTGCTCTGAAGTGAGCGGCGCTTCGGTCTTGCTCGATGCGCACCCGGCGGCAAAAGACAGGCATAGAAGGATACAGCATGCCCATGCAAAAAAACGCTTCATGTGTTCTCTCCTAAAAAGAAACGGAAAAATTTAAATTCGCATCTCCCCGGACGCGTCCACTTCAGTATGCGGATTTTTTAACGTTTTGTAAAGCCGTTTCCTGCGAGGGCATAGATCAAAAAAATTCCCGCAGAATATTGTATGTTTTGGGTTGCCAAGTTATAAAATCGCTGGTACAATGCAAGGACGTAAGGGGAAATGTATCTATTTGACCTTCATCCGCGCAAATCGCGCAAAAAAAGCCGGAGCGCATATTTTATATGGAAGAATTCGCCATCAAAAAAGCGGAATTTGTTACGAGCGTAGGCCTTGGCGGCGTGTATCCCCCCAAAGACGGTGTGGAAATCGCCATCGTGGGGAAATCCAATGTCGGCAAATCGAGCCTTATCAACTCGCTGAGCAATAATTTCAAGCTTGCACGTATCTCCTCAAGTCCGGGGAAAACGCGCCTCATAAACTTTTTCAGGCTCAACGGGGCATTCTATCTTGTGGACCTGCCGGGCTACGGATTTGCGAAGGCGCCGAAAACGGAAAAGGAAAAATGGGGCCGGCTCATGGAAGATTATCTCAGTGCGGGGCGGCTCACGCATATTTTCATGCTGCTCGATATCCGCCACGCGCCTACAAACGACGATAAACAGATGTTTCAATGGATCCTTTACTACGGCGTCCCGTTCACGCTCGTAGCCACCAAGTCCGATAAGCTCGCCAAGTCCAAACGGGCGCAGGCGGCCAATGCGGCGGCCAAGCTTTTGGGTGCGCCACCCGCGGCGCTCGCCTATTCCTCCGAAACGGCGGAGGGCAGGGAGGCGCTCATAAAGCGCATCGGGTCGGTGATCGGCGACGCCGAGATACTAAAATTAGGGGAAACCAATCCTTGTGATCCGGTTCCCTAAAACGGGCTAAATACGCTATTGACATAGCGGATACGCTTTCGCATAATAGTGAAGTAAATCTTGAGGTAAGGGCTGGGGCCCTTGTACTTAAGCTCTAGTTGGAGGAATGGATATGGGTCTGAGAAAGTGCCCAAGATGTGAGTTGAATTACATTCGGGACGACGAAAAATACTGCAACGTGTGCAAGCGTTACATGAAGGGTGAGCACGATGCGGAGGACGGCGTTTCGATTTGCGTGGAATGCGGCGAAAACCCCGCCGTGAAGGGGTCGGAGCTGTGTGCAATATGCCTGAGGGAGGCCCGCAGGCAGGAGAAGCTTGAAAAGGTGAAGAACGGTCTGGCGGGCGTCGACGCGCTCGATATCGATGAAGTCGCCATGGCCGATATCGAGGTGCCTCTCCCGGGCGACAGCGAGGATATCCCGGAAAGCGAGCTCGAGGTGATCGACAAGGAGCTCGGCGACGACGATGACGAAGCCGATCTCGATGAAGAGGAAGAAAACGGCGAAGCCCCTTTGAATGCCCTTGAAGAGGGTGATGACGGGAACGATGGGGACGACGACAATTTCGACGAGGACGGGGAATAGTTCCTTGAGAATTTTTGCGATCGGCGATCTGCATCTGCCCGGCAACTCGGAAAAGCCCATGGATGTGTTCGGCGAAAAATGGGACAGGCATTTCGAACGCGTTGCCGACGCTTGGCAGACTTCGGTCGGCGAGGCGGATATCGTACTGATCCCGGGAGATATCAGCTGGGCGTTAAGGCTTAGCGACGCACAGGACGACTTAAACGCCATCGGGCGGCTCAACGGCCAAAAGGTGTTGCTGCGCGGTAACCACGATTACTGGTGGAATTCGCTTTCTAAGGTACGTTCCATACTCCCGAGCGACATGTACGCCGTGCAAAACGATCATGTCCGCATCGGTGGCGTCGCGTTCGCCGGTTCGCGCGGATGGACGGTGCCGGGCAGCATAGGTTTTCATTTGGCAGAGGATGAGAAGCTCTACGAGCGCGAGCTTACCCGCCTCGAGCTCTCGCTTTCGAGCGTGGAAAAGGGAATGCCGCTTATCGGGATGCTGCATTACCCGCCGTTTAGCGAGCGGCGCACGCCGTCGGGCTTCTGCGAGCTGTTCGAGCGGTTTTCCGCCCGCGAGGTGGTGTACGGTCACTTGCACGGTAAAGCGTGCAAAAACGCGTTCGAGGGCGTCCATAACGGCATCCGCTACACGCTTTGCTCCGCCGATCATATCGATTTTGCACCCAAGCTTATCGCGCAAACATAACGTAAAAAACCGAATAGAATAGTCATGGCTGTATCGCAAAAGAAGGCGATACAGCCATTTTGTGCTGCCGAAAAAACCATGGGATTGTCAAGGGGCGTACCCCCTTGACTTTAAGTCCGGCTTCGGCGGCATGTACGCGTCCGGCGAATCCGGAGCCCTTTGGGCCAAGGCCTGCGGCCTTGCGTGCCGAAACGGATGAAAACCGGAGATTTTCGTTTTCCGCCCGCAACCTTAATTGTCGCCGCAAGGCGACATCAGTAGTACCCATAGGGTAGGAGCGCGCAGCAGCTTACCAATATCTTGTCATCAAATAATCGGTCAAAGCTTGGAATTGCCGCATGCCGGCAATGGGTTTGAGCAGGTCTTTCGGGGAGACGATCTTATACTTTTTTTGGTCTTTTATAAGAGAACGCCAAGTATCTTCCATTTCCTTTCCGCTGCACGGATACAATTTATGCATCAGCTCCCCGTTTCCCGGCGGGATCACATGAATGAAAATATAGTCGTCGGCTTGGATCGTTTCGGCGCTTTTGTTTTTGACCATCTGTTCCGCCCAAAGCGTCCGACGCATCAGTTGGTAGAACGGCTCAAAATAGTAAACAGCCGGATTTGCCGATCTTAACTGCTCTGACTTGCGGATAAGCCCTGCGTAGCGCCCTGTGCGGATCTTTCCCGCATCGCCGGAGGCTTTGTTTACATCATCGTATGCTTCTATATATTTCCATCCTATCAGGAACAATATCTTGCGGCCGTCTTGCGCTGAACCATAAATAAGAGCATCGATCGATGTGCGGTTGCCGCCCCTTGCGGACGCCCCCTCGTTGAGATGATCGGCATCGCTCACGGCTTCAAATTGTATGTAGGCGGGTCTATAGCGATCGGTTTTTAGGGTCAGGACGTCCGCGATCTCCGGATAAATGCGTTTTACAATGGATAAAACGGCGTTCTTATCCTCTCTTAGCGGGAACAAATGGTTCAGGCATGCGACTTGGGGAGAAAGCGTGTGGTTCGTAAGCTCCCCGCTCCACCACGTGATTCCGTTTTCTTTAAAGTAATACATGATATCATTTTTTGCCGGCGCATAGAGGTTGTGCTCGGCATTCTTCAGGACAAACGGATAAGGTTTGCCTTTGAAGGCTCCTCCGCCACGGTCGCCGTAAAAGATATTTCCGTTTTTAAGAAGGTACTCTACGCGGGCACATTGTTTGCTTCTGAAGCTCATGGGGCTTGACCTCACTCTCAAAGCGGCGGGCACAAAATAACAGCTTTCATCGGTGCGGGAAACGGATATGCTACTTAATATTATGGGGAAATCATCATATCATCCGTGAAAAAATAATGCAAGGGAAAGGGCATTAAACAACAATATCACCCTGCAGCCGCATGACAAAGGGCGGTTTTTGCATAATTATCGAAAGTCGGGCGCAGACTTGTCCGCGTAGGCAAACAAAGGCTTCTTTTGACAGAGGACTCTCTTCTTCTTACGCATTTTGCAGGAAAAAGACGCATAATTTGGTAAAAAAGTGCAGTAATATTTCATAAAAGTGGTGACAGGTGTAGCGAAGTGGTGTATAATACTCCTAAGAAGCAAGGCTGACGGGCAGCCGTATCTTTTGACGGAGGCATACGCGGTGCTGATAAGCTCCTACAAGCATAGCGTGGACCCGAAAAGCAGGATATTTATACCTGCGAAGTGGCGGGACGATCTGGGGGATACCATCATCGTCACCCGCGGCCTTATGGGGCGCGGCGGCGGCAGATGCTTGACCGGTATGTCTTTGCCCGTGTGGAACGAGCTCCTGGAGCGCTTTAAAAAAACCGCCATGGCCGACGTTACGGCCCAAAACGCTATGCGCATGCTGTTTGCCAACGCCTGTGACTGCCAGCCGGACAAGCAGGGGCGCATTTTGATTTCCGCTCAGCTACGCGAGCTTGCCGCGATCACCGAAGAGGTCGTGCTCATCGGTATGGGCAACCGCATGGAGATATGGAGCGCGCCCGTATGGGAACGCCACTGCCACGAAGACGAAGGCTTCGACGACGATACCCTCGCGTATTTGACGGGGCTCGGCATATGACGGACTCCAATTACCATGTGCCCATCATGCTCGGGGAGACGATGGAACTATTAAAACCCGCGCGGGGCGGCGTGTTCGTAGACGGCACGCTCGGCGGGGGAGGGCACGCGAAAGCGGTGCTTGAAAGGCTCCCTGAAGGCTCGCGGCTCATCGGCATCGACCGCGATGCGGATGCCATCGCCGAAGCGGAAAAAAGGCTTCAACGCTTCCAAAACGCATTCACGGCCGTACACGGCAACTTTTTTCAGATGAAAAGCCTCTTAAACGGGCTTTCGGTAGACCGGGTCAGCGGCATCCTACTGGATCTCGGGGTATCTTCCCACCAGCTCGACGAAGGAAAACGCGGCTTTTCCTACCATGCGGACGCACCGCTCGACATGCGGATGGATGCTTCCGCCCCCTTTCGGGCCTGCGATGTGGTGAACGGTTATTCCTTTGAGGAGCTCGCGCGCGTCATACGCGAATACGGCGAGGAACGCTACGCGGGCCGTATCGCATCCGCCATCCTTCGCGAGAGGGAAAAACATTCGCTCGACAGCACGTCGGAGCTTGCGGATATCATAAAAGGCGCAATCCCGGCGGCAACGCGCCGCGAAGGCCCGCATCCGGCAAGACGCACGTTTCAGGCGTTGCGCATTGAGGTCAACGGCGAGCTCGAGGGCCTTAGGAGGGCGCTCGACGATGCGGAGGGATTGCTCGAGAAAGACGGCGTACTGACCGTGATCACCTTCCATTCGCTCGAAGACCGCATCGTAAAACAAGCGTTCCGCGATTACGAAAACCCCTGCACCTGCGATCCGCGCGCACCTATGTGTACCTGCAATAAATTGCCCACCTCGCGCATCCTTACAAAAAAACCCCTCATCGCAAGCGAGGAGGAAGTGAACAAAAACCCCCGTTCCCGCAGCGCGAAGCTGCGAGCCGTACAAAAGTTATAACTTACGACGGAGATGAATAACATGGCAGTAGCGGCAAGGAAGATCGACGGCGTTCAGGGACGTATAAGCGAGAGTAGCGCCACAAGGGTGTATGTGGATTCCCGCGTGTACCAGTCTTCCGCTATGTCAAAGCTGGAACCCGAAGAAGAGGCATTCGAGCCCGGAGCTGAAGCGTATCCGTTCAATCCCGCCGTGAAGACGCGCCCCGCGCCGAAAACGAGGAAAAAGCCAAACGCTTCGGATAAGCCGAGCCCCGCAAGGCTGTTTTTTAAAAAGGCCGGCGTTCTCGCCACAGTCGTTTTTATCGCCGCAGCGCTCATCGGCATTTTGATGCGTTATGCCGAGATTTCGACCGAATACAACAAGGTCAACACGCTTAAAAGCGATATCTCGCAATGCGAAATAGAGCTCACGGAGCTCGCGGTAAAGCTCAACAGCGCCGTCAGCATCGACGAAGCGCGCGAAGCGGCCGAAGAGGCCGGCATGGATTATCCCGGCGCCGATCAGATCGTGAAAGTGAACGGCGACTGAAAACGCCCGGGAGGTAAGGGGGAAGTCGATGGGCGCGCCGGCTGTATCCAACAAAAAAAGACTGCTGTGGACGCTCATTGCGATCGCTCTCGTATTCGTCATATTGCTTGGGCGTATTTTCTATATTCAGGTCATCTGGAGCGATGAGCTTCAGGAGATGGCGCTTTCCCAGTGGACGCGTGACACGGCTCTGACCGCCAAACGCGGGATGATACTCGATACCAACGGCGTGGTGCTCGCTCAGAGCGGAACGGCCTATAAAGTGCTCGTATGGCCGCAGCAGGTCGGCGACGCGGACCGCGAGCGTGTAGCGCGCGAGCTTTCAACCCTCTTGGGCATGGACTATGAAAGCGTGCTCGCCAAGGTGAGCGACACAACCAAGATGGAGGTCGTTTTAAAGCGCGCCGTGGAGCGCGATATGGTGGATCAGATCGTCGCCCTAAAGCTCGGCGCGGGCGTGGGTACGGCGATCGACACCAAGCGCTACTACCCGCTTTCAAACACCTTTTCGCAGCTTATAGGCTTCACCACCGTGGACGGCGCGGGACAGGCGGGTCTGGAGCAGAAGTACGATAAATATCTGGGCGGCGAAAACGGCCGTATGATCACGGAAACAGACCGCAAGGGCAACGCGCTCGCTTATGGTCTTGAGGAGATCATTGAGCCGCTCGACGGCAGTACCCTCGTATTGACCACCGACAGCGCGGTGGAATCGATCCTTGAAAAACAGCTCAAACAGGCGCTTACGGTAAACAGTGCCAAGAACGCGCAGTGCATCATCATGAACTGCAAGACCGGCGAGATCATCGCGCTTGCTTCCTATCCGGATTTTGACCTCAACGATCCGCCGCGCGACGACCTCAGCACCCTCCAAAGCCTGATGCGCAACCGCATCGTGGCCGATGCCTACGAACCGGGCTCCACTTTCAAGATCATGACGCTATCGGCAGCGCTCGACAGCCAAACCGTAACGACCGGTTCGGGCTACTTCTGCCCAGGCTACAAGATGTTGAACGGCGGGGATAGGGTACGCTGCTGGAAAAGCGGCGGGCATGGCGCACAGACTTTGGAGAAGGCCGTGCAGAACTCCTGCAACGTCGCCTTCATGTCGATGGCGCTTGCAATGGGGAGGGAAACGTTTTATGATTACATATACAAGTTTGGCTTCGGCTCGGTAACGGGCAGCGGCATACAGGGCGAAGCGGGCGGCATCGTGACGCAGGAGAAGTACATCACCGAAAACACGCTTGCGCGCATCGGCTTCGGCCAGAGCATCGCGGTAACGCCCATCCAGCTTGCGGCCGCCGCCAGCGCGGCGGTCAACGGCGGCAACCTCATGCAGCCTTATGTGGTGAAGCAGATCACATCGCCGGACGGGGAGATCATCCTAGAAAACGAGCCGACCGTGGTGCGCCGCGTCATTAGCGAGGAAACCTCCGCGACCGTGCGGCAGATACTCGAAAGCGTCGTCACGGAGGGCAGCGGCCGCAACGCCGGCATCCCGGGCTACCGTGTGGGCGGCAAAACGGGCACCGCGCAGAAGTATGAAAACGGGCAGGTTGCCGACGGGAAGCTGATCGCTTCCTTCATCGGCTTTGCACCCGCGGACGACCCGGAATTCGTATGTCTGCTCCTCGTGGATGAACCGCAGGTGGGAACGATCTTCGGCAGCACCGTAGCGGCGCCGTTCGTGAAGGTGGTGCTGGAGGAAACGCTCCGCCATTACGGCTATTTGCCTGAGGGCAGTTCGGAGAGCGTCACAGTACCCGATGTTACGGGGCTTTCCGTATCCGAGGCGAAGCAAAAGCTTGAAGACGCAGGCCTCAGCGCGGCCTATCAGGAGACCGACACGGTCACGGCACAGGTTCCCGCCGCGGGGTCGGTGGTGAACAAGAACTCGGAAGTACTTTTGTACACCGATACGACGGCTGCCATCATGGACGAATCGGGCGAGACCGATACCGTCACGGTGCCCGATCTGACGGACAAAACACGCCTCGAAGCGCATGACGCGCTCTCGGCGCTCGGGCTCACCATCCGCATCGACCCGCCAAACCAGAGCGGCACGGCGATCCGCCAAAATCCTGTGGCGGGCACGGAGGTTAACCGGGGCACGGAAGTATTTGTAGAGTTCTCCGCCGCGCAAATCGGCGGGGGATGATGGAGGAAACATGCTGCTTAGCGAGCTTTTGAAACAGACAGAACACGATTTGATCGGCGGGGACGTAAATGTAAACGCCCTGAAGTACAACTCCAGAAAAGTCGAAAAGGGTGATGTGTTTTTCTGCGTAGTCGGTACTTTTGCCGACGGACATATTTATGCCGAGCAGGCAGTAGCATCGGGCGTTGCGGCGCTCGTTGTGGAACGCAGGCTCCCCCTGGACGTTACGCAGGTAATCGTAAAGAACACCCGCATCGCCATGGCGGAGATGGCCGCCGCCTTTTACGGCTATCCCGCGGAGAAATTGCATGTGGCGGGCATCACCGGCACGAGCGGGAAAACGACCACCACCTACATGCTCAAGGCCATCGCCGAGGCGGCGGGAAAGAAAGTCGGGCTTATCGGCACCATCCGCAATATGATCGGCGACAAGGCCGTGGAGAGCGACCGCACGACTCCCGAAAGCGTGGATCTGCAGGCGCTGCTCAGTAGAATGAAAGACGAAAACGTGGATCTGGTGGTGATGGAGGTATCCTCCCATTCGCTCGACCAGCACCGCGTACATGGCATCGAATTCGACGTTGGGGTGTTCACCAACCTTACGCAGGACCATCTCGATTACCATAAAAATTTCGAAAGCTATCTGGCGGCCAAAAAGCTGCTGTTTTATCAGAGCAAATTTGCCATCGTCAACGCGGACGACGCGCATTCCGAAAAGATGCTCGAAGGCATTTCCTTACCTAGAACATCCTTTGGCATCACCGAGCGCGCGGACGTTTCCGCCGCCGAGATTGATATCACCACGCGCGGGGTGCAGTTTGATATGATCACCCGCATCGGCAGGACGCGCATCAACATACCCACCCCGGGCATTTTCAGCGTCTACAACGCCATGGGCGCTTCCGCGGCCGCCATCGAGCTTGGGTTTACGCTCGACGCCATCAAGCACGGCCTCGAAAAAATGGGCGTTGTATCCGGCAGGCTCGAGCCGCTCCCGAGCGGCGGGCGCGACTTTACGGTATTTTTGGATTACGCTCACAAGCCCGACGCGCTCGAAAACGTTTTAAAGACCGTACGCGGTTTCGCAAAGGGCAGGATCGTCACTTTGTTTGGCTGCGGCGGCGACCGCGATAAGGCGAAACGCCCGCTTATGGGCGAGGTGGCGGGTCGCTATTCCGATTTCATCGTGCTTACTTCGGACAATCCCCGCAGCGAGGAGCCCACGTCCATCATCAGCGCCATCGAGGAAGGCGTGAAGAAGACCGGCGCCGAGTATGTGGTCATCGAAAACCGCTATGCCGCCATCGAGTACGCGCTTCGCAACGCACACAAGGACGATGTGATCATCCTTGCGGGCAAGGGGCACGAAAGCTACCAGGAGATCAACGGCGGCAAGCACCATTTTGATGAGAAGGAGATCGTTGCGGAGATACTGTCGCGCTGACGGGCCGCCAAAGAAAATTACAATGGATAACCTCATTTATGCGCTCCTTCTTGCTGCGCTTGTAACGATGCTCTTGGGCCCCATGCTTATACCGGCCCTCCAAAAGCTCAAATTCGGGCAGACGGAGCGCTCGGACGGGCCGAAATCGCACCTGAAAAAGAGCGGAACGCCCACGATGGGCGGCTTGATGATGATCGCGGGCATTTTGGTCGGCACGCTTGCTTTCTCGTTAAGCGCTACGGAATTCGTGCTCCCGGCGCTCCTTGTGACCACGGGCTTCGGCCTTCTCGGGTTCCTGGATGACTTTTTGAAGGTTCGCCTTAAAAACACCGTGGGGCTTCGCGCGTACCAGAAGATCATCGGCCAATTTTGTGTGGCTGCGATCATCGCCCTGTACGCCTACAACAGCCCGTTCGTGGGCTCAAAGATCTACATGCCGTTTCTGAACGTGGAATGGGACCTTGGGGTTTTCTATATCCCGTTCATCATCTTCGTGGTGGTCGGAACCGTCAACGCCGTCAATTTGACCGACGGCCTCGACGGCCTCGCCTCGGGCGTAACGCTCATCTACGCGCTGACGATGGGCTTGATCTTTTACTACATGTCGCAGGCGGTGCTGGCGCCCGCGGACGCTGCGCAGGCGGCGCAGACGCAGCTAAGCGCCGAGCTTAAGTCCATGGGAATGTTCTCGACGGCCGTTGCCGGCGCGTGCATGGGATTTTTAAGATACAACGCCTATCCGGCGCGTGTGTTCATGGGGGACACGGGCTCCTTGGCGCTCGGCGGCGCGGTCGCGTGCATGACTATCTTCTCCCGCGCGGCGTTTCTTCTTCCCGTCATGGGCGGCTGTTTTGTGGCCAGCGCCGTCTCGGTGATATTGCAGGTGGGCTCGTACAAGCTGCGCAGGAAACGAATCTTCAAAATGGCTCCGCTGCACCATCATTTTGAGCTTAAAGGCTATTCCGAAACGAAGATTGTTTCGATATATATGATAGTTACAACTGTTTTGTGTTTGATATGCCTTTTGGCATTTGTGTAACTGTTTTTACAGCCGTCCGGTGATCTTATCCGAAAAGCCGTGGTTGCTTGGCGCTTGGCACGGCGGATGCGGAGGGTTAAGGCGTTTGAGGCAGAGCGCGGCTCTGTTGCCTCAAGCACCTTGACGCATCGGGCGGCTTTTTTTCAACTATAAGCGGGAGGCTTACGATATTGTTCCCCCAACAAAATCCTGAAACATCTTGGCGGTCTATTTGCCGCCGGTCTGCGTCAAAAATGCTTGGAATACGTCCCGGTATGCCTGCGCTTTTTTCCTTGTCCGACGATAAATATCCTCGCCACTTTGAATTCATGATTTCATTGGGGGAGAAATAAATTGAACGAACATAAGCTGACAGCCCTTATCGTGGGCATGGCGCGAAGCGGCGTCGCAAGCGCAAAGCTTCTTTTTAGAAACGGTTATCGCGTGATCGTCAACGATATGAAAAACTCGATCGATGGTCTTAAAGAGGCGCTTCACAGCATAGAATATATAGATGCACTGGGGAAGGACCCCCTGGATCTTCTCGACGATGTCGACCTTATGGTGTTGAGTCCCGTCGTCCCCATCTTCGCCCCGTTTGCGAAGGAAGCAAAAAAACGCGGCATTGAGGTGATCGGCGAGATCGAGCTTGGCTACCGCTACGCGAACCGCGATTCGCACTTCGTGTGCATTAGCGGCACCAACGGAAAAACCACCACCACCGCGCTGACGGGTGAGATATTCAAGGCGGCAAAAAAACGTACGTTCGTGCTCGGCAACATCGGCATCCCCATCACGGAGCATGCGCTTGAAATCGGCGCGGGCGATTATGTGGTGGCGGAGGTCGCGGCGCTGCAGCTCGAAAGCATAAGGGATTTTCGCGCGAACGCCGCAGGCATGCTCAACATCACCGAGGATCACCTCAACCGCTTCGAATATAAAATGGAAAACTATATCGCCGCAAAATGCCGGGTATTTGAGAACCAGCGCGAAAGCGATTTTGCGGTATTGAACTACGACGACCCGGTCGTAAAGGATATGAACCGCCTCACCAAAGCGCGCATCGTATACTTTTCGATGGAGCATGAGCTCGATTCGGGCATGTTCTTGAGAGAGGGGCGGATGGTGTGGCGCTTTGAGGGCGAAGAGATGCCGCTTATCCATATAAGCGAACTGAGGATACCCGGCGCGCACAATGTGCAAAATGCGCTTTGCGCGGCGTCGCTGGGGCTTTGCATGGGGCTCGAGCCCGCGGCCGTTTGCGAAGGCCTTAAGAGCTTCAAGGGCGTGGAACACCGCATAGAGTTTGTGCGGGAGGTTGGGGGCATAGCGTATATCAACGATTCCAAGGGCACCAATCCCGATTCCACCATCAAGGCCGTACAGGCGATGACGAGGCCAACGATACTTTTGCTGGGCGTCGGCAACTACGATAAAAAGAGCGATTTCACGCCGCTTTTTCAGGCATTTGACGGGAAAATCAAGGCAGTGATCGCATCGGGCATCAATGTTCCCGCCATTTTAGAGGCGGCAAAGCGCACGGGGTATACGAACGTACATACCTTTGAAGGCGGTCTCGATGCGCTTTTAAAGGAGGCAAAAACGCTTAGCTGCGACGGCGACGCCGTGCTTCTTTCGCCCGCGGCGGCGAGCTGGGGCATGTTTTCGGACTATGAGGAACGAGGGCGCGAATTCAAGAAAGCCGTGATGCGCCTTTAAAGGTAAAGGAAGCTGATGCCTTGCGGTTTAGAGGGCCGGAAAGCACGCCATCGACGTGTTCCGGTACTCGATGTAGGGCCTCGTGTGTGGGGCTACGGCGACCGACGATGACAAAGACGTGCGCCAAACTGGCAGTTTTGAGGCGCAAGGGTTCGACTCCCTTTACCTTATCGGGGGAAGGAAAAAGAGCGTGAAGGCAGCGAGCGTGCAGACGGAACTGAAAAAGCCGCTTTATACGCCCGGGCATTTGGATTTTCCTCTGCTTGTGGCGATCGTCGCGCTTTGCGCGTTCGGGCTCGTGATGCTGTTTTCGTCAAGCTATTATTACGCCTACACCTATAAGGGAGACGGCTTCTACTACCTGAAAAGCCAGGCCATATATTGCGGTGCTGGGCTCGCGGCGATGTACATACTGTCGCGCGTTAATTACCGCTTCATTGAAAAGTTTCGCGTGGTAGGCCTTATCATTATCATCGTGCTATTGGTGCTGGTGCTTGCTCTGGGGCAGGAGAAGAATGAATCGCAGCGCTGGCTCAAGATACCGGGCACGAATATTGCTTTCCAGCCTTCGGAATTTGCTAAGTTCGTGCTTGTGCTGTACATGGCTTCGTTCATGTCGCGTCACCCCAAACGCATGGAAAGCCTTGCGCACGGCATCGCGCCCATGCTCATCATCATGGCCGTGATCGCGGTGCTTTTGCTTTTGCAGCCCAACCTTTCTATGACGATCATATTTGTGGCGACCGGCATGGTGATGCTCTACGTAGGAGGCGCGCCGCTCAAATACCTTTTGATTATGGCCCTCCTAGCTGTACCGGCGGTGCTTTTACTCGCCAAAGCGCAACCCTACCAGTGGGCGAGGCTCATGATTTTTACCGACCCGTGGGACACCGATAAGGGCGACGGTTACCAGTTGCGCCAGTCGCTTTATGCTCTCGGCTCGGGCGGCCTGTTTGGACAGGGACTCAATTTCAGCCGCCAGAAGCTTTTGTTTTTGCCCTATGGAGAGAGCGACTTCATCTTTTCCATCATCGGCGAGGAATTGGGCTTTATCGGCTGTACGTTCGTGGTAGCCATGTACGCGTTTATCACCTACCGCGGCCTGCGCATCGCCATCAAATGCAAGGACCGCTTCGGCTCGCTGCTTGCGGCGGGCATTACGAGCGTCGTGGCGCTGCAGGCGGCGATCAACATCGGCGTCGCCACAAGCTCCATACCGCCCACGGGGCAGACGCTTCCGCTTGTCAGTCACGGGGGGACGTCGCTGCTCATTTTTCTCTCCGCATTCGGCATATTGTTGAATATATCCAGAAATCTTGAGCCGCAATAGAACTTTACACCTCCCGCTCGCATAAGATAAAATCACGGGAGGAGTTTTGCATGGCAAGGTTTATCGTCTCGGGCGGGCGCCCGCTCTATGGAAGCCTGCGTGTTTCCGGCGCAAAAAACGCGGCGCTGCCCATCCTCGCGGCCTGCCTGCTCTCGGATAAGGAAATCGTTCTTTCCGAATGCCCCGAGCTTAAGGATGTCGAGAACATGCTCAGCATCCTATCGGCACTCGGCGCTAAATGGGTGCGAGACGGCGGCATTGTCCGAATCGACGCTTCAGCGGCGCACAGCTTTATCATGCCGCACCGTATCTCCAAGGAGTTGCGATCGTCCATCTTTACGCTGGGGCCGCTTCTCGGACGGTTCAAAAGGGCGGTGTGCACCTACCCCGGCGGCTGCGAGATCGGTCACCGTCCCATCGACCTTCATCTGAAAGGTCTCTCCATGCTCGGCGTGAACATCACCGAGGAGCACGGGCAGATCATCTGCGATGGCAGAAACATGAAGGGCGCGGAAATACACCTCGATTATCCGAGCGTGGGCGCCACGGAAAACATCATCATGGGAGCGGTACGGGCGCAAGGGGAAACGGTCATCCATAACGCCGCGCGCGAGCCGGAGATCGTGGATCTTCAAAAATTCTTATGCGCCATGGGCTTTGAGGTATCCGGAGCGGGCACCTCGGACGTTTATATACAAGGGAGCTCAAAGCCGACGAAGAACGCAGAGCACAGCATCATCCCCGACCGCATCGTTGCGGGCACCATGCTTTGCGCCGCGGCTGTTACGGGCGGCGAGCTTACGCTTTTTAACGTGCAAAGCGAGCATATGGCCTCCATTATCGCGAAGCTGAAGGAGGCGGGCTGTGAAATAGCGGGCGGCGAAAACAGCCTTACCTTGAAAGCACCCGAGAGACTCAGGGAGATCAAGCTCATCGAAACGCTTCCGTACCCGGGGTTCCCCACGGATATGCAGTCGCAGTTTTTTGCGCTGTGCTCCCTGGCGGAAGGAACGAGCGTGGTGGTGGAGAACGTATTCGAAGGCCGTTTCAAGCACGCCTCGGAGCTTGCCCGCATGGGCGCGGTGTTTACCCAGAAGGATCGCACCGCCGTGATCCGCGGCGTAAAAAGGCTTACGGGAGCGCAGGTGTACGCGCGCGATCTGCGCGGCGGCGCGGCGCTCACCATCGCGGGGCTTGCGGCGCAGGGCGAAACCGTCGTGATGAACGCGGAGATCATCGACAGAGGGTACGAAGGGATGGAGCGCATGCTGACGCACGTCGGCGCGTGTATACGGCGAGAGGAAGACTGATGGCGGGCGAGCACCAAAAATCACAAGCCGCCTCGGGCAGAGGAAAGGGGAAACGGAAAAAGCGGACGCGCCCCAAAAGAGGGGCGAGCCATACGCTCGGCGTCATGATCTTCATCGTTTCCTGCATTGCCGCGCTCGCGATCGTTTATTTTGCGCTCCTTGTGGACAAGGTGGAGGTGCAGGGCGCAACGAGCGTAAGCGTCGAAAGCATACTGGAAGCCTCCGAAATAAAACCCGGCCAGCATATGTTTTTGCTTGATGAAAAAGCCGCGCGCTCAGCGGTTTTATCTAACCCCTACATCGAAAGCTTCGAGGTCGTGCGCGATTTTCCCCATACGGTCATTCTCCGCGTAAAGGAGCGCGTGCCGCGCGCCATCATCGCGGATTCTTCGGGCGACAGCGTGCTTATCGACGAAAAGGGCGCGGTTTTAAGCATTGGCGCGCCTGAGGATGATTCTCTCGTTTTGGTCTACGGCATGGGTAACGCGGGTTATACGCTTGCACAAAACATCAATACCGGCACGGATTTTCAGGCGGAAGCGCTTGTTAATATCCTTGCGACCGTCGAGCAGGCGGGTCTGACGGCGGACGTAAAAAGTATCAACATGGCGAACACGCTTTCCATCGAGCTTACTATGCGGGAAGGTTTTTTGGTAAGGCTCGGAGCGCCCGATGAACTTGCGGACAAGCTTACGAACCTTTCGCTGGTCTTAAAGGAGCTCAGAGCAACCGGAAGATCAGGCGGTATTATTTACCTTGCGGCACGCGGCGGTCCCGTTTATTCGCCGGTCGAAAGCGATACGCCATCCGATACGGAGCCTGCCGACCCGAACGCCTCGCCGGACCCGAACGCTACTGACGATCCCGGCGTCTCGCCGAGTCCCGGCGGAAGCCCCGAAGTTTCACCTACTTTGGAGGACGATCCGTTCAGCGGATAGGCGGATTTTTCCATTTCCTGACAAATTGCTTTGACGCGTATTGCACAATATATAGTAGGTGTGGTATTCTTTAAATACTGGGCGGAGTATATTTCACCGGCCTACGGCGCAGTTTGGAGGGGCGATGAGCCAGTTTACGGCGATTTTGGACATTGGCAGCTCCAAGATGATATGCTTGATCTGCAGCCCCAACGGCAAGGGCGGCGTATTGGTGCACGGCGCGGGGGTTTGCGAATACAAGGGGTACAAGCATGGCGTATTTGCAGACGAAAAAAACGCCATCAACGCCATCGAGCATGCCATCGAGGCTGCCGAAAACGAATGCAAACGCACCGTGCGTCACCTAAGCGTCGGTGTGCCAGCACCCTTCGTTCAGGTCATCTTGAAGGACGCGGAGGTAGCGCCGCACCGCAGGAGCGGTTTTTCGGAGGCCGATGTGGACGCGCTCATCGATGAGTCGCTCAATTTCGAATTTCCCGAGGGCTTCGAGCTGATGCATTCCACGCCCGTTGAGTTTGAAACTTCGGGCACCGTACGGCTCGACGTTCCGATCGGCATCAACGCGGAGAGCGTGCGTGCTACCATATCCCACGCGTTTGTGGATTCCCGTTTTAAAACGCTCGTGACCGATACGCTTCGCGCGGCGGCCATCCAAACCGATATGTTCGTGGCGGTGCCGCTCGCGGAGGCGATCTTTATCGCTCCCGAGGAGGACAGGCAGAGTGTAACGGTGCTTCTCGACGTCGGTGGTACACATACGGATGTATGCGTCGTCAAAAACGGCGCGCTTGTTGATTTTCGCTCGATCCGCATCGGCGGAGCGCATTTCGCATCCGATATCGCTTACGGCCTGAGATTGAACGCTCCCGTCGCCGAGAATATCAAGCGCCGCTATGTTTATTCGCTGGATTATCAGGACAGCATAGATATCGTAAAGATGCCCGGCGGCGGTATGCTCCGCGTGGACCATGAAGCCATCCAATACATTGTGGAGGCAAGAAGCCGGGAGCTTGCTGAGTTTATAAGCGCGGCGCTCGAGGAAATGAACGTATCGGAGAGCTTCAAGCCGCCCATCTACCTCACGGGTGGCGGTGTGGCGCTCATGCGCGGGAGCGCGGATTATTTCGAACGCTGTATGGGCGTGCCCATCGAGGTACGCATGCCGTGGATGCCGCGGCTGAGTTCGCCCAACTACGCCTCCGCGTTTGCGGTGATGGATTTTGTGATACATGCATCCGGCGACGAGGGCCAGTCAAGGCTTGAGGGCGCGGCGGAGCGCAGCGGGTTAGTAGGGATTCTGCGGGACTTTTTTGAGAAATAGGAGGAAAGCGTATGCCCATTGGTTTAGAGCTGGATTTTGAAAGCGGCCAGTTTGCGCAGCTCAAGGTAGTCGGTGTGGGGGGCGCGGGGAATAACGCCGTGAACCGCATGATCCAGTACGGCTTGCGCGGCGTGGAGTTTATCTCCATCAATACGGACAAGCAGGCGCTTTATCTTTCGCGCGCCAATCAGAAGATACAGGTCGGCGAAAAGCTCACCAAGGGTCTCGGCGCTGGCGCGGACCCCGAGATAGGCCGCAAGGCTGCCGAGGAGAGCCGCGACAGCATCACCGCGGCGCTCAAGGGAGCGGACCTCATCTTCATCACCGCGGGCATGGGCGGCGGAACCGGGACGGGCGCGGCCCCCATCGTGGCGGAATGCGCGCAATCTCTGGGCATCCTCACAATCGGCGTCGTCACCAAACCCTTCGAGTTTGAAGGACGTGTGCGCATGCAAAACGCCCAGCGCGGCATCGCCGCACTCAAGGAAAATGTGGATACCCTCATCACCATCCCCAACGAAAGGCTGCTCGACACGGTCGGCAACGTAAGCCTTATCGAGGCGTTCCGCATTGCCGACGACGTGCTCCGCCAAGGTATTCAGGGCATTTCCGACCTTATCGCCGTGCCCGCCATGGTCAACCTCGACTTTGCGGACGTGCGCACCATCATGCGCGAAAAGGGCATGGCGCACATGGGCATAGGCATCGCATCGGGCGAAAAGCGCGCCATCGAGGCTGCCAAGCAGGCGGTCGCGAGCCCGCTCCTCGAGACTACCATCAACGGCGCGAGGGGCGTGCTCATCAACATCACCGGCGGGCCGGACTTCGGCCTGCACGAGACCCGCGAGGCCGCAAAGCTTATTCAGGAATATGCGGACGCCGATGCGAACATCATCTGGGGCGCCGGTATCGACGACGAAATGGGCGACGCCGTGCGCATCACCGTGATCGCCACCGGCTTTGATTCCAAGGACGAACTACCGGTGCAGACGAAGGAAGTAACGCCCGAAAGCAAAGCGCAGCCCGCCGTTCCGCAGGATTCCGTACGGCAGCAGCGCACGCTCAAGGACCCGTCGAACCTCGCCCGCAACGATTTCTGGAACCGTCCGCGCACAAAGGCGCCGGACTATGCTTCGCCGCTGCCCGACGGAGAGGACGTTACCCCGCATTATACCAAGACGGATATCCTCAAGGAGGACTATAACCCCAAGGAGAAAAACAACCTCGATCTGCCGAGCTTCTTGCGGAATAAGGAATAACAAAGAAACAAGAAACGCCGCGCGAACATTTGCGCGGCGTTTTTTTGGCACAAAAGTAAGATAGGGGGTATTCCATGGAGGGCATTTTAAAGGAGCCGCGGTTTGATTTTCTCTCCGAACAGAGCAAGGCGTTTCTTTGTGCGTTTAACCGCGAAATGGAGGGGCTCGGCTACCATTTCGGTCAAAGCATCGGCGACGGCTATTGCTGGGGCCGATTTATGGTCATTTATAGGAAACGGGGCGTAAAGAGCCAACAGGTCTTTGCGCGCGTCTATCTGGGGGAAAACGATATCGTGCTGCGTTTGTTCCTCAATCACATCGACAGGCATCGGGCGTTTATCGAGCGGGCGGAGCCGTTCATCCTTGCGCCGTTTACGGGAAAACGGGGAGACTGCGCGCATTGCCATAACGAAAAAAACGGCTCGTGTAAATTCCGCAAATCCTATATGCTTTTTGACCGCAGCATCGATAAATGCAATGGCATCACATTCGAATTTTTTGAGCCGGACCTTGCGCGGCTCCCGGGTTATATGGCGCTTTTTCGGGAATTTTATCCGGAGAAAAAGAAGGCGATTCGGTAAAGTGGATAATAAGGCGGGGTGATTTCATCCCGCCTATAAAATACGTTTCAAGGCCCGCCTATTTCGGCAAGTTTTCTTTGAGGAGACTTACCGCACGCTGCGTCAGCTTTTCGATATCCCCCGCGGTGAGACGGTAAGCGCTTGTGACCTGCGCGGTCGGCTTCGGCTCCGCGGGCAGAAGGTCGGCGATATGGAGATCGATAAGCGCTAAAGGCGCATAGCCCGTTCTTTTTTTGAGCGCGCCGGCAAGCCCGGGATTGGCGTTCATGGCTCCGCCGCTTATCGAGACGTACGCGTAATTTTTCGGATGTTCTTTGAGATGTTTCAGATACGCCCGCAGCGGAAAGGCAGGCTGAGACATCCAAACGGGAGCTGCGAGTATGATGAAATCATATTCCGACAGGACCTGCGGATTTGGCGCCGTGACCGGCGTTTTTCCGAACATCAAATCCGCCGTTATCGTGTTGCTCGTGCGTTTTTTGGGCTCGGTGATCCGGATGTGCTTAGCGTCCAGCTCTTTGGCGATATACTCCGCCAGAGCGTCGTTATTACCCGTCAGGGAATAGGATAGGACCGCTAATTTCATTTCTCTTCCTCCTTCGGTCGGCTAGGTGGGGCCAGGCCTTTTAATACAAACTCCGTGAGGTGCTCCTGCAACTGCGGGAAATATTTGAGCCCAATCTCTTCCTTATACGTGTCGATGTTGATGATGGCCGTGAACATGGCCATGATCATTCCGCTGTCGATGTCCGATCTGATTTTTCCTTCATCCTGCCACATCTCAATGAGCTTTACCGTGTCCCGATAAAATAGATCCATCACGCCAAGGCCGTTTTCCTCCCGGAAAAAACGCTCGATCTTATCAAAAACGTCTTTGTTGTACCACTGCGAAAGGATAGGGTCGGATCTGATGCCTTCCATGTTGCGCGCGATCATTTTTTTGATAAACTGCGGCGGCTCGTCCATAAGGTCGGCCGTTGCCATCAGCCTCCGCTTCAGGGCATTGTTCTCGGCAAGGTAGATCTCCATGAAAAGCTTCTCTTTGGAGGGGTAATAGCTATAAAAGGTTCCCACGGCAACCCCCGCCATTTTGGTAATGTCGGCGACATTGGTATCCTTAAACCCCTTCCTGCCGAAGAGTTCCTTGCCGTAGTGGAAGAGCTCCGCCTTTTTATCTTCCATAGACTGGCCTCCGCACCAAAATAATGGATGAACAGCTTAAAAATTCATTCATATTATATGTAGCTATTGAATGAATGTCAATAATATTCATTCATTGACCGCGCATTTTTTACTAACTTTTTGCGCCGTTAATTTCGACACTGTGGGCATATATACGCGTCATCGGTTCTACATATTCCTCAAAGTGCGTATGGTATAGTACCGGCATCGGAGGTAAGTGCCGTGTGGCTGGAGCTTTTTCTGCTGGATAACACCGTGATGAATGTGCTCATGCTTCGCGCGGCGGCCGCCATGTGCTCCGTAAAAGTGCCGTTTTGGCGCATGTTTTTCTTCTCGCTCGGCGGGGCCGTGTACGCCGCGTTCGCGTTTTCTTATCCTTTCCTCGGCACGCTGCCGATGAAGCTTGTTACGGGGCTTCTGATGGCGCTTTGCATCCCGGTACGGACCGTCCGCGCTTATCTCCACCATGCGCTCTCAATCTTCTTTGCCGCTTTTCTTTCGGGCGGGCTCTGCATCTGCCTTGCGCTTGTTTTGGGCGGGAGCATGAAAAACGGCGTGCTTATGGCGTCGGTTCCTCTCCGTGCCGCGCTCGTGGGCGCTTTGGGCGCATCCTTTCTGCCGCGGGCATTGCGTTATGTGCTTGCCCGAAACGCGAAATCCGCCGCCAAAGTGCGTCTCAGACTTTGCCACAAAGGAAAGGAATATCTGCTCGACGGCATTGTGGATACGGGCAATTTCCTGACGGAACCGATCAGCGCGCTCCCCGTCGTCGTGTTTTACGCGCGCGATTTTACAGGCGGCGGAGGCGTTCCCGTTTTGGTGCGCGGCGCGGCGGGCGGCAATACTATCCTTTACGCGTTTAAACCCGACGCGCTATACGACTGTTCCACCGGCGCAAGGCTCCATGCGCTCGCGGCCCTGGCGCCCACCCCCATGAAAGGGGCCTCTGCGCTCGTTCCGCCCGCCGCATTAAGTGTCGCTTATACCGAATAAGGAGGGAATCATGCTCCACGAGATCCGCTGCTTGCTGTATGAGCTTTACCTGCGCCTCGACCTTGCGCGGGAGCTTTACTATGTGAACGCAGGCGAGGCACTGCCGCCGCCGCTCAGGAAGGAAGAGGAGGCCGAGCTCATCGCACGTCTTGAAAACGGCGACGAGAGTGTAAAGCAGACCCTCATCGAACGCAATTTGCGCTTGGTCGTATACATTGCGCGGAAATTCGAAAACACGGGCGTCTGCATCGAGGACCTCATTTCCATCGGCACCATCGGCCTCATCAAGGCCGTGAATACCTTCGATACGCAAAAACGCATCAAGCTTGCGACTTACGCCTCCCGCTGCATCGAAAATGAAATACTCATGTATTTGCGCCGGAGCTGCCGCCTCAAGCTCGAGGTATCGCTCGATGAGCCGCTCAACGTGGACTGGGATGGGAACGAGCTTTTGCTCTCGGACATCTTGGGGACGGAAGGCGACGTGGTCTGCCGGAACCTCGAGGAGGAGGTCGACAAGGACCTTCTACTGCTCGCTATGCAAAAGCTCACTTCCCGCGAGAAGCGAATCATGGAGCTGCGCTTCGGGCTCAAGGGGCAGCGAGAATACACCCAAAAACAGGTGGCGGATATGATGGGTATTTCGCAAAGCTATATTTCGAGGCTGGAAAAGCATATCATAAAGGTTCTTCGGACGGAAATGATGTCTATGCAGTAAAGCAATAAGTAGAACAGTGTGCTTCAACACAAAAAAACGCGTGCCCGGACGGGTGCGCGTTTTTTGTGCCGAAGCAATAGAGTTTATGATCAATAGTTTTCTGCGCGAAGCTCGAAATATGCCTTGGGGTGCTTGCAGACGGGGCAGATCTCGGGGGCTTTTTCGCCGAAGTGGATATGACCGCAGTTGGCGCACTTCCATGCGACCTTGGTGCCGTCGGAGGAGAATACTTTGCCCTCTTCGACCTTCTTGAGAAGCTTGAGGTAGCGTTCCTCATGCTCCTTTTCGATGTTGGCGACCATCTTGAAGGAAGCGGCCAGCTCCGTGAAGCCTTCCTCGGCGGCTTCCTTGGCAAACTGGGCGTACATTTCAGTCCATTCGTAATGCTCGCCTCCCGCGGCGTCCTTAAGGTTGACGTTTGTCACGGGGACCGCGCCGTCGTGCAGCCATTTGAACCAAAGCTTTGCGTGCTCTTTTTCGTTGCCTGCGGTCTCCTCAAAAATGTCTGCGATCTGGTTGAAGCCTTCTTTTTTGGCGGCGGAGGCATAATAGGTGTATTTGTTGCGCGCCATGCTCTCGCCGGCAAAAGCGGTCTCAAGGTTCTTAAGCGTTTTGGTTCCGGTCAAATCCTTCATGTAAAAAAAACCTCCTGCATGTTTATTGTATCAAATTAATGTTTGGTACCGTTTTTCGCTGCATTTTTCTTTTCACAAGCCTTACAGATACCGTTGAAAAGCATGGTGCACGCGCTAATATCGAGGCCCGTGTTGGCGGAAACGGCTCCGCAGATATCAGGAAGCGCGGAAGCGGGGATATCCGTAATGCTGCCGCACTGCGTGCAAAGCATGTGCTGGTGACCGTCGTTCTTATCGTCGAAACGGTCTGCCTGCCCGGGTACGGGGATGCGCATCACAAGGCCGCTGTCCACGAGCTGGTTCAAATTGCGATAGACCGTGGCAAGGCTGATGGTGGGGTTTTCCGCCCGCACCGCAGCATATAGGGCATCCGCCGTTGGGTGGACGCGATGACGCCGAAGCTGTGAAATAAGCAGCTCCCTTTGTTTTGAATAAATCATTTGCTTTCTCCAGAGAACAAGAATTATTCTTAGTTAATTATATGCCTTCCAGCGAATTTGTCAAGGAAATACTTCAGCATTTATTATAGCGGAAACAAAAGTTTTTAGCAAGACCGTAAAAAAAATGACGCACGGGGGAACGTGGCATGCGAAAAAAGGCTGTTGCGGTTGCATTTTAGGGGGCTCTGCACTATAATAAGCGTTGCAAACGGAGGTAGAAATATGCCTGAATTGTATGAACAAACGAAAAAGGCCATGGAGGAGCTTTTTGCCGCAGCCGATACGATTAGGGAAAGCGATATCGTAGTCGTGGGCTGCTCCACGAGTGAGGTGGGCGGCAAGCTTATCGGCACCGCGTCCTCGGAGGCGGTCGCGCATGAGTTGATGAATGCTATTTTGCCTGCGGTCAAGAGCCGCGGTCTTTATTTGGCGGTGCAGTGCTGCGAGCATTTGAACCGCGCGCTCGTCGTGGAACGCGCATGTCTTCTCCGCTACGACCTGCAGCAGGTATGGGTGCGGCCGCAGCTTCACGCGGGCGGCGCTATGGCCATGCGCGCTTACGAGCTTTTCGACGACCCCGTGATGGCGGAGGATGTGAAATCCCTCGCGCGCGCGGGCCTCGATATCGGCAATACGCTTATCGGGATGCATTTAAGGCACGTCGCTGTTCCCATCCACGCATCCATCCGCAAGATCGGCGAGGCGAACCTTGTGATGGCACGCACGCGGCCTAAATATGTGGGCGGACCTCGTGCGGTCTACGATGAGATCGCGCCGCATTGAGCGCTCTCCCCAGGTGAGCGGATCACTTATAAGTAAAAAAAATACGTATTGCATTTTTTAACAAGTTCGCTTATAATGAGTAAGGTTATTCAGATTCTAAGGGTCTGTGGTTGCAAGTCGATGCCAGTCGCAGGCAAAACGACCCACGTAAACCGGCAAACCGCCGGCGAGCATGGTGCGGCTTAGATGTTAGTCCGGCCGGGGGACATCCCCCGAGAGAAGTTGTAGTGGGAGGCCTTTGGCCCGGTAGCGAAGCTTCCTGCCGGCGGGTGTGGGGTAAAAGACCAGGTCAGCCTTAGCTTTTGAAGAGCCAAAAAAATTTATTTTTCACAAGGGGATTTTCCAGATGTTCGAAGACAAAGTGTTGGTGTGCAAGGACTGCGGCGCGGAGTTCGTTTTCTCCGCCGGCGAGCAGGAATTCTATGCTGAGAAGGGCTTCCAGAACGAGCCCATCCGCTGCAAAGCCTGCCGTAACAACCGCAAGAGCCAGCGCAACGGTGAGAGGGAAATGTACGACGCGGTTTGCGCGCAGTGCGGCGCTCCCACCAAGATCCCGTTCGTTCCCAAGAACGACAGGCCCATCTACTGCAGCGCGTGCTTCCAGAACCGCAAGGGGATGTAAGTAAGCAGACCGTCACGCCCGCGCCCCGTTTGAGGCGTTGGTATTGCCCCCCGTCTTGGGGCTAATCCCCTTTGTTCCGCGCAACGGATAAATCGGTGTATTAGCAAAGGCCAACAAAAAGCTCCGGATTACCGGAGCTTTTTTGCTGCCGAATTGCGGTTGTGCGGTCTATAAATTCGTGCTATATTCTTAGTGTTATATCCTTGTCTCAAATAAAGGGAGGAAACGCGCATGAAGATCACGGGCATTCGGCTCGGGCTTATTTCCGTTCCGCTCCGCGTGCCGTTTAAAACGGCGCTGCGCACGGTGGAGAGCGTGGAAGATGTGATCGTTGAGCTCCATACCGACTGTGGCTGTGTCGGCTATGGCGAAGCGCCACCCACGGGCGTCATCACGGGGGATACGCACGGTTCCATCCTGGGTGCCATGCGCGAGCATATCGAAAAAACGCTCATCGGCCGCGACGTGGACGACCTCGAAGGCGCGCTCATCGCGCTTAACGCCTGCGCCGTGAAGAACACGAGTGCAAAGGCCGCAACGGATATGGCGCTTTACGACCTGTTTGGACAGCTTCATAAAATGCCTGTCTATAAGCTTTTGGGCGGCGGCAAAAACCGTATCTCGACCGATATCACCATCAGCGTCAACGGCCCCGAAGAGATGGCGCGCGATACGGCGGATGCTCTGAAGCGCGGCTACGACTGTCTGAAAATCAAGGTGGGCAAGGATGCGGATCTCGATTTGAAGCGTCTTATCGCCGTACGAAAGGCGGCGGGGGAAGACGTGCTCATCCGCATCGACGCGAACCAGGGTTGGATGCCCAAGGAAGCCGTTCGCGTTCTTTCGCGCATGGAGGAAAGCGGGCTTGACATCGAGTTCGTGGAGCAGCCCGTGAAGGCGCACGACTTTGCCGGACTCAAATATGTGACCGAGCGCGTGAGCATTCCCGTGCTTGCCGATGAAAGCGTATTTTCGCCCGAGGATGCGTTTACGATCCTTCAGATGCGCGCGGCCGATCTCATCAACATTAAGCTCATGAAGTGCGGCGGCATCTATAACGCTTTGAAAATCGCGGCGGCAGCGGAGGTCTACGGTGTGGAATGCATGATCGGCTGCATGCTCGAAGCTAAGGTGAGCGTGACGGCCGCGGTGCATCTCGCATGCGCAAAGCGCGTCATCACCAAGGTCGATCTCGACGGACCGGTGCTGTGCAGAGCCGATCCCGTGGAGGGCGGCGCGGTGTTCAACGAAAAGGATATTTCCATCTCCAACGCTCCGGGTTTGGGGATAACGGGGATACAAGGGATACGCTACTTATAATGCCTACAATTTCATATAAGGGTATAAAAACGCCGGGCTCGCGGGCCCGGCGTTTTTATACCCTATATATGCCAATAACCAAAGAGGCTAATAGCCGAAAAGCTCCCCGCACGAAAGTATCGCCCCTGCGCCGCCTACGCGTACGGCAGGCGCGTCGCCATGCTGCATGAGCTTCGTCAAAACGGAGGAAGGACGGCGCATAGCTTCGCCCTGCACGAAGCGGTTCACGGTATCGGGCTCAACGAGCCCGTGCCGGTACAAATAATAGGTGAGCGCGCCGTTGGAGGTGCCGGTGGCGACTTCCTCGTCGATGCCGTAAACGGGCGCGAAATTGCGGCAGTAGGCGCAAACGCCGTCGCCGCCGTGCGCGAATGCGTGGATGCCCACCACGTTGTGCTTAAGCGATTCGGCGCTGATGGCTTTGAAATCCGGTACGATGTCGTTCAGGGTCTCGCGGTCGTTCACCGCGAGCATGATGTCCGGAAGGCCGGAGGAAACGATCTCGGGCGGAAGCCTCGCAGGCATGTCCGAAACGCTCAACCCTAAAGCGCCGTAAAGAGAGCCGAGGTCGCGCGTACCGATGCGCGCAAGGCTGACGGGGGCGGCAAGATCCATCCATACGCTGTCTGAAAGGACGTCGATCTTCAAAAGCCCCGCGTTCGTTTTAACCTCGCAGGTGCTGCCGGGCTTCACGAGCCCCGCGTGCTTCAGCGCCGTGAAGGCGGCAATGGTGGCGTGTCCGCAAAGGGAGACCTCATCCGCCGGCGTAAAATATCGCACGGTAAAGGCGCCGCCGTCATGCTGCACGAAAGCGGTCTCGCTGTAGCGAAGCTCCGTCGCAAGGTAACGCATATAGCGTTCCGGGAGCGCCGCTTCGGTCAAGACCACGCCCGCGGGATTCCCGCCGAACAAAGACTGTGAAAAGGCATCCACAATATATAAGAGCACGCTTCCACCTCTTGAAAAAATGTCGCGCAATATAGACGCATAGGGGGTGAATGGACAATCATATGTATTATACCATACGTAGATATAATTGACACGGGAAATGCAAGTGCTATAATGTTCAAGGTTAGAACATGCTAACTTTTTTCGGAGGCGGCGCATGCAGCAGTCACAAAGGACCGGGAGAAAAACGCTCGCGGAGCTTACGGCGGGGCAGAAGGGCCGCGTTTATTCCGTAGATGCGGCGGATCCGCGCATCAAGCGGCGGATCGTGGATATGGGCATTACGCCGGGCATAGAGATCGAGGTGGTGAAGCTCGCCCCCATGGGCGACCCCATCGAGCTTTCCCTGCGCGGCTACGAGCTTTCCTTACGGCGCGACGAGGCGCTTCGCATCGAGCTCATGCGCGACGACGAGCAAAAAAAGCTCCAAAGGGAGCTTGCTCTGACCGAGAGGGAGCGCTCTCACCGCGGGCGCGAACTTTTAGAGGAGATGCACCACGAAAACGACGCCGATATCGGCGAGCACGAACGTGCGGCCATGCTCACGGAATTCATCCTCGACGATCCCACAGGCGGCCTTGAAGAAGCGCCTTTTACAAAAATACAAGGCATAGATAACGAGCCCGTGCGGCTCGCACTCGTAGGCAACCCCAATTCCGGAAAGACCACGCTTTTCAATGCTATGACCGGCAGCCGCGAATACGTCGGCAACTGGCCGGGCGTGACGGTGGAAAAAAAGGAAGGTAAAGTTAAAAGCAAACTGAACGGCTCCAAGGAAGGGCTCAACACGCACGGGCATGAGATGACGCTCGTGGATCTGCCCGGCATCTATTCGCTCTCGCCGCACTCCATGGAGGAACTGATCGCCCGCAACTTCATCCTCGAGGAAAAGCCGGACGCCATCATCGATATCGTGGACGGCACCAACCTTGAAAGGAACCTCTATTTGACCGTGCAGCTCATGGAGCTTGAAAGGCCCATGATCATCGCGCTCAACATGATGGACGAGGTGCAAAAAAACGGCGATGAGATCGATTGTAAGCGGCTTTCGCTGGAACTCGGCATTCCGGTGGTGCCGATCAGCGCCCGCACGGGGGAGGGCGTAAATGAGCTTGTGGAAAACGCACAGAAACTCCTTTCGGCGGTGCATATTGAGATGCACGAGGGCTTCCGCATAGAGCCGGACGACGTGTACGACGATATGACGCACATAGAGCATCACCGTATCGGGGCGCTCGTGGAGCAATACGCTAAGCAGGCCGGACTGCCGTTGCATTGGACGGAGATCAAGCTCCTGGAGGGCGACGAGATCGTCACAAAGACACTCGACTTCCCGGCACATATAAAAAAACAGGTCGATACGATCGTCAAAAGCTACGCCGTTTCAAGTCCCCTCGGCGATAACGAGACCATGATCGCCGACAGCCGCTACCGCTACATCGAAAAGGTGTGCGCGGCGGCCTTGAAGCGCGCACCGAGAAAGGCGGGAGGCAACCGCTCGTCGAAAATCGACAAGGTGCTCACAAACAAATACCTCGCACTGCCTATCTTCTTGAGCATCATGCTGCTCATCTTCACGTTCACCTTCTCCACGGTAGGCGCCTGGCTCAGCGACGGACTGGGGCTTATCATCGACGAGGGCTTGGCGCCGTATGTGCGCGCCGCGCTTGAGGCCGCGGGTGCGGGCGCGTGGTTTGTGAGCCTCATCTGCGACGGCATCATCAAAGGCGTGGGCAGCGTGCTCGCGTTTCTGCCGCAGATCACGCTTTTGTTCCTTTGCCTTTCCATATTGGAGGACAGCGGCTACATGAGCCGCATCGCGTTCATCATGGATAAGCCCATGCGCCGTTTCGGCCTGAGCGGCAAAAGCTTTATACCGCTCCTGATGGGCTTTGGCTGCACCGTGCCCGCGTCAATGGGCGCGCGCACCATGGAGAATATGAAGGATAAGCGCATGACCATCCTTCTCGTTCCCTTCATGAGCTGTTCGGCCAAACTTCCTGTTTACGGCCTGCTCGCCGGCGCGTTTTTCGCCAAAGGGAGCGTTTTGGTGATATTCGGGCTGTATTTTTTGGGCATTGTTTTGGGCATCCTATCGGGGCTTCTCTTTAAAAATACGGTTTTTAAGGGGAAGGATGCGCCGTTTTTGATCGAGCTGCCGCCTTACCGTATGCCGACGATCAAAAATACGGCGCTGCATGTAGGCGAACGGGTGGGGCACTTTTTGGAAAAGGCCGGTACCATCATTTTGGCCATGAGCGTGCTATTGTGGTTTTTGCAAAGCTTTGACCTGGGCTTCAACATGGTGGAAACGCCCGCAAACAGCATTTTAGGAAAACTCGGAACGCTCATTGCACCCGCGTTTCGCCCCATGGGCTTAGGCTCGTGGCAGGTCGCGGTGGCCCTCATCACGGGGCTTGTTGCAAAGGAGGCCGTGGTTTCGGCGCTCGCTATGTTCTACGGCTTTTCCGCGGCGGCGGGGGATGCGGTGATCCGCACGGCGCTCTCCTCCACATTCTCGCCGCGAAGCGCCATCGCCTTCCTCGTGTTCGTTTTGCTCTACCCGCCCTGTATAGCGGCTATGACCACCATGCGGCGCGAGCTTGAAAGCCCCGCTTATACGGTGCTTGGCATAACATATCAGGTAGCGGTCGCTTACGTGGCGTCATTTGCGGTGTACGCAATAGGAGGCCTGTTCGTATAATGGACGTTTTGTTTTATTTGATCGCGGCAATCATCGTTGCATGGAGCGTTTACTGCCTCGTGCGCGCGTTTCGAAACGCCAGAAAGGGCTGCGGCTGCGGTTGTGCGGGATGCAAGAAGGACTGCGCGCGGCGGGAAAAAAAGAGCTGACTTTGTTCCTTCCAGTTCACAAAAATAACGCGATTACGGCAGGATTTTGTGATATCCTTGGAGAACAAAGCAAATAGTCAAAGCGCCGTACCAAAGCGGCGCCGGAAAGGGGAATAAAGCGATGCGTATTTCAATCATCGGCAAAAACATCGAAATCTCCGACCACCTCCGGAAGCTTGCGACCGATAAGGTCCAAAAACTCGACAAGTATTTCCCCGAAAACACGGAGGCGCACGTCGCCATGTCCGTGGAGCGCTACCGCCACATCGTTGAGGTAACGATACCTTACCCAGGCGGCATCATCCGCGGCGAAGAGGTCACGGGCGATATGTACGAGTCCATCGACCGCGTGCTTGACAAGCTCGAAAAGCAGATCGTCCGCTACCGCACCAAGCTCGAAAAGAATCTCCGCGCGGGCGCGTTTAAGCAGTGTGGCCCCGAGCTTATAGAGCATACGGAAGATGGGGAAGAACCGGAAGAAAAGCGTGTGGTGAAAGTGAAGCATTTCAGCCTCAAGCCTATGACGGTAGATGAGGCGATGCTGCAAATGGAGCTTTTGGGCCATTCCTTTTACATGTTCACCAACGGCGAAACCGGTCAGGTCAACGTGATCTATCAGCGCAAGGACGGCAACTACGGCCTTATCGAGCCGGAGTATTGAGGATAGAATAATATAATAAAATACAAAAAGGGCGCGTGGGCGCCCTTCTTGTATCTATTTAATAACAACAGAGCTTATAAGATAATGTACGCGCTGCCGTGCATCAACTTGCATTCCTTCTTGACGCGGCTCGCCTCCGCGCCGAGCGAATAAATATCGAAGCTCTTTTCCGCGTTCACGGTGATGCCTGCGATGGAGATCGAAAGCAGCGGAAACTGCTCCACGCAGCCCTGACGGTTCTTGCTGATGATATAGCCGTTTTCCATATCCACGGTGTTGTAGAAGGAGCGCAAAGAACTGCCGAAGGTCTCGATCGTTTTTAAACAAACCGTATCCGCGATCTCCGGTTCCACGATCGAAACAAAGTCATCGCCGCCAACATGCCCGAGAAACGTGGTTTCCGGCACGATGGAGCGGATGGTTTGCGCGAGATATTTGATGACGCGATCGCCGTTTTCAAACCCGTACGCGTCGTTGTAGGCCTTGAAAAAATCGATATCGAAGTAAAGGACGATGTGCGGCGCGCTGTCGCTGAGCGAATCGATCAGCGCCTTTTCTATGAGCATGTTGCCGGGCAGCGCCGTAAGCGGGTTTAATTGGCGCGCGTTACTGACTTCCACCTCGATGGTTTTGTTCAAAAGCGTTTTGATGGTGACGATGCCTGAATATTTTCCGTCGCGCGTAACCGTGATAAAATCGTACACCTGGTCGTCTCTGCGCGCCATGGCGAGGCTTCCCGCAAGCGTTACGGACACGTTGTACTCAAGCGACAAAAAGTCCTTGTCCATAATGGAGGATACCGCTTTTTTGGAATAGAGGCTGTATCCGTAAACGCCCGCCACGGCGCTGTTGAGGTCGTTGCGCGTCACGATGCCGAGCACTTGCTCGCTGTTCGTCACGCAGAAGCCGGGCATGTCCGGCAGCCGCTGAAGCATGGCGTAGGCGTCCTGTACCGTGACGGATTCGTTGACCGACGGGGTAGGCATGGATAGGTTGCCGATGTAAACGTCCGAAAGGCTGTAGCGGTACAGATGGTTTTTTTTAAAGTTGATCTCCACGATGTTGTCGGCCACGCCGTCATTCAGGCTCCCCATCTTCGCATCGGGCCGCTTGATGTAAAACCCCTGCCCGTAATGCACGCCGATGTGGATGAGCGTTTCAAGCTCGGCAAGCGTCTCAATGCCTTCCGCGATCAAAAATGTGCCCGTGATCTTTGCAAACTCCTGCATGCTTCTTACGAGCGCCTGCTTCACGGTGTCGCGGTCGATGCCTCGGATGAGCTGCATGTCGAGCTTTAAAAAATGCGGATGCAGGTCGGAGATGAGGTTGAGGCCGGAATAGCCCGCACCCGCGTCGTCGATGGCGATCTTGTAATGCTGGCGCTTGTAATAGTTGATGATCTGCTTGAATTCCGCGATGTCGCTCACAGCGCTTCGTTCGGTGATCTCAAAAATAACGCGGTCGGGATCTATGTTGAACTCGCAAAGATACTCTTTGGTAAAGCCGCGCTGAAAATTGACGTCCTCGATGACGCTCGGGGCTACGTTCAGAAAAAGGAAAGCGTCGCATTGCGACTCTTTGAGCACGCAAAGCGCCTTGGTGCGGCAGAGCTTTTCAAGCTCCCATGTCGCCTTGTTTGCTTCCGCCACAGCAAAAAGCACGGCAGGGCTTTCCAAAGCGGTTCCCTTGGGACCGCGCGAGAGCGCCTCATAGCCGAGGATCGAGCCGTCGCGCAAAGAGACGATCGGCTGAAATACGGAGGAAATTTCGCCATTTTGGACGATCTCCATAAGCTTTTCACGGTGGGAGAGAAGCGCTTGCTCATCGGGTAAGGTGCTCATAGGTTTCCTTTCATATACGGAAATTCTCAAATTTTTCCAATGTCATCATAGTGTATACGCATAAAACCCTGTCGAAAAAGGGGTAAAATGGGTGTTAAATTTTGCGGGACCTTTTGGGCGGCCGGAATTTTTAAAACGGGTGTTGTAACTTTTATGCGCGGAGGATATAATCAACCCTAGTACCCCCATGCAAAAAAAGCGCATGAGGGCATATGCGCGTGGAGGAAGCGAGGAAGCTATGTTTATCGTGGCAGGCTTGGGGAACCCGGGGCGTGAATACGCTCGGACGAGGCATAACATCGGCTACATGACGCTCGATGTGCTCAGCGACCGCTTCGACATCGATATTCGCAGGCACAACTTTAAAGCGGTATTCGGCGAGGGGTATATGGGGGACCAAAAGGTGGTTTTAGCCAAGCCTGAAACCTACATGAACAACTCGGGCTTCTCCGTTATGGAGCTCATGAATTTTTATAAATGCGAGCACAGCGAGCTTATCGTCGTATACGACGACGTCGATCTAAAGCTCGGCACCATCCGCATACGCGCGGGCGGAAGCTCGGGTACGCACAACGGCATGAAAAGCATTATCTATAGCCTCGGGTACGACGATTTCCCGCGCGTGCGCGTGGGGATCGGGCGTGCGGGGGAGAGGGAGAATCTCGTGGGCCTTGTTCTGGGCGCTCCGGGCAAGGAGGAAGCGGAAGAGCTTAAGGATGCCATAGGAAAGGCTGCGGACGCTGTGGAGCTCATCGTCTCCGGCCGGCTCAATAAAGCGCAGGAGCTCTTCAACGTAAGACCGAAAAAGGAAAGGCCCGCTGAGGAACAGGACGAGGCGGAAAAGGACCTATGACGGCTGAACACCCGCTTTTATCGGCCCTGCCGGGCTATGCGGAATATGAAAGGCTTTTGGGTGCGCTCCTTAGTGGGGAGGGCGCTTTCAGCGTTTTTGGGCTCGGCGAGGCGCATAAGGCGCATATAAGCGCCGGGCTTTTTGCACATTCGAAAAAGAGCGTGCTTCTCGTGACCGCCAACGAAAGCGCCGCGGCGCGGTTTTGTGCGGAGATGAGTGCTTTTACGCATGACGTATATCATTTCCCTGCGCGGGAGCTGCCGCTTGCCTCCAAGGGCTATATCTCGTCGAGCGGCTTGAGCGCGCGCAGGGTCGAGGTGCTTTATTCCCTTTGCGAGGGGAAGCGCATGACGGTGGTCGCCTCCGCGGAGGCGCTCTTGCAACGGCTCGCGCCGCCCGAGGCTATGGCCGAGGCGTCCGAAACGCTCAAGGTCGGCGACCGCATCGAGCCGCGCGAACTTATGCAAAAGCTCGTGGAGGCGGGGTATGAGCGCGTGGAGCTTTGCGAGGGCAAGGGCCAGGCAGCCCTTCGCGGCGGTTATGCGGACGTTTTCCCCCTCACGCTTGAAAACCCCGTCCGCATCGAGTTTTTTGACGACGAGATCGATACCATGCGCGAGTACGACCCGCTCACGCAGCGCTCGCTCAATAATGTGGAAAGCGTTTTGCTCCCGCCCGCTGTGGAAACGCCGCTCGACTTAACCGCACGCGAACGCGGTTTAAAGATACTGTCCAAACGGCAAGGCTTTGATGAGGCATGCGAGGCGCTCAAAGAGGGCTTTACGCCGCGTGGAGCGGAGGCGCTGCTGCCTTTCTTTTATAAGGATGAGGTCACGCTCTTGGACTATTTCCCGTCCGGCTCCGTGATCTTAATGGACGAGCCGCCGCGCGTGGCTGAGACCGGTAAGATCGTCTACGATGAGTTTATCGAAAACGCGGGGCTTTTGCTCATGTCAAAAACCATTGAGCCGGAGCAGGCGGAGCTTTTGTGCGACCCGCAGACGATGCTCAAAAGGCTCGATACGCCGCGCACGGCCATGCTTTTTGCCTTCACGCGCACATTTGCGCCCATCTCCCCTAAAGGGCTGTTTCGCTTTGAAACGCGCCCCGCCGCCAAGTATTTGGGCGGCGAGGAACTTTTGAAGGAAGATATCGAGGCGTGGCGCAGGAATTCGGAAACGGTGCTCGTCTACGCGGGCTCGCATTATAAACGCCTGCAGGATAGGCTCATGGACATGGGCGTGTTCGCGCCGAGCGCTGAAAGCCTCAGGCGCGATATCGTGCGGGGCGAGGTTTTGATCGTCGGCGAGTCCGTGGAAAAAGGCTTCTCCTATCCCGAAATCAAGCTCAACGTCATAAGCGAAGCGGAGCTTTACGGCGAAACGCCCAAGCGCGCCGCGATCCCCAAGCGCAAACGGCCGCAGCTCGCGTTCTCCGAGCTCAGTACAGGCGACCTCGTCGTGCACGAAACGCACGGCATCGGGCGTTTTATAGGTGTACAGACGCTTCGCGTGGGCGACGTGGAGCGCGACTATCTGCATTTAAGCTATGCGGGCGGCGACAAGCTCTATATACCCACCGATCAGCTTGACCGCGTACAGAAATACATCGGCGGCGACGAAGGGGCGCAAAAGCTCTCGCGCCTCGGGAGCGGCGAGTGGCAGAAGACCGTGAGCCGCACGCGCGAAAGCGTGAAGAAGCTCGCGTTCGACCTTGTGAAGCTTTACGGTGAGCGCTCCAAAAGAAAGGGCTTCCGCTTTTCCCTGGATACGGCGTGGCAGCAGCGCCTCGAGGAGAACTTCCCATACGAAGAAACGCCCGACCAGCTCACCGCCATCGCCGAGATCAAGCATGATATGGAAAGCGAGCGCGTGATGGATAGGCTCCTTTGCGGCGACGTGGGCTACGGCAAGACCGAAGTCGCGCTTCGCGCCGCGTTCAAGGCCGTGATGGACAGCAAGCAAGCTGCGCTTTTGGTACCCACGACCATTCTCGCGCAGCAGCATTTCAACACGCTTGCGGCAAGGTTTGCGGGCTTTCCCGTGCATGTCGCGCTGCTCTCGCGCTTTTTGAACCCCGCCCAGGAAAAGGAAACGTTAAAAAAGATAGAGTCCGGCGCCGTGGACGTGGTGGTAGGCACACACAAGCTCCTGTCGGGGGGCGTAAAGTTCAAGGACCTGGGGCTTTTGATCGTAGACGAGGAGCAGCGTTTCGGCGTGGGGCATAAGGAGCAGATCAAAAACCTCAAATCGAGCGTCGATGTGCTGACGCTTTCGGCCACGCCCATCCCGCGCACGCTCCATATGTCCATGACGGGCATACGCGACATGAGCGTCATAGAAACGCCTCCCGAGCAGCGTTATCCCGTGCAGACCTATGTGATGGAGTATAACGACGCCGTCGTGCGCGAGGCGATCTTAAAGGAGCTCTCACGCGGCGGGCAGACGTATTTCGTATATAACCGCGTCAGGAACATGGAGCAGTTTGCGGAGTATTTAAGATCGCTCGTGCCGCAGGCGCGCATCGCCTACGCGCATGGACAGATGAGCGAGAGAACGCTCGAAAAGACGATGGTGGACTTTTTGGAGCAGCAGTACGACGTTCTCCTTTGCAGCACCATCATCGAGAGCGGGCTCGATATACAAAATGTGAACACCATTATCGTCTACGACGCTGACCATATGGGGCTTTCGCAGCTTTACCAGCTTCGCGGGCGCGTAGGCCGCGGAGCGCGGCTCGGGTATGCGTATCTGACATTTCGCCGCAACAAGGTGCTGAGCGAGGTGGCCGAAAAGCGTTTGAACGCCATCCGCGAGTTCACGCAGTTCGGCTCCGGTTTCAAGATCGCCATGAAGGACCTCGAGATACGCGGCGCGGGCAACCTTTTAGGACCCGAGCAGCACGGGCATATGGCGGCGGTCGGCTACGACCTTTACTGCAAGCTCATCGGCGACGCCGTGCGCGAGGCGAAGGGGGAGCCGGAAAAGCGCGAGGTTGAAACGGCGGTGGAAATACCTATCACGGCCTCCATCCCGCACGCATATATCGCCCGCGAGACCGATAGGCTCAACATGTACAAGCGCATCGCGCTTGTAGAGACGAGCGACGACATGCTCGACGTGCAGGATGAACTTATCGACCGCTACGGCGAGATACCGCAGGCGGTGCAGAACCTCCTTTTTATCGCAAAACTCAAGGCGGACGCCTCCAAGGCGTATGTTACGAAACTGAGCGTGAAGGAGGGGGAAGCGCGGCTCGTGATCGATGCGCGCGCGCCCATGGATGTGACAAAACTTATGGCGCTTGTAGGGAAAACGCCGGGCGCGCAGCTTGTCAATTCCGACGAACCCGCGCTCGTGCTGCGCCGTAGAAACGCGGACATTTCGGCATTTTGCCGTGATTTGCCACAGTTTGTTTACACCCTTAAAGATTGCATCGAGGACTGAGCATGTTATAATGGATTGGCTGACTCTTAGAAAATACAGTTGGGAGAATGTTATGAAAAAATTTCTTGCGCTGCTGATCGCGGCGATCATGATCCTCGGTATCGCTGCGGGCTGCAGCCTTAAGGATGAACCGAACGCGGACGATCCCGTGAATGCGGGCGATATCGCCGGCGACACACCCGTTGTGACGGTGGACGGCGAGGTGGTTTTGACCTGGGCCGATTATACGACTGAATACAATACCTATAACGAGCAGTTTTACCAGTCCAGCGGCGCGTACCTCGAGGACGCCGGGTATGCCGATACCGCCGTTTCGGAGATCATCGACTTTTACACGGAGGACGCCGTGATCGCCTATCAGGCGAAAAAGCAGGGCGCCGACCAGCTTACGGAGGAGCAGCAAACCGAGCTGCAGGCCCAAATCGACGACCTTATCAAAGGGTATGACGAATACTATCGCTCCCAGGCCGAAGAGGAAGCGGCCGACGACGCCTCGATCGACGTGGACGCCCGCGTTGACGAGCTTATCGCCGAAGAAGCTCAGTATTATACCGGCAAGGAAATGACCTATGACGAATTTATGGATTGGCTCAAAGATGCCGTCACCGATCAATTCGTCGGCGACCTTCTGAAAGGAAAGGCGCTGCAAGACGTCGTTGCCGGCGACGATTACGTGGAAACCTTTTACAATGACGAGCTTGCAAGCCAGACGGAGAGCTATGACGCTACTCCCGCCAATTATCTGAGCGACCAGGAAGCCTTTGAAACCGCGGTCGAAGGCGCTGTGCCCGTGCTGTACGTGCCCGAAGGCTATGCCCGCGTGATGGATATCCTCGTAGCCCCCACCGGAACTTTGCCCGATGATTACGATCAAAAGTTGACCGATATGAGCGACTTAAAAGAGGAGTACGGCCAGCTTGCCTTTGACGACGCTGCAAACGGAAACAGCGAAAACGCCGTGCGTATGGCGGAGATACTCACCGAGTATGCCGCGCTGAAGGCGGAGACCGATGCCGCGCATGATGAATATGTGCGCGAGGCGAAGGAAAAGATCGAGGCCGCCTATGCCGAACTGCAAGCGGGAACGCCGTTTGCCGATGTGCTCGCAAAATACACGGAAAACACGAAGTTTACCGATAACGAAATATTTCGCCAGAAGGGCGCGCTTATGTACGCTTCCGGCAGCGACTGGTCCAATGCCGTGATCGAAGCGTTCAAGACCCTGTCTGTGGGGAGTTTCTCCGCAGTGCTTGAGGATGACGAAGGCTTCCACATCCTCTATTATGTGAGCGACGAGATACCGGGCGTCCGCCCCCTCTCCGACGTGACGGAACTTATCCGCCCCGCCGCGACCGAGCAAAAAAAGAGCGAGGAATGGGATGCGCTCCTCACGGCATGGAAGGCCGATTCGAGCGTTGTGATCTATCAGGATCTCGTGTACGCGGTGAAGGCCGCCGGCTGAGTTTGAAGAAAGTATAAAAAGCATGAAGGCGGCTTTGCCCGCAAAGCCGCCTTCATGCTTTCTTTTATTGAAAAGGCATAGTAAAATAAGGAAAAGCCCGTAAAGCCGAAACGGAGGATACAGACATATATGAGACTGGATAAATACCTCAAGGTGTCGCGCATCATCAAACGCCGTACCGTAGCAAACGAGGTCAGCTCGCTCGGGCGCGTGAATATCAACGGCAAAGAAGCCAAGCCGAGCTCCGATGTGAAGGAAGGCGATGTGCTCGATATCTTGATGGGCGGCAAGCATCTGGACGTAAAGGTTTTAAGCGTCCGCGAGACCGCCTCCAAGGCGGACGCCTCCGATATGTACCAAGTCATCGGGGAGGGTTGACGATTGAACGTAGCATGTGTTCTTCTCGCGGCGGGGAACTCCGAGCGCATGGGCGAAAACAAGCTGACGCTCTCCTTCAACGGACAAACGCCGCTTGCTCTTTGTGCGGATGCCTTTTTTACCGCGGAGAAAGAGCTTTATAAAATGGCAATCGCCGTAGGAACGTCCACACGCGCCCAAGGGGAACGCCTCAGGGCGCGTTACGGCGAGCGCGTGGTGCTGGTGGAGGGCGGTTCCACCCGCGCGCAATCGGTCTATAACGCCTTAAGGGCGCTTGACGGCGCGGAGGTGGTGGCCATCCACGATGCGGCGCGCTGCCTTGTAACGCCCGCGGTAATCAAGGAAAGCATCAAAAGCGCCGTTAGCTGCGGCAGCGGCGTGGCGGGCATCCCGGCGCGGGATACGGTGCGCCTCGCGGGCAACGGCATACTCGACAGAAGCCGCGTGATCTTGGCGCAAACACCGCAGAGCTTTCGTTACGACCGCATCTTTGCGGCGTATCAAAAGGCGTTCGAGGAAGGTTACGAGGCCACGGACGATCTCGCGCTGTACGAGAGGATGGGGTATACCGGCGTATTTACGGGCGGCAGCATATTGAACCAAAAGCTTACCTACCCATCTGACATGCCCATGTTTGATGCGGTGCTCGGTACCACGCAGCGCGTGGGCTTTGGCGAGGATACGCACAGGCTTGCCGAGGGCCGCGCGCTCATACTGGGCGGCGTGCAGATACCCTACAAGCTCGGCCTCTACGGCCATTCGGACGCGGACGCGCTGACCCACGCCGTCATAGACGCGCTCCTCGGCGCGGCGGCGCTCGGCGACATCGGCCGCCATTTTCCGGATACGGACGAGGGCTATAAAGACATTTCCTCTTTGATCCTTTTGGAGCACACGGCGGCGCTCCTTGAGCGCGCCGGCTACCGCACGGTAAATATCGACGCGACGGTAATCGCGCAGGAACCAAAGCTGTTTCCCTATATAAGCGAAATGCGCGCAAAGCTCGCGCGCGCTCTTAACATAGACACCGCGCTCGTGAGCGTTAAAGCCACCACGCCGGAACATCTTGGGCCCGAGGGAAGGCTCGAGGGGATCACGGCAAGGTGCATTTGCGCGATCAAGTCGGCGCCGTAAAGGCGGGATGATTTTCATCCCGCCCTACCTTATCCTATAATCCGGATTAAGTATCCCTTCTAATGTTGTCGGCGCATGTTCTCTTTCTGCGGGATAATGCGAGGCCTCCAAAGCCACTTACGATCGCCATGTAATAACCTAAATCATACCAAAATCCATTGTTATAAACTTCATAAATACCGATATCCTTATTAAAAATGGAAATAATAAGGGAGATTGGCGCAATCCACCCATGCCAAATTCCCGTAAAGAACCCTGCCGTCTTGGTTTCTGAGCTGGCTCCATCCCCCGGGATGCAGCCGATGGAAATCAACATCAACAAAATGAGTAGGGTACATAATACGAACAACTTTCCGCTTTTCATAAAATCACCTTATTTCTATTCATTTCCACCATTATACTACGAAGAAAGCGGCTGTTTTCTTATTTTTCGAATTTTTCATTTAACAGGATACATGAAAGCGGAAAAAGAGATGTTCGGCTTCCCTGTAGCGCTCAACAATGCATCGGCTATTGTTCGAGAACCTGCCGCGACGCAGTATGACCGGCACACGTCCTCCATATACATGATATAGTCGCCGTACGGACGGCGGCAGTATGGGGAGGCGGGGACCATATTGCTGAACAAGCGCTCGTTTTTTTATCAGGCATCGATACTTGCGGCATCCAATATGGTGCTTTTTCTTCTGGGCTTTGCGTACCGCGTGCTGCTGGGCAGATTTGCCGGGCCGGAAGGTATGGGCGTGTACACGCTGGTGATACAGGTGTATGCCATTGTAATGTCCGTATGCGTATCCGGTATTTGCGTCGCCGTTACACATGTGACAGCGAGCTTAAACGCCAATGGGGACTTTAACGGGATACGAAAGCTCATCCGTTTTGCGGTGCTTTGTTTTTTGGGGCTCTTGGGCATTCTCTCTTTGCCCATACTTCTATTGCGCGAGGAAATAGCCGCCGTGGTACTGGGCGATCCGCGTACTGCGAACGCGCTTTGGATGATACTGGTATTGATACTGCTCACCGGTATTGAGAACATTTTCAAGGCGATGTTCCACGGCACGCGGCAAGTTCGGTTTGCCGCGATCTCCGAGGTGGGGGAGCAGCTGATGCGCATTGTGCTCGCATGGATGCTGCTTACGCGCTATCTCAACGGCGACCATGGATACACCGCATTTTTGATACTGCTCGGTATGACGCTGAGCGAAGTATTCAGCGTGCTGTTCCTGGGGGTTTCCTACGGCGCAAAGTTCCCGCGCGGGCGGAAGTCCGCCGCTAAAGCAACGCACGATATCCGGCGCCGCTTTTTAAAAATCGCCGTGCCCGCCGCATCCACTTCCGTATTGGCGAATGTGTTTTCTTCCGTATCGGTCGTCATATTCCCCTCGCGGCTGGCGTTGGCGGGGTATACGAGGGTGGAAGCCGTCAGCGCGCTCGGCCTGATGTCGGGTATGGTATTGCCCATCTTGATGCTGCCCAACGCGTTTGTCGGCGCGCTGTGTACCATGCTGATGCCAAGCATATCGGGCAGTATTGCGCGCGGGGATTCAAACGATCTTGCGCGCAAGGTCGATAAAGGCATTGAGGCCGCGGGACTCTTGGGGATACCCTCCACGGCAATGCTTCTGCCCTTCATACCGCTCCTGTGCAGGCTTCTTTACGGACAAACCGTTCCGCCAACTTTAGCTGCGGCGTTGTTTATACAGACTGTTGCCACTTACTATTTAATTCTGACGGTCAGTATCTTGAACGGCCTCGGAATGCAAAAGAAAGTGTTCTTGCTTGCGGCGATAGGGGAGATCCTGCAGTTCGCATTGGTGTGGGTATTGACGGCCATGCCGGCGCTGCACGTATATGGCTATATACTGGGTATGCTATGCGGCGACGTTGTGCGCATATCTTTGGGGCTTATATACATCCACAGGGCGACACGTACCCGCCCGCATTTTTTCCATGCGGGAATCGTTCCCGTGGCCTGCGCGGTGATACTTTATGCCTGCGCGCGGCTGTTTTTCCTGGGCGTGCCGGGGCAGGGGGCTAAAGTTATACCTGCGCTGCTTGCGAGCTTACTGTTGTGTATCTGCGTGTATATCGTGCTGCTGCAGCTTTTAGGTGTGCGCCTGTGGCCGTATATGCAGCGTGTGGTATTGCACAACGATCCTGCGCAGGCGAAGCCGACGGCACAAGCGGAGGACCCGGGGCATTAGAACGGTGTCCTGAAGAAAGCATAAGCTCATGGCGGGCGGCGGCTTTGATTTATCTCAAACCCACCGCCTGCCTGCCGTTATTTTTCCATTTCACCGCGATTGGGCTTGTAAACGGCGGTTCTTTTTATATGCCGCATGGGGCTATGCACCTTGTATAGAGGTAACCGTTTACTGAACCTTTCAGAAAAACATACTATTCTTCAAAAGATAGGTTCTGGGGGTAATCCGGAAATATTTCTTCGGGAGTAAAATCGGTTGTCGGTATATTGCGGTCAACCTCCTGAAAACTGACGTTATCGAGCCATACTTGCCCACTGCCGAACATCAATAAGCCGATATTGATAATGGCAGCATTTTCAGGCACATCCAGCACGCAGGAATAATGGTTCCATTCTGTTGTGCCAACGATTGGGCGGGTCTGCATATTATCCAGCTTAAGGGCGCCGCCTACGGCGTTGTCCAGCCTCATCCATAATCCGCACCAACCGGAAACATCCCGGGTTTTTATAAAACCGGAAAGACGAACCCTCTTACCTAAGAAATTTCTGCTGCTAAACTGTTGCATAATTGTGATGAAGTCGCCGGCCTCAAATTCATTGGCAACGGACTTTATCGTTGCCGATCTCGTGCCTGTATTATATGTCTCATAGTCAATGCTCATTTGGTATTTCTGCGGGTCCGTCCCCGTCATTAACCACCCGTTGACCTCCGTTTTACCGTTCATAGTAATCCCTCCTAAAATTAAATTTTTAATGGCCGACCTGTATCTGCCCGGGGGCAATCGATAAATGCTTTTGAAGGCCCTTGTGAAGGCCTCCTGTGATTCAAAACGATAGATTAGGGCGGTATCAAGTATAGATATATTTGTATTCAGCAGGAGAGAAGCGGCGCCGGCAAGCCTTCTCTTTCTGATATAATCATATAGAGATATTCCGACTTCTCTTTGAAACGCCCTGTGAAAATAGAATTTTGAAAATCCTACGACCTTAGAAATTTCATCTAAAGTCAGTTCTTCGCACAAATTCATTTCAATGTAATCTATTGCCGCCTGAATTTCTTTGGTATGCGTCATCTGTCTTATCCCCCTGCTATTACTATAACATGGTATCAAATTTAATTTTTGATGGATATTGCCCTTTTCTAAACCATTAGCATTAGGCTATCGATAAATAAATCCCTTGAGGATTTTCGGGGCCGCTTCGCAGTTCGCGTTGGCTGCACTACTCTCGCAGAAACTTTTCATTATACCAAATGGCACGCGACGAAATCGCCGGGGGCGGTCTCTTTTAGGGGTGGCTCGCTCTCGCCGCAAAGGGGAATCGCCTCGATGCAGCGGTTGCAGAAGCGGCAGGCGGGGGTTAGACACTACGGTTGTTAATTGCAGTATCGTTCGCTCGAAATTCATTGAGAAAACAAATAAAGGCAGCCATCAAGAAAAGTGGCTGCCATTTCGCGCTCAATTCTTCATTTTTCACGATTCATCAGCGCAGCGAAGTCATTCTTCCTTATGAAAAGCCCGCCGACGGTTGCCGGCGGGCTTTTCGTTTTACGTCCCCAAATACGCCGCTTTCACCGCCGCATCGTTGAGCAGCTCTTTCCCCGAGCCAGTCATGGTGATGCGGCCGGTTTCCATCACATAACCCGTGTGTGCGGTGGAGAGGGCCATGTTGGCGTTTTGCTCGATGAGGAGGATCGTCACGCCGTGGTTGTTGATCTCCTTGATGATGCTGAAGATGTCGCGCACGATAAGCGGCGCGAGGCCGAGGGAGGGTTCGTCCATCATCATGAGTTTCGGGCGGCTCATGAGCGCGCGGCCGACCGCGAGCATCTGCTGCTCGCCGCCCGACAGCGTGCCGCCTGCCTGCCAGGAGCGCTCCTTCAGGCGCGGGAAGAGCTCGTAGACCCAGTTGATGTCCGGCGTGAGGTCGTCTTTTCGCATGTACGCGCCGACGCGCAGGTTTTCGTAGACCGTCAGGTCGGGGAAGATGCGGCGGCCTTCGGGCACGAGCGTGATGCCGCGGCTCACGATGACCGTGGTATCCTTGCCCGCGATGTTTTCGCCCTCAAATTCTATAACGCCGCCCTTGGGCTTGACGAGCCCGGCGATAGCGCGAAGCGTGGAGCTCTTGCCTGCGCCGTTAGCGCCGATGAGGGTGACAATGTCGCCTTTTGGCACGTCGAAGCTGATGCTTTTGACGGCCTCGATGCCGCCGTAGTTGACCTTAAGGTCTTGGATGCTCAAAATCGTCTCGCTCATTCGCTCACCCCCAGATACGCGTTGATCACGCTCGGATCCGCCTGCACGACGGCGGGCGTGCCGGAGCTTATGAGCTTTCCGAAGTCGATCACGTAGATGCGGTCGGAAAACTGCATAACAAGGTCCATGTGGTGCTCGATCATGAATACCGTAAGATCGTATTTGTTTTTGACCTGCACGATGAACTCGCCGAGCTCCTGCGTTTCCTGCGGGTTCATGCCGGCGGCGGGCTCGTCGAGCAGCAGCAGCTTCGGATCGGTTGCAAGCGCGCGGGCGATCTCGAGCCTTCTTTGCAAGCCATAGGGCAGGCTCACGGCGAGGTCGTTTGCGTACTTTAAGAGGTTTTGTTCTTCAAGGAGGGCAATGGTTTCCTCACGCATGCGCTTTTCCTCCTTGTAGGCGATGCGGAGCGTTGCGGTAAAAACGTTTTGCTTTGCCCGCATGTGCTTTGCGGTGAGCACGTTATCGAATACCGTCATGCTCTTCCAAAGCCGTATGTTTTGGAAGGTGCGCGCGATACCGAGCTTGGTCACCTGGTCGGGCGTGGGGTCTACCGTGTGCGCGCCGACGTACTCTTTTGCGTTTTCGCCCGCGTAGAGCTTTTTCATCTTGCCGCGCGGGTGGTTTGCCGCAATGGTCTTGCCGTTGAAGCGAATAAGACCGTTCGTAGGTTCATATATGCCCGTAATGCAGTTGAAGGCTGTCGTTTTGCCCGCGCCGTTGGGGCCGATGAGCGCGACGATCTCGCCCTTGTTGACTTCGAGCGAAAGGTTGTTGACGGCTACGACGCCGCCGAACTGCATGGTCACGTTTTCGAGGAGCAGAACGTTTTCAGCCATCGATACCGCCTCCTTTCGAACCGTTGGCGGGCTTTGTTCGCCTGTTGAACCGCTTGATCAAGCCTGCAAATGATATTTCCTTATCGCCCATGAGCCCTTTCGAGAAGAAGAGCACGATGAGCATGATGATGACGGAGAACACGAACCGCCGAAAACCCGAGCGGAAAATGTCCGGGGATTCGATGCCCATAAACTTGCCCATATCGAGCCCGCGTAGCCACCACTCGGAGGCCGCGATGTAGAGGAAGCTCGCAATGCAGCTGCCGGAGACGGAACCTATGCCGCCGATGACCACGATGAGAAGTATCTCATAGGTCATCGCGCTCTTGAACTGCGCCGCCTGCACCGTGTACTGGTACATAGCGAGGAGCGCGCCGGAGATGCCCGCGAAGAAGGAGCTTATAACGAAGCTCATCTCCTTGTGCTTGAAAAGGTTGATGCCCATCGCTTCCGCCGCGACTTCGTCGTCGCGAATGGCCTTGAACGCGCGGCCGTAGGAGGAGTTGATGAGCAGCACGATGAGCGCGATGCATATGCCCGCTGCGATAAACACGTACAGCGTGGGCGGGAAGGGTATATCCGTAAACGGTATCTTCACATCGGTGAGGTCGAGGTATTCGCGCATGACGTTTGCGCCGTTGGTCACGGGGCCAAGCGAGTCCCACTGGAATATGGCGCGGATGATCTCGGCAAAGCCGATAGTCGCAATGGCGAGGTAGTCCGACTTGAGGCGCAATACCGGAAGACCGATGAGCGCGGCAAACAGCGCCGCCGCGAGGCCCGCGCACAGAAGCCCCACAAAAATACCCGTGTCGAACTTGACCGCCGCTTCGTAATACTTATATACCGATTCGGTAAGCTTGACCTCCGTGGGCATCGTAAAGATGGAATAGGTATACGCGCCGATGAGCATAAACCCGGCCTGCCCGAGCGAGAAGAGGCCGGTAAAGCCGTTGAGGAGGTTCATGGACACCGCTACGAGCGAGTAGATCGCGCCCTTTTTGAGCACCGTGAAAATGATGTGGTTCGCGTCCATCGTCTGCTCGAGTATGGCGACTACAATATAGATGAGAGCGATCGCGATAAACGCGATCCAAAGCTCCGTTTTGCTTCTCTTCTTCATGTGATCACCTCCTTATGCCTTGTCCGTGGCTTTTTCACCGAACAGGCCGGTGGGCTTGACCACGAGTATGATGATCAACAGCGCGAAGGTGAACGCGTCCGAAAACGTCGTCCAGCCGCTGCCGCCGATGCCGAAGATCGAACTGCCGCCCTTGAGGATGTTTTCCGCAATGCCGATGATGAACGCGCCGATCACCGCGCCCGGGATGCTGCCGATGCCACCGAACACCGCCGCGACGAAGCACTTCAGCCCCGGCATGCCGCCCGAAACGGGCGTGACGGATGCGTAGTTCGTAAAGTAAAGCATGGAGCCGACCGCCGCGAGGAAGGAACCTATGACGAACGTCACCGAGATGACCGTATTGATTCGTATACCCATCAGGCGGCTCGTTTCAAAATCCTTGGAGACGGCGCGCATGGCCATGCCGATTTTCGTATACTTGATGAGGAGCGAAAGGAGAACCACGAGAACGATGGTCAGTACCGGCGTCACAAGCGTGACCATTTTGGTAGTAGAGCCCCAGATGGTGATCGTTTCGCTCAGCCACGGGATGGTGGGGTATACCTTGGCAAGGCCGCCGGTGAAGTAGAGCGCGGCATTTTGCAATAGGTACGAAACGCCGATGGCGCTGATCATGACTGACATGCGAGGCGCCGTGCGAAGCGGCTTGTACGCCGCGCGCTCGATCAAAAAGCCCAGCAAAACCGTCATAACGAGCACGAGAGGTATCGCGACAGTCATCGGAAGCGAGGTCGAGAGATACACCATCATGAGACCCGCGCACATGAACACATCGCCGTGGGCAAAGTTGATCAGGCGGAGGATGCCGTATACCATCGTGTAGCCGATGGCGATAAGCGCATACTGTCCGCCGACCGAAATTCCCGAAAGGATGTACGAGAGGTTCGTTTGCAAAAATTCGAGCATGGAATTGCCTCCATCTATGCCGATTGGAACGGAAAGTGCGAGTGCGGGGAAGAAAATCCGGATACAGTACGGCGGGGGCCGGTGACCCCCGCCGCAGTTTATGGCGCCGGTTAATTGATCGTGACGGCGGGCAGGGCGTCCCACTTGCCGGTATCGTTGTTGGCGTGCTTGACGTATGCGGTGTTGCGGATCGCGTCGCCGTTGACCTGGTCGAGCGCGATCGGGCCCGATACGCCTTCATATTCGGTGGACCACAGAGCCGTCATGATGGCGGCGGGATCTGCACTCCCGGCTTTCTTTATTGCCTCAAGCGCGAAGAAGTAAGCGTCGTAACCCATTGCGGTAACGGCAGAAACGGTGTCGTCGCCGCCGTTGTTGGAAAGGCGGGTGGAGTCGGCGTTGACCCACTCTTTGAAGCCCGCGTCAAATTCGGCGTTCGCGCCTTCGGGATAGAAGGTGGTGACGGTCACGTCAACGCTCTTGCCCTTGGCGGCCTGGAGGATGACGTTAGAGTCCCACGTATCGCCCGCCAGGATGGGCATGCCGAGCGATTGCGATTCCGCCTGGTCGATGATAAGCTGCGCGGCTTCCGTGGAAACCGGCGAGAAGAAGACCTGTGCGCCGCTGTTTTTGGCGTTGTTGATGTAGCTTGTGAAGTCGCTGTTGCCGTCGGGGAAGGTATCTTGTACACAGGTGCCGCCGAGCGCCTCAAACGCCTTGACGAAGTAGTTCACAAGACCGCCGGAATAGTCGTCGCCGAGCTTGGAGAGGCAGTATGCCGTCTTTAAGCCGAGCGTTGTATAGGCGTAGTTCGCAAGGACCGTGCCCTGGAACGGATCGAGGAAGCATACGCGGAAATAGTGCTTGTTGCCCTCAGTCACCTGCGGGTTGGTGCAGGTGATGCCGATGCAGGGGATGCCTGCCGCCTCAAACGTAGGAGAAGCCGCGATGGATACGCCCGAGCCGTAGGAGCCGAGCACGACCGAAACGCCCGCTGAAACCAGCGTGGACGCTGCGGAGGCCGCCTTGTCGTTGGAACTCTCGTTATCCACTTTGACGAGCTGAACGTCATACGTCGTTCCGTTGATGATAACGGTGGGGCTGACGGCGTTGGCGTACTCCACGCCGAGCGTTTCCTGCTTGCCGCCTGCGCCGTTATCGCCGGAAGCGGGCTCGTAGACGCCGATCTTTACGACGGAGTTGCCGGAAGAGGGTTGTTCCGCGGTGTCGCCGGGCGTAGTTGGCGAAGCTTCGCATGCTGTGAAGGATACGACGAGGACGAGTGCCAGTAGGATTGCTGCAAACTTCTTCATGACCGTTTTTCCTCCATTTTTAGTTGTTTGAAATTCGGGGCAGAAAAGCAGATACCGATCCGGTGTAGAAAGTAGAAGCTGGAGACTTATTAAAAATTATAAACTTCATTTCCTTATGTTGCAAGCTTGTTATTTACGGATATGCAACAAATTTTGAATTTGTGTGCATAACAGGTGTTATTAAGCAATTTTAGGGTTTTTTGGAACGCGGCATTCAAACATTCTATGCAAAAAACTCCGAACCGAGCGGTCCGGAGTTATTTTGTAAAACGGGGGTGATCAGTTGATCGCGTCCTTAAGAGCCTTGCCGGCCTTGAAGGCGGGAGCCTTGCTGGCGGCGATCTGGATTTCCTTACCGGTCATGGGGTTGTGGCCCTTGTGAGCGGGACGCTCGCGGACTTCGAACACGCCAAAGCCGACCAATTGAACTTTGTCACCCTGCTTGAGGGCGTCGGTGATCGCGCTCAGGGTTGCGGCGACGGCCTTTTCGGCATCCTTCTTGGAGAGAGCGCTCTTCTCGGCTACGGCCGCGATCAGTTCGGTCTTGTTCATCAATCGTATCCTCCTAGCATTTTAGAAGCTGAATTCTTAAGGTAGGGGGAATTGAACCTTTGGGGGGTTCTGTTCCCCATGCTTTAAGTTCGTTCATTATTTTACCAGCCTTTTTCCCTATATACAAGCACTTTTTCCAATCTTTTGGCCTGTTTGCGGGAATTATTTTTTAATTGCGTCCCAATAAGCGTCCATTTCGGGCAGCGTCATGTTTTCAAGCCGCTTTCCGTCCGCTAAAATACGCGTTTCCATGCGCGAAAAGCGGGCGATAAACTTGTCCACGGCCTCCGTCAGCGCCTCCTCGGGGTCGATCTTCAAAATCCTTGCCACATTGGCTGCGGAGAATAAAAGATCGCCCATTTCCTCGCGCAGCCGTTCTTCGCTTTCGTTGCCGCCGATGGCTTCATGAAGCTCGTCCGCTTCTTCGTATATTTTGCGCAGCGCGTCATCGGCATTATTCCAGTCAAAACCCACGTGCGCGGCTTTTTTTTGCACTTTCACGCCGCGCATAAGGGCGGGGAAGCTTTTGGGCACGGCCTCCATAGCGTCCGTTGCGGATGTAAAGCCCTTTTCGGCGCTCTTAAGCTTTTCCCAATTAACCAGCACTTCATCGGAGCCCGATACATGCGCTCTGGCAAACACATGCGGATGACGGTATATAAGCTTTTGCACGATGCATGTCGTGACGTCGCGCATGGTGAAAGCCGAGCGCTCGCTCCCCAGGCGTGCATGGAAGGCGACTTGCAAAAGGAGGTCGCCGAGCTCTTCGCAAAGCGCCGCGTCGTCGCGTCGGTCGATGGCGTCTACCACCTCGTAAGCCTCTTCCACCGCGGAGCGGCGAAGCGATTCGTGCGTCTGCTCCGCGTCCCACGGGCAGCCACCCGGCGCGCGCAAGCGGTCGAGCACGTATAAAAGCCCGCTAAGACCATGGCGTTCGAGTGCTTCAAAGCGTACGGGCGGAACCACGATGACCGTATCGGCCGCATACGCTTTTTGCCTGTCCAGCTCGTAAAGAGCGATTTTTCGGGTGCCGTAAAAGCCGTTTTCACCGAGCACGCAAAACCATACGGGCGCTTCGTCGGGATAAAATTCGTTTAGAGCAAGCTTTACCTCGCCCGCGCGCATGGCCGTATCCATCTGCTCCACGCAAAGCGCGCGGTTTGTGTCGATGATATCGGGTAGCGCGTTCGCCGTTGCGACCGTATACGCGTCAAACGTGCCTTCGCCCATCGGGAGCGCGCTTAAGGCGGCTTCGGCAAAGCCTATGCCGGGGAGGCATACGATGCTTGCGTTTTCCTTCTCGGCCTTCAGCTTAAGAAGCGTCAGAAAGGCTTGTCCCGCCCCGCGGCCCAAAACCGCGTACACCGCGTTCTCGCCGCACAAAAGCCGTTTGGCGACGCTTAGGTTCAGTGCGTCGAAATCCTCGCTTTTTTCGTACAGATCGTCCATGGAAACGAAGGGGAGCCCTTCGTCCAAAATCCATTTGGAGGAGGGATGCTGCGCGGTCTGCAAAAAAAGCTTTTTCGCGCTTCGGATCGCCTCGCGCGAGGTTTCGGTGAGGCAATGGGGAACGGACAGGGGAACGACGGTGATGGTATACATATTTGGTTTCCTTTATGCTTTTTTGGGGCGCTTTTGAAAGCGTTTGAGAAGCGCGCGTATCTTATTGCCGCCAGGGATCATATCGAGCTCCTCCGGCGAGAACATCCCGAGCAATAGCATGAGCGCCGCGTAAATGAGCACGCCGACCAAAACGCCCACGATTGCGCCCAAGCGCTCATGGCCCGCCGCCTCGAGAAGGTTGTTTATGACGCTTGCCGCAAGCCCCATCACGAGCGAGGCGGCCGCGGGTTTGACGAGCGAATCAAAAATATCGAGGCGCATCCCCGTCTTTCGCACGGTGTATACCGTGTCCGCGATGCCCGCGAAGGCATAGCAGACGACGGTGGAAACAGCCGCGCCCTGTATGTTGATGGAGGGGATGTTCATAAGGATCAGCATGACGACGACCTTGAGCACGAAGCCGATGAACAGGTTAAAAACCGGTATGCTCGGCTTTCCGAGGCCCTGTATCACGCCAGTCATGGATTGCACGAGGGAGAGGAAGATCACGCCTACGGAGGCGGTTTTAAGAAGTTCAGAGGCAAGGCTCAGCTGGCTGCCCGTGAGCGTTGGGTATAAAAGCAGCAGCACGGGCTTGCTGAGCACAAATAGACCTACCGCGCACGGAAGCCCTATGATAAGCGCGAGCTTCATGCCGAGGCGCGCCGCGACCTTTGCGCGCTTAAAGTCCTTCTTGGCGACATAGGCGGAGATGGCGGGCACGAGGCTCACCGCGAGCGCCATCGTGAGCACGCCCGGCATGTTTACAAGCGTGGTTACGTTTGCGCGGAGGAGAGAATAGGCGTTTCCCGCAGTGCTTTCGCTGAAGCCGAGGTTATTTGTAAGCGTTCGGATGATGAGAGCGCCGTCCACCATGCCCGAGAGCGAGCTTATGGAAGCGCCGATGGTGATGGGGATGGCGATGAGAAGGAGCGGTTTCACAAACACGCCGCGCGCGTAGCTTCGTTTTTCGCTGTGCCTTATGGCACGGGCAAACTGCCTGCGCTTGCTCATGTAGAAAAGCCATATCACGGCAAGCCCCAAAAATTCGGAGATCGTCACGCCGATGATCGCACCCATGGCGGCGTAGTCTGGCCCCCGCCATAAAAGCTTTACGCCGAGATACAGGCCGAATGCGAGCTTGCCGACCTGCTCGGCTACCTGTGAAACGGCGGTGCCCGTCATCTGCTGCATACCTTGGAGGTAGCCGCGGTATACGCACATGATGGAAACGAGGAACAGCGCCGGTGAAAGCGCTTGGAAGGAGCGGAACGCCTCCGGGGATGACGTGAACCCCGCAATGGCGTGCGCACCGAAATACATGGTGAGGGAGGTGACGATGCCGATGCCCGACAGGAGGAGAAAAGCGTCCTTGAACACGGCGCGCGCGCCGTGATAGTCGCCGAAGGTGACGCGCTCTGCCACGGTTTTTGAGATGGCGGTGGGAAGGCCAGCGCTCGAGACGGCGAGGAGGAACGAATAATAGGGATAAACGATTTCATAATAGCGCATACCGTCCACGCCGATAAGGTTGGCGAGCGGTATGCGGAAAAACGCGCCGATGATCTTTACGATAAGGCCCGCTATGGCGAGGATCGCCGCGCCCTTTACAAACGAATTGGATCTCTTCTCCATATCCATACAGTTTTACTCCCGGTCCGGCTAAATCTCAAAACCCAAAAGGTGACATAAATCACTTTCTCAAAAAGGGCGTCAGCCGCTCAAACATGCTCTATTATATCAGATTTATTAACGCTTGTTGGCAGAAATCCCATTGTTTTAAAATTTGCAATATTTTGCCCTTTTTTTAGGATTTTATAGTATAATCAGAAAGTTAACATAACTTGGAGTGTACGTATGAAGAAGAAGTCCCAGCTTGCACGGTTTGCCGCCTATTATAAGCCTCAACTGCCGTTTTTTATTCTCGACATGGCCTGCGCGTTTCTCATCGCGGCGGTGGATATCGCCTACCCGCTGTTTTCAAAGATCGCGCTCGAGCAATACCTGCCCACCAGCCGGTATGAAGCGTTTTTTACGATCGTAATCGTATTTTTCTTCGCGCACGCGCTCCGCGCCGTGCTCCAATACATCGTGACCGCTATCGGCCATTACGTCGGCGTGCTCATGGAGGCGGATATGCGGCGGGATCTTTTCTCCCACCTGCAAAAGCTTTCGTTCCGCTTTTACGATAAGTCGCGCACGGGCGTACTGATGGCGCGCGTTACGCACGATCTGTTTGAGATCACAGAGCTTGCGCACCACGGTCCGGAGGACGTGTTCATTTCTACGGTCACGTTTCTGGGCGCGTTCGTGGTGATGCTTACCATCGAGTGGCGGCTCGCGCTGGTGCTGATGGTGTCGATCCCCGCGATGATCGTCGTGACCATCCTCTTGCGCAAGCGTTTGAACGACGCCTCCCGCAAGGTCAAGGAGGGGCTTGCCGGCGTTAACGCCAGCATCGAGTCCTCCATTTCCGGCATGCGCGTTGCAAAGGCGTTCAACAACGAAGAGTACGAGATCGATAAATTCAATACGGGCAACGGTATCTATATCCGTTCGCGCCGCGGCTATTATAAGGTGATGGGGCAATTCTTCGCGTCGCTCGAGTTTTTTACGAGCATTTTAAACGTGGTCGTGCTGGGCGTGGGCGGCTATATGATTATGAAGGGGCGCATGGATATGACGGCGCTATTGATCTTCACCATGTATGTGGCTTCCTTCACATCGCCCATCCGCAAGCTCGCCTCGTTTGCGGAAACCTATGTGATGGGCATGACGGGATTTAAGCGCCTTACGGAGCTTCTCGATACCGAGCCCGATATCGAGGACGCACCCGACGCGAAGCCGCTCAAAAACGTGCGCGGCGATATCGAATTCAGCCATGTGAGCTTCAGCTACGACGAGGAACAGCCGGTGATCCGCGATGTGAGCCTTTTCATCAAGGCGGGGGAGACCGTGGCGCTCGTCGGACCCTCGGGCGGCGGCAAAACCACCATCAGCCACCTTTTGCCGCGCTTTTATGAGCCCACGGCGGGCACCATCAAGATCGACGGAAAGGACATTCAAAAGGTCACGATGCGCTCCGTTCGCGAAAACATCGGCATCGTGCAGCAGGATGTGTTTTTGTTTGCGGATACCGTGCGCGAGAACATCCGCTACGGCCGCACCAACGCGACCGATGAAGAGATTGTCGCAGCCGCGAAGGCGGCGGAAATACACGACGACATCATGGCTATGCCAGACGGTTACGACACCGTCGTAGGCGAGCGCGGCGCAACGCTTTCGGGCGGCCAGAAACAAAGGGTGTCCATCGCGCGCATCTTTCTGAAAAATCCGCCCATCCTTATTTTAGACGAGGCGACCAGCGCGCTCGACAGCGTGACTGAGGCGCGTATCACCGCATCTCTTGATCGCTTAAGCGCGGGCAGGACCACCATCATCATCGCGCACAGGCTTTCCACCATCCGAAAGGCGGACGAGATCGTCGTCATCGACGACGGCGTCATCAAGGAGCGCGGAACGCATGAGGTGCTCATAGAGCAAAACGGCGAGTACGCAAGGCTCCATGCCGCGCAAGCCGGGAGCTGACATATAGGAGGCGGATTTTAGAAATGAACCTTACCATCGATGGCATCGTCGTAAGTATCGAGCAGGGAGAGTGCATACTCGACGCCGTAAAAAAGCTTGGGATGGACAGCGATTCCCTAAAGCTTCGCCCGCTTGCCGCGCAGATCGGCGGCGAGGTATTCAGCCTCCGCTATACGCCCTTTCGGGATGTAAACATTCATTTGCTGCGCTACGGCGAGGAAATGGGAAGGCGCGTGTATGAACGCACGCTCGAATTTGTGCTCATCACGTCCGCCCGCAAACTTTTCCCGGGCGCGCGCGTGTATGTGCGCTATTCGCTCGGCCCCGGGCTTTATATCTCCGTCGAAAAGCCGCAAAGCGAAGCTATATTCACCGAGCAGGACGTACTCGACCTTGAAAGCGAGATGCGCAGGCTCGTACGCCTCTCGCTGCCGCTCGAGCGCAAGCGCCTTTCCATCAACGACGCGCTCAGGCATTTCGAGGAGGACGGACAGGAGGATAAGGCCGCGCTCCTTCGCTGGCGTAAATTCAGCTATTTCGATGTGTACAGCGCCGAAGGGTATATGGATTATTTCTACGGCGAAATGGCGCCAAGCACAAGCTACGTGGATGTGTTCCGCATAAGGTATCTCGACGGCGCGCTCGTGATGCTCATGCCGCGAAGCGATGCGCCGGACGTACCGAGCGATTTTAAAGAAATGCCCAAGCTCGCCAACGTATTCCTCCAAAGCGACCGCTGGGGCAAGCTCATGAACTGCGATTCGGTGAACCAGCTCAACTCGCATGTGGAAAACGGCACCATTCGGGAGCTCATCCGCGTGAACGAGGCGCTGCACGAAAGGAGCTATTCCGAGATCGCGGATAAGATCGTCGCCAAAAAAGCGCGCGCGGTGATGGTGGCGGGGCCTTCCTCCTCGGGGAAGACCACCTCGGCGCACCGTATCGCCACACAGCTTCGCGTGCTCGGGCAAAACCCCGTGATGCTTTCGCTCGACAACTATTATCTCGACCGCGACGTCATACCGCTCGACGAGCATGGCGAGCGCGACCTCGAGCACATCAATACGCTCGATATCCCGCAATTCAACGCCGACCTTGTGCTTCTCATGCAGGGGCAAGAGGTGGAGGTGCCGGAATTCGATTTTACGACCGGTAAACGCGCGCCGCATGGGAAGCGCATGAAGCTCCACAGCGACGAACCGCTGATCGTCGAGGGCATCCACGGCCTAAACCCCGTTTTGATCAGCAAAAACGTCGACCCAAACGACGTGTTCCGCGTGTACGTGAGCGCACTTACTACGCTCAACATCGACGACCATAACCGTATCCGCACCACCGACGTACGGCTCCTAAGGCGCCTCGTGCGCGATTACAGCACCCGCAACGCCCCTATGGAAAAAACGCTTTCCATGTGGCCGAGCGTGCGGCGCGGCGAGGAAACATGGATATTTCCGTATCAGGAAAACGGAGACGCGTTCTTTAACACAACGCTCGTGTACGAGATCGCGGTGCTCAAAAAATACGTATACCCGCTTTTGACGGCCATGGCGCCCGAAAGCCCGTACTACGCCATGTCGCGCGACATCGTGAAGTTTTTGAACTATTTCCTCGACGCGGATGTGGAAAACGAAATACCGCCCACATCCATTTTACGCGAGTTCATCGGGGGCAACACGTTCTACTTGTAAACAAATGGGGGAAAACGCATGCGATTTATATCTTGGAACGTCAACGGGCTTCGCGCCTGCGTCGGCAAGGGGTTTGAGGAGTTTTTTACGACGGCTGACGCGGACGTCGTGGCCATTCAGGAAACCAAGCTCCAGATAGGGCAGATCGACCTTTCGTTCGAAGGGTACGAGAGCTATTTCAACAGCGCCGTCAAAAAAGGTTATTCCGGCACGGCGGTCTATACGCGCGTAAAGCCCATAAGCGTGGCGTTCGATTTCCCCGAGGAGGGCGAGCTGTACTTTTTCGGCGAAGGCCGCGTAATCACGCTGGAATTTGAAGAGTATTACTTCGTCAACGTATATACGCCAAACGCCCAGCGCGAGCTTACGAGGCTCCCTTTCCGCATGGAGTGGGAGGACGCGTTCCGCGCATATCTATTAAAGCTCGATGAAAAAAAGCCCGTGATTATCTGCGGCGACCTCAACGTGGCGCATCAAGAGATCGATATCAAAAACGCCAAATCCAACCGCGGCAACGCGGGCTTCACCGACGAGGAGCGCGAAAAGTTCACGGTGCTCCTTGAAAGCGGTTTTGTGGACAGCTTCCGCCATCTTTATCCCGACCGCAAGGACGCCTATACCTGGTGGAGCTACATGGGCAATGCCCGCGCGAAGAACGTGGGCTGGCGCATCGACTATTTCGTGGTGAGCAAAAGCATTGCGGACCGCGTAAAAGAGAGCGCTATTTTTCCCGAGGTATACGGAAGCGATCACTGCCCGGTAATGCTCGAGATCGATTAAAAAACGACCGTAAGCATATGGCTGAAAAACAGGACGGGTAGCGTGAGAACCGCCCAAAGAAGGCTGAACTTCAGGCAAATTTGCCCGTAAAGGTTGAAGCGCGCGTTGGAATAATCCCATACGCCGCGCTTCATTTTTATGTTGACGACGTACCCCAAAATAAACTCCACCGCCGTGATGAGCACAGCGCCTATGAGCGGCTTTATAAAAAACGGCAGCGTATAGAGCGAAAAAAGCGCGTGCAGCATCAAAAACGCGGTGCCGCCCGCCAGAAACATAGAGAAATGGCTCCGGCGGCGGTAAAGAAGCTCTAAAATAACGTATAGCGCGCCTCCTAAAAAGAAAGCGGCAAGAATTTCCCATATGCCCATATGCTATTTTTTTGCAAAAATGCCGTTTTGATGCAAAAAGCATGGAAACGGAGGCGAAAAAGATGTTGACAACCGCCGCTCCCGTGCGTATACTGCAATACAACCGAAACGAACATAAACCTGTGACGAAGAGAAGTAGCCGGCAAGGCCGATGCTAAGAGAGCCCCTGATGGTGGAAACGGGGTCTGAGGCGGCCGGTGAATGGACTTCCGAGGGCGGCTTGAACGGAGAAAATCCAAGTAGATGCCGACGGGCCCCCACCCGTTATCCACCGGGCACGCGTGGTGGCGCGTGAAGCGAGCGGACGTCGTTGACGTCAATTTGGGTGGTATCGCAGAAGCAAGACGCTTTTGTCCCATTATGGGACAAAAGCGTCTTTTTGTTACCCTGCTGGCCCATCTGCCGCCTGAATTTATAAATTTGGAGGAAACCCGCATGAAAAAGAACACCGTAAAAAAGCTGATCTCCCTGACCGCGGCCGCCACCATGGTCCTCCTGCCCCTGACCGGATGCACATCTTCTCCCGCCGCCGGAAAGACCCTGAAGATCGGCGTCATCCAGTACGCGCCGCACCCTTCTCTGGATAATTGCTACGAAGGTTTTGTACAAGGCCTGGCTTCGGCCGGCTACGTGGACGGGCAGAATATCGTAATCGACTTTCAGAACGCGCAAGGCGAGATGAATAACAGCGATACCATGGCCAAAAACATGACGGCTTCCGGCTACGACATGCTGGTGGGCATCGCCACCCCAGCCGCCATGAGCGCCTACGTCGCCGCCAAGGAAAGCGGCATTCCGGTGATCTTCTCCGCCGTCAGCGACCCTGTGGCCGCAGGCATTGTAGAAAGCATGGAGAACCCAAATAGCGGCGCTACCGGCACCTCCGACGCTCTGAACTTAGAGGGGCAGATCCAGTTGATACGGGCGCTGCTGCCTGAGGCTAAGACAATCGGCATCCTTTACACCACAAGCGAGCCCAACTCCGTCTCCAACCTGAAGGCTTTTCGTGAACTGGCCCCTCTCTACGGCTTCGAGGTGGCGGAGCAGGGCATAACGAGCCCCAACGAGGTGGCAACGGGTGCGGCGAGCCTTGTCAGCATGGGCGTGGATTGCATCAACAACTTCACCGACAACAACGTGGTCAACAACCTTTCCATCCTGATCCACGCGACCGGCGGCGCGGGTATCCCCGTATTCGGTTCCGAGATTGAGCAGGTCAAAAACGGCTGCGTGGCCTCCGAAAGCCTCGATTATGTGGCTCTGGGCGTCAAGACCGGGCAGATGGCGGCCGATATCCTATCCGGCAAGGCCGACATCATGACCATGCCCGTAACGTTGATCACCGATTCCGAGCCCGTCTACTCCGCCATAAACTGCGAAAAGTTCGGCATCGTCATCCCGGACGCCTACGCCGCCGCTGAGAATGTGGACGAATAATTCAAAGGAGAGAGTACGATGAACCTGATTTTCGGCTTGGCGGAGAATATTTTGCAGACGGGCTGCGTCTACGGCATCATGGCCATGGGCGTTTACATCACCTACAAAATCTTGGGCTTTCCGGATCTGTCGGTGGACGGCACCTTCCCGCTTGGCGCCTGTGTTGCGGCGGCTCTCATCACAGCCGGGGTCGATCCCTATATAGCCTGCGCCGCGGCCTTTCTCTGCGGAGCCGCCGCCGGGGCGGTGACGGGGCTGATGCACGTCAAGCTAAAAATAACCGATCTGCTTTCCGGCATCATCATGATGACGGGCCTCATCACGGTGAATTTAGCGGCTACGGGCGGCTCTTCCATTTTGCCCTTTTACAACATGCCTACCATTTTTAACTCCGGTTTGGTAACGCTGTTGCCGGCGGCTATATATGAGCACCGTGCGGTACTGATCTCCGTTCTGATCGCTCTTATCGTAAAGCTGATGCTGGATTGGTTCCTTAAAACCAAGCAAGGCCTTCTCCTAAGGGCGGTGGGGAACAACGCCCGCTATGTTACCTACCTCGCTGAGGATCAGGGGCGGATGAAGATTTTGGGCCTCGCCATCGGTAACGGCTGTACCGCTTTCTCAGGTTGCATCTACGCACAGCAGGCCGAAAGCGCCTCCTCCGGCTCGGGGGCGGGCATGGTGGTGCTCGCCTTGGCCTCGGTCATCATCGGCACCAACCTCTTCCGCCGTGTCCGGTTTATGAAGGCCACCACCATGGCGGTGCTGGGGGCGGTACTCTACCAGGCGTGCCTCACCGTGGCCATGCAACTGCGATTGCCAACCAATTACCTGAAGCTCCTGATGGCGGTGCTTCTTATGGCGGCGCTCTTGTCCAACCGCCTTGCCAAAAAGGGAGGTGCCGCCGATGTCACCGAGCGCTGAACATAAACCGCTGGTGCGGTTGGAGCACATCACAAAAATCTTCAATCGGGGCTCGGTGAACGAGTCCGTGCTTTTCGACGATTTCAGCTTCACCATATACGAGAGGCAGTTCGTCTCGGTGGTGGGCTCCAACGGATCGGGCAAGACCACCGCCCTCAACCTGATCTGCGGCTCCCTTCCCGTGGACGCGGGGCGGATATTCTTAAGGGAGCGGGATATTACAAAAATACCCGAACACCTGCGGGTCCGATCTATAGGCCGGGTGTTTCAAGATCCCACCCGCGGCGCCTGCCCGACCCTTACCATTCTTGAAAACATGTCGCTGGCCGATAACAAGGGGAAGCCCTACGGCCTTGCCCCCGGGGTAAACCGCAAGCGGCAGGACGAGTACCGCTCCCGACTGGAGCTTTTGGGCCTGGGGCTTGAGGATAAGCTCAATCTGCCCGTAGAGGTGCTTTCGGGCGGCCAGCGGCAGGCGCTGGCGCTTCTCATCGCCACCATGACCCCCATCGATCTATTGGTGCTCGACGAGCACACCGCCGCGTTGGATCCCAAGAGCTCCGAGACCGTCATGGAGCTTACCGACAGGGTCGTAAGGGAGAAAGGCGTCACCGCTGTCATGGTGACGCACAACCTTCGCTTCGCGGCGGAATACGGCGACAGGCTGGTGATGATGGACAAGGGGCGCTCGGTTATCGACACCGGCTTTGAGGACAAAGGCCGGTACAAGACTGCGGATTTGCTTCAGGTCTTCAACGAGATATCTGTGGAGTGCGGAAACTGATTTGACAATTTATGACTGTTTGCATATACTTTTACTTCCGTGCTATAATGGCAAAAAATGCCGAATCAGGGAAGAGAGGTACCGAACATGGCAACCAAAATATGGGCGCACAGGGGAGCGAGCGCATACGCGCCGGAAAACACCATCCCCGCATTCAAAATGGCGCTTGAAATGGGCGTGGACGGCATCGAACTCGACGTGCACGAGAGTTCGGACGGGAAGCTGATGGTAATTCACGACGAAACGTTGGACCGCACGTCCAACGGTAAGGGCCGCGTGGTGGATATGACCTGTCAGGACCTAAAAAAGCTGGATTTTTCAAATGGTAACGAGAAGTTTAAAAACGCCCGCATCCCGACGCTGCGCGAGGTGTACGGGCTCGTCAAAAACACGAACGTCACCGTTAATGTGGAAGTGAAATGCGACGTAGTGATCTACTACGGCATTTGGAACAAGCTCATCGAGCTGGAGCGCGAAATGGGCGTGCAGGGAAGGATACTTTATTCCTCTTTCAATCACTATGTGCTCATGAAGCTTCGCGAGGTGGACCCAAGCTGCAAGATCGGCCTCCTTTACAGCAACGGGCTCGTGGACCCATGGGTGTACGCCAACTACCTGAAGGCGGAGGCCATCCATCCGCATTACCTCGTTGCGCTCAAGGCCGAAGGGCTCATATCGGGCTGCCGCAAGGCGAATGTGGACATAAACACCTGGACCGTGAACGATAAAAACGCCATGCGCGAGCTCATCGACGCCGACGTCAACGCTATCATCACGAATTATCCGGATGTGGCGCTGGGGTTACTGGGGAAATAGTTTAGTTATGAGGGCGGCGATCCTAAGCTTTAGCCTGCGAAACGGTGGGAACTGCGAGAGCCTGTCAAGCTATATTTCCGGGCTTCTCGAGGGGAGCTTTGATATAACGACTTTTGACCGGCCTCGGATAACGCCTTGCGGCAACTGCGGCTATGTCTGCTTCCGAAATCAACGATGCCCTTTTTTTCAGGATGATGCCTGCCGCATGTACGAAGCGGTATGCGAAAGCGATGTCGCCGCTTATATCGTGCCCAATTACTGCGATTACCCCAACGCCTGCTTTTTTGCCTTCAACGAAAGGGGACAGTATTTTTTCCAAGGGCATGACGAGAGATACGAGAAGTATATGCGGCGAAAAAAGCTGTTTCTTGTTATCAGCAACACGGGGAAAGAGAACTTCGAAAAGGCGTTTTCTTACCATGTCCCCGCGGAAGAAAAGCAAAACATGCTGATCTTAAGCGCAAGGAAGTACGGAAAAAGCAGCATCGACGGGAATCTTATGGAGGCTCGGGAAGCGCGGGATGTCGTGAAAGAGTTTGTAAAAAGCGCATTATAGCGTATAAAACATGGGACTGCTGCATTGAGGCCTCATAAAAAAGAGATGAGAAACGAGCCGAAAATCTAGGCTCGTTTTCGTGTGTACTGGAGATATGAAAACAACAGCAGAAAGACGAGGAATCCGCCCCTTGTCTCCAGTTGAATTTTACAAAAATAATATTACAATAAACTTTTTATGGCCCTTGCCAAAACGGTATCCCAAGGTCTTGGCTCAATTACTCTAATGCCATTCCGATTACAAGCATCTGCTATCCACTTCCCGTATGCAATGCTTATTTCAGCTCTGTAATGCTGTAAATCGCCGCCTTCTCTTGATAAATAATTCTGCAATATTTGATTTATATCCGTTTCATTCACAAAAATTGATTTTACTTCCGGATTCTCAAAAGATTTTGTGAATTCGGGATAAATAAAATCGCCTTCAATAATGATGGGTAGTTTATCTTCAATATGCCTGTTTACAAGCCTTTTCAATATCGGAATCATTTCTTTGCTTACGTCAATCAACCAGTTTACATTGCCATCAACGCCAACGTCCTTCCAATTTATACCGGCATTCCAATAATGCATTGCAGGAAAAAATTCCTTCGTTGTAACCGTTTCCACAGATATGTAAACATCATCTGCTTCCAGAACATTCACACCATAGAATCGAGCAATTTCGTAGGCTATGCTGGATTTGCCTGTTCCCGAAGCTCCTCCGATAAATAAAACCGTCCAGTTTCTGTCATGATTCACTTGTGAACCTCCTTATAAATTCCGGTTTATATGGTGTATATTTTAAATGCAATTATATCATACCAAATAAAATGCCATTCGATGGGATTCGGAATATTCTTGGCAATACAATCAAAAACCCCCTTGAAATCAAGGGGGTTCGTAGGTATGTGAAAAACGTATCCTCCTGTTATTCGATCACGATGATCTTCTCCATATCCGGCTCGTGCGGGGCTTTCCCCGAGTTTGCGTACCCGAGAAGCACCGAGCAGCCGAACATGTAGCCCTCGGGGAAATGCAGGCGCTTTTTAAATTCCGCGCCACGCGCGCCCTCAAATACGACGCGCGCCATGCCGCAGATGACGTTGGCGACTCCGAGCGAGGTCGCGGCAAGCGCCACACTCTCACAGAGGATGCCGCAGTCGATAAGAGGCGGCTCTTCGGAAGAGATGGCAAACACGAACATGACGGGCGCGCCGTAGAAAAGCCTGTCGCCGCGGTCCATCATCCTTTGATAAGCTGACTTATCCTCCCAATTCGCGATAGCTTGCATACCTGCGGCATCCATCTCTTTGATGAGATGCTTATCCTTAATAACGATCACGCGCCATGCCTGACGGTTCATTCCGCTCGGGGACTGCACGGCTGCCTTGGCGATCGCCTGCAAAGCATTTTGGGGCAAGGCGTCGGGCTTGAAATCGCGGCAAGAATACCGCTTTTCCATAACGGTCAATGTCTCGTTCATGATCCTCTCTCCTTATCTGTTGTTTTACTGCTCAGTCGCCGTCGGGTGTGTCGAACGCCTCAAGCTTAGATTGCGGCTTGATGGGTTTGCTGTCGCCGTGGCGAGCAAGAAGCATGGTGAAGAACGAGATCGCCACCATGATCGCCGCGTAGGGGAACAACGTATAGTAGCCTACATGCTCGAGCAGATAGCCCGAAAGGGTAGGGGTAACGATCTGCGCGGCCATGGAAAACAGATAATAATAGCCCGTGTATTTGCCTATGTTGCCATAGCGGCTGATCTCCACGACCATCGGGTAGCTGTTCACATTGATGGCTGCCCATGCCGCGCCGACGAGCGCGAACATGAAGTAAAGGCCGGGGTTGAATTTTTCTGCGACCACCCCGCCGATGGCAAAGCAGGCCGCCAAAAGCGCCACGCCGCACAAAATGGTTTTTTTGCGGCCGATCTTGGTGGCGAGAAAGCCGATGGGTAAATATGCAATCACCGCGCCCACGGTGGCGATCATCAAACAGGTGGAGGCCTGGCCTACATCCTGCTGCCATACTTGCGTGGCGTACTTGGTGAAGGCGGTCGTCACGGCGTTGTAGCCCATGAACCAGAATAAAATCGAGAACAAAATCAAAAGCAGGCTTTTGAGCATGTCCGGAGGAAGCTTTTCATCGGCATCCGCCTTCTCTTGCGGTTCGTCGTTTGGATCGACGCCGTAATTGATCGCGCGCATTTCATTCACAAGCTTCTTTTCGTTGATGGTGAGCACGAGGAAGATCACCGCTACGACCATCAACCCCGCCACGGCTATAAACAGCGTCTCATAATCAGGCGGTGTGCCGTCGGATGTCTTCTTGACGAGTATTTGGACTGCAATAAGCGTATATACGCCGCCGAGCGTACCCATGAGGTTGATGATGGCGTTTGCCTTGCTGCGGAGGGGTTTCGGCGTTACGTCGGGCATCAGCGCCACGGCGGGAGAGCGGTAGGTGCCCATGGAGATGAGTATCATGCCGAGGCAGACAAAAAACATGAGGAGCGAGCTTTGCGCTACCGTGATGGGCAAAAGCACCGTAAAGATCACCGCGGCGGCCGTGCCGATGATGATGAACGGCATGCGCCTGCCGGCCTTGTCGGAAAACGCGCCGAACAGCGGCAGCATGAAGATGGCTAGAATGTTGTCGAGCGACATGATGAAGCCCGCCAGCGTGTCGCCCAGATGAAAGGTGTCGCGAAGGATCAACGGCACGATCGCGTCGTACATCTGCCAGAATGCGCAGATGGAGAAAAATGCGAGACCAACGAGCAATGTACGCTTGTAACTGAGCTTCATGATCTACCTCCGAAAATTATAATTGCATACGAAAAAGGCAAGGTATTCCATATATTAAGAACATTATAAGCCACAGCCAATTCCGGCGCAAGAACACGGCGCTTAGAATATACTTTCATCGGCCGGAAAGCTGTACTATAATAAAACCGTTCCCCAAAACATTGCAAAAAACGAGGCAACTTCATGCATTATGATTTTCAAAGCTTCATCGACCGCGCAAACTCGGGTGCAATCAAGCACGATACGGCGCCAGAACCGGTGAAAAGCGCGGGTTTCATACCGCTCACCATAGCCGATATGGAATATACGACCCCGCCGGCCATTCAGACAGCCGTGAAAAAAGCGGCGGAGCACGGGATTTACGGCTATACTCACGCGGACGACGCGTACTTTGCTGCCGTGAAGTTTTGGATGGGAAGCCGCTTTTCCTACTCGCCCGATCGGGAAAGCATGTTCAATACCGCGGGCGTGGTGACGGCGCTTGGCATGGCCGTGCGCGCGTTCACGCAGGAGGGCGATGGGGTGGTGATACAGCCGCCCGTATACCCGCCGTTCCGCTTTGCCGTGCGCGACAACTTTAGAACGCTTCTCGAAAATCCGCTTCTTTTGAAGGACGGCCGTTACGAGATGGATTTTGCAGGGCTGGAAACGCTGTGTAAAGAAAAATCGCCTAAGCTTTTGGTGCTTTGCAGCCCCCATAACCCCGTGGGCCGCGTATGGACCGCGGAGGAGCTCACGCGCGTTGGCGAGATATGCTTAAAGTACGGCGTGTTTATCATTGCCGACGAGATACACGCGGATATCGTCCACCATGGCGGTAAGCATACGGTATTTGCGACGCTCCCTCAAATGGCGGAAAGCTGTATGGTATGCACAGCGGTCAGCAAGACCTTCAACCTTGCCGGGCTTTCCTGCTCGAATATCTTTGTGGCGGATAAGGCGCGCCGCGAGGCGTTTAAAGAAGTGGTCAGGCGCGAGTCGTCCGATGTCATACCGTACTTTGCACGCGCCGCCACCATCGCCGCGTATACCGAATGTGGTGCATGGGTCGACGCGTTAACGATTAACATTGAGGAAAACTTCAATCAACTGGATGCATTCCTAAAGGAACGGCTTCCTATGGTGAAGCTCGTTCCCGCGCAGGGCACCTACCTCGCGTGGGTGGATATGCGGAGCCTCGGCTTAAACGACAAGGCGCTTGAAGAACTGATGCTGAAAAAGGCGTTTTTGGCGCTCGACGAGGGCTATATTTTCGGCACGGGCGGCAGCGGGTTCGAGCGCATCAACCTGGCGCTTCCTCGCGAAGCGCTCTTAAGCGCACTGCTGCGCTTGGAACGGGCGGTCAAAGGGATACTTTAAAAAAGCAAGAAACGAGGGAGCAAGCGGCATGAAGCGTATCAAGCTTATCTCCACCGGCGGCACCATCGCCTGCATGCCGGGCGAAAACGGGCTCACGCCCGCGCTTACGGGCAGTCAGCTTCTTGATTACACCGCCACGGCCTTCGACGACGTGGACTGCACGGACCTTTTCAACATGGACAGCTCCAACATCCAGCCCGAGGAATGGCGCGTCATAGCCCAAGAGGTAAAAAAGAGCGTGGAGCAAGGGTATGGCGGGATCATCATCACGCACGGTACGGATACCATGGCGTATACCTCGTCCATGCTGAGCTTCATGCTGTTGACCGTGCCTATCCCGGTGGTACTTACGGGCGCGCAGCAGCCCATTATCTATCCGGATTCGGACGGCCGCAGGAACCTTCGGGACGCTCTCATCGCCGCACGCGCCATGACGGGCGGCGTATACGTATGCTTCGGCGGCGCGCTCATTTTAGGCTGCCGCGCGGTGAAAACGCGCACCACCTCCGTGAACGCGTTTGAATCCATCAACTACCCGTATGTGGGGACGGTCGTGAACGGCAAATATGTGGAGCTTTACCCGCACAGGCCGCGCGGGGAATTCCGCTTTTTCGACGGCATCGACGAGCGCGTGGCGCTCGTGAAGCTCATACCCGGCACAAGCCCCGCGCTTCTCGAAATGCTTTTGGACTGCGATGTGAAGGGCGCGGCCGTGGAGGCGTTCGGCCTCGGCGGCGTGCACAACTTCCGCCGCGATCATGCGGAAAGTATCAAAAAGCTCGTAAAAGGCGGCATACCGGTTGTGCTCACCTCGCAATGCCTGTACGAGGGGAGCACGCCGGACCTTTACGCGGTCAGCCACACCCTGCGCGAAGCGGGCGTCATTTCCGCCTCGGATATGACCACCGAAGCGGCCGCCACAAAGCTCATGTACGCGCTCGGTCAAGCGAAGGACATGGGAACCGTGCGGATGCTTATGGAAACCGATCTATGCGGGGAACTCGGCACCGGCAAATAACAGAGCTTGCCGGGCAGGAGCTACACAATATTATTTACTGAGAAAATACATTAGGTTCACACAATCCGGCACGCTATCGTCGATGTATCCTGTGTCGGCAAAGCCTGCTTTCCGGTAAAGGTGAAGTGCGGCCCAATCTTCTTTGTTCACGCACACTTCAACGCAGTCGTATTTTCTTTCGTCGTGCAATGCGGCAAGGATAAGCCGAAGCGCCTCCGTACCGTAGCCTTTATTCTGATAATGCCGGTCGATCATAAACTGCTGCAGGTCGTAGCATGCAGGTTCTTCATTTAGATCCCGAACCAAAGCGACGCCTACTATTTCGTTGTCGCTGGCGATAGCGAACACCCTTGCATTGCAATTGCGGTATACATACCCTCTTGCAAGGATGCCGATCGGCTGGTCGAGAAAAAGCTGCTGTTCCTCGCTTACGGATAAACGGGCAACTTCCGTCCAGTTTTCTTCGCTGATATCTTCAAGTCGAATCATAGTAAAGTCCTTTCAGATCCCTTACAAAGCATAACAAATAAAAAGACGTGCCGCAAGCTCCCTGCCGCAGCGCGCCTGTTGCCGAGCCGGTTTTTCGTAACCGTCTTATTTTTCCAATCGGGTTTTCAATTCGCTCAGGTTTTGATCCATGCGCCGCATCTGCGCGAGGGCGCTTTCCCGCTGCTCGAAAGAAAGCCCGTCGAGCATAGTCGTGAATATCATTTCAAAATCGATGTCGCACCAACGGGCGTATTCTTCGCCTTTTTTGGTGAGCAAAATACGGATGCAGCGCGAATCCGCCTTGTCGCGCATGCGCTTAAGAAAGCCCGCGTTTTCAAGCCGCCGAAGCGAAACGCCTACCGAGGCCTTGCTGATACAAAGCGATGCGGCCAGCTCGTTTTGCGTGGGGCGGTTGAGGCTTCTGACGGCAAATAAAAGCTGTGGCTGGCCCGGATACAACCCGTACTTAGAGAGTGTGCGCTGCATGCAAATGGAATAGGTATGTTCCAAAGCCTGAAAGGCTCTTGAAAAATCGATAGCGCTCGTTTTTTCGCTCATGTAAAAACGCCTCCCGACGGCTTTTAAAGGTAAGGGGAGCCGAAGCCCTGCGCCTCAAAACTGCCAGTTCGGCGCATGTCTTTGTCATCGTCGGTCGCCGTAACCCCACTACGGCTCCCTCCTCTTTCGCGACCTGCATCCAAACCGGCAGTTTTTAGGTCGCAGAGCTTAGAGGGTCGGAAAGCATATCAGCGTTGCGGCGCCGGACGCAGACGTAGCGTCTGGCAGAGCCGGAGCCCTCACGGGCCAAGCCTGCGGCCTTGCGTGCGGTGCCTACGGCGAGTACCGGCAACACGGCAGTGGCGTGCTTTCCGGCCCTCTAAACCGCAGGGGTTCGACTCCCCTTGCCTTAAAGAGTTGATTTCGAGAATACTATATCATATGGAGCAAATCCCAGTCGAGCGAAAAAGGATGCGGATAAAAACGGATTTGCGTATATTATGTCTGCTGTGATAAAATGCATTTCGGCAAATGCCGTATTAAAGGAACGGAGATCAATACATGATTAACAGCAACGCCATTATGCGGCGCATGGAGGAGGAGCTCAAGGGGCATTACCAGCTTGAACTGCACGAGGCAAGCACCGTCCAGCTCCATAACGCGCTTGGCGAGGCCGTTATGCTTGAAATAGCAAACGACTGGCGGGAGAGCCGGCGCGTACACGAACGCGTTCGGCGCGTCTATTACTTTTCCGCGGAATACCTGATGGGGCGCATGGTGTTCAACAACCTCTACTGCCTTAACGTCATCGACGAGATACGCGAGCTGTTCCGCGCGCGCGGCGCGGACCTTTGCGCCATGGAGGATATCGAGGACGACGCGCTCGGCAACGGGGGCCTTGGTCGCCTTGCAGCCTGTTATTTGGATAGCGCGGCGACCATGAACATACCGCTCGAGGGTTATGGCCTTCGCTACAAGTTCGGCCTTTTCAAGCAGTATTTTGCGGACGGCTTTCAGGTGGAAAAGGCGGACGATTGGCAGCGTTTCGGCGATCCTTGGAGCAGACGGCGCGACGATAAGACCGTCACGGTCGAGTTTGCCGATCAAAAGGTGCTTGCCGTGCCCTACGACATGCCGATCATCGGCTATAAAACAAAAAACATAGGTACGCTTCGCCTCTGGCAGAGCGAACCTATGGAGGAGTTCGATTTCGCGCTCTTCAACGATCAGGAATACGCGCGCGCCATCGAAGAAAAGAATTCCGTAGAGGATATCACCCGCGTTCTCTATCCCAACGACAGCACCGACGCGGGCAAAAAATTGAGGCTCAAGCAGCAGTATTTCCTTTCGAGCGCATCCTTACAGGATATCATGCGCCGTTATGTGCGCGTGCGCGGCAGGGATTTCTCCGCGTTCGCGGCGCATTGCGCCATCCAGCTCAACGACACGCATCCCGCCGTTTCCATCCCCGAGCTCATAAGGCTTCTTATGAAGGAGGGCATGGACTTCGAGGCGGCGCTCAGGATAGCGCGGGATACTTTCAATTACACCAATCACACCATCATGGGCGAGGCGCTCGAAAAGTGGGATATGGGGCTTCTCAACAGCGTCATTCCCGAGATCGGCGCCATCATCGTGAAGATCGACGAAGCGCTTCATGCGGAGCTAAGCGAGGCCAAAACGGCCGCGGACCGCATCGAGCGGATGCGCATCATCGAGAACGGCCGCGTGCATATGGCAAGGCTTGCATGCTACGCCGCCACCTATGTGAACGGCGTGGCGAAGATCCATACGGAGATCCTCAAAAACGACGTGTTTGCCGACTGGTATGCGGTGTACCCCGAGCGCTTCAAAAGCGTTACCAACGGCATCACCCAGCGCCGTTGGCTGGGGCTTTGCAACCCCGAGCTTACAGGCTTTCTCTCGGAAAAGATCGGCGACGGCTTTTTGACCGATCTCAACGAGATCTCGCGGTTCCGCGGGTATATCGACGAGGATGCCGTGCGCCGCTTCAACGAGATCAAGCATCTCAAGAAGAAGCAGCTTGCCGCTGTCATCAAGGAAAAGGAAGGGGTCTTATTGCCGCATTCGTTTTTGTTCGATGTGCAGGTGAAGCGCATGCACGAGTACAAGCGCCAGCTTTTGAACGCGTTTTCCATTTTGGATATCTATTTTTCGCTCAAGGACGGTACGCTTAAAGATTTTACGCCGACCGCCTTCATTTTCGGCGCGAAAGCCGCGCCCGGATATGTTCGTGCAAAGGCCGTCATCAAATATGTCAACGAGGCCGCAAAATTCATCAACGCCGATCCCGACATGCAGGATAAGCTCCGCGTGGTGTTCGTGCAAAACTACAATTGTTCGTATGCCGAGCATATTATATCCGCGGCGGATGTATCCGAACAGATATCGCCTGCGGGCACCGAGGCGAGCGGCACGGGCAACATGAAGTTCATGCTTAACGGCACGGTGACGCTCGGCACCTACGACGGAGCAAATATCGAGATCGTGGAGCAAGCGGGAGCCGAGAACAACTACATCTTCGGCGCGACGGTGGAGGACATCGCCCGCATAAAGGGAAGCTATCGCCCGCGCGATCTTTACGAGCGCGATGCACGCATCCGCCGTGTGGTGGATACGCTTATCGACGGAACATTCTCCGACGGCGGCACGGGGAGCTTTCAGGAGCTCTATTCATCGCTTCTCAACGGTGCAAGCTGGCACGCGCCCGACCATTATTATGTTTTGCTCGACCTAATGCCGTATGTGGACGCGAAGCTTTGCGCAAACCGCGAATACCGCGACAGCCTCGCATTCGGCCGCAAGTGCCTTTTGAACACCGTGGCCGCAGGCAAATTTTCAAGCGACCGCGCCGTAAAGCAGTATGCTTCGGAAATATGGCATGTGGCAGAGATCGGGGAGAAGTAACGCTATTTCTCCGTGTCCACCTTTACTCCATCCGCCGTAAACGTTACATGGATCGTGCCGTCTTGGTCCGTGCGGTGTGCTTCTATGCCGCGCGCAGCATAGCGTTCAAGCGTCTCTTTGTGCGGGTGGCCGTAGCTGTTATCGAGCCCGCAGGAGATCAGGGCGATTCTCGGGTTTACCGCGTCCAAAAACGTTTCCGAGCCGGAGGTGCGAGAGCCGTGATGACCCGCTTTGAGCACTGTCGCACGGAAAACGGATCCATCGCAGCTTGAAAGCATTTGCTCCTCCGCGGCTTCCTCCGCGTCGCCCGTGAGAAGGATGGAGGAGTTGCCGAAGGATACGTGAAGCACCACGCTCCAATCGTTGAGCGATTCCTGATCGTAATCGCCGTCTTTCATTGGGGAAAGGATGCGCACGGTGACTTCGTCGCTCCATGGCATATAAGTTTCGCCGCTTGCCTCCGCGCGTTTTACGGAAACGTTTTGCTCTTCGAGCGCATCCACCATCTTTTCAAAGGTTGCGGTAGTATGCGCTATATCCGGCATGTAGAACGTGCCGATCTCGTAGGCGTTTATGACCTTGCTCATAGCGCCTATATGGTCGCTGTGCGGGTGCGTGGCCACCACAACGTCAAGCTTTGTGACGCCTTGCGACTTCAAAAACGCATCGATCTTATCGAACTCGCTTGCCTCGCCCGCATCCACGAGCATCGTTTTGCCGGAAGGGGAGAGCAAAAAAATAGAATCGCCCTGCCCGACGTCGAGCATGTACACGTCCATTGCACCGGGCGGCGCACTCACGGGCTGCGCCGAAGCGGCTGATAAAGGGGACGGAGTGGGATAAAAATCGGAAGCCGGCGTACCGGCCGATGCGGCATGATATACGGCGAACAAAACGCATAAAAATACGATCACAGCGACGACGGCTGTGGTTCGATACTTTCCTTTGCCGGAGCGGCGTTTTTGAGACAAAAGACTCACCTCACATAACTTCTATATATTGTACACGAAATCCTTGTGAAACACCATACTTAGGCGATGTATGTTTTCTCTATTGACTTTCAAGCCGCAAACGAATAAACTGTGGAATGTCATGAACGCATGGCATTTGGCATTATTTAAAATATAACGGTTTTTTCGGAGGAATTATGCATGGACAGCTTTGAAAGGGTGCGCGCGATCATCCATGAAACAACGGGCATTCCCGTGGAGCTCATCACGCCGGAATCGACGGCGGCGCAACTGAACATCGGAACTTTGGACATGACGGAACTGCTGCTCAATTTGGAAGAAGAGTTCGATGTGATCATCGAGGAAGAGGATAGCATCTCAAGTGTACGGGATATCATGAACTGCTTGGAGATGTGCGTTGCCTAGCGTATTTTCGCCCCATGCCTGCCGCGCGGCTTCCGTGCGGCGGGTTTTTTGTAAACATGCATAAAAATGGCGTGAAAACGGGCGGAACCGCTTGCATTTTGCAGGTGAATTGTGGTTCAATAATATAAGAATTAACAAAATGTGGGGCAGACGCTTGTCTGACGACAAGATTGTTCCGATAGTAATAAAGAGTTTCGGAAATGCGACCCCACTTTAGGAGGGACGGTATGGCGGGTGCGATCATAGGTGTGGTTTGCGGCGCTGTGGAGCTGTATCTGCTCGCGCGCGTCGTGCGCTCGGTCTCCGAATCCGGCGCTCAGGGCTCGGTGTGGCTTCTCGTGCTCGCAAAGGTCGCGCTGCTCATCTTAGCCTTTGTCGCCGTGATCCTCTTTTTCCGCGAGGATATTTTGTATTGCGGCATAGGCATCTCGGGCGTGCTCGTGATAGGCTCCGTGGTGATATTCGCGAGGAACAACGCAAAGCTTAAGCAGCCGGAACAAGTAAAGCGAACACAGGAAAACGATAAGGGAGGAAACGTCGGTCATGAATGACTGGGTACGCATCGCAGCAATCGTCGTGTGCGTTGCGCTCGGCGTGTTTTTGCTCGTCAAATGGCGCGGGATAAAACCCGTCGAAAAAGAGGACGAGCAGTATAAGGCGGTTAAGAAAAAGCGCAACAAGTTCCGCAACTTCGGCATTCTGTCGCTTTGGGTCGCATGCGGCCTTTTCTTCGGGCTCGTCAACGAGCCCTCCGGCGAAGGGCTGCACGTTTCGCTCTCGTCTCCCCGCGTACAGCTTTTTGGGCTGGATCTCAATATGTCCATCGTTTTGAGTGTGGCTGCGTCGCTGTTGATCGTCATCGCGGCGGTCCTGATCCGCATTTTTGCCATGCCCAAGTTTACCGATAGCCCAAAGGGTATCCAAAATGTACTCGAAACGATGGTGGAAGCACTTGACGGTTATGTGAAGGAAAAGTCGGGGCTCGACAACGAAAACCTCAATGCGTATTTCCTCACGCTCGGCATCCTTTTGATCGCGAGCGCATGCCTGGAGCTGCTGAGCTTCCGTCCGCCCATCGCCGACCTTACGGTAACGGGCTCCATGGCCATATGCACGTTCTTTCTCATCAACTATTACGGTATCAAGCGCAACGGCCTTGGCGGCAGGTTCAGGCAATATACGAAGCCTACCGCGGTCGTGGCGCCGTTTAAGCTTTTGACCGATATCGCTATTCCCGTGTCGCTGGCCTGCCGCCTTTTCGGCAACATGCTCGGCGGCATGGTGGTCATGCATCTTCTCTACATGGCGCTCGGTTCGTTCGGCGTCGGCATTCCGGCCGTGGCGGGTCTCTACTTCAATGCGTTTCACCCCGTGATACAGGCGTTCATCTTCATCACGCTTTCTCTGACGTTTATCGGCGAGGCCGCGGAAACGGAAGAGGAGCACCATGAGGCGCACGCCGTTAAGCAAAAAGCGTAAGCTAAAAAGGATACAGAAAGAAAAATCTTGGAGGTACGTACAATGGATATCGGTCTTGTGGCAATCGGTGCGGCGCTCGCCGTGTTTACGGGCGTAGGCGCGGGTATCGGCATGGGCATCGCGACAGGCAAAGCGAGCGAGGCGACCGCGCGCCAGCCGGAAGCGTCCGGTAAAATCAACTCGATCCTCATCCTGGGCCTTGCGCTCACGGAATCGACCGCAATTTACGGCTTCGTTACGGCGCTTATGATCATTTTCACGATGGGCGCGTAAACCGCGTTCGGGAGGGATTCCATGGAATTTAAATTACTGGACTTTGTGCAGTATATACTCAACCTCATCGTGCTCTTCCTTATCCTGCGCGCTGTTTTGTACAAGCCCGTCAAGAAGTTTATGAAGGCGCGGCAGGACAGAATACAAAAGCAGCAGGACGACGCCAAGACGGCGCTCGAGGCGGCTCAGGGAGAAAAGCAGCAGTATGAGGCGCTTTTGAGCGATTCCCGCGCCGAGGCCGGAAAGCTTATGGAGCAGAGCCGGGCCGATGCGGAAAAGAGCGCGAGCGAGATTATCCGTGAGGCGCAGGAACAAGCAAGGCAGATCCTTGCTGAAGCGCGCGAGCGCGCTGAGGCCGAACGCGCGGAAGCGCTTGCGGGCGTTCGCGGCGAGGCCGCGGGCATTTCGCTGGAGCTTGCGTCCAAGATTCTCGCCCGCGAGGTGAGCGCTTTGGACAACGCGCGCCTCATCGACGAATACTTCAGCAAGGTGGGCTGAGTATGGCGCTGAATGGAAAGCTTTATATCGCCGGCCCGTTTGAAAAGCCCGAGATCGATAAGGTCACGGAGCAGTTCACACGCCTTTTGGGGCAACCCGTCACGTTTGAAGTAAAGCGTGACGAGAGCCTCATAGGGGGCTTTTTGGCGATGGTAGACGGCAGGGTCTACGACTCGAGCATCGCGGTGCAGCTCAAGGAAATGAGCCGCTACATGCTCGATAGGGAGTAGGAGTAAGCACATGCAGGATCTTAGCATAAACGCGAAGGAAATCGGCGCTTATCTCAAAGAACGGCTTGAAAGCTACGAGCGAAAGTCTGTTGTATACGAGTACGGCACCGTCGTCTACGCGGGCGACGGCGTGGTGAAAATAGAGGGCCTTAAGCGCTGCCATTACGGCGAGCTCGTGGCGCTCGACAACGACGTTTACGGCATGGCGATGGACCTTGAGTTGGACGGCGTAGGCGCGGTTTTGTTGAACGGCATCAACGAGGTGCAGGTCGAAAGCCGCGTGCGCGGCACCGGCAGGGTGGTGGAGGTTCCCGTGGGCGACGAGCTTCTGGGGCGCGTCATCAACCCCTTGGGCATCCCGCTTGACGGCAGGCCTTTGCGCGCCCAACAGTTTTTACCGGTGGAGCGCCCTTCTCCCGCTATCATCGACAGGCAGAAGGTAAACGAGCCTTTGCAGACGGGCATATTAGCCATCGACAGCGTTATCCCCATCGGCAAGGGGCAGCGCGAGCTTATCATCGGCGACCGCCAGACGGGCAAGAGCACTATCGCGCTCGATACCATCCTCAACCAGAAGGGCAAAAACGTCGTCTGCGTATATGTGGCCATCGGCCAGAAAGTATCCACGGTCACAAGGCTCCATGAAACGCTCATGGAGCACGGTGCCATGGATTATACGGTCGTCGTTTCCGCCTCCGCAAGCGACTGTGCCGCGATGCAGTACATCGCGCCTTACGCGGGCTGCAGCGTGGCGGAAAGCTTTATGGAAAAAGGGAAAGATGTGCTCATCGTCTACGACGATCTGAGCAAGCACGCGGTTGCATACAGGGCCATGTCGCTATTGTTAAAACGCCCGCCGGGACGCGAAGCGTATCCGGGCGACGTGTTCTATCTGCACAGCAGGCTTCTCGAGCGCTCCGCACATTTGAGTGTCTCTTTAGGCGGCGGCTCGCTCACGGCGCTGCCCATCGTGGAAACCATGGCGAACGATATTTCCGCCTACATCCCCACAAACGTGATATCCATTACCGACGGGCAGATCTACCTCGAACCGGAACTGTTCCACGCGGGCGTGCGTCCCGCGGTGAACATCGGCCTTTCGGTTTCGCGCGTGGGCGGCTCGGCGCAGAAAAAGGCCATGCGCAAGGTCTCGGGAAAGCTCCGGCTTACGCTTGCGCAGTTTAGGGAACTCATCATCTTCTCCCAGTTCGGCGCGGATATCGACCCTACCACCAAAAAGGTCATCGACAAGGGCGCGCGTTTGCAGGAAACGCTCAAGCAACCGCAGTCGAATCCTTACAAGATGTCCGAGCAGGTGGTTTTGCTCATGGCGGCCATGGGCGATTGTCAAAGCGAAGTGCCGCTCAAATGCATACGCGATTTCAACGCGGGCCTCCTCTCGCGGCTTCGCACCGTTTGCCCCAAGGAGCTTACGGAGCTTGAAACGACGGGTGTTTTTACAGACGAAATGCAAAGCGCCTTGACCGCCGCCATCAAGGAATATGCCAAAGGCTTTAAGGCGGTGTAAAGATGCCTGCCATTACCGATATCAAATACCATATCCGAAGCGTTAAGCAGACGCGGCAGATCACAAACGCCATGTATCTGATCTCCGCGTCGCGCATGCGCCGCGCCGTGAAGCGCATCGATCAAAACCGCGCGTATTTTGAGCGCGCGGCCGAGACCATGCGCGATATTCTGGCGCACAGCGGCGATATGCCGAGGCACCCCTATGTGGAAAGGCGCGCGGTAGAGCGCACGCCGAGGCTTCAGCCGCCGAAAACCGCATATCTTGTGATTGCAGGCAACAAAGGGCTTGCGGGCAGCTATAACCACGACATATTGTCGCTTGCGGAAAGTAGCTTCAAGGCCGGAAACGTAAAGAAGATATTCGCGGTGGGCGATATGGCGGCAAACGCCCTTGCAAAGCATGGTTATGAGACGGACGCGAGGTTTGTGCATATGGCGGACGCGCCGAGCATCCCACAGGCGCGAAGGTTTGTTTCGGAGATCACCGCGCTCTTTGATGCGGGTGAGATCGAAGAATTCCATGTAATCTACACCCGCTTTTATAACGCGTTGCGCCGAAAGCCCGTGGACACGGTGCTTTTACCCCTAAAGCTCTGCTCACTCCTGGACGAGTGCAAGGTGCCGTCACCGGAAAGCTACGAGGTGATCTACGATCCGTCGCCCTACGCGGTCATGAGTGCGCTCGTGCCGCAGCTTTTGGTCGGCTATGTGTACGGCGCGCTCGTGCATGCGAATGCCAGCGAGAATTCCGCGCGTATGACGGCTATGGAAAACGCCACCAACAGCGCTGATGAGGTGATCCAAACGCTGACCGTGAAATACAACGGTTTGCGTCAGCTCAATATAACCAACGAATTGGCTGAAATCGTCGGCGGCTCGCCGACCTTCAGGGAAAATAGGTGAATGTATGTCGGATCAACGCAATCGAGGCACAGTCATTAAGGTAGCGGGTCCCGTTATGGACGTACGTTTTGAAGTAGGCAAGGAGCCGCATATCCACGCGCTTTTGTTCACCGAGGGCGAACGCGAGGTACATATGGAAGTCGCCATGCAGACGGGCCCGGGCGTGGTGCGTGCAGTGGCGCTCGAGGCAACGGAGGGGCTTTCCTGCGGTTTAAGCGTGGTCGATACGGGCAGCGGCATTACCGTTCCCGTAGGCGAAAGCGTGCTCGGCAGGGTCGTCAACTCCCTCGGCATGCCCATCGACGGCAAAGGCCCTATTGAGGGTGAACGTTGGGCGGTGCACCGTGAGGCGCCGCCGTTCTCACAGCAAAAGCCGGCGACCATGCTGTTCGAAACGGGTATTAAGGTCATCGATCTTCTCGCGCCTTACCCCGTCGGCGGCAAGATCGGCCTGTTCGGCGGCGCGGGCGTAGGCAAGACCGTGCTCATCATGGAGCTCATCCACAACATCGCCACCAAGCACGGCGGCTATTCCGTGTTCACGGGCGTGGGCGAGCGCAGCCGCGAGGGCGCGGAGCTTATTTCGGAAATGACGGAATCGGGCGTTCTAGCCCGTACGGCCTTGGCCTTCGGGCAGATGAACGAGCCGCCGGGATCGCGTATGCGCGTGGCGCTCGCGGGACTTACGATGGCCGAATATATGCGGGACGAAATGAACCAGAACGTGCTTTTGTTCATCGATAACATCTTCCGCTATGTGCAGGCGGGCAACGAGGTTTCGGCCCTTCTCGGGCGCATGCCTTCCGCGGTCGGTTACCAGCCCACGCTGGCTACGGAGCTGGGCGACTTGCAGGAGCGCATCACGAGTACAAAGCGCGGCTCCATCACCTCCGTGCAGGCGGTCTACGTCCCTGCGGACGATTTGACCGACCCCGCGCCAGCGTCCATCTTCTCGCACTTGGACGCGACGACGGTGCTTTCGCGTTCCATTGCGGAAATCGGCATCTACCCGGCGGTGAGCCCGCTCGAATCGACTTCACGGATCTTGGAGCCCGACGTTGTGGGGCAAAGGCATTACAGCGTGGCGCGCCGCGTGCAGGAGAGTCTGCAGCGTTATCATGAACTGCAGGATATCATCGCCATCCTCGGCATGGATGAGCTTTCCGAGGAGGATAAGCTCACGGTGTACCGCGCGCGCAAAATACAGAATTTCCTTTCGCAGCCGCTTTTCGTTGCGGAAGCGTTCAACGGCGTGCCCGGCGCCTATGTTACCATCGAGGAGACCATCGACGGCTTCGAGCAGATCGTGGACGGCAAGGCCGACGACATCCCCGAGACCGCCTTCCTCATGGCAGGCAATCTCGACGAAGTACGGGCAAAGTTGAAATAGAAGGTAAGGCAGCATGGCAAACAGTTTTCACCTCGACGTTATCACGCCCGAACGCGAGTTCTTCAGCGGCGAGGTCGAATCGCTCACCGTGGAGACCATCGACGGGCAGATCTCAGTACTGGCGGGCCACCAGCCCTTGGTGACCGCGCTCGGCGTAGGAGTGCTCAAGATTGTCAAGCGCGGCGGCGAGGTGACGGAAGCGGCGCATATGGAAGGCTTCATGCAGGTCGGCCGCGAAAAAGTCGTCCTGTTTGCGCAGGCATGCGAATGGCCGAATGAGATCAACCTGCCCCGCGCGGAGGAAGCCTTCGCACGCGCGCAGGCCCGCTCCCGCGAGGCGAAAAGCACCAACGACATCATCCGCGTCAAGATCGCCATGCTCCGCGCGACGACGCGCATCAAGGTGAAGCGGTACACGAAATAAAGGATCATCAAAAGCCAAGAGACAGGGCATAGCGCCTTGTCTCTTACTGTTTTCTAAAAAAGAGGTGTGGATATGTTTCTTAATACAAGCTTTCTGAAAAACGACGAGATATTCCTCCGGCTGGACAGGACCGCGGATGCCGATGAGACGAAAAAATGGCTGCCTGCGTACTATTTCACGATCTGCCTGACGGACGGGACCGAGGTAGGATACTGTGACTTCCGCATCGGTTATAACGAAAATACCTATTACGGCGGGAATATCGGCTATGCGGTAAAGCCGGAAAGGCGGGGAAACCATTATGCGTTAAAGGCGTGCCGCCTTTTGTTTGAGCTCGCCAAAAAGCATAAAATGAACTATGTCGTTATAACGTGCAGCCCCGAAAACCTTGCTTCGCGGAAAACCTGCGAATACGCCGGGGGCACATTAAAAGAAATAGCCGACCTGCCGGCCGATAACGATATGTATCTTGAGGGCGAACGAAAAAAGTGCATTTACTTTTTTGACCTTGCGCGTCATAACGCGTCCGATTTACTCGTCTTAGCTGATGCAGGAATAGCCAAGGATAGCTTTTAAGCTATATTTTGCCGGCAGATCGTTCTTCCTCATATCACAAACCCGCCGTTGGGGCTGATCACCTGGCCGGTCAAAAAATCGGCCTTGTCCGAGGCCAGATAAACGAGAAGCGCCGCGATATCCTCGGGCCTGCCGAGCTTCCCTAGCGGTATCTGCTCGCAAAGCGCACAGATGTCCGTTTCGGTGAGATTAGAGTTCATGTCGGTATCGATCACGCCCGGGGCAACGCAATTTACCTGTATGTTTGACGGCCCAAGCTCCTTGGCAAGCGCCTTTGTAAGGCCGATGAGAGCCGCCTTGCTCGCGGAGTAGGCGACCTCGCACGATGCGCCGACCATCCCCCAAACGGACGAGACGTTAAGGATCTTTCCCTTCTTTTGCGAGATCATGCGCGGAAGCACGAACTTGGAGCAGTAGAACGCGCCGTTTACGTTTACCGCGAAAACGCGCAGCCATTCGTCGGTCTCCGTTTCCGTAAAAAGCTTTTCGAGCGCGACGCCGGCGTTGTTGACGAGCACATCGATATGCGAAAAATGGGATTCCGCCGCCCGAACAAGTTTAAGCGCCTCGCTTTCCAAAGAAACATCCGCGCAAAAGGGGAATGCGTTCCCTCCGCGGCGGATGATGTCCTCCGCAACAAAATGCGCTTCCTTTTCGGAACGGAGATAGTTGACGCATACGGCATAGCCTGCGTCCGCAAAGGCAAGCGCCGCGCTTTTGCCGATGCCGCGCGACGCGCCGGTAATGAGTACGGTTTTTTGCATAAGCACACCAAACCTATCCGAAGCCGCCGGAGCTGCATGCTTTGGGCGGTTTCTGTGTTGAAAGTCGGCCGGAATAGCCACCGCACGCAAGGCCATAGGCCTTGGCCCGAAGGGCTCCGGCTTCGCCGGACGCTATGCCTTGCTCCTCCGCCTTGAACCCGCCTCAAAGCATGCAGCTCGGGTCCAACGGAGTCGCCCGTGCGCAACCGCCCTCAGAGCGCGGCGAGGATGCGAAAGCGTAGCGGGCCTACGGTAAGCGGCCTCAACAAAGCTATGGGGGCGGTTGCACACGGCCGACCGGGTTCGGATAGGCTTGGTGTGCTTAACTTTATCCTCCGAAATAAAGATACCATTCTATTCCTACTGTTTCAAGGAAGACACGCGAAAAAGCGGCAAAACTGCCGCTTGAAAAGGTACTAATAAATTTTGCCCGGGATTATCAAGGGGTCGCAGCACCCCTCAATGTCCATTCCGGCTTTGACGGCTATCTGCCGCCCGGAGCAATGCGACAGGCGGATGCGCAACCCTTTCTCGCGGAAATGGCTGCAGCCATTTTCGCGAACTCAAACCGCTACGCCGGTTTTTGCACCCCGTTCACGTCGATGATCGTATCTCCGTCAAGAAGAAGCTCGCTTATGGGCACGAATACGTAGCCCTGGTCGATGGCGGTCTTCAAAAGCGTGGGGAGGTAGTCCTTGATCATGTAGCCGTTGTTGTGACAAAGGATGATGCTGCCGGATTTTAAGTTGGGAAGCACCGTGTCGAGAATCGTTTGCGCGCTGCGCTCGGGGCGCCAGTCGACCGTATCGATGTCCCACTGAATGACCTCATACCCCATGTCGCGCACGGTCTTGATGACGCTGTCGTTGTATTCCCCGAAGGGCGCGCGGAAAAGCGTCGTCTTTTGGCCTGTGATGGGCGTAAGGAGCGCCTCATACTTGTTGAGCTCCTCCTGCATCTGCGAGGCGTTGAGCCTGGTCATGTGCGGATGGGTGGCGGTATGGTTGCCGATCTCGTGGCCGGCCTCGTAAATGGCTTTCACTTTATCGGGGTATTTTTCCACCCAAAACCCACAGAGAAAGAACGTGGCTTTCACTTCGTACTGCTTGAGGGTATCCAAAATGAAGTCCGTCTTATCGTCCTCCCACGCTGCGTCGATGGTGAGGGCGATCTTCTTGTCGTCACGGCTCACGCTGTAAACAGGCAGTTCTTTTTTGCGGCCGGCCATAACCGTAAGCTCGTATTCTTCCACCGTCGCGGCCGCGGTCGGCGCCGAGGCGTTGCCGTCGGTAAACGAAAGCGCTATGATCACCGCCGCCACGATGCAAACGACGACGATGGCCGCAATGATCAGCGTTCTTTTCGTGATAACAAATATACGCAAGGCTCATCCCTCCCAGTCAATCTTGTAGAAATATATGCGGTCAGTCACCCGCGTATATCCTTGACTTAATGAAACCGCAGGATTTGAGTCATATACGGGAAAGCCGGAAGGGAGCCTTTGCGCGATAGGGGGCGGATGTGTTAAAATTGTTCCATGAAATTGAGCGGCACGATCAAGACCATTATTTATAGAAGCGAAGAAACGGGCTTTACGGTGCTCGAACTTGCCGATGAAACAGGCGAGGAAGCCACCGCCGTAGGCGTATTGCCTTTGGCGAGCGTCGGCGAGCGCGTGGAGCTTGAGGGCGAATGGACGGAGCACCGAGCCTACGGCAGACAATTCAAGGCCGAGTCCAGCCGCACGCTTGCGCCAGCTACGCTCGAGGCGCTCGCCAGCTATTTGTCGAGCGGCCTCATCAAGGGCGTCGGCGAAAGCACCGCCCGCCTCATCGTGGATGCGTTCGGCATGGATACGTTGAACATCCTCGAAAACGAGCCCGGACGTCTGAGAGAGATCTACGGGATAGGCGCGTCGAAGGCGGGCATCATCGCGGCGTCGTACCTTTCGCAGCTCGGCATGCGCGATGTGATGCTCGCTCTTTCCGAATACGGTGTTTCCGTAACGCAGGCCATGAAGCTTTACAAGCGCTACGGCGATAACTGCATCGCCTATATCCGCGACAACCCCTATCGCCTCATCGAGGAAGTGGAAGGCATAGGCTTCAAGACCGCCGATAAGATCGCCATGAACGCAGGGTTGGAGGCGGATTCCCCCTATAGGCTCCGCGCGGGCGTACGCTACGCCTTGCAGTGGGCGAGGCAGGAGGGGCATACCTGCTTGCCGCGCGAAAAGCTCGTGGAGGTCGCGGCCGATCTTTTAAACGCGCAGCTTGGCCCCGCGGAGCGTGCGCTCGAGGATCTGATTGTCAACTCGCAGCTTGCTTATAAAATCGTGGACGGCACGGACGCCGTGTTCCTGCCGGACATGTTCTTTATGGAAAACGAATGCGCAAAACGGCTCAATCAGCTCAACCGCCCGCCCGCGCGGTGCGACTATTCTATGATCGATCATCAGATCGACTTTTTGGAAAAATCGCTTCATATCGCGCTCCATCCGCAGCAGCGCTCTGCCGTGTACGCCGCGCTTACAAGCGGCGCGCTCGTCATCACGGGCGGCCCGGGCACGGGCAAAACCACCATTTTGGAATTCATATTGCGCATCAGCGAGCAGCTGGGACTTTCCTGCGAGTTGTGCGCGCCCACCGGCCGCGCTGCAAAGCGTATGACGGAGGCGACGGGCACCGAGGCGCGTACCGTCCACAGGCTGCTTGAATACGGCTACGGGCAGGACAGTTTCGCGCGCAACGAGGAGAACCCCATTGAGACAGATATGGTGATCGTGGACGAAATGTCCATGGTGGACGTGCCTCTCATGCACGCGCTTTTAAAGGCCATCGTACCGGGCACGCGGCTCATCATGGTGGGCGACGCCGATCAGCTTCCCTCCGTGGGCGCGGGCAATGTTTTGCGCGATATCATAGGGAGCGGGATATTGCCTGTGGTGCGCCTCACCGAGGTGTTCCGCCAGTCGGAGCGTAGCCTTATTGTGGAAAACGCGCACCGCATCAACCGCGGCGCGCCGCCCATCGTGGAGGCGGACAGCGGCGAGTTCGGTTTCGAGTATATGGAAAATAAGGACGATGTGCTGCGCCGCGTGATCGCGCTTTGCATGGGACGCACCAACAAGCTCGGCACGCGCGACCCAATTAAGGACGTACAGGTGCTTGCGCCCATGAAAAAAGGCGCGCTTGGGGTCTATAATCTCAACGCAAGGCTGCAGGCGGCGCTCAACCCGCCCGCCCCGAAAAAGCGCGAGCGCAAATACGGTGAAACGGTGTTCCGCGAGGGCGATAAGGTGATGCAGGTCAAAAACAACTACCGCATCGAGTGGGCAAAGAAAAGCTGCTCCGGCGGCGCGGAGGGCGGGCAGGGCGTATATAACGGCGACCTCGGTACCATTTTGCGTATCGATTCCGAAGCGCAGACCGTGCAGGTCTTATTTGATGACGAGCGCTGCGCGGTCTACGAGTTCTCCATGCTGGAAGAGTTGGAGCTTGCGTACTGCATCTCCATCCACAAAAGCCAGGGCAGCGAATTTCCGGTGGTGTTGATGCCCCTTGTGGACGGCCCGCCGCAGCTACTGACGCGCAACCTTCTTTACACCGCCGTTACCCGCGCAAGAAAGCAGGTGTATATCGTGGGGCATGAAAGCTGCATTTTGAATATGGTGCGCAATTCGCAGGTCAAAAAGCGCTACAGCGGCCTGAAAAGCTTCCTTACGGAGCTTTCGGCGCTCACGGCGGCGTTAAAATGAGCCTCAAAGACGTTATTCTTGACGCGCTTTTTCCCAGGCGCGTTTTCTGCTTTGTCTGTAACCGCGAGGCGGTCACGGATGAAAACGGCGTATGCGCTTCCTGCCTTGAAAAGCTTCGGCTTTGCCCGCCGCTTGCGTATCTCAAGCATACCGATGGCTTTGCGGCGGGGCTTTTATATACGGAAGGTGCGAGAATGGCTATGCACCGCTTCAAATACGGCGACGCGCAGTACTTGGCGGAGTTTTTTGCTTCCTTTTTGCAGCTCGGCAAGGGTTGGGAGGCGGATACGCTCGTGCCGGTACCTCTTCATAAAAAGCGCCTGCGGAAGCGCGGCTACAACCAAAGCGCGCTTATCGCGAAGATTTTGGGCAATACATTCGGTATGGCCGTGGATGAAACGCTCCTGACCCGCTTGAAGGGTACCGGGACGCAGACGGCGCTCGGTGTGGATGCGCGGCGCAAAAACGTGAAAAACGCGTTTGCGGCAAAGCCGTGCAAGGGGCGAAGCTTCATCCTCATCGACGATGTGAAGACCACGGGCAGCACGCTGAGCGAATGCGCGAAAACGCTCAAAAAGGCCGGCGCTCAAAAGGTGTATGCGCTTGCCGCCTGCGCGGATGAATTGCCGTACGAAGGCTGGTAGAAAAAACGATTTTTGAAAAGACGAAGGAGGGGTTTTATGAAGGCGCTTCTCATAAACGGCAGCCCCAGCGAGCACGGCTGCACTTATACGGCGCTCAGCGAGGTCATATTGACGCTTCATAAGCACGGCGTCGAGACGGAAATGCTGTACCTCGGAAAGAAGCCCGTCGCGGGCTGTATCGATTGCGGGCATTGCGAAGAGACGGGGCTTTGCGTGTTTTCAGACAAGGTGAACGAGGTTATAAAAAGGCTCGATGAATTCGACGCCATCGTTTTGGGCTCGCCCGTTTACTACGCAAGCGCGAGCGGGCAGATATGCGCGTTTTCAGACAGGCTTTTCTTTGCGGCAGGGCATGACCGCCTTGCGGGAAAGCTTGGTGCGAGCGTTGTTTCGTGCAGGCGCGGGGGCGCAAGCGCGGCGTTTGACCGGCTCAACAAGTATTTTACCATCAGCAGCATGCCCGTCGTCTCCTCGCAGTATTGGAACCAGGTGCACGGTTTCACGCCCGGCGACGTGCGAAAGGATGAGGAAGGGCTTCAGACCATGCGCACGCTCGGCGAAAACATGGCATGGCTTTTGAAGTGTATCGAGGCGGGGAAAAAGAACGGTGTTCCCCTGCCGCAGTACGAGCCGCGCATCGGAACGAATTTTATAAGGGAGTAACGCAGAAAAACGCCTGTACTTTTTTTAAAACACCTCTCATAAGCTGTACAAAGCTTGTTCGGGGGTGTTTATTATGTATACGTACATTGAACAGCGCGTGCTGGACGTGGCGGCGTACATCATAGAAAACGGGGCGACGGTGCGGAGCGCCGCGAAGGAGTTCAAAATATCCAAAAGTACGGTGCATAAGGATATGCAGGAAAGGCTCCGCATGCTCGACCCCAGAGCTTATAAGGCGGTGAAGCGCGTGCTCGAGCGCAACAAGGAGGAGCGCCACATCCGCGGCGGCATGGCGACGTATCGCAAATATAAGGGCGGTGCGTAACATAGAGAATTTTGAATAAAAATAAAATCTTCTGTTGACATAACGGCAGGAGCGGTGTAATATATAGCACCAAGGGAAGAAGTATTTCCTTATAAAAAACCGCGCGCATATGCGCCGCTTAGCGGAAGGAGGGATCACACAATGGCAGTACACGCTATGTCCATGTGCCGAATGTGTGTGATCATGCTCCCCCAACGTAATAGCGGGTGTATGCGTTTTTGCATGTGATACAGGCGGCTTAGCATCGGCATATTTATGCGTTCTGTATGGCAGTAAGCGTATGCGCTTGCTGCCATTGTTTTATGTTTAGGGTTTTACGGCCCGGAGGTTTTTATGGCAAGCGAGATGATACGGCTTGAAAAGCTCAGCAAGGTATTCCCCGGCAAGCCGCCCGTGGCGGCGCTCACTGAGATCGACCTTACGGTTTATGCGGGGGAAATATTCGGCATCATCGGTCTGAGCGGGGCGGGGAAGAGCACGCTCGTGCGATGTATCAACTTTTTGGAGCGGCCCACCTCCGGAACCGTCACCGTGGATAATCAGCGCCTCGATCTGCTGGGCGAACAGGGGCTTTTGCTTGCCCGCCGCTCCATCGGCATGATCTTCCAGCAGTTCAACCTTTTGATGCAGAGAAACGCGCTCGGGAACGTCTGCTTCCCGCTTGAGCTTGCGGGCGTAAACAAGGCGGAGGCGAAAAAACGCGCCGCGGAACTATTGAACCTCGTCGGCCTCTCCGAAAAGGAAAGCGCGTATCCCGCGCAGTTGTCGGGAGGGCAAAAACAGCGCGTAGCCATCGCCCGAGCGCTTGCTTCTTCGCCCAAGGTGCTTCTTTGCGACGAGGCCACGAGCGCGCTCGACCCCACCACCACACGCTCTATTTTGGCGCTTTTGAAGGACATCAACAAAAACCTCGGCATCACGGTGGTGATCATCACGCACGAGATGAGCGTGATCGAGGAGATTTGCAACCGCGTCGCCATCATCGACGAAAGCCGTATTGCGGAGACCGGTACGGTGGAGGAAATATTCGCCCGCCCCAAGACCAAGGCGGCTAAAAAACTCATTTTCCCGCAGGAACATACGCCTGCGACCTTTGAAAACGGCAATACGCTCCGCATCGTGTTCGACGGTAACGCGACCGTGGAGCCCATTATAGGAAATATGGTGCTCGAATGCGGCGCGCCCGTCAACATTTTGCGCGCGGACATGAAGAGCATCGGCGGCAAGACCTTCGGGCAGATGCTCATCGAGCTTCCGGATAACGAGCAAGCGGTTCATCGAATGCGCATGTACCTATCGGCGCATAACGTACAGTTCGAGGAGGAGAGGGAGAGCAATGACTAGTTCGCAAATAGCCGAGCTGCTCGGACAAGGGCTCATGGAAACCCTTTACATGGTGATAACCTCCACCGTTCTTGCTTACGTTTTAGGCCTTCCGCTGGGAATACTGCTCGTCGTGACGGACGAAAACGGCATCAGACCCATACCGGTACTCAACAAGGTGCTTGGCGTATTTGTCAACATCCTCCGGTCTATACCGTTCATCATCCTTCTCGTATGGGTCACCCCCGTGACAAGAGCGCTGGTAGGTACGACACTCGGTTCCACCGCAACCATTGTCCCTCTTGTGATCGCCTCCGCGCCCTACATCGCGCGGATGGTGGAAGCCTCCCTCAAGGAGGTGGACGCCGGCGTAATCGAGGCCGCGCAATCCATGGGCGCATCGCCCATGCAGATTGTAACGAAGGTGCTTTTACCCGAAGCGAAGCCTGCGCTCACCGTGGGCGCGGCCATCGCGGCGGTCACCATACTCGGCTACTCCGCCATGTCCGGCTTCACGGGCGGCGGGGGTCTCGGTACGGTGGCCATCAACTACGGCTATTACCGCTACAAAGGCGATATCATGATGCTCAACGTGATCGTGATCGTGATCGTAGTACAGATCATGCAGGAGGTCGGCATGCGCCTCGCGAGGCGCTCCGATAAACGCGCACGCTGAATATAAAGCGCCCATGAAATTAAGAAATCCCTAAAAATTTATATTTGTTTTGGAGGTATCCCATGAAAAAGACCCTATCGCTCCTGTTCGTCGCATTGCTGGCGATCTCTCTGTTGGCGGGCTGCGCACAGCCTGCTTCGAACACCGAGCCGACCGTTGCGCCTACTTTGGCCGCGACTGACGCTCCCGCAACCGACGCTCCCGCGACCGAAGCGCCGCTTACCGTCATCAAGGTCGGCGCAAGCATCACACCGCATGCGGAAATACTCGCCGTCGTCAAGGACGATCTTGCCGCACAAGGATACGACCTGCAGGTTGTGGAATTTACCGATTATGTGCAGCCCAATCTCGCGCTTGAAAGCGGCGAGCTCGACGCCAACTACTTCCAGCATCAGCCGTATCTCGACGACTTCAACCTGAACAACAACACCCATATCGTGAGCGTCGCCGCCATCCACTACGAGCCCTTCGGCATCTACCCGGGCAAGACCGAAGCGCTTGCGGATATCCCCGAAGGCGGCCAAATCGCCGTTCCAAACGACGGCACCAACGAAGCGCGCGCGCTGCTGCTCCTCGAGGCGCAGGGTCTCATCAAGCTCAAAGAGGGCGTGGGCCTTGGCGCGACCGTGCTCGACATTGCGGAAAACCCCAAGAAGCTTGAAATCATCGAGGTCGAGGCCGCCCAGCTCGCCCGTTCGCTGCAGGATGTGGATTTTGCCGTCATCAACGGCAATTACGCCATCCAGGCGGGGCTGAAGGTCGGCACAGACGCCGTTGCCACCGAGGATAAGGATTCCGTCGCGGCCGATACCTACGCAAACGTACTTTGCGTCAAGGAAGGCCACGAAAGCGATTCCGGCATCCTCACGCTCATCGCCGCGCTCCAAAGCGACAAGGTGAAGAGCTTCATCGAAAGCACCTACGAGGGCGCCGTGGTACCGAAGTTCTAAGACGAATCCATAATAAAGGAGCCGTTTCGATCCATGAATTTGATCGAAACGGCTCCTTTTTTGACAGCCAACAGTTAAGCGAATAAGTTACCTATTGACACTTATGTAGATGGGGAGTATACTTCATATAAGTTAAAGGCTTAACTAATAAAATTCTGCATGCCGCCCGGCAAAATTTCTTTCGCGCCCATAGGGCAAAACCATCGGGAGAACAGTATGGCTCAAAAACCGCTTACGAAGAAACAGATCGTAATTTGGTGTTTCGCGCTTGCGCTCGTTTTCATATGCGCGGCCGCGTTTGCCATGCCGCGCGTTTTTTCAAAGGAAAAGACGCAGGTGTTTCCGGTCGTCGCCTATGAGGGGCCGGAGCCTCTTGAACCATTGGAAGGCGTAGGCATTTCGGTCAACGAAACGCCGCTTTTCGTGTACAACATGCCCGTCAACAACAGCCATTCGTGGGTGAACGCGGGCGATCCTCCAGTCGCGTACTGCCCCATGGCGTATTACGATTGCGATGGCAGGGCAAAAGTGACCATAACGCTCGACGAAGCTGTCGAAAGCACCGTGGTGCGCCCGCTCTCCGCCGGGATCAAACCCAAGATAGAAGGAAATACAGTCAGCTTTTATGTGGAGAAGCCAGGCCAGTACGTGGCGGAATTCAACGGCTCGGTCGTAAACGCGGCGCATCTTTTCGTGAACCCAGTCGAAACGGACGTGCCGGACGTAAATGATGAAAACGTGCGCTATATCGGCCCCGGGCTTTGGGACATCGGCAGCATTAGCCTCAAAAGCGGCCAAACGCTTTATATCGCGGGCGGCGCTGTGGTCTATGGCGCGGTGCAGGCAAAGGAAGCGAAAAACGTGACTGTATGCGGCCGCGGCATCCTCGACGGCAGCGTCTACGAGAGCTGGACGCACAAAAACACCGTCGCGCGCGTCCCGATTAACCTCACTTCATGCAAAAATGCTTTCGTGGAGGGTGTTATCCTTCTAAATCCCAACGCATGGGCCGTGAGCGCTCTGAGCTGTGAGGATTCCTTCATCGATAATATCAAGATCGTTACGAGCCGCCAAAATGGCGACGGCATATCGCTGCAATCATGCAAGGGTTTCACCGTTTCCGGCTCGTTCGTGCGCTCGTGGGACGACAGCCTTGTCATAAAAAACTACGAGGGGAGCAGCGATGGCGTTACGTTCAGAAACATGGTGCTTTGGACCGACCTCGCGCAGTCGATGGAGGTTGGCTACGAGACCAACAAAGGACTTTGGCCCAAGGTCGAGATACGCAACATTCTTTTTGAAAACATCACCGTACTCCATAACTTCCATAAACCCGTGATGAGCATCCATAACGGCGACGACGCGACGGTGAAAGACGTTATATTCCGCAATGTTACCGTGGAAGACGCGCAGATGGGCCGCGGAGACGCGGGGGAGAACAACCAACTCATCGAGGTGAATATCGCCTCCACCACGTGGAGCTCCACAAGGGCGCGCGGGCAGGTAATGGATATCTTGTTTGAAAATATCGCGGTGCTTGGCGGAAACGTTCCGCCCATCCGCATCATGGGCTACGACGACGAACATAAGGTGGAAAACGTAACGGTAAGAAACCTCTCCATCCTGGGACAGCCCGTGACCTCTCTCGATGATATCACGTACCAAAGCAATCTCTTTGTTTCGGGCGTGAATGTGGAGGTGCAGCCGTGAACGTGAAAAAGGCACTGCTCTTTGCAAGCGCGTTCGTGCTTATCCTAAGCGCCGCGGTGGTCGCGTGGGCGCTTTTGCCGCAGCGGGAACTGCTCGGGGAGGTACGGCTGGTGCCTGCGCCCGAACAGAGCGAAGCCGTTACGCCCGAATGGGCGGTCGTAAAGGTATTTACGCCCGAGGACCTCGGCGAAAATCTCGCTTTGGGCAAGGAGACCTCGGACAACGGGCACATCGGCCCCTATGTTTCGAAAAACGCGGTGGACGGCGACCCTCTTACCTACTATGAGGGTACGCAGAACGCCTACCCCAACGAGCTGGTCGTGGACCTTGGCGAAACGTTGCGCGCGAGCAAGGTGCGCATCCTCCTGAACCCCGATTCCATCTGGGCGGAACGCACGCAGACGCTGAGCATATTAAAAAGCCTCGATGGCGAAAGCTATACGGTTATCGCGGAAAATGCCGCGTGCTTTTTCGATCCCATTCTGGGCGGCAATCAGGCCGTTATCGACTTGGGCGGCGCGCATGAGCTGCGGTTTTTGAAGGTATCGTTTACGAAAAATACCGAGGCGAACGCCGGGCAGGCGGCGGAGCTGCAGATCTACAGTTGAACACCGTATCAGAAAGAATTTACCTTTCCGCAACGGCAGGAAACCGCCGAGAAAGCGGGAATAAAACAAATCAAAGAGAAGGACAGGAGGAAAAAACCGTGAAGAAGTGGATAAAAACGGCCGCTCTCGTACTCGCGCTGACGATGCTTGTCGGCTCGTTTGCGGCATGTGCCACCACCGAACCCCCCGCAAACTCGAATATCCCCGAAACACAGGCGCCCGATGCGCAGACGCCCGAGACGCAGCAGCCCGCCGATGAAGGACTTAAGGGTACGCTCAAGCTCGGCATTTGGCCCGAGGACACGAAGACCGACGAGATCGCCATGCACGAAGGCTACGTCAAAATCTTCAACGAGCTCCACCCCGGCGTGGAAGTCATCCCCTCTTACTACAAGTACGCGACGGATACCTTCGTAGCGCTGGCCGAGTCCGGCAACCTCCCCACGGTGTTCGAGAGCTGGTATACCGAGCCCCAGAAGCTCATCGATCAAGGTCTCATCGCTGACATCACCGATCAGGTCGACGCCAAGGGATGGACGCAATGGATGAACTCCGATATCTATAACCTGCTTTCCCGTGACGGCCGCCTCTATGGTATTCCGCGCGACGCTTATACGCTGGGCATCATGCTCAACGTGGAGTTGTTTGAAGAAGCGGGCCTTGTGGATGCGAACGGCCTGCCCATCTACCCCAAAACTTGGGCTGAGCTTGCCGAGACAGCCAAGAAGATCAAGGACGCGACCGGTGCGGCGGGTCTCTGCCTGCTCGCCAAGGACGGCGCGGGCGGCTGGCACTTCTCCAACATCGCATGGTGCTTCGGCGCGACGCTTGAGAGTGAGGTGGACGGCAAGTGGATATGCAACCTCAATTCCCCCGAAGTCGTTGCCGCTATGCAGTATGTATACGACCTCAAGTGGAAGTATGACGTCCTGACGGCCGACCCGCAGGCGGAAGACTGGGGCACCGGCTTCCAGCAGCTCGGCACCGGCGGCGCGGCCATGTACATCGCGGCCAACGACGCTGTGAACATGCCCACCTATGTCAACGGCCTTGCCGTGGATAAGCTTGCGCTGATTCCCATCCCCGCGGGCCCCAATGGCGATCAACACTCCCTCATGGGCGGCACGCCGTACTTCTTCTCCAAAGACGCCACCCCCGACGAGATCGCGGCCGCGCTCGATTACATCGAGATCATGGGCAAAGCGCCCGTGACCACCGACGCCGGTCTCGCCGGTATCGAAGCCGACGCGAAGTACCGTCAGGAGAACGGCATCCCCGTGATCCCGCGCTTCCCGGCTTGGAACAACCCCGAATACACCGCGGCTGAGAACGCGGCCAACGAAAAATATCTCAACGTCGACATGCGCCTGTTTAGCGACTATTATGCCGCCGTCGCCACCGAGGGCAACCTCATGACCGAGGTGCCGAAGAACGCGCAGGAAATGTACGCCGAGCTCACGAAGGTCATTCAGGCCGTCGTGACGGATAAAAACGCCGACATCCAGGCTCTTCTCGATATCGCCCAGACAAACTTCCAGGCGATCCTCGACGAGCAGGTGAATAAGGCAAGCTAACTATCTTAAGGTGAGGGAGTCTCACTTTAACCTCCTCCTTATTGGACAAAGGCGCCGCCCCGCCCGTAAAACGCGCGGCGGGGCGGCGTCGATCCTTGTATTTTGCCTTTGGGAGCGCAGATGAAAACCAAGAGCAGTTTTTTCAAAAAGAACCTATCCGGCTGGCTCATTTTGCTGCCGGGCGTCATTCTTTTCGCATTTTACGTTTGGGTGCCGCTTGGTGAAAGTATGTGGCTTTCCCTGTTCAAGACCAAGGGCTTTCACGCGGAAAGCTTCGTGGGCATTCAAAACTACATCGATGTATTTCACCATCCCGATTTTGGCGCGGCGATGGTCAATACGTTCACGTATATCGGCTGGTCGCTCCTTATTGGCTTTTTGACGCCGCTCGTCATATCGCTGATCATCCTTGAAACGCGGCGCGGGCAGGCATTTTTCCGCTTCACGTCGTATTTCCCCAACATCGTGCCGGGCCTCGCTACGGTTTTGATGTGGGGCTTTCTGTTCCGTTCGGGACAAACGGGTGTATTGAATATCCTTCTCGGCAAGATCGGCATCGAGCCTCTCGTATGGCTCGCCGATAAGGACAAGGTGATACCGCTCATCATCGTCACGATGACGTGGAAGAGCGCGGGCGCAACGGCGCTTACCTATATGGCGGGGTTAAGCGGCATCAATCCGGAGCTCTACGACGCGGCCGCCATCGACGGCGCTGGCGTATGGAAAAGGCTTTTCAGCATCACCGTACCGCAGCTTTTCAAACTCGGAAGCACCATGCTGATCCTTCAGATCATCAGTGTGTTTCAGATACTTTACGAGCCGCTTGTGCTTACAAACGGCGGCCCGAACAACGCTTCCATTTCCATCATGCAGCTGGTATGGCGCTACGCATTCGAAAAGTACGACTACGGCCACGCGACGGCGGTTTCCGTGATCATCTGCGCGATCCTCATCGTGCTCACCATGGTATACAACCGCATCACCCGCAAGGCGAACGAGCTGTAAGGGAGGGGCCATGAAGAAGAAAAAAACGGCAGGCAAGCGTGGCTATACGGGGCTTATCCGCGAGTACGACAGGCATGTGCCTTCCGTGAAGGCGGCGCGGACGGTGATCTACGTCGTTTGCATCGTATTGGCGGCCGTGTCGCTGTTCCCGGCGCTTTGGGTCATGCTTGCGAGCTTTAAGGATATCAAGGAGTTCATTCGCGAGCCGAGCATACTCCCGGGCACTTACGATTTCAGCAAGTTCGTCAAGACCTGGAACGATTTTAAATTCGGCAACTACTATGTGAACTCGTTCATTTCGGTGATCGGCAGCGCCGTTTGCGCGGTCGTATTCAACGGCCTTACCGCCTACGGGCTCGCGGTACTGAAGCCCAAAGGGCATAAGGTCATAAGCGCGCTCATCACATGGTCGCTTTTGATACCGGCGACGGCGAGCATTGTGCCGCTGTTTGTGAACATCAACAATTTGGGCCTTCGAGGTTCGTTTTTGCCGCTCTGGCTCGCCATCGGCGCAAACGCGTTTTATGTGGTGCTCTTCCGACAGTTCTTCGAAAACTTCCCCCCCTCGTTCGTGGAAGCGGCAAGGCTCGACGGATGCAGCGATCTAAAGATATTCTTTAAGATCATCCTGCCGATGAGCAAGGGTATTGTAGCGGTAGTGGCGATCTATGCCATCAACGCCGCGTGGTCGGATTTCCTGCTCCCGTACCTCGTGCTCAGCGGTTCCGGCAATGAAACGGTCATGGTGCGCCTGTTCGAATTTCGGACCGGCACGCAGACGGATGTGGATGTGCTGCGCGCCATCGTGTTTGCCATCCTGCCGCCGATCATCATGTTCCTGGTATCCTCCAAAAAAATTACGGAAAGCGTTATGGAGGGCGGCATCAAAGAGTGATGCTTCCCGCCGATTAGGAGATAAAATCGCATGGCGAAAAAGGCAGACAGGTACTTTGCTCTCGATCCCTGGCATGTGCGCGAGACAGGCTTTGACGAGGCGCATGCGCGCGTCGCGGAATCGGTCTTTGTGCTTTCCAACGAGCACATGGGCGTAAGGGGCTATTTTGAAGAGGATACAGCTTCCGACAGCCTCTTGGGCAGCTATTTCAACGGCATTTACGAGTCGGATGATTCCGCGCCCAAATCGTACAAGGGTATCGCTACGGATACGCATTTCATGGTGAACGCCGTAAACTGGCTGTTTACGCGCATCGAGGCCGACGGCGAGCGCCTTATCATGGGCAAGAGCGAAATATCGGAATTTTCGCGGACGCTTTCCCTGCGCGAGGGAACGCTCGCACGCGGCATGGTGTGGACGCTTCGTTCCGGTAAAAAGCTGAAGCTCAACTTCCTGCGCTTCGTGAGCATGTGTGAGAGCGCGCAAGGGTATCAGCGCATTGAGCTTACGCCGCTCAACTTCTCGGGTGACGTGACCGTGGAGTGCGGCGCGGACTTCAACGCCGTTCACGAAACGATGGGAAAATGCTTTTGGCGCGAAACGCGAAAGGGCTTTGCTTCAGATGACGCCGTGGGCATCGTAGGCCAAACGCTCGCTTCCAGGCAGAGCGTATTCGCGGGTTTCACTTTGCATTGTATGGATGCAAAGCAAAAAGAGAAGGCAGAACGCAACCGTTATATCGGCCTTAAACTGACGCTTTCCTTGCGCGAGGGCAAGCGCACGCGCGTGGATAAGCTCGTTACCTGCTTATCGAATCCCGAGGAGGTCGATGCTGCGGCGTTTTACGCTTCGGGCATGCACGCGGTCGAGGCACAGGCAAAAACCTCCCTCGAAGCGGCGAAAGACGCGCAGGCGACTTATTGGGAAAAGCATTGGGAGGACGCGGATATCGTCATCGAGGGCGAAAATCAGGCTGCCAACCAGCAGGGGATACGCTTTGCCATCTTCCAGCTCACACAGACCTACCACGGCGCGAGCGAAAAGCACAACGTGGGCGCGAAGGGCCTTACGGGCGAGTTTTACAACGGCCACGCATTTTGGGATACCGAGAGCTTTTGCCTGCCGTATTATCTCTTTACCGATCCCAAGGCTGCAAGGTCGCTGCTTGAATACCGCTATCACACGCTTGGCGCCGCCAAGCGCCGCGCCGCTATGCTCGACTGTAACGGAGCGTGCTATCCCGTGGCCACCATCAACGGCGACGAGGCGTGCACGCTTTGGCAACACGCAAGTCTACAGTTTCAAACCGATACGGCTATCGCCTACGCCATCCGTCACTACGCGCTCGTTACGGGCGACAAGGCGTTTTTATATGAAAAGGGCATAAGGATGCTCGTCGAGATATGCCGTTTCCTCGCGACGCGCGGGGGTTACAGCGCGAAGACGGGAGAGTTCGGCTACTTCGGCGTAATGGGGCCGGACGAATTCCACATGATGGTCAACAACGACTGTTACACCAACTATATGTCGAAGGCAACATTCCTCTATGCGCTCGAAGCGCTCGACGCCATGAAAAAGGATGCGCCTGAAAGTTACTCTTTCATTTTAAAGGATATGGGTATAGAGGGCGGCGAGCTTGCGCAATGGAAGTGCTATGCAAACTCGATGCGCATCCCGCAGGATAAGGAAAAAGGCGTATTCGAACAGCACGACGGCTACTTTCTTTTGCCGCACATCGATGTGAACGCCATACCGCGCGAGGAATTCCCGCTTTACCACCATTGGTCGTACGACCGCATCTACCGCACGGATATGATCAAGCAGCCCTCCGTTTTGATGATGCTTTTCCTCTACGCCTCGCGGTTCGACATCGATACGAAGCGCGTCAATTATGAGTTTTACGAGCCGCGCACCATCCACGAGTCCTCGCTTTCGCCGTCGGTGCATTCGGTGCTCGCGTGCGAGCTTGGAAAGTCCGGCGAGGCCATGAATTTCTTCGAATTTGCCACGCGGCTCGATCTGGACGATTACAACCGCAACACCCGCGAAGGCCTGCATACGACAAGCCTCGCCGCTGCGTGGCTCAACATCGTATACGGCTTTGGCGGCATGCGAAGCGACGATACCCGCATTTCCCTAAACCCTGTTCTGCCGGAGGGGTGGACGGGCTATAGCTTCGTGCTCAATATAAACGGCTCGCGGCTTTCCGTAAGGGTGGGGGAAAACGGCGTGGAGCTTAGTGTGACGCGCGGCGTGCCGCTCAGCTTGAACGTGTACGGAAAGAGCGTGACGGTGGGCGCCGAAGTTCTGCGGTACGAACGCGAGTGACAAAGGACGTTACGGGAAAAAATATCCCGCTCTCCGGGGACAATGCCCGGAAAGCGGGATTTTTACGAACGGGAGGAAGCATGAATAGCGTTTGGTTTTTTAAAGGAAACGGGTACGCTGCGTCGAAAAATGTAGAGAACGGCAACGCTTACTTGCTGGCAAACGGTTATATGGGTTGCCGGGGAACGCTCGAGGAGCATACAAAAGCCGAGCTTGCGGCCGTCAACCTCGCGGGCGTATACGACCAAAATCAAAACAAATGGCGCGAGACCGTAAACGCCCCAAACCCTCTTTACGGTGCGCTTTATGAGAAAAGCGGCGCGGTGCTTTCGTGCGAAAGCGCGGCAAGCCATACGCAATGGCTCGACTTATCCCGTGCCGTTTCGGGCCGGACGACCGTATGGCAAACGGAAAGCGGCACGTTCACCTATAAGACCGAGCGCTTTGTGAGCATGGCAGAAAAGCATCTGCTCGCTTCGCGCTATACGCTTTGTTCCGATACGGACATGGAGCTTACGCTTCTTACCGGCATCGACGCCGACGTGTTCGACTGCAACGGCCCGCATCTTTTCGGCCTCGCTTTAGAGGAAAAGGAAGGCATGCTGTTTTCTTCGGCCCATACGGGAGAGCTCAACATCCCCGTCTGCACGGGAGAGGCGGCTGTTTTTGAAAGCGCGGACGCGAAATTCGTGCGCGAAGGAGAAAAGCTTTTAAGGCGTATCCATGTGAAACTGAAGGCCGGCGTCCCCTTCGTTCTTGAAAAATACGGGGTCGTGTACACGGGGAAAGACTCCGACGACCCGCGCATGAGCGCGCAAAAGCTTCTTGCGGGCGCGAAAAAGCAGGTCTATGACGCGCTTCTAAAAGCGCATGAATCGGCATGGGAAGCGCTTTGGGAAGATTCCAAGGTGGAGATAGACGGCGACCAGGATGCGCAGCGGGCGATCAACTATAGCCTGTATCAGTTGCACGCGATCGCCCCGCGCCACGGCGGCGCGCTTTCCGTGGCGGCGCGCGGGCTTTCCGGCCAAACATATAAGGGCGCTGTGTTTTGGGATACGGAAATTTTCATGCAGCCGTTTTTTCTCCATACCGAGCCTGAGGTCGTAAGAAGCTTTTTAAAATACCGCATTTGGGGGCTGAAGGGCGCTAAAGAAAAAGCGCGCGAATACGGTTACGATGGTGCGTTTTACGCGTGGGAGAGTCAGGAGGAGGGCGCGGAGGCATGCTCGGACTACAACGTGACCGACGTGTTTACGCTCCGCCCGCAGCGCACGTATTTTCGCGATAAGCAGATCCATATAAGCGGCGATATCGCCTACGCGCTGTGGCAGTATGTCTGCCATACGGACGACGAGGCGCTCCTTTACGAGGGTGGTTTTGAGCTTCTCTATGAATGCGCAAAATTCTACCGCTCCCGAGCCTACAGAAGTGTTTCGCGCGGTACGGTGGAGTTCCTCGACGTGATCGGGCCCGACGAGTACCACGAGCGTGTTTCCAATAACGCCTTCACCAACCGCATGGCGAAACATACGTTTGAAACGCTTGCTGCGGCTTACGCGTATTTAAAAAAAAGCGATGCGCAAAAAGCGGAGGCATTTTTTGAGAGCTTAGGCATAAACGAAAAAGCGCTTGCAGAATTTTTATCGCTCGCGCGGGACATCAAGCCCGCCGCAGCCGATAAAAACGGCGTGATTGAGCAGTTTGACGGGTATTTTAAGATGGAGGACTGCACGCTCGATACGGTAAGAGGCCGCCTATTGAATGAAAAGGAGTATTGGGGCGGCGCAAACGGCGTTGCAGCGCATACGGCGATCATCAAGCAGGCGGACGTGCTTACGCTCATGCAGCTTTTTAAAGGGGATTTCACCGATGAACAGGTGGAAAGAAACTGGCGGTATTATATGCCTCGCACCGAGCACGGCTCGAGCCTGAGCGCATGCATGTACGCGCTCACGGCCTGCCGCATCGGCTTAAAGGAGGAGGCTTACGCGCTCTTTATGAAGACCGCCGCGATCGATATGGAGGGTGGGGGGAAGCAGTTCGCGGGGAATATCTACATCGGCGGCACGCATCCGGCGGCGTCGGGCGGCGCTTGGATGACGGCGGTGTTCGGCTTCGCGGGCTTTTCCGTGGAGGGCGGCGAGATCAGGCTAAAACCCGCGCTGCCCGAAAAATGGAAGCGTTTGCGCTTTCGCGTATTGCATGGAGGCAGACGCTATGAGATCACCGTGACGCATGCGGGAACAGGCATAAAGATCATCGAATAGAGGAATACAGAAAGTCATGACCAAACGGGAAAGAGAAGTTTTGCTGCGCCCTATATTCAAGGCGGCTATTTTCGATTTGGACGGCGTGCTCGTGGATACGGCGAAATACCATTATCTCGCATGGCGGGAGCTGGCCGAAAAACTCGGCTTTGCGTTTACCAAGGAGGATAACGAGCGGCTCAAGGGCGTGAGCCGCGCAAGATCGCTCGAGATACTGCTCAAGGTGGGCGGCGTAACGCTTTCCCCCGCGGAGTTCGCGCGCGCCATGCAGGAGAAAAACGATCGCTACGTAGCATATATTTCCGGCATGAACGAAAGCGAAATACTCCCCGGAGCGAAAGAATATCTTTTGTATCTTCGGGACTCGGGCGTAAAGACGGCGCTCGGCTCCGCGAGCAAAAACGCGCCGCTCATTTTGAAGCGGCTCGGTCTCTATCCATACTTCGACGGCATCGCGGACGGCAACAACGTCAGCCGTCCAAAGCCCGCGCCCGATGTATTTTTAGCGGCCGCGCGGCTTGTTGACGAATCGCCGTGCGGCTGCGCCGTATTCGAGGACGCCGAGGCGGGGGTGGAAGCGGCGAAGGCCGCGGGAATGTACTGCGTGGGAATCGGCAACCGCAAAATGCTTGCGGGAGCGGATATTGTGATCGAAGGTTTTTCGGATTTCATCGGACTGTGATATAATCATTCCAAACCACTTTTAAGGGGTCGGACATGGTAACATTGAAGGACATTGCCGAAATGGCAAACGTGAGCACCGCTACGGTCTCTTACGTGATCAACGGGCGCAGCGACAAGGTCTCTGAAAAGACCGTGCAGCGCATCCGCCGCATCCTCGAGGAGACCAAATACAGCCCGTCGATGAGCGCGCGCACGCTTGCCAACAAGTCGTCCAACATTATCGGCATCGTGAACCATGCGGTTTCCTCCAAGGCGGGGAGCTTTTTGAACGACCCGTTCCACATCTCGTTTATGTCCGGCATGGAGCAGACCATACGCGAAAGCGGCTATTTCATGATGCTGCGCACTGTGGAGGATCCTTCCGCCCTCAAGACGCTCGTGACCAACTGGAGCCTCGATGGCATGATTTTGACCGGCCTTTTCCAGGATGAGTTTTACGAGGCGCTAAAAGCCCTTGATCTTCCTTTCGTGCTGATCGACAGCTATATCGACGAGCCGGACGTACTCAACGTCGGCCTCGAGGACCAAAAGGGAGCGTACCTCGCCACAAGACATCTATTGGAAAACGGGCACCGCGGCATCGCGTTTGCGTGCCCCGCCATCCGCAAGCATGGCGTGGTGGAGGAGCGCCTCATCGGCTACCAGCGCGCGCTCAACGAATTCGGCGTCGTTTACGACCCGGATAAAGTATTCGTGCAGGAGATCACCATCGAAAGCGGCATAGCGCTTGGCGAGAGGCTGAGCCTCAGGCGCGACATCACGGGTATATTCGCCTCGGCGGACATTCTTGCGGCGGGCATTATGGCCGGCCTTCGCATAAAGGGCGTGCGCGTGCCGGAGGATTGCTCCATCGTCGGCTTCGACGACGTCTATTTTTCCCGCCTCACCGCGCCCACGCTTACGACCGTCCACCAGGACGCGGAGAAAAAGGGCTTTTTGGCTGCGGAGCTTTTGCTCGACCGGCTCATGGGGAAGGGGATCGAAAATAAACAGATCATCTTGCCCGTTTCGCTTGTAGAGCGCGAAAGCGTAAAGTGCATTTGATCCGATAAGGGGGTATTTTTATGAAACTGTACATGAAGCAAAAGGTTTTTTCCTGGGCCGACAGGTTCACCGTGAAGGATGAACTCGGCAGCGACCGTTACTATGTGGAGGGCAGGCTGTTTACGTGGGGGAAGCAGCTGTTCGTGTACGACGCCGCGTCCGGCGAGGAGGTCGCCTTCATCAAGCAGAGGGTGATGAGCTTTCTGCCGCGCTACGATGTGTTCGTGGGCGGCGCGCAGCTACTGGAGATCGTGAAGGAATTCACCTTCTTCCACCCGCGCTACACCATCAGCGGAAAAGACTGGGATGTGGAGGGCGACTTTTTCGCACATGAATACAGCGTGATCCAAAACGGGCAGCTCGTCGTTACCATCTCCAAGGAATGGCTGACGTGGGGGGATACCTACGCCATCACCATCGGCGACCCGCGCGACGAGGTCGCGGCGCTCGCCACCGTGCTCGCTATCGACTGCGCCGTAGCGCAGCAAAATGATTGAGACGGATGCAGGAATAATCCATATACGGCAAGGCGCGGGGCTGAAACCCCGCGCCTTGCCGTATATGCTATTTTCGTCTCAGCTGAATTGCGCCGAGTACAGATCGTAATACAATCCTCTCTTTTCGAGAAGCTCCTCATGGTTTCCCTGCTCGGCGATCCTGCCGCCGCTCAACACGAGTATTTTATCCGCAGTTTGAATGGTGGAAAGCCTGTGCGCGATGATGAAACAGGTCTTGCCGCGCATGAGCTTACGCATGGCGGACTGTATCTGCATTTCGGTGCGCGTGTCCACGTTGGAGGTCGCCTCGTCCAAAATGAGTATTTTTGCGTCGGGCAGCATGGCGCGCGCAATGGTAAGAAGCTGCTTTTGACCTTGCGAAATGTTCAGACCCTCGTCGTTTAAAACCGTATCGTAACCCTGCGGCAGCTGCATGATGAAATTGTGTATCTTGGCCGCCTTGGCCGCGGCGACCACCTCCTCGCGGGTAGCGTCCTTTTTGCCGTAGGCGATGTTTTCATACACCGTGCCCTGAAACAGCCACGTATCCTGCAAAACCATCGCGTAGGAAAGGCGGAGGCTTTCACGGGTGACGGAGCGTATTTCCTTATCGTCGATGGAGATGCTGCCTTTTTGAGGATCGTAAAAGCGCATCAATAGGTTGATGATGGTGGTTTTGCCTGCGCCCGTAGGGCCTACGATGGCAACCATCTTGCCCGCAAGCGCGTCGACGTTGAGGTCCTCTACGATCAGCTTTTCGCTCGTGTAGCCGAAGTCCACATCCTTGACCTCCACATGCCCCATAACGTCCGTAAGAGGCTTCGCGCCTTCCGCGTCGGCCGTCTCAAGCGGCTCGTCGATGATGCGGAACACCCTTTCCGCCGCCGCGAAAGCGGACTGCAGCTCGCCTAAGATATTCGCCGCCTCGTTGATGGGGCCGGAGAATTTGCGCGAGTAGAGCACGAAGCTTGAAAGGTTGCCCAAGGTCAGGCTGCCATAAAGGTACATGATCGCGCCGAACACGCTGATGAGCGCGAGGGAGAGGTTATTGATGAAGTTGACGCAGGGGCCGTTGATGCTGCCGTAATAATCGGCGTTGTAATAAGCGGTCACGGCCTCGCTGTTTTTCTTGTCGAAACGCTCGAGCATGACCTCCTGGCGGTTGTAGGCGGCAATGGTCTTATGGCCCGTCAGGCTTTCCTCCGTGTAGCCGTTGAGCTCGCCCAGTTTGATGGAGCGCATCTTGAAAAGGGGCCGAATTTTCCCGGTGATGTACTTGGTGAGGAAGAAGGAAAGGGGAACGGTCACCACGAACACCAAAAGAAGCACGGGGGATATCTGTACCATCATCACAAGGGAGCCTATGACTGTGACGACGCTTGCGCATATCTGCAAAAGGTCCGTCGAGAGTGAGGCGTTTACCGTGTCGATATCGTAGGTAAGGTGGCTTATGATCTCGCCCGTCTGGTGCGTGTCGAAATAACTCACCGGCATGTCTGCGAGGCGCTCAAACACGTCGTTTCGCATTTTGTGAACGACCTTTTGGCTCAGGTTGATCATCAGCCTCGACAGCAGATAAGCAAACCCCGAGGAGACAAGGTAAAACACGGCCATCAGCGCACAGTTATAGAATACGCTGTCAAAGTCGACCTTGCCCGCCTCTATGCCGATGGCGTCGACGGCGTAGCCCGAAAGAAGCGGGCCGACGAGCGCAAGGAGGTTGCTTGCGAGCATCAAAAAGAACGCGAGAAGCACATGCCACTTATACCGGTAAAGATAGCTCCACAAGCGGCGCAGTACCCTTTTGGGGTCCGCCGCCTTTTCCACGGCCTTTGTATAATTAGGCCCGCTGTTCGGTCCGGCCAACGGCGTACCCTCCCATCTGAGAAATGCTGATTTCGCGGTAGCTCTCGCATGCTTCCATGAGCTCCTCGTGCGTGCCGAAGCCCGCTTCTTTGCCCTCCTCGAGCACGAGGATGCGGTCGGCGTGCATGATGGAGCTGACGCGCTGCGCCACGATGATCTTAGTACTCGCTTGAAGCTCCTCGCGGAGCGCCTTGCGCAAAAGCGAATCGGTCTTATAGTCGAGCGCGCTCGACGAATCGTCCAAAATTAAAATTTCCGGCTTTGCCGCCACGGCGCGCGCGATGAGAAGCCTTTGCTTTTGCCCGCCGGAGAGGTTCGCGCTCTTGATAGCGAGCGTGTGCTCAAGCCCGTCGGGAAGCGCGTCCACAAACTCCTCGGCCTGCGCGATCTTTACGGCCGCCTCGATGGTTTCCTGATCGAAGCCCCGTCCGAACGAGATGTTTTCCAAGATGGAATCGGCAAACAAGATGTCGTTTTGAAATACCGCGCCGAATTTGGAGCGAAGCTCCTTGAGCTCGTAAGTGTTGAGCTCCCGCCCGTCGATGCGTATGCTGCCCGAATCGGGGTCATAAAGGCGCATGAGAAGGCGCAGCACGGTACTTTTGCCGCTTCCCGTCGCGCCTATGATGCCGAGCGTTTCGCCGCGCGTTAAGCGGAAGCTGATGTTTTCGATGCTCGGTTCGCGCTTATGGTAGGAGAAGGTCACGTCTTCGAAGACGACATGCCACGGCTCCTTTTTCGGCGAACTGAATTCGTCGGCGATCAAATCCTCCGGCGTGTCGAGCACCTTCACGATGCGCTGCGCGGAGGAGAAGCTGCGGTTGTAGATCACGAACATGCGCGTGACGGAAAGCATGGCGTTTAAAATGATGGTGAAATACGAAAGGAACGCGATGATCTTGCCGGGCTGCGTCAGCCCTGCATTTACGCGGTACGCTCCTACGACGATCACGGGAATGAGAGCGAGGTTTAACAATAGGTTCATCATGGGGCTCGTGAGCGCGACGGTATTGGCGGCGGCCTTTTCGTTTTTCACGACCTCTCCGTTCACATCGGAGAAGCGCGATTTCTCGTAGCGCGTCTGCGAGAGCGCCTTGATGATGCGTATGCCCGTGGTGTTTTCGCGTACGGTGCGCGAGAGCTTGTCGATGGATTGCTGCAAGGCCGTATAAAGCGGAATACTCTTTTTGGATACCGCGTATACGATGACGCCGATAAACGGCAGTATCGCCACGAGGATGAGCGAAAGCATCGGCTCGAGCGTCATCGTCACAAGGATTCCGCCGATCAGCAATATGGGTGCGCGCACGCCGAGACGCTGCATCATGCCGAGCATCTGGTGCAGATTGTAGGTGTCGCTCGTGAGGCGCGATTCGAGAGAAGGGATGGAAAAACTGTCCGATTGCGCACAGGAAAGGTAGGAGATGCGCTCGTACAGGTCATGGCGTATGCGCTCGGTAGTATCCCGCGCCACGCGGGAGGCCATACGGTTGGCGACGATGTTTGTCAGCACCGCTATGATGGCGCAAACGACCATTACACCGCCGAAAAGCAAAATGCGGTTGACGCTTTTGGTCGGCACGATGGTGTCGATCGTATAGGCGAGCACGTAGGGGAGCAAAAGGTCCATGATGGTGCCTATGAATTTGATAATAAGCCCCACGCTCATCCGCCCGTAGTACGGCTTCAAGTATGCTAAAATACGCTTCATATCTATTTCGCCCTGTCCAATTTGTCCGCGCCGCTTATCTCGACGGCCTTTGCCATCACGCGCTCCATCATGGAGCTCAAAAGCTTTCGCTCCTCGGGCGTGAACTGCTCCAAAAGTCCCGCGTTCCATTCCGCGAGCACCTCGCGCACGCGCGGATATACGTCGAACGCCTTCTTTGTGGGGAATACCTCCATCACGCGCTTGTCTGTCCCGCTCGCGCGGCGCTCCACGAAACCGTTTTGCTCGAGCAGCGCGAGTTGACGCGTGACGTTGCTCTTGTTCACATAAATGCGGGAGGCCAGTTTTTCCTGCGAGATGCCGGGCTCCCTGCAAATGTTCAAGATATAGGTGTGCTGATAGCCGTTGAGCCCTTCCGCCTCAAGCTTTTCACAGCGGTACACGGCGGCGCAGCGCGCGGTGCGGTCGATAAAACGCATGAGCATTTCCATAGAAAAACCTCCCCGCATGGAAAAATTGTTGCGCGCGCAACAATATGGGTACAGCATAGCACTGTACCCATGGGATGTCAACGGGGGAGGGAAATTTACGTGCGGCGGCGAAATTTTTGCATGCGGCGGTGAAAGGACATGTTCCAATCTTCTTCGGGTGCGAAGCGGATGCCGTAACCTTCAAAGAACGGGCGCAGCTCCTTTAAGCGTCGGTAAAAATCCGCTTCGTTTTTGAGTTCCGGCTTCGTCCAGCCCGTCTCGGCGATCGCGGCCATGCGCGGAAAGGCGAGGTAGTGAAGCCTTTTCTCATCGAGGATATATTCGCTCCAAAACGTGCACTCCACACCCGAAACAGAGGGGATGTTTGCGCCTTGCGGGTCACACCGGTAGGCTTTATGAAGCGGCGTGATGCCGTACGGATAGTCGAAATAGCAGTGCAGGCAGCCGGAATAAATCGCTTTTCCGCCGCGCTTCACATGGGCCGCGGTATTTTTCTTAAGGCCCATCCAGTATTGCACCGAGACGTAATCCGGGAGATCTGCGCCGTTGAGCGCATCGTTCCATACGATGGGAGTCTTTCCGCGTCCGTGCAAATACTCGGCAACACGGCGCGTAAATGAACCTTGCAGCGCGCTTTCGTTTTTGAGCCCGAGCTCCTTTATGCGGTTCTGGCAGTCCGGGCAGGCGCGCCAATGCCCTTTTTTCACTTCGTCGCCGCCGAAATGGAAGCGCTTGTCGGGGAAAAGCTCGATCAACTCGTCGAGTAGCGCAAATACGAATTCGTACACGCTTTCCTTGCCGGCGCAGAGCACGTCGTCAAAAATGCCGCCGCGCGTTTTGACACGCACATTTTCACCCGAGCAGGAAAGCTCCGGGCGGGCGGCCAGAATGGCCGAAACATGGCCCGGAAGGTCGATCTCGGGGATCACGGAAATATGACGTGCCGCGCAAAAATCGACCATGCGGCGGATATCCGCTTTGGTGTAAAAACCGCCGTATTCCCCGGTCCCGCAAGCGTCGAAACCGCTGCAGGGACGCACGGAGCCGATCGCCGTCAGCTCGGGAAAGCGCTCGCTTCCGAGGCGGAACCCCTGATCGTCGCTTAAATGCCAGTGGAACACATTGAGCTTCAGCGCCGCCGCGGCGTCGATCATGCGCTCCAGTATCTCCACGGGGAAGAAATGCCGCGCGCAGTCGATCATGAAGCCGCGATGCGGATAATCGGGTGCGTCCGAAATCTCGCAGCAGGGGATTGCCGGCATGGAAAACATAAGCTGTTTCAGCGTTTGCCGCGCATAGAAAAAGCCTGCGGCCGAGGATGCGTATGCGCGGACGCCGTCGCTTGCAACGACGAGCCGGTAAGCTTCGTCATTTAATGCGGGTTCGCCGTGCTCCGTCAAATGTGCGAGCGCGTTGCCGGCAAACGTCTCGCCTTCATGCGCTTCGATGCGGTCGGGGAGCGGCAGGATGGGTAAGAACATGCTTCACCTCAAACGACAATTTTCGAACAAGGAAAATGTTTACAATTGGTCAACCATTTTTCTTTGGTACCATTATATAATAAAGCAAAAGAAAACGGCGGGCAACCGCCGTAAAAACGGTGGGGGAGTTATGAAAACAAAGAAATTTACCGCGCTTGCCGCGCTTCTTTTGGCTGCGTTCCTATCTGTGGCCGGCTGCGTACAGTCCATTGCGCCGGAACAGACGCCGACGCCCGCGCCCGTCGAAACGCCTGTGCCCGTTACGACGGATGTGCCCGGTGAAACCGTTCATTTCACGGCCATGGAAACGAATACGCCGTTTTCCTTTGACGTAGACGGCAACGGCGCTGCGGAAACGCTTCTTCTGACCGAGGAAGAAGATGCGGAAGCGATATTTGAAACATCCGTATTCCTCACCGTCACGAAGGGCGGAACCGAACAAAAATTGAAAGTAACGCCCGCGCTGTTCTATTGCGCGTACTTTATGGAAGCGGGCGGGAAAACCGGGCTTGCGGTCACCGGCAAGCATGAAAACGATTACATGCTTACAAACATCCTCGCGTTTGAAGGCGCGAACGTGAAGGAGCTTTCCGTCGCGGACGGCGGCATCATGAGCGCGGAGGAAGGCGCGGTGGTGATGATGGATGTGCTTCACGCGCTTGGCACATGGTCCGTGGAGATCGAATACGCTATGACGCCCGATTTTGAACTCGTGCCCGTTGAGGGCAAGGAGTGGACGATCTACGGCTGCAGCGTCCCCCTCACGGTAAAAAAGGAACTCCCCGTTGAGTTTGAGACCGACGCCTGTTCTTATGAGCCGGAAACGCTCCCTGTCGGCACGCAAATATGGCTTGTCTCCGGCGACGGTAAAAGCTTTATGCGCTTCTCAACGGAAGACGGAAGGATCGGCCGGCTTTCCTACAAGATGGAGGGAGGCATCGCTACGCTCGTGGACGGCACGCCGGATGCGGATTGGCTGGACGGTATCGTGTACGCCGGATAAATCGTTAAAGAACATAAAAACAGCCGTTTGGCTTTGCCGAACGGCTGTTTTTGTATGCAGCCTTAACAGTTCCTTTTCCTGCTCTTCAGTAAAACCATGTTTCCCGCGGAAACGATCGCGCTTACGAGCAGGCAGAGCCAGAAGCTGTTGAGGTCGACGGCAGGTAAAATCGCATCCGTCAGCGCCACCATGGCGGCGCCCACAAAAAAGCTCGCGATGCCGAACGTGACGAGGGAGAAAGGGAGCGCAAGAAGCTGCAGAATGGGAAGAAGCAGCAAATTCAAAAGCCACAGCACGGCCGCCGCCGCGGCGATGGCGGGGATGCCGCCCTGCACGGCGACAAGGCCGCCAAAGCCATAATAGGCTACGAGCAAAGCCGCAAAGCAGATGAGCCATTTTACAATGAATTTCATATCGGTTCCTTTCAGCGTGTCAAAACGCGCACGCGTACGGCCTCGTCTTTTTCCCGCACGTCAACATCCACAAAATCGGCCGGACCTGTTTCAAAGCAAAGCTCCAGCGCGAATGCATGGAGTATCCGCATACCCGCCCATACGAGCTTGGCGCGGCGGCTTGCTTTCTTGCCGTTTACAAAGGGGGAGAAAAGGAGTGCCAGATCCTCCGCCATGTCCACAAACATCAATAGGACCGGCATGGGGAGCGCAAGCCAAAGCCGAAATCCGCGCCGGCCTTCTTTGTTATCTTCATCGCGGTTCTCCTGGGGTTCGGCCTCGGGCATCCGGTTCCTTTTCACCCTGACGCTTACGATAAACGCCGTGATGGTATTACTCCACATAGACGCGCACCTTGGCCTTTTCGTTTTCGCCCTCGTCCACGTCGATGTTGATCATATCCTCTTCAAGGCCGCTTTCGCTCAGCTCTGCGACCTGCTTTAAAATTGCGTCGATATCCACGCCGTCCGCCCTGAGCTCGGCTTTGGTGTCGCCCGGGATGCTCTTGGATGCAATGGGGCCGAGCGCCTTGATGAGCGAGAGGGGTATGGAGATGTTGACCTTGGCGTTGGAATGTTTGCCTTCGCTTCCGTCCTTGCGCTCGACGGCGTCCACGAGGATGCGGAGCTTTTTGGGCTTGCGGCCGCGGTTGTCCTTGAGCGTGACGTTTTCTGCCGCAAGGGCGGCGTCCGGCGCGTCTACGGCGGAAAGGAGCGTTTCGGCCTCCTCCACCGTAATGACGCCGTTTTTGAGCATTTCAAGGATCTTCGTGCGTTCTGTTGCGTTCATGAATATTTCCTCCTGATCGTCATTGATAAATTTACGGTTCGCCGCGAAGGAGCCTTGCGGCCTCATCCACGCTGATGAGCTTTTTCTCGAGCATGTCGAGAACCTCCATGCGGTCGGGGCGGGAAACCGCTTCCTGCGGAAAGAGCGTTGCGAGAAGCTCATCCAAAAGCCCTTTTACAGTGGGGTAGGAGAGGGAAAGCGCACGCTCCACCTCCTTGATGTTTCCGCGGCATTTCAAAAAGGTTTCCATAAATACGCGCTGCTTTTCGTTCAATGCGCAGTATTTGCAGGGCGCGAAGCTGCCGTTGAGCTGCGTTTGGCAGTTTGAACAGGTCAGCCGCGTTACCATAAGTTCGCCGCCGCAGACAGAGCATTTGGATGGGATCGGATAAGCCATAGGAATACTCCTTTCTCTTATGTCACCATTATATTCTAAATATTAATAATGTCAATAATAAAATTAAAAATATCAATATTATTTTTGAAAAATTTAAGTTACAAGTGAAGTGTTTTCCAACTGCCGCACCTTATGATAAACTAAGAAAGAGAAATCTTCTTCGGAGGTCCTATGTCTGATACCCCCAAAGTACTCACGCCGGCGAGCAAAACGGGAAGCAACGCCTGGAAAAAGGATGCGGCGCTGTTCATCATAGGCCAAACGCTTTCGATTTTCGGCTCTGCGCTTGTCCAGTACGCCATGTCGTGGCAGGTGCTTTTAAGCACAAAGTCCGGCTCGATGATGACCATCTCCGTTTTATGCGGCTTTCTGCCGACGTTTTTTCTTTCGCCCTTCGCGGGCGTATGGGCGGACAGGTATGACCGCAAGGCTATCATCATGCTTGCGGACGGCTTTATCGCGCTCGTCACGCTCGCGCTTGCAATTTTATTTTCCGCCGGTTATTCCTCGCTTATCTATCTGTTTGCGGCCATGGCGCTTCGCGCGGTGGGCTCCGGCATCCATGCCCCTGCGATGAACGCGCTCGTCCCCGAGATCGTTCCTGCGGACAAGCTTACGCGGATACAGGCTCTCAACTCTACGCTTCAATCGGTCGTGTATCTTCTTTCACCCATGATAAGCGCCGCGCTTTTGAACTTTCTGCCTATCCAGTCGGTTTTCTTTATCGACGTTACGACGGCGGCGCTGGCGATCTTGATCTTAATGTTTTTTGTAAAGGTCAAGCCGCGCGCGCGGGAACTTATCGGAAACGTTTCGGGCTATTTCAAGGATATGGCGGAAGGCCTCCGCTACATGAAAGGGCACGGCTACATAAAGGCGTTTTTCGCCTTTACGGTGGTTTTCCAGTTCTTCGCGGCGCCCGCCGCGTTTCTGTCGCCGCTGCAGACCGCGCGCGTGTACGGGGAGGAGCTTTGGCGGCTGAGCGCCATCGAGGTAGCCTATTCCGGCGGTGCGATATTGGGCGGGCTTCTTATGGCGTCGTGGGGCGGCTTCAAAAACCGCGCGCATTCCATGGCGGCCGCGTTCGTAGGCGTGGGCTTGGGCACGGCGCTTTTAGGCATCGGCGCGCCGTTCTGGCTTTATCTTGCGTTCATGGCGGTCATAGGCATTTCTATGCCTCTATTCAATACACCCGCGATGGTCTTGATACAGCAGAGGGTGGAACCCCAGTTCCACGGGCGCATTTTCGGCGTGATGGGTATGCTGGCCAGCGCCGTCATGCCGCTCGGGATGCTGGTTTTCGGCCCGCTTGCCGACGTTTTCAACATCGAGATCATGCTTGTTTTAACAGGGCTTATCTACATCGCGGAAAGTGTGTTCCTCGTTAAAAACAAACCCCTGCTCGAGGCGGGAAAGCCCCTGTAGCAAATTAATATCTGCTTTATCTATGGAAGGGCTCCGTGCCGTCGCGGCACGGAGCCCTTCCATATTCTGTTTAATTTTTCTTAAACGCCCTCGCTTATCAGGCCGTTTATACCGGAAAAGGCGATAACGCTGACGGCTTTTGATATTTCTTCGAAGGACTGTGCCTTACCGGAGTTGAACCAGCTTTGGTAGACCGTGACCATGCCGGCAACCGAATAATCCACCGTCAGGTCCAGCGTTTTTTCGTCGATATCGATCTGATGGGAGAGGGATCTTTTAAAATCGAGCTTCAAGGTCTGGATGATTTTCGATACGAGGCTCACGTTATGGTTGATCTGCATCAGGTGACCGTAAAAATCCATATCGCTGTTGATGATCGCGGTCAGCTTTTTGAAGATTCCATACGGGTCATGCATATCGCGCTTGAAATCCATGTCGCGCAGCGCTTCCTTGAAAGCGGATACGATCTCGTTTTCGATCTCGTCGATGACCTCGTATACACCTCTGTAGTAGCTGTAAAATGTTTTTCGGTTAATTTCAGCCCTGTCCGCAATATCCTTGATGCTGATTTCGCCGATGTCCTTTTGTGACAAAAGTTCTGCAAGCGCGTTGCGGATCGCCTTTTTTGTTTTTATGATCCGCCGGTCCGTTTTTATTCTGCCACTCATATTGCCTTCCTTTATTACGCATGTAATTGCAAAAACGGGGTTTATACCTCATTTTCCAAAGAAAGCGTCCCTTGCTTTTATTTCTTGGATAAATTATAATATACACATGTTGCTTATGTCAATAATGGGAATTAAAGCAGATGCAGCGGCGTGTCTATCGGACGCTGAGACTTACTTTTTGTGGTTCGTGCTCTACAGCACCCTCGGATGGATCTACGAAACGATCCTTTACTCCGTAAAGCAGAAGCGGTTCGTCAATCGCGGCTTTCTCAACGGCCCCTATTGCCCGATTTACGGGTTTGGCGCTATTTTGAATCTTCTTGTGCTCGGAAGAATGCAAAGTTTCTTGCTGCTGTTTCCCGCTGCCGCCCTCCTGACAGGCGTTTTGGAGTATACGACCTCATGGGGGATGGAAAAGCTGTTCCATGCGCGGTGGTGGGATTATTCCGACAAGCGGTTCAACATCAACGGACGTGTATATCTGACGGGCGCCATTGCTTTCGGGCTGTTTTCCGTGTTCCAGCTCAAGTATTTGCAGCCTGTATTTTCCGCCTTTACCTTAACCCTGCCCGATACCGTGCGCGCCGCGCTTTTCCTCACGTTGTTTGCGCTTTTGCTGATCGATACGGTCTATACCGTCACCAAGTTTTCCGAGTTCGAGAAAGTACTCAACGATATGACGAATTCGATCGACGGCGCCGTGCAATCGGTGAAAACGCTATACAAAAAAGCGAACGCGACGCGCCGTGGGAAAGTGCGAAAGATTAACTCCCAAATACGGCGGATGCTCGTGTCCTTCCCGCGGTTGAGCTCCATACGCTATGGCGATAGGCTCAAGAAGCTTCGGGAGCTTATAAAAAACGAGAACGGCGGCAGGCGAAGGTAAGGCGGAAGCGCTGCGAAAAGGTCCAGAAATGCCACAGGGGAGAATATCAAAAGGCGGTGTAAAGTCTTTTATGGCACAGTTTACAAAACAGGCGATCATGCAAACCTTTATGCTCCTCATCGACGAGAAGCCGTTTGACAAGATAACGGTCACGGATATCGTGGAAAGATGCGGAATCAACCGAAATACCTTTTATTATCACTATCCCGACCTATATGCGCTCGTAGACGATCTTTTCCGTTCGGAAGCGAAAAAGATCATAGACGCGCAAAAAGACTATGCCGCATGGATGGGGGGCTTTCTGGCCGCCGTGGAATTCACGCTCGACAATAAGCGGGCGATCTTAAACATTTACAACTCCGTGAGCCGGGACAGGCTTGAGAAATATCTGTACGACGTAGCGAAAAGCACCATCACGCAATTTGTCCGCGAGCAGGCCGAGGGACTTGACGCCGCCGAGGAGGATATCGAAACGCTATCCATGTTTTACAGCGTCGCTTTGGCCGGGCTTGCCGCCAAATGGTTGCAAAGCGGCATGAAGAACGATATCGTTGAAATTTTCGGGCGGCTTAACGTACTGCTGGACGGGGATATCCGCGCTTCTCTCGCAAAGCGGAAAAGGTCACCAAAGAAGCCGTAAAATTACAAAACAGTCAAAATTCGCCTTCTGCCCAAAAAACAGCCAAAATTCTGCCGCTGTCTGATTTTAAGACAGCGGCGCTTTTCTGTCCGTATTAACGGCGGAGATACGAAATTATAGTATTTATAAGTAAACAAGGAGGAGGTAAAGACCAATGAATCTTGTTGCCAAAGCGGAGCGCGCCGCAGCCATGAAGGCGTACGACTATGTGGATAAAGACCCCGAGAAAAACCTTCCGAAGCTGATGGACGATCTGATACGGCTCGACCCGAAGGGCGCGGCCATCGGAAAACAGGTGAAAGCGATTAAAAGCTCCTTCGTGATACCGGAAAACAACTGGCGAAAGCTTGTACTCAGCCTCTGGACGGACATCGATCCGGACGTGCGCCGCAAGCTCTTTGAAACCGTTGCCGTCAACGCGTCCTTGATCGGCTCGGCAGAACAAAAGGAAAACAAGAAAAAATACGGCTGCAACATACCGTGGGCCATCCTCATGGACCCCACCTCCGCGTGCAACCTTAAATGCACCGGCTGCTGGGCGGCGGAATACGGCCATAGGATGAGCCTTACGCTCAGCGAGCTGGAAGGCGTTATCCTTCAGGGCGAGGAACTCGGCTGCTACTTGTACATCTACTCGGGCGGCGAGCCGCTCGTACGCAAAGAAGACATTTTGGCGCTCTGCGAGCATCATCCGGAATGTGCGTTCCTCGCCTTTACAAACGGAACGCTCATCGATGAAAAATTCGCGGACGACATGCTGCGCGTAAAGAATTTCATACCCGCCATCAGCGTGGAGGGATTTGAGGAAGCGACGGACCTTCGCAGGGGCAAGGGGACGTTCGCGGCAGTCATGAAAGCGATGGCGCTTTTGAAAGCTCGCAAGCTGCCTTTCGGCGTAAGCTGTTGCTATACCTCGCAGAATACGGATGTGATCGGCAGTGAGGAATACTTCGACGCGATGATCGAATGGGGCGCGAAATTCGCGTGGTTTTTTACCTACATGCCCGTAGGACGAGACGCGGTTCCCTCGCTTATGGCAACGTCGGAGCAACGCGAAAAGATGTATCGTCACATCAGGGCATTCCGCGAGACAAAACCGCTGTTCACGATGGATTTTTGGAACGACGGCGAGTTCGTGGGCGGCTGTATCGCGGGCGGCAGGGCGTATTTCCATATCAACGCAAACGGCGATATCGAGCCTTGCGCGTTCATCCATTACGCGGATTCCAACATCCGTACCGATACGCTGATTGGCGCGCTCAAAAAGCCGCTGTTCATGGGATATCACGACAACCAGCCTTTCAATTCCAACATGCTGCGCCCCTGCCCGGTGCTTGATAACCCCGGCAGGCTCACGGAGATAGTCGAAGCCTCCGATGCCCGCTCCACGGAAGTGCTTTCCCCGGAAAGCGCTAGGGAATACTCGGACAAATGCATGGAAAGAGCCGAAGATTGGGTGCCTGTGGCCGAGAAGCTTTGGAAATGCAGCGGGAAATGCGCGCAATGCGAAACGCATGACGCTTCGCAGGCGGGATAAACCGAAAGAGGTGTTTCGCTATGAAGCGGCTTTTTACTTCAGAATCCGTAACGCGCGGACATCCGGATAAGGTCTGTGATCAGATCGCCGACGCGGTGCTCGACGACATCCTGCTGCATGATCCGATGGCCCATGTGGCCTGCGAAGTCACGGCCTGCATGGACAAAGTCCATATCATGGGCGAAATCACCTCATCTTACACGCCGGATTACCCTAAACTCGCGCGGTCGGTAATTCAAAGCATCGGTTACACGCAAAAAGGCTCCGGCTTTGACGCGGAGCATGTCAGAATTGATGTGGACGTTCACGAGCAGTCGCTCGATATCGCGAAGGGCGTCAATCGGCCGGACGCCGAGGACAGCGGCGCAGGCGACCAAGGCATGATGTTCGGCTTTGCCTGTGGGGAGACGAAGGATCTCATGCCGCTTCCCATCAGCCTTTCCAATGCGCTCGCAAAGCGGCTCGAATACGCTCGGACTTCCGAGCTTGTTCCCTTTCTTCTGCCCGACGGGAAAACACAGGTAACGATAGAATATGACGATGAAAAGCCCGCGCGCGTGTCTTCTGTGATCGTATCCGCACAGCATGCGGCATGTGCCGACATGGACGAGCTTCGGCAGCATATCATCGACAAGGTCGTTTTGCCGACGCTGGAACTGTGCGACGATGGGATGAACGTTTTCATAAATCCCACGGGCCGCTTCACGCTGGGCGGCCCCGCGGCGGATTCGGGCCTTACCGGGCGGAAGCTCATTTCCGATACTTATGGCGGCTACGCGCGGCATGGCGGCGGCTCGTTTGCGGGGAAAGATCCGACGAAGGTGGATAAAAGCGGCGCTTATATGGCGCGCTATCTGGCAAAAAATGTGGTCGCATCCGGCCTCGCACTTTGCTGCGAGGTGCAGCTTGCCTACGCCATAGGACTTGCGGAACCGGTATCCTTCTGCGTCGATACCTTCGGCACGGGAAAGGTTCCGAACGAAGCCATCGCGCGGTGGTTATGCGCAAACGTCGATATGCGGCCCGAAATGATCATACGGCGGTTTGATCTTCGCGCGCCGATCTATTCGCGCCTCTCCTGCGGCGGGCAGTTCGGTGAAAACGCCCGCGGCATGGGCTGGGAACAGAACGACCTCGCGGAAAGTCTTAAAAAGGAATTCTGACCTAAGAATGATCCCCCCGGCAAAATCGGGGGGATCATTCTTAGGTCGTGTCGGTTGAGGCTTCGCGTCATACGATGCCGATGCCGCCGCCGGCAAGGCCGGTGAGTATTGTTGCGATGTCGATGCCGTCGGTGACTTGTGCGGACATAACGAAAAGTATCCGCGTGCCTGCGGTCACCGGGATGGAAAGCCCTGTGATTTCGCCGCTCGTAGTGGTGCCTACGGCAACGACGCCTGTGAGTGCAGGGGATAGGGTCACCGTGGTGCCTGCGATCGGCGCAAAGCTGTCGTCGGGCGTAGGCGAGCTGTAAAGCTGCGCCGTAATCGTGACGGTGGACCCGACTAGCGCCGCTGCGACGGCAACGCTATAATACGCCGCAACCGACGTGATTGTGCCGTCCCGCGGCATGGAGAAGGCGACTGCGCTCGAGCCGGTCGTATCGATCAGGCCGCCAACGAGCACGGCAACATCGTTGGTGCCGAAGGCGACAAGCGACATGGTTCCCGCAAGGCCGCCGAGCACCGTGGACATCGTCGTGACGCCGCCCGATGCGATCGGGATGACGGCCTCTGCGCCAGTGGGACCTGTAGGACCTGTCGGGCCGTTCGTATTAAGAAAACAAACCGGTGGGATCTTATCCCGCATCCGATTGGGTGTCGATCTCTGTGTATTCCTGAATCCGGCGTATCTCGTCGCTATGCTTCAGCTTGACGCTGATACTGCCGTTTTCAAAAACTTTGATGTGGTCAACCAGCTCAATCAAGATGTCCCGTGTCAGTTTGTCGATGTTTTCGTACTTCCTGTAAGCTGTCAAAAAGGGATTTTCCGTATCCATGCCCTTTTCAAGCCCTGCCCGTTCAGCCGTCAGATTTTCGATAGCGGCGTTGGTGTGCTGAACTTGCTGCTCGTAGTCCTCGTGCATTTGGCGGTAGTCCATATGCGTAAGGTTTCCGTCCTTCCAGTCTTGATAAAGCGATTGCTTGTAGCGCGTGATTTTTGCAAGTTCCTTTTCCTTCGCGGCTATCAAACCGTCCAGCCTGTTTGACTGACTCTTTCCCGGCGGGGCCTTATTGATGCGTCCAATAACCTCGGCATAAGCATCGGCTATATGCACCTGCTGTTGAAGAACATACAAAACCGCCGCCTCCAGAATATCGTGCTTGATAGAGTGTTTTGTGCAGGCTGCTTTGGATTGCTCCTTGTAGGTACGGCAGAAATAGTATACCGTGCCTTTGACTTCGCTTCTGCACATGGACTTGCCGCAATCGGCACAACGCAGAAACCCCGAAAACAGATAGAGCTGCTTCTTTCCGGGAGCTATCCGCGTATCGCGCTTTAATAACTCTTGCACCTCTGCAAACCGTTCCCGGTCAATGATAGGTTCATGGGTATTTTCAACGATAAACCATTCATCCTCGGGGACAATGTCCTGAATATGGATTTTGTAGCTCCGTACCCGGTAGCGTCCCTGCACCATATCCCCGATATAGAGGCGGTTTTTAAGCATTTCCGTGACCGTCTTGGCATTCCATAGCGGCTTGTTCTCGGCGTGAGGATTCTTGTACTTCATGCCCTTATTCCGCTTATACAGGGAAGGGCATAACACGCCGCGCTCGTTCAGTGCCCGCACAATGGCGTTTTTGCTCATTCCGTCCAGAACCCATGTAAAAATGTCCCGCACAACCTCGGCGGCTTCCTCGTCGATCACCAGTGCGTTTTTGTTCTCCGGGTCTTTCTTGTACCCATAGGCAGCGAAAGAGCCGATATGCAAGCCCTTTTCCCGCTTCTTGTCAAAGACTTTACGCACGTTTTCGGAAGTGTCCTTTGCATGGCTTTCGTTGAGAACGCCCTGTACGGGAATGCCGATATTCATTGCGCCATGGGGGTCTTTGTAGGTATCAATCGGCTGCTGATACAGGGATACAAACCGTACCTGATGAATGACGAACCAATCTTCCAGATAATAGCCCTGGTCGGCATGGTTTCTGAAGCTGCGGGCCAAGTTTTTAACGACAACACAATTAACTTTTCCCGCTTCAATGGCTCGAAGCATCCTTTGAAACTGCGGGCGTTCATCGTCTGTTGTACCACTCACGCCATCATCGACGTATTCATCCACAAACACATACTGGTCATCGCCGAGTTGGTTGTTGAGCCAGTCTTTTAGAATGAGTCGCTGATTATGCACGCTCTCAGATTCGCCGTTGTCCCGCAAATCCTCACGGGAAAGTCTGATGTAAAACGCCACATACCAAACCTTGCTTTTGCTTGTTTTCGGTATGATTTTATACCGGTCTTTCGGCCTTGCCATAATACCTCCTTCCCTGTTGATTTACACCTGAACCATACCATTCAGGCGTAAGGCAAACAATATTGTAGCCGCCTTGAGGATAGAAGGTTACAGCCCGCTTTTCTTGCGAAGCAGAAAATCCGCCAGCAGATCGCCAAGCGTTGGGCCTCCATCGGCAAACTCCACCTTAACGCCTAAGTCGCCGTAACGGAAACAATAGGGATTCTTTGTCCTTTCAATGACTTGCTTGATACGCTCTTGCTTAGGCAAGCTGTTATCAAAATGGAAACCCTGTACATTTATAAGAGCGGCTTTGTCGATTGAACGAATATCAGCGCTTTGCATCGCATCTAATTGCTGTATCGTTATCATAATCATGATTTCCCCTTTTACATAGGCGTGGCTATCCATATGCTTTTTTCAGATTGTCCTATGAAAAGGGCAAAGGACGGCGCTATACCGTCCTTTGTTCTTATAAGCATCCAACCAATCTTCCACGGGCTACGCTCGCTACTGTGAACGAAACAGGCTATACAGGTTTTTCAGTGATAGTGCCGTTCGGCTTCTTCGATAACTCTGAAGTCGAAAATATAATGAAGCTCCGAAGACATGCGCTTAATATCTTCAGGCGCAAAACCGCAATTCTCTATAGCCCAAATGGCATAATATGCCCGGCTTGCGCTTGGAGCGGGGCAAATTTCAGACTGACACAAACATCAAGCAGTTGTTTCTATGTACAAAGAACCCTTGTTGAGGTGCTTTTGCGCCAAAGTATTTTTTCATAATATCGTATTATCAAAAGCGAAATAGTACTCTTTCAGGCTGCTTGCCCGTGTAAAGCCATTGTGGGCCAATACTTGTTCGATTGTAGGAAGCAGGTACTTTGCGGCGGTCGTAATAATCCGTCCGCCGGGCTTTATCATCCCGCACAGGTCGCTATAAAAGGCTTCAAGATTTCGTAGCTTATCGGTCTCGCTTTCCACCACAACCAAATCATATTTCTCCTGCCCAAAGTGTTGCTTTACCTCGTTTGGCGGGGCGACCTTATATGTTTCGCAGATCGTAGCAAGGTCGGCAAGATTGTATACCTCTTCCGAAAGGTAATAAAGCGTCACATCGCTTACGCCCTTCGTGCGGTAACCGTTCTTGATTTGCAAAAGCGATGCGCCGCATGATTGGCCGACGCCCAGTATTTTCACTTCTTTTTTACGGCCATAGTCCGCAAGTGCTACGATCTGGGTATCGATCATCGTAGCTCCCCAAGGATCGACGTTAAACTTTTTTATAAACAGCGCTCTGTTGCGCGCGGCTAGGTTGTTCTTTGCATATTCCGCGCCGAATGTAATGGACCCGAAGTGATGCACATACGTGTCTTTTACAAGCATGAGTTTGTATCCTTTGCGGCGGATCGTAAAGCTGATGGCATCGTCGTCATACGCGCCGGGGTTGAAATCCTCGTCAAAGCCGCCGATCGCCTTTTGCAGGTCTGTGCGAAACAGGCAGGTATAGGTAATGAGTCGCAGCCGCTCCTCCCACAGAGCGGGGTTGGTTCTGTTATATAACTCCGTAATCTTATCAAGCTTCTCCAGCGACGAATACGGCAGGTTGACCGTCTGGTAGTTGGAGGAAAAATTACATACGGGAACGACCATTCCGATTTTCTCATCAGACTCCGCACAGACCACAAGATTCTTGAGCCATCGCGGTGTCACGACGATATCGTTGCTCAAATTCAGCGTATATTTCCCCTCCGCCAGCCGAAAGCCGTAGTTGATGGCTTTGTCCACGCCTATGTTGTCAGGAAAGCTGATCTTTTTTTCGTTGGGCAGAGAATTGAAATATTCCTCCGTACCGTCGCTGGAACCGTTGTTGATGGTAATAAGTTCATACGCCACATCCGACGTGTGGCGGAGCAAACTTTCCACACATTTTTTTGTATATTCCAGTTGGTTGTAAGCCAGCAACACGACGCTTACAGTCGGCCTGTGTTCATTCTTGTCTCCGGGCATTGGTGTCACTTTCTTTCTCTAAATCGCAATAAACCTGCAATACCAAGCGTTACACCTTAGCGGTTTTACGGGGATTCACCCCTATTTCCGTTACAGGGGCGTAACGCCATTTTAGAAACCCCCTCCCGAATCATCCTGTTTCAGGACGGTTTCAACATGGGTTCTTAGGGAGCGTTACGTCCCTAAGGCAAAGGGAGTTATACGTCCGCAAAAAACGCGCGGATGGTTTCGGCCATATAATCCATCATCTCTTCCGTCAGTCCCGGGTAAACGCCGATGAAGAACGAATGCTGGAGCACGTTCTCGGCCTGCTTAAGGTCGCCGGCAATGCGGTACTTGATATCCTTGTAGCCGGGGTGGCGCAGGATATTGCCTGAAAACAGCATCCGTGTTTCGATCTGGCAGCTTTCCAGATACATCACAATATCATTGCGGGTAAACGGCGCATCCACCCTTACGGTGAGGGGGAAGCAGAACCAAGAAGGATCTGCTCTGGGCAGGGTCTTTGGAAGGATAAGATACCGCTCATATTCTTTCAGCACATCATGCAGCTTGTGAAAATGCTCCTTGCGCTTTGCGCTGAACAAAGGCAGCTTCTTAAGCTGTTCCAGCCCCATGGCGCACTGCGGGTCGAGTGGTTTGAGGTTGTAGCCGATGTTGCTGAATACGTATTTGTGATCGTACCCGTCGGGCAAATTTTCATATTTGTGCGAAAACCTGCGTCCGCACGCGCCGTCCGGATTTGTTTCGCCCGCCGGACAGTGGCAGGCGCGTCCCCAATCTCTAAGAGAGAGCGCCTGGTAGTAAAGCAGCGGATCGTTGGTCAATACCGCGCCGCCCTCTCCCATGGTCATGTGGTGCGCTGCGTAAAAGCTGTAGGTGGAAAAATCACCAAATGTACCGCACAGGCGGCCGTCGTATCTGGAATCGAGCGCGTCGCAGACATCCTCCACCACATAGAGCTCATGCTCCTTTGCAAACGCCATGATGGCATCGACTTCTGCCGGGTTCCCAATGGTATGCGCAAACATGATAGCGCGCGTTTTCCCGGAAAGCGCCGCCTCCAGAAGCTTTGCATCGATGTTGTAGGTGCCTTCCTCCACGTCCACAAACACGGGTATAAGTTCATTTTGCAATATGGGGTTGAGCGTCGTGGGGAATGTCAGCGCGGTTGTAATTACCTCGTCACCGGGGGCAAGCGGCGCTGGGATGTTCCTTGAGCACAGCGCGCTCACCGCCAGAAGGTTTGCAGAGGAACCGGAGTTTGTGACAAGCGCGTGCCGAACGCCCATATACTCTTGGAATGCGGCCGCGAAGGCCTGCCCTTCTTTTCCCAGAGTTAGGTGGAAGTCCAGCGCACTTCTGACAACTGCCTGCATCTCTTTTTCATCGTAGACGCGCCCGGCATAATGGATCTTGGTTTTGCCGGGAATAAATCCCCGTTTACCTTCCCGGAGGCGATAAAGTTCCTCTACTTTATTGAGAATTTCGTATTGAATCTGCTGTTCACGTTCCATGCGCTCACCCCTTCTTGACGAACCGCATGAGATCAATGAGCGTATCGGATACGAACGCAACGTCCTCTTCCGTCATATCTAAAGCGGAAGGCAGCGAGATGCCGCGTTCCTCCACCCGCAATGCGATAGGATTAGGAAATCGCTGTTCAAATACCGGGAATCGGCTCATCTGCGGAAATGCAGGACGAGCATGGATATTCTCCTGTTTCAGCCCCAGCAGTATGGCGTCCCGCTGTTCCCTTGTAACTTCTGGCAGCAAAATGGAGGGATAGCAATAATTGCTCCTGCAATAGGGCTTTTCTGTGATCATCTGCACGCCATCCACATCTTTCAGCCGGGAATAATACGCGGCAAAGAGATCGCGCTTCTTCTGCATGAGTTCATCTACGCGCCGCAACTGCGCAAGCGCAAGCGAGGCGGTTAGATTGCTCATGATGTACTCGTAGCCGATCTCATCGCTCCAGAACACGGCCCGGCTGTCCGTGCGGCCCATGTTGGCCAGTAGCAGCGCACGCTCATACAGCTCCTTTTTGTTGGTCAGCAACATGCCGCCTTCGCCGCTGACCGCCATTTTCCCGCCTTGAAAGCTAAAGCACGAAAAATCGCCGAATGAGCCGACTCTTTGCCCCTTATATTCGGCACCGATACTCGGCGCCGCGTCCTCAATGACCGCAAGACCGTATTCCCAGGCAATCGTCATAATCTCATCCATCTCGGCGGGATGCCCGAACGTGTGCACCAGCATGATGGCTTTGGTGCGTGGGGTGACCGCCTTTTTAATGCACGCCGGATCGATCGTCCAGGTATCTGACGTAATATCCGCGAACACGCATGTCGCGCCCGTATAGGCAACCGTATATGCGGTAGCCACCCAGCTGAAATCCGTAACGATAACTTCGTCACCGGCTTTCAACCCAAGTGCCGCGCAGGCAAGGTGCAGCGCGTGCGTGCAGCAGAATGTTGCGACGGCGTACTTTACACCGATGTATTCTGCAAACTCCTTTTCCAGTTGTCTAATATATCCGTCGTAGTTTTCGTACCAGCCGTTACGAACGGCGTCGACTACAAGCTCCACCTCTTGTTTTGTGATAGACGGTCCCGCGAAACTGATCTTTCTATTCAAAATAAGCCCTCCAGTACGCTTATGCCATTATTTTTTACGTCTATTCCGGCGATTTCTTTATGCGCGCCTCCCATGCTGCAACATCAAGCCGCATGCGGGTATAGCGCTTCCCTTGTACCCCTGGTACGGGAAGATTTTCTTTCGTACTGACAAAGTTGTTGCGCATATAGTAAGCAATGGCGCGGTCGTTATCCGAAAACACGCGCAGCTCTATATTCTTCAGACTCAGCGCCGCAAATCCCCAACGGATAAGCGCATGAAGCGCAAACGTCATGATCCCGGGCAGGGCGTCTTTTTCTCCACGCAGAACGGCATCCACCTCGCAGCAGCGCGCGTCATAATCAAAGCTTGAAAAACCGATATGTCCTACGCGCCTATGGTCCGGCAGCACGATATAAAACAAAAGCCGGTCCGTGCGCCCGATGACATGGTGATCAAGCCAATCTTTCGTGGTCTCTTCCGTAGCCGTAAACGGTTCCGCCGAAAGCGAAGGGGCGGCGTTGCGCCACATAGCAAGCTGTTCCGCGCAACCGGGCAGGGACTCGCGGTAATCCTGCGTGATGGGCCGCAAATATCCAACGAGCATTTCAATTTCGTCGTAGATGGGAATGCAGTGCAGCAATTTATGCCCACCTATACATTTGAAGCTGTCGAACACGGCTTTCACAAACGCGTGATATGCTTCCATATTCATTCCCCTTTACCGTTTCGTTGGAAGGGCTTGACGATCATATCCTGCAAAAATTGCGCTTTATCCACCGGCGGTTCCTGTTCTTCTATGGCGTGGTTTACGGAAAGCCTGGGGAACACGTAGGTATGTTGGGGAAGCGTTACCTCGATAACAACGGGCTCCGGGGAACTAATTAGCTCCCGCACGGCTTCCAAGTTTTCTATCCTCTCGGCCCGCAGGCTCTGAATGCCGTAGGCGGAAGCGACGGCGCAAAAATCCGGCGCTTTGTAATCTTTTACGGTTCCGGCGTATCGGGAGGAAAAGTACATCTCCTGAAAATGTCGGATCATACCAAGGCTTTGGTTGTTGAGTACGATCACCTTGACCGGGAGATGTTCCCGTTTTAGTAAAGCAAGCTCCTGAATGTTCATTTGCATACCGCCATCTCCAGCAAAAGCAATAATCTTTCTGTCCGGGGCGGCGTACTGCGCACCGATAGCAGCAGGCAGCGAAAACCCCATGGCCCCCATACCACCCGAAGTTAGCAACCGCTGCCGGGCGTTCAATAAAAGCGACTGTGCGCACCACATCTGGTTCTGGCCCACGTCAAGACAAATGATCTCATCCTTGTCCATGGAGCTGCCCAGCATGGAAACAAGGTAGTTCGGATCGGAAAACTTCGACTTCATAAAGGAAGGGTAGCGGGCCTTATACCCGGCGATGACTGTATGCCATGCGCTCCAATCGGATGTTACGCGTTGGAATTCACATAGCAGTTGCTCCAAAAACGTTTTTGCATCTTCTTCTATACCAATTTCATCCGGCCTGATCTTATGCTTGAGCTCGTTTGGGTCGATGTCCACGCGGATAAGCTTTGCTTCCCGCGCGAAGCTCTGCGGCAGCGTGCCGGTCTGCCGGGTATCCAGTCTGGTGCCGATCGCAAGCACAAGATCGCTATTGGCAGCCGTCAGGTTTGCGTACCGGTTGCCATAGGAACCCAGCATGCCACAGAACTCCGGCAAGGTGTTATCCACCGCATCCCGCCCCATTAGAGAAGTAACAACGGGGATATGGAGCGACTGCACGAGCGTGTTCAGCAAGTGCGTTCCGCCGGAAAGCCGGGCGCCCCCGCCCACAAGAAGAACCGGGCGACGACTCATATTAAGCGCTTCTATCATGCGCGTTATGTTGATAGGAGAACGTGTTTCCGGGTCCGGCTCGTAACCGGCAAGTGTTTTTTCCTCCACGTCCGTTCGCTGGATATCCATGGGGATATCGAGAAGTACCGGACCTTTTCTCCCAGCCTGAGCGGTAAAAAACGCACGCTCTAGCTCATAGCGGATACGGGTTGGATCCGTAATGCGGACGGCGTATTTGACGATGGGCGTCACAACGCTGACGATATCCGTTTCCTGAAAGCCAAGCTGGCGGACTGTAAGCGTGCCCTTATATTCGTACGTATTAACCTGCCCGGTCAGATAGACGCAGGGAATGGAATCAAAGTACGCGCTGCCGATACCCGTAATAAGGTTGGTGGCGCCCGGCCCGCTGGTGGCAAGAGCAACGCCGCACCGGCCTGTCACGCGAGCATATCCCTCCGCGGCGAACGCGGCGGCCTGCTCATGTCCGCAGCCGATAAAGCGGATGCCGTCTACCGCATACAGCGAGTCGATGAGATGCGTCACGGCGCCTCCCTGGTACCCGAATACGTGCGTGCATCCTTTTTCGACCAAAAACTGCGCGATATAATTTGAGAGTTTCATTGCCGCTCCTCCTGATCCACGGCGGCGCTTGCGGCACGGGCATAGTACTGCCCAATCTGATCGATACAGAGTGTTCGAAGATCCGCCGCGGTATCCGCCCTGTACCACGCCACGGTTTTCATAAGCGCCTCATACAAGGAAAGCCGGGGTTTCCAGTTAAGCAGCGCTTTGGCTTTCGTGCAATCTAACTGCAGCTGCGCGGCTTCATGGACAGCGCTCGGCGCAGAAAGATCCTCCCAAGCGCCGCTACCCCAAATGCCGATGAGCGTTTCCACAAGTCCTCCGACCGGTGCCACAGCATCATCCGGGCCGAAATTCCATGCGCCGGAATATCTTTTGGGGTCATTTGGCAGTTTCTGCCCTAGCAGCAAATACCCGTAGAGCGGCTCCAGCACAAATTGCCACGGGCGTATGGCGTGCGGATTTCTGACGCCGATGGTTTTTCCCGCTTCCAAGGCACGAATGCAATCCGGCACGATGCGGTCCTGCGCCCAGTCCCCGCCGCCGATGACGTTGCCTGCACGCGCAGTGGCGACGCCCTTATTCTGCTTTTCAAAAAAGGAGCGCTCATAAGCGGAAGAGACAAGCTCCGCGCAACCCTTGGACGCGCTGTACGGGTCAAAGCCGCCCATAGCGTCGCATTCCCTGTAGCCCCAGAGCTGTTCCCTGTTTTCATAGCACTTGTCGGAAGTAACAATCACCGCGGCGCGTACGCTGCCGAACATATGGATATTCTCAAGCACGTTGACTGTGCCCATGATATTGGTTTCCAAGGTCTCCGCAGGAGCGTCATAGGAGAGCCGGACGATGGGCTGCGCCGCAAGGTGGAACACGATCTCCGGCAGAAAGGCCTGAAACGCCTCGCGCAGTTTAGCCTTATCGCGGATATCGTTCCGGACGTCCATGATTCCGCTTGCCACATTGCACAGCCCGAACATGCCGCTTTCATAGGGGGGATCGAGCGCATAGCCCATGACCTCCGCCCCCATAAGGGTCAGCCAAAGTGTGAGCCACGCGCCCTTGAATCCGGTATGTCCGGTAACGAGCACACGCTTTTTTAAGTACGTGCCGCCGAACATATTTTTAAACTCTATTCCCACAGCTTCCACGGCGCTTCTCCTGCATTCCAGAGTCCGTTCATTTTTTCAATGTCCTTGCCGGTATCGATAGCGGCCCAGAAGCCTTTGTGTTGATACACGCTGATTTCCCCCGCAAGGGCAAGGGTATGGAGCGGCTCTGCCTCCAGCGCGCAGTTCTTATCCGGGATAAAATTGAACACGCGTTTATTGAGCACCATGAAACCACCGTTGATAGTATCCTCCAGCAGCGGCTTTTCCTTGAACTTGGTCGCGATATCTCCTTCTATCTGCAGTACGCCAAAGGGAGAAATGGGATTGACGCCCGTGATGGTCGCAATGCGGCCGGACTTTCGATGGCTTTCGATGAGAGTGGGGATGTTGACGTCGCTCAACCCATCCCCATAGGTGAGCATGAACGTATCATCCTCGATATAGGGTTCCACCAGCTTCAGCCTGCGTCCTGTATGGGACTCAAGTCCCGTATCCACGATGGTGACTCGCCAGTCTTCACTGCTTTGCGTATGGTATTCTATAGTGGGCGTGGGACCTGTTACAGCAGTGAAATCGTTGTTCCGCCAGCGCATCTCCATAAAGTAGCGCTTGATCATATCCCCTTTATAGCCCGCACATAGGACGAAATCCTTATGCCCGTAATGAGAGTAGATCTTCATAATATGCCAGAGGATGGGCCGTTCGCCGATCAAAACAAGCGGTTTTGGGCGGTATTCGGTCTCCTCGCGCATGCGCGTACCCCTGCCGCCGCATAGAATGACTGTTTTCATGCAGAATACCTGCTTTCCATATATACAGTGACCGGGGTATTCACAAATGCATGTTCCTTCGTTTGTGAGTGAACACCAGGGTTCTCCAAATCGATCCGGCGGATCGATTTCTGCCTTGCGGCATCGAACCTGCTGTTCGGAAACGCGTTTTGCAAAAATCAGTATGAATATGCGTTTCCGAGCAGCCCCGCCTATTTCACTATATGCTGTCAGGGATGCCAGCGTTAAACTATACGTCCCGCAATCTTTATATATATGATTGGGGTATACGAACATAAAAAAAGACGCCGCCACGGACAGCATGGTGAAGCGCCGTATGCTTGTTTTATATAAAATATCGCTATTCCGGCCTCACAGTTCCCACATTGTACTTTTTGCCCTGTTTTCAAGGCCTTGCGTGGTTTTCTTAATATAACTGGCCCGGTCGGGCCGGTGGGTCCGGTATCGCCGGTAGCGCCCGTAGCACCCGTAGCGCCCGTAGCGCCTGTCGCGCCGGTATCGCCCGTTGCGCCTGTAGCACCTGTAGCACCCGTGTCTCCGGTTGCGCCCGTGGGACCTGTCGCGCCGGTATCGCCCGTAGCACCCGTAGCACCCGTAGCGCCGGTAGCACCCGTAGCACCTGTAGCGCCCGGATCACCGGTCGCACCGGTAGCACCTGTGTCACCCGTTGCACCCGTTGCACCCGTTGCGCCTGTAGCACCGGTAGCGCCCGTGTCTCCGGTTGCGCCTGTGGGACCTGTCGGGCCTGTAGCGCCTGTAGCACCCGGATCACCGGTAGCACCGGTAGCACCGGTAGCACCTGTAGCGCCTGTAGCACCCGGATCACCGGTTGCACCGGTAGCACCTGTGTCACCCGTTGCGCCCGTAGCGCCAGTTGCACCCGTAGCGCCGGTCGGACCTGTTGCGCCCGTGGCTCCCGTGGCGCCTGTAGCGCCAGTCGGGCCAGTCGGACCGCCCGCTGGGCCTGTAGCGCCCGTAGCGCCTGTGGCACCGGTCGGACCCGTAGCCCCGATACCCGTCGCGCCTGTTGCGCCTGTTGCGCCGGTCGGACCCGTAGCTCCGATACCCGTTGCGCCTGTAGCCCCCGTGGGACCCGTAGCTCCCGTCGGACCCGTCATGCCGCGGCGACCAGGATATCCTTGAGGTCCCCTCGGTCCCGGACAGCCCTGCGGCCCGACACATCCTTGCGGGCCTCTCGGCCCCGGGCATCCCTGTGGACCCTGCGGTCCCGGGCATCCCTGCGGACCCTGCGGCCCTGGGCATCCCGGAGGGCCGGGCGGGCACAAATGGCAGCCGCTGTTGTTTCCACAGCCTGCACCCGCGCTTTCGATTTTCACATTCACACTATTTCCGGGTGAGACGCCGTAGCCGCCGCAGTTCTGCCTGCAGCCCGTACCTACACTGCCGCGTCGCACATTCACGCCGCAGTTGCTGTTAATGGGCCGTGGCCTTATAAATCTGCCGCTGTATTTCATAATATGGTTACCTCCGTTTATGATCTGAGGATGGTTATCCCATAATTATCATATGCATGCTCGTGCCTTTATGCCTTTCATATCGTTTCCACCTGTGCATGGAGGTTAAAGAGCAGTATCGAGAGCCTCAAGGCTATTTGCTCGTATAAGGTAAGGGGAGTTGAACCGCGAGCGTTGGACTCCCCTTGTTGAGCTTTAGCGTAAAAATCCACCAGCTATGCTGGTGAGAATAAAAATCTTAAGATACAAGCAAAACCTCCTTTTGCTAGAATGAGCGCAGGTCTGCCAGCCGCACAAAGAAAGCAAAGAGAGGATTTGTCGATTGAACGACATACAAAGCTTATCACACTCAACATGGAGATGCCGATATCATATTGTGTTTGCGCCGAAATATCGGAGGAAAGAGATTTATGGAAAGAAAGACGGATATAGGTCAGATATTGCGCAAACCATGCGAACAAAAAAGGAGTGGAGATTATTGAGGTAAACGCATGTCCCAACCATATCCACATGCTGGTATGTGTACAGCCGAGCTTAAGCATAGCGCAGTTTATGGGATACCTGAAAGAAAAGAGTGCGCTGATGATATTTGATAGGCGCGCAAACCTAAAATACAAATACGGGAACAGGCATTTTTGGTGCAGGGGATATTATGTAGATACGGTAGGGCACAACAAAAAAGCGATAGAGGAGTATATAAAAAAATCAATTACAGGAGGATATAGTAGCAGATCAAATATCGTTTAAAGAATACATCGACCCGTTTACGGGTGGCAAGAATCCCAAGGCATAAAACAGGCCGCTTTAGCGGCGGCCTGTGACGATTATGCGGTTGGTGAATTGTTCGATGTGTCTTGAGACGCTGCCAGTAATATGCCCTTTTAGGGCTTGTCCATACCACTCGTTTAACGCGTGGTTTTGATTGTAGCAGCCTTAGCAATTCCTTTGCATGCTTTTGAGTAAAACCATGTTTCCCGCGGAAACGATCGCGCTTACGAGCAGGCAGAGCCAGAAGCTGCTGAGGTCGACGGCAGGTAAAATCGCATCCGTCAGTGCCACCATGTCGGCGCCCACAAAAAAGCTCGTGATGCTGGAGAAGGGGAGTGCAGGAAGCTGCAGAATGGGAAGAAGCAGAAAATTCAAAAGCCACAGCACGGCCGCCGCCGCGGCGATGGCGGGGATGCCGCCCTGCACGGCGACGAGGCCGCTAAAGCCATAATAAGCTACGAGCAAAGCCGCAAAGCAGATGAGCCATTTTATAATGAGTTTCATATCGGCAAATCGGAGGGTAAGACGCCGAAGCGAGTATTTCTTTGGCCCTTGTTCTATGCTATAATAAAATGCAATATTAAAGGCTGTCGGGAAGAATCTCGGGAGCGCAAAAATCAACTTTCAGAGGACCGAATATGCGGATTCTACGAGGGCTTGCCACCAGTTCCGGCATTGCGGTGGGGACGATATTCAAACTTGCCGCGCGACCATCTGCACCCAGTGCGCGTCCGATTACGGATGCCGCCGCCGAAAAACAGCGCGTTTTAGACGCGATCGAAACCGTCCGCCTCCGCCTGCGACAGCTGCACGAAAAAACGCTGGCCGCCGCCGGCGAGGAGGCTGCCGAGATTTTCGATATCCACGGCATGATGCTCGAAGACGAGGATTACCGACAAAGCATTTTCGGCATGATCGAACAGGGATCGGTCTGCGGGGAATACGCCGTATACGAAACGGGTAAGCGCTTTTCCGCGATGTTTCTCGCTACCGGCGACGATTACATGATGGCGCGCGCCGCCGATGTCGCCGATATCAGCGGCCAAGTTATCGAAGCGCTGTGCGGCAGAGAAAGCTCCCTCGTCTCGGCGCGCGGACCGGTATTGATCGCCTCCGAGGACCTGCTGCCAAGCCAAACGGTGCAACTGGATAAATCGCTTGTGCTCGGTTTTATTTCCAAGCTGGGCAACCTCAACTCGCACGCGTCCATCCTCGCGCGCAGCCTCGGTATCCCCGCCGTGGCGGCGCTCGGCGACGGATACGATGTGCTGCAGGAAGGAACCTTCGCTATTCTCGACGGCTCCGATGGTGTGCTCATCGTCGATCCCGACACTGAAACACTCTCGAAATACCGGGCAATGGCGGAGCGCCTCGAAGCCGAAAACGCACGCCTACAGAGGCTATCCGGCGCGCGCGCCGAAACGACGGACGGTTTTTCCATCGAACTCGCCGCCAATATCGGACGTCCTGACGAGGCCGAGACCGCATACCGGTTCAACGCCGACGGCATAGGGCTGTTTCGCAGCGAATTCCTTTATTTTGAGAGCGACGATTTCCCCGGCGAGGAATTTCAGTACGAAGCCTACAAGAGGACGCTGGCGCTCGATCCCAACAAGCGGGTCGTCATCCGTACGTTGGACCTCGGCGCCGATAAGCAAGCGCCCTATTTTCATCTCGCGCAGGAGGATAACCCCGCGATGGGCTACCGCGCCATCCGCATCTGCCTCGACCGGACCGATATCTTCATAACCCAGCTGCGTGCCCTGCTGCGCGCCTCGGTGTACGGGCGGCTCGCGGTCATGTTCCCGATGATCACTTCGGAATCCGAGGTGCAGCGGATCTTCGTTATCCTTGAGCAGGTCAAGGCCGGTCTGCGCGCCGAAGGCATCCCCTTTTCCGACGCCATTGAATTCGGCATCATGATCGAAACACCCGCTGCCGTCATGATCGCCGACCGACTGGCGCGGCTGGTCGATTTCTTCAGCATCGGCACCAACGACTTGACGCAATATACCTTTGCGGCCGATCGCATGAACCCGAAGATCAACGATCTTTACGATCCCGGCAGCCCCGCCATTTTGCGCATGATACGTTTTGTCGCAGACGCCGCCCATAAAAACCATATCTGGGTCGGCATTTGCGGGGAGAGCGCCGGCGACCAGAACCTGATTATGCACTACGTCGCGATTGGCATCGACGAGCTTTCCATGTCTCCCCACAGCCTGCTGCGTGTCAAAGAGCATTTACGCACCCTCAGTAAGGCGGATTGTGAACAAAAAAGCGCGGCGTTTTTACAATAGGCCGCAATAATATATAGTACGGAGGACGGTATCCATGCAGGAACTGAAATATGTCATCACTGATGAGATGGGGTTGCACGCGCGCCCTGCCGGTCAACTGGTCAAGGTAGCGATGGGATTTAAAAGCGATATCCAGTTGGGCACCCCCTCCAAGATGGTCAACGCCAAGCGCATTATGGGCGTGATGGGGCTCGCAATTAAGCGGGGGGAGGAATTGACCATCACATTAAGCGGCGATGATGAGAAGGAAGCCTACGGCGCGTTGGAGGCTTTCCTTAAAGCGAATCTATGAACCGCATGCCGACCACATCTGCCGTCAGGGGCCTTTTTTTCGATATCGACGGGACGCTGGTCAGTTTTAAGACCCACCGCATCTGCGACAGCACCGTCAAGGCACTTCGCCGCGCGCACGAGCGCGGCATGTTGATCTTTATAGCGACCGGACGGCATAAAAAAAACCTTAGTTCCGTCCCGGAGTTGAATGAGATCCCCGTCGACGGCTTCGTCGGGCTCAACGGCCAGTATTGTTGGGATGATACGGGCGTGGTCTACACCAACCCCATCCCTACGCATGACGTTAAGATCCTGTTGGATTTCGTTCTCGAAAGCGGGTATGGATGTGAATTCCTGGGCGCACACGAGTATTTTGCCAACTGCCTCACGCCGACGATGAAGGCGGAGCTGGACCGTGTCGCGATCGTCTATCCTACCGTCACCGACAATCCCCGCCGTGCTTTGGAGATCGAGATACTGCAAGCCGACCTATACGCGGAATCCGGCGCCGATCTCTCGAACCTCGACAAGATGACCTCCTGTAAACGGTCGTTTTGGGGCTCGGGCAGCGTTGACATCATGGTCGCGGCCGGAGGCAAATGGAACGGCGTGCAGAAAATGATGGAGCGTCACGGACTTTCCATAAATGAAATCATGGTGTTCGGCGACGAGGAGAACGACGTTGAAATGCTGCGTAACGCACGGCTTTCCGTCGCCATGGGCAACGGTTGCGATAACGCCAAGGCAGCCGCCAAGCATGTGGCCGGGCATATCGACGAGGATGGCCTCTTTTTTGCCATGCGCGCGTTGTTACCTCAATTATCGCTTTAAGGACGGGCTTGCCATGAGGAATTTGAAGATCGAGGTCTGCTGCAATACCGCGGCCGACGCGTTCGCGGCAAAGGAGGCGGGGGCAGCCCGCGTGGAGCTATGCTCCGCGCTCGCGCTCGGCGGGTTGACACCCAGCATGGGCGAGCTTAGCGCCGCCCGGCGGGCCGACATCGAAATCGCGGCCATAGTGCGCCCGCGCGAGGGCGGCTTTTGCTATAACGACATCGAATTTGAAACGATGCTCGCTGACGCCGATGCCATGCTCCGCTCCGGTGCCGACGGCATCGTATTCGGCATATTACGCCCGGACGGTACGGTCGACACCGTGCGCTGCGCCAAAATGCTGGAGGTGATCGGCAATAAGACCGCCGTCTTTCACCGCGCCATCGATGTGACGCCGGACTGGCGCGCCGCCATCGACGCGCTAAGCGAGCTCGGCTTCGACCGTATCCTGACCAGCGGCCAGCGGCCGACCGCCATCGAGGGTGCAGCTACCATCCGCGAAATGATGGATTACGCGGCGGGGCGCATCGGCATTTTGCCCGGTTCCGGCATACGGCTGGAAAACGCTGAAGCGTTTGTGAAGCAGATCGGAGCGACCGAGTTGCATGTCTCTATGCGCGCCTTTCATCCCGACGCTTCCGTGGCCGCGAACCCAAGCATCCATTTCGGCGGCGATTATGAGCAAGGTTACGCCGCGACGGATGCGTGTGCATTGCGCAAGCTGGTCGAGCTGTTTTCTCTCTGAAAAGAACTCAAAAAGGGGCAGCGGCGCTAAAGCAAACTGCCCCTAAGATTTTCCTTCCGTTATAGTATCCCTTCGATTGCCAGCGCAGCGCCATCCTCGTCGCAGCTTGACGTGACGGCGTCGGCCATCTCCTTGAGCTCCGGCGCTGCATTGCCCATTGCTACGCTAAGTCCCGCGACCGAGAGCATATCCATATCGTTGTGGCTATCGCCGATCGCCATGATCTGCCGCGGGTCGAGGCCCTCGCGAGCCGCTAGAAACGCAATCGCGCTGCCCTTATTGGTATGCGGTGGCATGATCTCCAGGTTCATCGGCTCGGACGACGAAACGGTCAACTCCGGGTGCCGCAAAAAATGCAAAACGGCGCGCTCCCGCTCGGCAGGGTCAAAAAAGATCAGCGTCAGCTTGCACGGCGGGTCCTTCCATGTTGCCAGCTCCGTTACGGTGTCTGAAAAGCTGAACCCCCACGCGCGCGACAGCATCGCGATACCGTCCCTCGATCTGCGGTCCTCCCATGCGGCGCCCCGATCGTCAAGAACGCCTCCCTTGCCGTACCCGACATGCAGCATCGCTTTATACCGGCGGCATTCCGAAATGATTTGGCGTGCGTCCGAAACGAAAAACACGCGAGAGAGAATAACGTCCCCCGCCGGCAGCCGGTAGGTCAGCGCACCGTTGGCCGTAATGGCATAGGAAATTTCCGGGATGCCGGGGAAGATGCCGGGGGGGATATCATACATCTGGCGGCCGGTGGCGGTCACTAAGCAAATGCCCTGCAAGGCGGCTCGCCGCATGGCTTCCTTGGTACGCGGGGTCACCTGCTTTTTGCTGTTCAGCACGGTGCCGTCCAAATCGAATGCGATCAAACGGATGTTGCCCCGCGCGTCTTCGAGCTTTGCCATATCAATCCTTGAAATACTTGCGGAACAGCTTTTCGTTGTGTTCGTCGGCGTTATCGGAGTTGGAGCTGTAAAAGATGGGCGCATCAATGCCGCGTTTTGCCAGCTCTTCGGTTATGCCCACCACAAGCGCCTGCACCAGCGTCGTCCCCATGATGTCGCTGATTGGCCCCGTCGTCGTGGAACAGCCGGGAACGGTAAACGCCGCGTCGCCGTACGCCGCCTGATTATCCAGAACGACATCGGCCGCCTCGAACAGCCGCTTGCCGCTCTTATTGCGCGAAGAAACCTTCTGTGAATGCTTGAGCGATGTGATCGCGATGACGTTAGCGCCGCGCGCCTTGGCGCCCAGCGCCATTTCCACCGGCACGCTGTTACGTCCCGAGTTGGATATGATCAAAATCGTATCGCCCTTTCCCACGCCATACAGGGTCAACAGAATGTCGGCATAGCCCTCGAGGCGCTCCAGATACGTGCTCTTGTTAAGTTTTTCGTGCAGCATCAGTTCGCCGGGCAAAATGCCCTTGACAAAGGCGAGGCCGCCCGCGCGCACATAAATCTCTTCCGCGATCAAGTGCGAATGCCCGGTCCCGAAGGTAAAAAACTGCTTCCCGTCGCAATAGCTTTGCGCCGCAAGCTTCGCCGCCTGATGTAACGGCTCGGCTTGCGTTTGCACCAGCGCCGCAAGCTGTTCCTTGACATACTCCAGGTACTTTACAATGGATTCCATAGCTCCTCCTTTACGATAACTACGATAACCACGCGGTAAGCCGATCGATATATTCTTCTCCCGCGCCCCGTTCAAAGATGCCCATGAGCGCCTCGTAATCGCGTTCGTCGTAGGCGTCCTGATCGGGCAAATAGCCAAACAGCGCGTTTACATACCCAAACATCTCAACGCCTGTACGCCGCTTGAGCTGCAACGCCAGCGTGGAAAACAACTCCAGCGGTGAACAGACGATTTTGCACCCATTGACCTTCAACAGTCCCGCCTGTACGGCAACTTCCTTTTGCTCCCCCTGCTTTAGATGCCGCGCTTTGATAAGGCTGACCGTTGCGCCTTCCACAAAGGATTCGGCTTTGCGTATGGCCGAACGGTCGTCGGTCTTTGCCTTCACCGCTTCGAGGTTGCATACGGCGGCATCGTAGTTTTTTTGCGCCGTATCCGGCGCCTCCACGCGCGCCGCCTTGAGCGATACGATACGGTAGCTTAGCGTCAATTCGGTGAGAGGCACAAAATCGCTTTTTCCCCGCAGCTGCCGGATCTTGCCGCAGACAACCTCCGCAAACCGGTCGCACTCCCGAAAGCTGCTCTCGAGCCGTGTAAAGCGAGTGCTCATATCGCCGGCCGAGCCGTTGACGAACAGCGTCATATCATATTCGCCCCGCAGCCGTGCGCTGACGCCGCCCGCAAAGTCCGCGCTGAGCAGCCTGTTTTCGGCGTTGAGCACGGTTGGATGGCAGCTGAGGTTATAGATTAGCACCTTTTTGCCGTCCGCACGCAGAAATTCCATCAAAAAGATGCTCTGGTCGCTGGGGCGCTCCGGCGCATGGCGGTTCGTCGCAAGCTGTCCTTCCATCGTACCCTTGCTCATCGCCACCGATACGTCGGCCATGTCGGACAGCGCTTTTTCTACCGCCGCGGCGCTACGTGCGGCAAGCATCTCGACCAAGTCCGGCCTTGCTTCGCCCAATAGGCTGGTCATCGCGGGGTTGATTCCGCGCTCCATGTCGAAGATACCGCCAAACGAGGCGTGCGTGTGGATACAGCAGACCAGAAGTCTTTCCTTTTCTACGCCAAGCGGGCGAAGCCGTTCGGACAGCACGCGCATAACTACCTCGTCGAGGTTGAGAACGTCGAGCCCGAGGATCACAACGGGCGGCTTAAAATCCTCTTGAAAGGCCAGCGCCCGAGCATATAGCTCATCGTGTACACCCTGCGCCTCGCGGGGGGTGGCGTAACCGGCCATTTGGCAGGGCATTGCCGGGGTGATCGCCGCCGCTGCAAATCCCATCTTCATGCTTTGCTCGCCTTCCCCTTGCAGTAAGTCTTAACTACTTGGTAATCGTCACCGAGCACAACAAGGTCGGCGTCATAACCCGCGCGTATGTAGCCCAGCCTGTGGTCGAGTCCCAACAGCCGCGCCGGATTTTCGCTGAGCGCGGCCAAGGCCCACGAGATGGGGATCTCCGCCGTCTCAACCAACAGTTTCAGCCCCTTGTTGAACATCAGTGTGCTGCCCGCGAGCGTCGTCGTACCCTTGATGAGCGCCGTGCCCTCGTCGTTGACGATCAACTCCCGGTTGTCGAGGCTGTATTCACCCGGGGGTGCCGCCTTGAGCGACAGCGAATCGGAGACGCCTACGATGCGGTCGCGTCCCTTGATGCGGAATAAAATTTGTACGACGTCCATGCTTACATGGTGCCCGTCGAAAATCAGCTCCGTATAGGCATCGCTGCGCATCAGCGCTCCGACGCAGCCCGGCTCCCGGTGGTTGAGCGGTTTCATGGCGTTGAACGCGTGCGTGAAGCAGCGCGCGCCGTTACCCAATGCATAAATCGCTTGTTCATAGGTTGCCGCCGAATGGCCGATGCTTACCACGACGCCCTGCCGCGCGGCGTACTGCGTGAAGCGATAGCCCTCGTCTTTTTCCGGCGCTACCGTGATGTAGCGTACATGGCCGCGCGCCGCCTGCTGCCAGCGTTCGAACAGCTTGGCGTCGAACATTATGATGCTTTCTGGATTCATGGCGCCTTTGTACGCAATGTTCAGGAATGGCCCCTCCAGGTGGATGCCTAAAATTTCGGCGCCGGCCGAGCCAAACTCCATCACGTTCGCAATGCGCTCACAAGCCGCGGCGATGTTATCGGGCTCCTCCGTAAACGTCGTGGGCAGGTAGGCCGTCACGCCTTCGTCGGGCAGCTTGTCCGCCCAAACCTTTAACTCTTCTTCGCTGCAATAGTTGGCCATTGCGCCGTAAGCGCCGTGGGTATGCACATCGATGAAACCGGGGACCACGCGGTCATTTGCCCAGTCCTCGGCGCCGGGCTCGTCATAGCCCAGCACGGCAGCGATCTTGCCGTTTTCGATCTCCAACGTTGCCGGCAAAAATGTACCACCGATCCAAACGCGCTTGCTTTTCAATTTCATTTACATTTCACCTTCTCCGGTTAAGCTTAAAATTCCGGCTAAGTTATTAACAAAGCCGCCGTCAGCGTACCTCATTCGCCCGAAATGTGATGTCCGCCTGTCGGCGTGCCTTCTCGATCAGCCGGGTTTCCGTGCGGCTTCGCTCGAGCAGCGTATCCCGAAGCGTAAAATCACGTTCCCGGAACGCCTTGATGAATGCCTTCATCTCATAATATAACACATTTTGTTCGTCCTGCGCCTGATACTGCCGTTCTCCGTCCTCGGTTATAACCGTGAACCCTTCCGATAGCGTGCTCGCGACCGAAGGAATCACGATATAGCCCTTTTCGCCTTGGATCTGGATCAGATTCCGGCTCTTGCTATCCTTGCAGGAGACGGCCGTGCAGACGAGGCCGGGATAGCATGCGACCAGCACGCCCGACGTATCGATGCCGTTTCCCGCCCGGTTGGGAAAATACCGAACCTTCTCCGGCTCACCAAACAACTCCAGCAAAAAGCGAAGGTTGTAACACCCAAGGTCCATCAGCGCGCCGCCAGAAAACTCCGGGCTGAACGCATTTGGAGCTTCGCCGCGCAAAAAAGCATCGTACCGGCTGGAATACTGCGAAAAATTGAGCTGCGCCAATCGCGGCGCTCCGATTTCAGGAAGGTGCTCTTTAATGAGTGCGAGGTTGGGCAGGTGCGGTACGGTCATGGCTTCGAACAAAAAGAGAGCCTTTTGCCTTGCAAGGGCATCCAGCTCGTCCAGCTCGCGCACCGTCGGAACAAACGGTTTTTCGCAGATCACATGACGCCCGCTTTTCAGCGCGCCGTAAGCCCATGCAAAATGCAGTGAATTGGGCGACGCCACATAGATTGCGTCCAACGCGTCATCTTCTAAAAACGCCTCCCGGTCGCAACAAATGCGCTTTACGCCGTTTTCGTCGGCAAAAGCGCGCGCCGTCTCTTCGTGTCTGGAATAGACCGCCGCGATCTCTGCGCCGGCCTTGCGCGCGGCGTCGATAAACGCCCGCACAACAAAATTGGTTCCGATCGTCCCGATCCTCATTGATTTGCACCTTCTTGGATCTTCTTCGCGTGTTCGGCTACCGCCTCCCGGAAAGTGCGGATATTGATGCCTTTATGGTAATAAACGTCGAGGTATTTTACCCCGATGTGCTTGTCTTTCTCAAAACTGGCCGCGATTGGCGCCAAAGACGGAATCCTGCTGACGACATCGTTGGGGATGATGAATATCTGGTCCGGCTTCTTCTCGTCGTAGGTGACGAAAACCGACCCGCTCGGGACTTCGTCCGTCGCATAGTTCATTTTTTCATAAAACTTTTTTTCGATGCGGTTGAGCTTGGGGTCATAAAGCTCGCCTTTGAACTCGTAGAGCCAGTACGATACAAAGCCGGAATCCCGCATGGGCTGGATGCGCTCGGCGCTATGGATGTTGGCCAAAGCAACCTTGCCGTTTTGCGCCATACGCGTGATGACGCGCTTATCCCAGGTTTGCTCCAGCCACCTAAAGACCGTGAGCAGCGCGATGCCTGTCAGGATGAAGCTCCCGAGAAATACCCATTTGAGCTCAGGCATTTTCGGTATCAAGAAAAGCAAGAGCGCAATCATAGCCGCGACGATCACAAAAATGATCATCAAGATCTGGTTGAGCACCTTAGCCACTTTCAGTTGCATGTACGTCTCCTCCAGTTTGAAGATAATCCCATTCAACCAAGTGGTCACTTCGAAAAATCGAAGTGACCACCCCGTAACTTATGCAGGCAGGGTCTTTTATAGCCCTGCTTTCTTTAGGGCATCCAAGAAATTCGAAGTCTCCATGGACGGCATGATCTGAGAGGTCAATTTCCCGCCGTTAAGTTCGGCGATCTTGCGATAGACTTCAGCGTCCTCCCGCGTCGCAGCGATGGAGCGCGTCACCATCACATACTTTGTTCCCGTGATGGGTGCCGCATTGCCGACGTTGATCTCTACCACCTTTTCGCCGGATTCGAGGATCGCGAGCGCATCCTGGGGGAACTTGGCGATGACAAACACCTGTTCGTCGGCATGCTCCCTGGCGTACTTCAGCGTTTCCTCGATGCCGTAGACCAGAACCTTGGACTCGCGCGCCGCTAACGGTAACGCCATCTTCTGGATCGGATCTTTGGCAACGGTATCGTTACAGACGATAATCACCTTGGCGTTGATGTACTTCTGCCAAGCGACCGCCACCTGTCCGTGGATCAGACGGTTATCAATCCTCAAATGCTTAATCATGCTTAACCCTTCTCTCTGAGCAACTTGTTCACATCGACGGTGCCGTTTTGCGTCTCAACCATCACCTCGTTCGCAAGAGCCGCCAAATCGGCAAACTCTTCCCGCATGGAGAGGAGCGAGTATAGCATCGGTAATGACAGGCCCGTCAATACGTGCACGCGGTCGCCGACAAAATACATCGCGCGGTTGCTCGGCGTTCCGCCCAGCATATCGGCCAAGAGGAAAACACCGTCCCCCGTGTCGAGCTCGCCGATCTTTTTACCTAGTTTGGCTTGGAAGTCGTCCGGATTATCCTCCGGCCAGAGCGCCAAAAAATCGACCTGTTCCAACTGCGGGACCAGCATGGAAGCGGAAGACAGCACGCCTTCCGCCATGCCCCCGTGGCTTATCAATAGAACGCCTACCACAGGAACTTACAGGATGCCTACCGCGCCGAGAATGAAGCAAACGGCCGCCAGTGCGCCAATGACCGCGACGGGTGTCCATTTTGCCTTTTTCAGCAACGCGTAGCACGCCGCCACGAGTACGATCGGTAGCATATAGGGGAGTATGCCGTCAAGCGTATCCTGCAAACGGACGCTTTGCGTGACGCCATCGATCTCTTTCAAGTACTCGTATTTCAGCGATACACCGATCATGCTCGGCACAAATCCGCCGACGACCGTCAACCCGAGAATCTGCGCGGCCTCGCTGAGCAGTTTGAAATCGGTCTCGCCGCTGATATCATCGATGATGCCGACCGAACGCTTATAGCCCCAGTTGAACAGCGGCCAACGCACCCAGAACATGAGGATGAAGGGAATGAGAAGAACCAGAAGCGAGAGCAGGTTGCCCTCGGCCGCGAGGCCCGCCGAAATGATGTACGCGAGAGGCTGTACCAAAACGGCCTGCACCGTATCACCCAAGCTGGCCAACGGGCCCATCAGACCGACCTTGATACTTTCGGACAGATCGGTTTGATAACCCTCTTCCAACGCCACCGACGCGCCCATGATGATCGCGGAAGCGCCCGGATGGCTGTTGTAGAACTGCATGTGGCGCTCGAGGTTTTCGCAAACTTCGTCGTTGGTGTCGTACAGTTCCTTCATAACGGGCAGCATGGAATAAGCAAAGCCGGAGGCTTGCATGCGCTCATAATTCCAGCAGAATTGCAAAGTCCAATTATGCCTAGTTGCCGCCTTTTTCTTGGCAGCCGTGGAAAGCTTTTTATTTGTCCTGGCCATGACTTACGCCTCCTTTGCTTTCTTTTGAGCCATCATATACAGGCCGGCCGCCGCGACGCCGATGATAGCCAAGCCGATGGTGGGTACGCCCATATAGGCAAACAGCACATAGCCGACCAGCATGTACGGCCAGTATTTTTTAAGATTCATGTAAGACAGCAGCAGCGCAAAACCGACGGCCGGCAACGCGGCGCCGATGACCTGAAGGCCGCTTTGGAACCAGATGTACTTCTCGATGAACTGCTGGATGTAGATATATTGGTCGATGAGCAGCATGCCGATAAACACCGGAATGAAGCGGGAGAGGAACCACGGAACCGTGCCCATCCAGAACCACAGGCTGAATGTCTTGAGGTTCTTTTTGGCGAGCGCATTGTCGCACGCATGCTGGAAGACGGTCGTCGTCATGCGGCCGAGGATGTCGAACAGCACCATGAACATCGCGAGTGCTGCCGCCACCACCAAACCTTGTTCTACGCTTCCGGACCGCGAGGCGACGAATACTCCGAAGATCGCCCCGATCATGTAGTCCGGTTGCGTCGCACCTCCATAGCTGTAAAACCCGAGCGCCATCAGGGAGCATGTCGCGCCGATCTGCAGCCCGAGGCCCACGTCGCCGACAATCAAGCCAGCAACGACGCCCATGAACAGCGGTGACCACATGTTCACGCCAAGTCCTACAAATACGATGATCAGACCCGTGAACAAAGCCAGAAGGAATGCCAGTAACAACGTGCTCATATCTTTCTCCTTGCCTCCTGTTTATTTTTGGCGGAGCGAGCCCCGCAAGAGACCAGTTTGTTTGTTATCTGCGTATGAAATACAAGGGATTGAGCAAGTGGTTTGGTAGCAAGCATTTGTGGGTTTATGAAGGTTTGAGATAAATTACAGCAATGGCCAACAGAGTTCTGACAAAACACGTCGGGAACAGTCATATTTATATATAATATAGAGAGATTAAATATATTATAAAGCGATTCTCGGAAATGGTCAACAGACATATGGAAAATAGCGGTTATCATTCCCCGACTACTCTTTAGTAATCTATGTGTATTTATTTTAAATAATACTTTAGATCGGGGAAGTTTTGGTAAAGCCTTTCCGTTGTAAGACGGTTGATCTCGTCGTTGCCATCGAGGTTCATGCTTTGGAAAACGGCGGGTGCGACCCCGTCTTGCAGCATGATCTCGATGATATCACACATCAACGCTTGCAGAAGCGCACTGCCCGCGATCGTCGAGATCGGACCGGTCGACCAGCCTGTGCCCGAGACGGGCACGACCGTATCGCCGGGCACGCCGCACATGTCAAGCACCATGTCACAGATCTCATAGAGCCGCTTGCCGCTCTTGTCGCGCGAGGCGACGCTTTTACTGTGCGCAACGTTGGTCAGCGCCACCGTGAAGATGCCGCGCTCCTTCGCCAACAGCGCCATCTGGACCGGCACAGCGTTACGCCCGGAATTGGAGATGATGATAAGCGCATCCTCGCGGCGGATGGGCGTCGTTGCAAAGAGTATATCGGCAAGACCGTCCATGCGCTCCATGAGCATGGTCTTATCTGCGTTGACGTCAAGCGTCAGCTCATAAGGCAGCAGCGCCTTGGCTTGGACCAGCCCGCCTGCCCGCTTGGTGATATCGATGGCGGTGATGTGCGAATGCCCCGTGCCGAAGGCGTAAAGGATCCCTCCGTGCTCCATGAGCGGCGCGATCTGCCGTGCCGCCGAGTGTACCGTTTCCATCTGCGTCTCCCGGAGTTTTTGGATCAGTCCTGATACGGTTTCCAAATACGTTTCAGCCAGCATAAGCGTCCCTCCGTTTTGTTCGGCTACAATGCAACGAAATACAGCCTATATCTTAGGTTATCTTACAATGCGTTCACATTTCCGTCAAGATTTGGCCCGCCGCTTTCTTCCCGGTCTACCTTTTGTTGACTTTCATAATTATCAACAATATTATTATATAGTATCTTTTGATTTTTAGGAGGTAAAGCCATGCTTGCTAAAAATGTCGTCATCCATGGGATCAGAGACGTTTCCGTGGTCGAACGGGAGATCGATGCCGAAAATTTAAAACCTTATGAGTGCCTGATAGAAACCTATGTTTCCCTGATCAGCGCGGGAACCGAGCTTTCCCGCGTTTTTGGCCTGAAAAAAGGCGCGGTTTATCCTGTAAATCCCGGATATTGTTCCGTCGGGAAAATTCTAAAAAAAGGCGAGAAGATATATCAAGCGGGGGAAGGGGACGTCGTTTTATTCAGCGGCCCTCACAGCAGCCATCAGATTTATGATTACACGGCAAGCGACGGCGGCATCCTTCACAAATTAAACAGTGACACCACGCCGGAAGAAGGCGCTTTTCTTATGATGTGCTGGATCGCCATGAATGGGATTCTTCCCGCCGATGTGAAGCTTGGCGATACTTGCGCCATTATGGGGTTGGGGAACCTTGGCCTGATCCTCTCTATCCTTTACAGGCAGATGGGTGCGAAGGTGATCTCCGTCGATCCCATGAAGCACCGTTGTGATCTGGCCAGAGAAATGGGCATAAGCCATGTTGTTGATTGCGCTCCGGAAAATCAGGCGGAAGAGATCATGGCTCTGACCGACGGAAAAGGGGTCGATATCGCAGTCGACGCTTCGGGGCTCTCCGCATGTGTTGAAACCTGCATCAAGGTAGCGGCCAGGTATGGCCAAGTCATTTTGCTGGGATCTCCGCGAACCGACTATATTGCGAATGTGACGCCGGCCTTCAATGCGATCCATACAAAAATGCTGACCGTTATTGGAGCGCTCAACCGCCGTTATCCGTATGAGGAAAAGGAAGGTTCCAGGCTGTCCAGCAAGAGGACCATGAAATACCTGGAAGGGCTTTTGCATGAAAAAGTGATCGATGTAAGCAAATTCATCAGCCATATCATCAAACCCACCGCCGAAGATCTGATGTTTGCCTATGACGGGCTGATGAACAAGAAGGATGGTTTCACGGGCGTGATCATCGATTGGAAGGCGGACGTTTCTCATGGAACATAAGGCAAACGGGGAACTGCTTTCAAAAGTCGGCAGCATGCAGCAACTGGCCTATATCCGCCCGGTCCGGTATCAGGAAGGGCGCGCGAAAGAAATGCATGCGTTTGAGATGAAAAGCGGGCCTCTCCTCTTCACCGCCTTGGCCGACAAATGCCTGGATATCGCGGAGCTTAGCTATCGCGGCATTAACATAGGCTTTCTTTCAAAACCGGGGCTGATCGGGCTTGGGTCTGCGGATACGCATGGAAACGAGGCGCAGCGCAGCATCATGGGCGGCTTTTTGTTTACGGCGGGGCTCGAAAACATATGCGCGCCGTGCGTGGATGACGGAAAGGAATACCCCATGCACGGGCGCATACGCACTACGCCCGGCGAGCACCTTTGCGCGGATGCGTTTTGGGAGGATGGCGTCTATCGGATGCGGCTTTCCGGCGAGATGCGCGAGGCGGAGCTCTTTGGTGAAAATATCACCTTGCGCCGCAGCATTGAAACCGCCTATGGCTCAAACAGCATACTGCTTACCGATACCGTCACAAACGAGGGATTCCGCCCGGAGCCCGCGTTGCTATTGTATCACTTCAACTTCGGATATCCGTTTTTAGATACGGGTGCGCGCATACATCTGCCCGCCAAGTCCAGCATGCCGCGGGACGGCGCCGCGGCCGCGGGGCTTGAAAACTGGCAAAGTGTGGAGCCGCCGATCCCCTGCGCGCCCGAGCAGGTGTTCATCCACGAAATGGAGGCGGATCCAAACGGGGAAGTCTGCGCCGCCTTGTACAGCCCGAAGCATGGGCTGCGGGTGAAGCTATGTTATCATAAAGAACAGCTTCCTTATTTTATGCAATGGAAATCCGTCGCGTCCGGGGATTATGTGGTGGGGCTTGAGCCCGCCAACGCCATCGTATACGGGAGACTCTACCAAAAGGAGCATGGCGGATTGCCCATGCTTGATGCACAGCAAAGCGAAAGCATATCCATACGCATAACCATTGAAGAAGATGAGCCGAGGAGGTCTTTGCAAAATGAAACGGTCTGAAATCAACCGGGCGCTTCGAGAATTGGAAGGAATGGCTTCCGAATACCGTTTTGCGCTGCCGCCTTTTTGCCATTTTACGCCTGAAGAGTGGCGGGAGAAGGGGCACGAGTACGACGAGATACGCGATAATATGCTGGGATGGGATATCACGGACTATGGCCTCGGCCGCTTTGACGAGGTAGGCTTTTCCCTCATCACATTGCGAAACGGCAATTTGAAGATGCGGGATACGTACAAAAAGACATATGCGGAAAAACTGCTCTATCTCAAAGAGGGGCAGTATTCCCCCAATCACTTCCATTGGAGCAAGATGGAGGATATCATCAACCGCGGCGGCGGCAATCTGCTCATCCGCGTGTACAATTCCACGCCGGACGAGCAGCTTGATCGCACGAATGCCGTCACGCTCCATATGGACGGCGTCTTACGCATCGTATCTGCAGGTGCGCAGGTGAAGCTCGAACCGGGCATGAGCATTTCCATACAGCCTTATCTGTACCACGATTTTGAGGTCGAGTCGGGCACGGGACCGGTACTCATCGGTGAGGTGAGCCAATGCAACGACGACAATACGGACAACCGCTTTTATGAGCCCATCGGCCGTTTCCCCGCTATCGAGGAGGATGAGCCGCCATACCGTCTTCTCTGCAACGAATACCCGCCCGCGGCGGATTGAGGAGGAAGGAAAACCCTTATGGACGCTATCGCGCTGGGCGAGCTGCTTATCGACTTTGTGCAGACGGGGGAGACCGCGCAGGGCGCGCCCCTGATGGCCGCCAACCCCGGCGGTGCGCCGCTTAACTACCTCGGCGCGCTCGCGCGCTACGGGCAAAGCTGCGGCATGGTGGGCATGGTCGGTGCGGACGCTTTCGGCCGCCAGCTTCAACGTACGCTCGCGGCATATACTATCGCTTTTCTCGGAGGCGTTACGCAGGAGGCGTTTACCACGCTTGCTTTCGTATCGCTCGACGAGCGGGGCGATCGCTCGTTCTCCTTCGCGCGAAAGCCCGGCGCGGATACCTGCCTTAAAACGGAGGATATCCACTTTGAGGAGATCAAAAAGGCGCGGGTCTTTCACTTCGGCACGCTCTCGCTCACGCATGAGCCCGCGCGAAGCGCCACCATGGAGGCCGTGCGCTTTGCGAAGGAAAACGGGGTATTGGTAAGCTTTGATCCCAATTACCGCTCGATGTTATGGGAGAGCCCCGACGCGGCGCGGGAGGCCATGCGCTGGGGCTTTGCCAGAGCGGACGCGGTCAAGGCGGGCGCGGATGAGTGGGAGCTTGCTTTTGGAATTCCGGCGCGGCAGGCGGCAAAAAACCTTGTAGAAAACGGGGCGAAGCTCGCCTTCGTCACCATGGGGTCGGAAGGCTGCTTTTTTACGAACGGGCGCATAGAGCGTTTCGTTCCCGCCTTTCAAGTCGACGCGCGGGACACCACTGGCGCGGGGGATATCTTCTTCGGCGCGGTCATGAGCCGCATACTGTCCTCCGGCGTGCCTGTTGGGGAGCTAAGCGAAGCGCAGCTTCTTTATGCCGTGCGCTTTGGCGCGGCGGCTGCGGCGCTTTCCGCCACAATGCCCGGAGGATTGCCGAGCATTGCGGAGGAAGCGGATGTATTGGCGCTGATGGGACCGCCGTACGAAGCGCAAAGAAGCAAAAAAAATCTGAAACGTTATACATGCGGAGCAAGGGGCACATAATAAAAGACAAACGCCGGGCGGCGTGTCGTTCGTACCGCCAGATGCGAGGCTTGTTTGGGCCCCTGGGTTATCCGTGATATGTTGGCGGAACCGTCAAAAAACGCGAAAAAAACCATGCAATAAATTGATGTAATACCTTTGTATACGGGCGAAAAATCGGTTTTTTCGCCCGTTTTCGTTCGGATAAAATCCCTCCCTTGCGGCAATGCTAGTTTCTAAGCAAAGCCGAAAAGGGGAGGGGATTTTTCTGTATACGAACAAAGTTGAAATTTGCGGCCTCGATACGGCCAAGCTGCCGATGATGACGCACAAACGCAGCCAGGAGCTTCTTTTGAAGGTCAAGGCGGGCGATATGGAGGCGCGTGAGGAGTTCATCCGTGAAAATCTGCGTCTTGTTTTGAGCGTGATCCAACGGTTTTCCAACCGCGGCGAGCAGATGGACGATCTGTTTCAGGTGGGCTGCATCGGGCTCATCAAAGCTTTGGATAACTTCGATCTCTCCCACAATGTGCGCTTCTCCACCTATGCCGTGCCTATGATCATCGGGGAATTGCGGCGGCATTTGCGCGACAATAACCCCCTTCGCGTCAGCCGCTCCCTCCGCGATACGGCCTATAAGGCGTTGCAGATGCGCACCAAGCTTGCCGAGGAAAACGCGCGCGAGCCGCATATTTCGGAAGTCGCCAAGGCGCTTGGGCTGCCCGAGGAGGACGTCGTGTTCGCTCTCGACGCCATTCAGGATCCCGTATCGCTGTTTGAACCCATCTATCATGACGACGGCGACGCCATCTACGTGATGGATCAGGTGAAGGACGATACCTGTTCCGACGAGCTGTGGCTCGACCGCATCAGCATCGAGGGTGGGCTCAGTCATCTGACCGATCGCGAAAAGCGCATCATTGAGCTTCGTTTCTTCCACGGAAAAACGCAGATGGAGGTTGCCGAGGAGATCAAAATAAGCCAGGCGCAGGTATCGCGTCTCGAAAAAAGCGCTTTGAAACATATGCGAAAGCACGTTTGACCGGACCCGAACCTGAAAGCCGCCAAAGGCTTTTTTCCCCGCGTCCCGCATACATATCTAAATAGGTTTGTATGGGGGACGTTTGTTATGGGCAGAAAAATAAGGTTAAAGAAGAAGATCATCGAGGCGCTCGATCTGCCGATGGAAACAGCGCTCGACGTGCCGCGGCTCACGATACTCGGGACGGAACGGGTATTGGTGGAAAACCATAAGGGCATCTACGAATACTTCCCTAGCTTCGTGCGGCTTCAAACAGGAAGCGGTATGCTCAGGATAGGCGGAGAGGGACTTGCACTCGAGGAGTTGAGCAAGGAAAGGCTTTTGGTAAGCGGCAAAATCGCGTCTGTCGAATATGAAAACAAAGTGTAAATTCGGCGGTTAAATGCCGGTACCGCGTGGGCTTGGGGGACGGCGATGCGGCGGGGTATATGGAATTCTTTGGCGGGATATGTTATCATACAAATGGACGGCTTGTCGCTCGAACGCTTTCTCAATCTCGCTTTGTCGCGCGGTATCGAGATTTGGGACGTGAAGCGCAAGGGCACCTCGTCCATGACGGCGTGCGTCAGTATGGAGGGCTTTTACGCTCTTCACAGGCTCAGGCGCACGCAGCGTTGCCGCATACGGATTTTAGAAAAGCACGGCGTCGTGGTATCGCTTCTGCCTTTGCGCTTTCGCAAGGTGCTCCTGTTCGGCTGGGTTGTGGTACTAGCAGCCCTCCTCGGGGCGTCGCGCTTTGTCTGGTTCGTAACCGTTTCGGGCTGTGACGTGGTGGACGAGCGCGCGATCATCGCCACGCTCGAAGGCATGGATATACATCCGGGAACCCCGCGTTCCGAAGTGCGCACTCCCGAGCTCAACCGCGCCGTGATGGCGTCGGACGGCCGCATCGCATGGGCGGGTACTGAGTTGAACGGGGTCATCCTCAAGGTAAGCATCCGCGAGGCGGTAAAAACGCCGCAGGTGGTCGAAACAGAGCCGCCCGCAAGCATTTACGCCTCCGAAGAAGGGGTCATCAGCCGCATCGTCGCGTACAGCGGAAGCCCCAAGGTGCGCGTGGGCGACGCCGTGAAAAAAGGCGATCTGCTCATAAGCGCCGACATGGCGGCCGAGGGCGCCGCGCCGAACTACGTGCGTGCGCACGGCGAGGTGATCGCGCAGGTCCATTACCGCTTTACCTATACCGCGGGGCCGAATTTGGAGAAACCCGTTCGTACGGGCCTTTCTTTTACCTATACGGGCATAAGCCTGTTCGGTTACCGGCTGTTTGAGCCGGAAAGCCCGTATACCTTAAGCGAGACGGAAACAGTTTCGTCAGGGACGTTTTATAACCTTTTCCTGCCCGTTGTGATCGAAAGCCGAGCGTGTTACGAGCTCATAAACACGCCCATGCCGGCCACATACGAGGAGCTTGAATTCTACGCGGTGCGCATGGCGCAAAAGGTGCTTACGGATGGGCTTCCGCGCGATGGGAAGATACTTTCGAAAAAGACCCTTGTAAAAGCGTTGGAGTCCGGCACGGTGCAGGCCGTCATCGACGTGACGGTGGAACAGAGTATCGCGCTGACCAAATAAATTTATTTTCGATGAGGTTCTGTAAGACGATTGTATGGATCGATTTTTTGAAACCCCCGCCGCCGAAGCGCTTTCCTGCGGAAGCGGCGAACCCATGGAAAGGCATGTTGCCTTGGGCTCCGTGGACGAGGCCATAAAGCTTTTCGGCGTATTCGATGAAAATCTCAAGATCATCGAGGATGAAACCGGCGCGCGCATCAGCGCAGAGGCCGAGAGCATTTGCGTGAGAGGCGGCGCTAAAGAAACAGAACTGGCGGCAATCGTTTTGGACAAGCTGCTCCATGTCTTGCGGCGCGGCGAGAGCATCGACCGCAGCCGCATCCGCTACGCGATCGACCTCGCGAAGGAGGGGAACGCGGAGCTTATCACCGAGCTTGTGGACGACGTGGTCGCCTTTACCAACAAGGGCAGGCAGATCAAGTGTAAAACGCTCGGTCAGAAGAAATACGTATCCGCGCTCAAGCATAATACCGTTGTGTTTGGCGTCGGCCCCGCAGGCACGGGAAAAACCTATCTCGCGGTGGCGATGGCGGTACTGGCGCTCAAAAACAAGGATGTCGATAAGATCATCCTCACCCGTCCGGCGGTGGAGGCAGGCGAAAAGCTCGGCTTCCTGCCGGGTGATCTGCAAAACAAGGTGGACCCGTACCTTCGGCCGCTTTACGACGCGCTCAACGATTTTTTGGGCGGCGAGTCGTTCAAAAGCCTGACCGAGCGCGGGGCTATCGAGGTCGCGCCGCTTGCGTACATGCGCGGGCGCACGCTTAACGACGCTTACATCATTTTGGACGAGGCACAAAACTGCACCGCCGAGCAGATGAAGATGTTTCTCACTCGCTTCGGCGAGGGCTCGCGCGTTGTGGTGACGGGGGATATCACCCAGATCGACCTCCCGCGCGAGAGGAAGAGCGGCCTCGTGCACGCGCTCGAGGTGTTGAAGGATACCGAGGGCATCGCGCAGGTGTATTTGACACATAAGGATGTTGTCCGTCACGAAATGGTGCAGCGCATCATCAAAGCTTACGAAAAGTCGGAACGTTATTTCCATACCTGATCGCATAAAAGGAAAGGGGAAGAGCATGGCAGGCACCGAAAAAAAGTTCCGCATACCGTATCGGTACGTCCGCTATTTTTCCGCGGCGCTTCTTGCCGTTGCCTTCCTCGCCATGTATGTCATAGCGATCCTGGAGCTTACGCCCAAACGCTATGAGCTATCCGTTGGTTCTACCGCCCCCGAAACCATCTACGCCATGCGCGACGTGACGGACGATGCGGCAACTGAATCGCTTCGCGCGCTCGCGCGGCGCAACACGCCTAAAATCTATCGTATCGACGCCGATAAAGTTACCTCTCTCAAGGCCGCTGCCGCCACTTTCTTTGACGCTGTAAGCGATATACGCACGGAGGCGAAAGGCCTTGTGACCGATGCCGGCGGCGATATCGCCGATATGACCGACGCGGAGAAGTGGGAGCAATACCTCACCGCCGAGCAGGTAAACGCATTTTTGGAAAAAACCGATCCGAAGCTTACAAAGGATCTGCTTTATGCGGCGATTGCCGCGACAGATACGGAGATTTCCTATTTGAAGGATATTGTTATACCCAAACTGAATACGGCGCTGAGTGCAGGATTGAATGAAAATTCACTCGAATCCGTAACGGCGAAAAGTAAGCTCGAACTTGCGGGGGCTACCCGCATTTCCGACGAGCTTAAGGCCATCGGGGAGAGCGCGATAGACGCCTACATGCAACCCACATATCTGATCGACGAAGCGGCTACCGCCGCCGCGCAGGAGGAGAGCGCCGCCCGCATTGCCGACGTTACCGTGAAAAAGGGCGAGGTCTTGGTGAGCGAGGGGACGATCCTGAGCAAGGCGCAAATCGCGATGCTGCAAAAGCTCGGGCTTGTGCGTCAGGCGGAAAACGACGTTACCATGCAGATCGGCATCGGGGTCTACATCCTCGTGGCGTATGTGGTGTTTGCAGCGTATCTGTTCGTATTGCACGATGAAATACTCGTCAATTTCAAAAGCTCCCTCATCCTCGCGGCATTCTTGTCGCTTACGGCGCTCATCAGCTGGGCGGTAAGCGGCATCAACGCGCATATGACCATCGTCCTTCTCGCGGTGATGCTGGCCGCGCTTTTGGTGTCCGAAAGCGCGGGCTTTGCCGTGGCGGTGATCATGGCGCTGTTTTCGGGCCTCATAGTCTGCGGCGACGGCACGCCGCTTTTCGGCTTTGAATTTGCGCTCATGCTCCTGTCTACGCTCGCCTCGGGCATTGTTACGGTGCTTTCGCTCCGCAAAACACATAACCGCGGAGCCATTATCGCGGCGGGCTCCATGGGTGGCGTGGCGGCGGCGGCAGTCACGGCGGCGCTTCATGTTTCCGTAGGCAACCCGTATACGATGCTGCTCGCGGATATGGGCTGGAGCCTCGGCAGCGCCATGCTCAGCGCCATGCTGGTAGTGGGTTCGCTTTCCATCTGGGAAAACCTGTTCGACGTGGCGACTGCCGCGCGGCTCAACGAGCTCTTAAACACCACGCAGCCGCTTTTAAAGCAGCTCATGCAGGAAGCGCCCGGCACCTATCAGCATTCCATGCTCGTTGCCACGCTTGCGGAAGCTGCCGCGGAAAAGATCGGCGCAAACAGTCTTTTGGCGCGCGTGGGTGCAGTCTACCATGACGTGGGCAAGCTCAAGCGTCCCTTTTATTTCAAGGAAAATCAAAAGCAAGGCGAGAACGTTCACGATACGCTCCCACCGGCCGAGAGCGCCGCGGCTATCATCGCGCACCAAAAAGACGGTGTGGCGCTCCTCATGCGGCATAAGCTTCCCTCGGCGGTCATCCGAATCGCGGCGGAGCACCATGGCAACGCGCTCATGAGTTATTTTTACCAAAAGGCGCTCGACGAGGGCGGGAAACCGAACACCAAGCTTTACCGTTACCCCGGCAACAAGCCGAGCACAAAGGAAAGCGCCATCGTGATGCTGGCCGATTCCTGCGAGGCTGCCGTGCGCTCGCTCGGCAGTGAAAGCACGCGCGAGGAGCGGGAACAAATGGTGCACCGTATCATCTGGCACAAACTCAGCGATCCCGACAGCCTTTTGGCGAGCGCACCCGTTACGCTGAGCGAACTTTCCTCCATCGAATCGAGCTTTTTGAAGACCTTCAACGGCATTCTGCATGATAGGGTGGAATACCCTTCTCCGGAGCAGAAAGGGAAAGGAAGTCAGCCGTGATCGACGTGATCGTGAACTTCGACGGACTTGAAAAGAATATCCCCGCGGTCATAGAAAACGCCGTATCGTTTGCGCTTAGGCATGAGAATGCCGAGGGCGATATCGGTGTTGTGCTCACGGACGATGCGGAGATACGATCGCTGAATAGAAGCTTCCGCAATATCGATTCCACGACCGATGTGCTGAGCTTTCCCGCCAAAGAGGGCGAGGAAATAGAGGATATTCCGGACAGTCTTTTGGGCGATATCGCCATCTCCTGTCCGCGCGCGTTTTTGCAGGCGGAGGAATACGGGCATTCACCCGACCGGGAGTTTGCCTTTCTCGCGGTGCACGGCACGCTGCACATACTCGGCTATGACCATTTAAACGAGGAGGACGCAAAGAAAATGTTTGCCCTCCAAGAGATAATTCTAAACGATATGGGGTTGAAACGATGATACAGATCCATGATTTTGAAATCAAGAGCATGCTCCGCATGGCGAACGACGCCAAGGAGAGAGCGTATGTGCCCTACTCCAAATTCCGTGTGGGCGCGTGTCTTAAAACCGCATCGGGCGCATATTACCTCGGTTGCAACATCGAAAACGCGGCGTATTCGCCCACCAACTGCGCGGAGCGCACGGCGATCTTCAAGGCCGTTTATGACGGCGAACGCAAATTCGAGGCCATCGCCATCGTATGGGACGGCGAGGGTTTTGCGTCGCCCTGCGGCGTCTGCCGCCAAGTGCTTGCGGAGTTCTGCGAGCCCGATATGCCCGTCATCTGCGCCGACAGGAGCGGCCAGTACCGCGTGGTGCCCTTCGGCGAGCTTCTGCCCGCGGCGTTTACGCCGGCAGACTTGAACGTATGAACACAGGGTATCGTTCGGGTTTTGTTTCCATCGTAGGCTCGCCCAATGTGGGCAAGAGCACGCTTTTAAACCATATGGTAGGGCAGAAGGTCTCCATTGTGAGCGAGCGCGCGCAAACCACCCGTAACCGCGTGATGGGCGTACTGACGCGGCCCGGCTACCAAATCGTGTTCCTCGATACGCCGGGCGTCACCGCGCCAAAAAACAGGCTCGGGGAGTACATGGTAAAGGTCGCTTACGATTCGCTAAGCGACGTGGAGGCTGTTTTGTTCGTCGTGGACACGCAGCGCGGCGTAGGCCCGAAGGACGAGCTTTTGATGCAGCGCCTGAAAGAATTGAAAGCGCCCGTGATCGCCGCCGTCAACAAGATCGACCTCGTATCGCTCGGCGACGCGGACGAGGCGGAGGAAAAACTTCGCGCATCTAAAATCTTTGAAGACGTGCTCCGCATTTCGGCCGCGGAGGGTAGAGGTTTGGATGCGCTTGAAAAAAAGCTCTGCTCTTATCTTACGGAAGGCCCGCAATATTTCCCCGACGACATGGTCACCGATCAGCCGGAGCGCGTACTGGTTGCGGAGCTCATCCGCGAGTGCGCGCTGCGTCTTTTGAAGGAAGAGGTGCCGCACGGGCTCGGCGTGAGCGTGGATAAAATGGAAGGGCGCGAAGACGTTGAGCTCATGGACGTATGGGCCACCATTTACTGCGAGCGGGAGGGGCATAAGGGCATCCTCATCGGCAAAGGCGGGAGCATGCTAAAAAGGATTGGCTCCGAAGCGCGCGCGCAGATAGAACCCATGCTCGGCGAGCGCGTGAATTTGCAGCTTTGGGTGAAGGTGCGCGAAAACTGGCGTAACAGCGCCTCCGCCATGCGGGATTTTGGCTACGAGCCGTGAAAATCATACAAATAAAAAGGCGGCTTCGGGAGTTCCCGAAACCGCCTTTCTTTACTCTTTTAAAAAGTTTACCCGATCTTTTCGATCCGTATCCCACCGCTCACGCTATCGAAACTGAAGGAGGCGGAACCATCGCCGTAGACGGCCTTCTCATCGGAGGCGGTGACGGGGAAGTCGCAGGAAAAACCGCCGGAAACCGAATCGTAGCGCGCGGTGAAACCGTTGTTTTCGGGGATCATGAGCGTGCTCGATCCGGATATCGCATCCACTTCCACCTCGGAGGGGCAAACGCTGCTCGTGATATTGACCGATCCGGATACGGTATTGGCTGAAACTTTGTTGAAGCGTCCGTCAAGCCGCACTCCGCCGGAAACGGAATCGACCGTTACGCTGTCGGCCGTGCAGGCACTCGCTTCGATCTCGCCGGAGGTCGTATCGATCGTTAGCGTATTTGCTTCGATATTGCCGGCGTCGACCGTGCCGGAGACCGTGTCGAGGCGCAGCTTGCCGACGAGCATGTCGCTTATGCCGATGTCTGCGGAAGCCGCGTCGATCTCTACTTCCGAGAAATTGTCCGCGAGCGTTTTCGGCACGAGCACTTCTAAGGTTTTGCCGCCTCTCCACCAGCCGTTATTCCAGCTGATGTTGACCGCGCAGTATTGGATGGTGAGCACGCTGCCGTTGATCGCGTAGCGAAGCGCGTACTTTTCGGGTATGCCGCCCGAGGCGTTTTCGTGAAACGCTATGACGTCGCCGTCGTAGGGTGTGACGCGCACGCTGCCGTCCACCCATCCGATGTTTAAGGTGTCGATGGAGCCGATTGGCACGGTGTAGTTGTTGTCGGTGGAATATGCGCCCACATCGCCCTGGAGCGCGCTGAATCCGGAAAGCTCTAAGCCTCTGCCGATGCAGCCGACGGGGAGAAGATTGATGGAAAAGCCCGTGTCTTTCTGGATACCCCAGATGAGTACGCCCACGAGCACGCAGGCGATCACGACCCAGCAGACGATGCGGATAATTGCAGATGTTTTCATAATAGGTTCCTCACTTTTTCAGTTGGAAGACGGCGCGTACGATCTGCTCCACGGCCGCGCCGATCAAAAAGATCACCCAGGAGATGTGCCACGCGCCCGTGCCGAAGCTGACGATGAAATACGTTACCACCACGAGCATCCAAAGTGCGGACTTGACGGATTTGAACATCTCGTTGCGGTTGTCCTTGGTGGCCTTCCACTCCTTGAAATCCTCCACCATAGTATCCTCCGTTTTTTGGTACCTGGACTTGGTCATGGAGATATAGATGATGAGCCCCGTCGCGGCGGCGACCAAGATCAGCATGAGCATAAGGCCCAATATCTCACGGCCTGTTTCGGAGAGCGCGATCAATGGTATGATCGATACGATGTAGAGCATGACCGCGAGCGCCGTGAGGCCGGCGTAAAGGTTCTTTTTTTTCTGTTCCTCCGGCGTGAGGGGAGCCATAGGCTCGCTCAAACCGGCGATCAGCTCGCTGGTGTCGCCGATGCTGCTCACGGCGATGTTGTAGGCGACCTCCTGCGGCTTCCCTTCGTCGCAGAGACCATGGTATTTTTCGACGAGGTTTTGGATCATTTCTTCTTTGAGCTCATAGGCCTTGCGGGTCTTGGGCGCCTGCTCAAAGAGCGTTTCCACATAGGCGCGAAGCTTTGCTTCCATACTTAAATACCCTCCACATAAATCAGTTTATCGATCAGAGCGCGGGCGGACTCCCAATCCTTGATGAGCCCCAAATAGGTTTGCCTCCCAAGCTCCGTGATGGCATAGTACCTGCGGCGAGCACCGGTGCTTTCGTCTCCCCAGTACGAGGTGATGCAGCCGTTTTGCTCGAGCCGCCTTACCGCGGTGTACAATGTCGCTTCCTTAAATTCGTACATGCCCTGCGTCTTTTTTTGAATATCGCGGTTGATTTCATATCCGTAGCTGTCGTGCTTATAAAGGTGCGCAAGGATGATAGTATCCGTATGCCCGCGAATCAGATCGCCTGCAATCGACAATCATAACACTCCTTTCAGAGGTATTTCACATGAACAAATACAATATAAAACAATATACATCGTCTGTCAATGTATATTTTGGTAAAATGTATAAAAAATTTTAAAGTATTTTGGCAAAACAAAAGCGGCCGGTTTTTACGCCGCGCCGCTTTATGCCGCTTTATAAAGAAGGTGTCAATGTGATATAATCTGCTGTATTACTTTTCGTAACCCTCCGTTTCTTCGCGCTGCTTGACTGCGCGATAGGTCAAGTATGCGCCGATCTTTCCCGTGTGGGAGAAGCGGCGCCAAAGCGCGTCTGCGCCGGGGGTGGAAGACAGGACTTTTTTCATAAAAAATGCTGCTCCTTTATTGGCTTGTATCCTTAGTATCCTCGCGGCGGCGGCTTTCCATAGCTTGCAAATCATGGGAGGCGAAGGAGACGGAAATTTATGGCGCTGAATACGGTGAACGGCATCGTGGTGCGATACGCGAACTACCGCGACAACGACCGCATCCTCGATATTCTTACGGCTGAAATGGGGATTGTTTCAGCCGCCGCGCGCGGCTGCAGGCGGCAAAAAAGCCCGCTTCTGTCGGCGAGCGAACTTTTTGTGTTCGGTGAATTCGTGCTTTACAGCACAAAGGATCGCTACAGCGTGAATTCGTGCGACGTACGGGAAACGTTCTATCCGCTGCGCGAGAACATGGCGCGTTTCGCGGCGGGCGCCTATATGCTTTCGCTCGTACAAGCGGGCGCGACGGCGGGGGAGAAAAGCGACGCACAGCTTTCGTTGCTGTACTATGCGCTGAGTTTTACCGCGTATGCGGATGTAAACCCTGCGGATATGGCAATCTGCTTTGCGGTGCGCTATCTTTCCTTATTGGGCTTTCGGCCGTCGCTTACGTCCTGTGCCGTGTGCGGGCGCGGCATAAAGCAGGAGAAACTGCTCGTTTTTTCTGCGGAATCGGGCGGCGCCGTCTGTTCGCATTGCTCGGCACGGGGGCGGAAGGTATCGGCGCTTTCGCTCGAGGCCTTAAGGCGTATGCTGCTTCTCACGGATGGGGATATTAAAAAGGTGTCTTTGCCCGAGCGGGTGCGGGATGAATTGAAAATCGCTGTCAACGAATATGCGGAGCACGTTCTGGAGCGGCGTTTCAAGGCGATGGACGCGCTGTGAAAAAGACCATAGAGCGGCTTTGATTTGCATGAATCTTGTAGCTGATGAGCAAAACTCGCGCCGAAATGAAGTTTTTCTTGCATATTCGTCGAAAAATGATTGCCAAGAGGTTGGGGAATCGGTATAATTAGCGTTGGTTCTTCTGAATTCCTTTGATACCATTGATTAACTTACGATAGACGGAGGAGAAGTAAATGTCCAAAAAATTTGTGTACATGTTCAGCGAAGGCAGCGCCAAAATGCGTGATCTGCTCGGCGGCAAGGGCGCGAACCTCGCGGAAATGACAGGGCTTGGCATGCCGGTCCCGCAGGGCTTTACGGTAAGCACCGAGGCTTGTACCCAATACTACGACGACGGCGAGTCGATCAGTGCCGATATAGAACGGCAGATCTATGAGTACATGGGCAAGCTCGAGGCGCTCAGCGGCAAAAAGTTCGGCGATCCCGCAAACCCGCTTCTCGTCTCAGTCCGCTCCGGCGCGCGCGCATCCATGCCGGGCATGATGGATACCATCCTCAACCTCGGCATGAACGACGTTGTTGTGGAAAGCTTCGCGAAAAAGACCAACAACCCCCGTTTCGCATACGATTCCTATCGCCGCTTCATCCAGATGTATTCCGACGTTGTCATGGAAGTCGGCAAAAAGTATTTTGAAGAGCTTATCGATAAAATGAAGGAGAAGAAAGGCGTAAAGCTCGATACCGAGCTCGACGCCAACGATCTCAAGACCCTTGCAGGGCAGTTCAAGGCCGAATACAAGTCCAAGCTGGGCATCGATTTCCCCTCCGATCCCAAAGAGCAGCTCATGGGCGCCATCAAGGCGGTATTCAGGAGCTGGAACAACCCGCGCGCCATCTATTACAGGCGCATGAACGACATTCCGGGTTCCTGGGGTACGGCCGTCAACGTGCAGATGATGGTGTTCGGCAACACCGGCGATAACTCCGGCACCGGCGTGGCGTTTACACGCAATCCCGCAACCGGCGAAAAGAAGCTTTTTGGCGAATTCCTCATCAACGCGCAGGGCGAGGACGTGGTGGCGGGCATCCGCACGCCGCAGACCATCGATCAGCTCGAAACGGTGATGCCTGAAGCGTATCGACAGTTCGTGGATATTTGCGCCAAACTCGAAGCGCATTATCGCGACATGCAGGATATGGAATTCACCATCGAGGACCGCAAGCTTTATATGCTCCAGACGCGCAACGGCAAGCGCACCGCGGCCGCGGCGCTCAAGATCGCCTGCGACCTCGTGGACGAGGGCATGATCAGCGAAGACGAAGCCGTCATGATGATCGACCCCAAACAGCTCGACGCGCTTTTGCATCCGCAGTTCGATGCGGCCGCGCTCAAAAAGGCGGTCCCCATCGGCAAGGCGCTCCCCGCTTCGCCGGGTGCTGCCTGCGGCAAGATCGTATTTACCGCCGAGGACGCGACCGAATGGGCGCAGCGCGGCGAAAAGGTCGTTTTGGTACGCCTTGAAACGAGCCCCGAGGATATCGAGGGCATGTTCCATTCGCAGGGCATCCTTACCGTGCGCGGCGGCATGACCTCCCACGCGGCGGTCGTGGCGCGCGGCATGGGTACCTGCTGCGTATCCGGCTGCGGCGAGATCAAGATGGACGAGGCGCACAAGCGTTTCACCCTTGGCGATCGCGTATACAACGAGGGCGATTACATCTCGCTCGACGGTTCCACCGGGAATATCTACGGCGAGCGCATCCCCACCGTGGACGCCTCCATCAGCGGCGAATTCGGCAGGCTTATGGGCTGGGCCGACAAGGCGCGTACGCTTAAGGTGCGCGCGAATGCGGACAACCCCCGCGATGCCAAGCAGGCCGTTAATTTCGGCGCGGAGGGCATAGGCCTTTGCCGTACCGAGCATATGTTCTTTGAGGAGGATCGCATTCCCGCCGTCCGCCGGATGATCGTATCCAAAACCGTGGAGGAGCGCAAGAAAGCTCTCGATAAGCTCCTGCCCATGCAGCGTAGCGACTTTGAGGGCATCTATAGGGCGATGGGCGAGTTCCCCGTTACCATCCGCCTCCTTGACCCCCCGCTGCATGAGTTTTTGCCCCATAAAGATGAAGAGATTTCGGCCCTCGCCAAGGAAATGGGCCTTACCTTTGAGGAGCTTCGCGCAACCGTGGACGAGCTCCACGAGTTTAATCCCATGATGGGCCATCGCGGCTGCCGCCTCGCGGTCTCGTACCCCGAGATCGCCGAAATGCAGACTCGCGCCATCATCGAGGCCGCCATCAACGTCCGCAAGGAGACCGGTAACACGATCGTTCCCGAGATCATGATCCCGCTTGTGGGCGAGGTGAAGGAACTTGCGTACGTGAAGGCGACGGTCGTCGATACCGCCAAGAAGGTCATGGCGGAGCGCGGCGTTGAGATACCGTATCTCGTGGGTACCATGATCGAGATCCCGCGTGCGGCGCTTACCGCCGATGAGATTGCGACCGAGGCGGAGTTTTTCTCCTTCGGCACCAACGACCTCACGCAGATGACGTTCGGCTTCAGCCGCGACGACGCCGCGAAATTCCTCGGCGCCTACTACGATAAGAAGATCTACGAATCCGATCCGTTTGCAAGGCTCGATCAGGTTGGCGTGGGCAAACTCGTGAAGATGGCCGTCGATCTCGGCAAAAAGACCCGCCCGAACATCAAGCTCGGCATCTGCGGCGAGCATGGCGGCGATCCTTCCTCCATCGACTTCTGCCACAGGGCCGGCCTCAATTACGTTTCCTGCTCGCCCTTCCGCGTGCCCATCGCGAGGCTCGCTGCGGCACAGGCGGCATTGCGTGCGAAAAAGGCCTAAGCACGAACGTGGGATAATTCCTTCCTGCATCCGGGCAGCGCGCGGCAAATAAGGCAAATCGAGAAATGAAACAAACAGGGTATTACGCTTCAAAATTGCGTGATGCCCTGTTTCCATATTATAATGTGTATGAGGTTTTGAAGGAGGGGTAACGATGAAAGCTTCTGTATTTACGAAATACGGTCCGCCGGAGGTTTAGAGGTTAAAGAAGCGGAAAAGCCCGTCCCCAAAGACAACGAAGTGCTTATAGTGCTTATTAAGATACACGCGACTACCATGAATCGGAATGACCGCGGCTTCCGAAGCGTGGAGTATTTTTTTATCCGTTTTCTTTTTGGCCTATCTAAGCCCAAAACATATTTTCGGTATGGAGCTTGCCGGGGTAATCGAAGCTGCCGGCCCGGCTGTGAGCGCTTTTCAAGCGGGGGATGAGGTCTTTGGAATAATCGGCGGGTTCAACTTCGGCACGCATGCCGAATACATCTGTTTGAGAGAAACATCTCCGATCGCCGTCAGGCCGGCAAATGTCCATGGAAGAAGGGGCTGCGGTTTGTGACGGTATGACGATGGCCTATAACTATATCAGTAAAATCGATTTTTCCGGCGAAGCAAGGATATTGATCTATGGGGCTTCCGGCTCCATCGGTACGGCCGCGATCCAGCTGGCCAAATATTACGGGGTGAAAGTTACGGCGGTGTATCCGCTTGATGAGATCGTAGAGGCGACCCGCTATGTGGAAACAGGGCTAAAGATCGGTGATGTTGTGATACGTATAGCCGGTATATCAAATTAAAAACGGCCCGCAGCAACGAATCACTGAATGACCCCAAACCGGCGGGTCATTCTTTTTGAGCTTCGGAAAGGATTTTTTGAAAGGACGCAGAATGTTTGCATCTGAGAGATGTAGGAGATGAGTGAAATGGACGATAGTTTCCGCCTTCATGCGGAGGAGCTTGAGAAAAAAACGCTTTCTAAATATGCGATGCTCAGCGTAAACACGCGCGGGCGGGAAATTGAGATCGAGCCTTGCCCCGTGCGCACGGCATTCGTACGCGACCGCGACCGCATCATCCACTGCAAATCCTTTCGCCGCCTCAAGCACAAAACGCAGGTATTCCTTTCCCCCATGGGGGACCATTATCGCACGCGCCTCACGCACACGCTCGAGGTGAGCCAGATTGCGCGCACCATCGCGCGGGGGCTTCGCCTCAACGAGGATCTCACGGAGGCCATCGCGCTGGGGCACGACCTCGGACATACGCCGTTTGGGCATGCGGGCGAGACCGTGCTCAACAAGCTTGTGCCGGGCGGGTTTGAGCACAATGTGCAAAGCCTTCGCCAAGTGGAAAAGCTGGAGAACGGAACGGGGCTGAACCTCACCTTCGAGGTGCGCGACGGCATCGTGAACCACAAAAAGAGCGGTCATCCCGCTACGCTCGAGGGCGCGGCGGTAAGCCTTGCCGACCGTATCGCCTACATCAACCACGATATCGATGACGCGGTGCGCGCGGGGGTATTGAACGACGAGGACCTGCCCGAAACGAGCGTGGCGCTTTTGGGTGGTACGCATGGCAAGCGCATCAATACGATGATCCTCGACGTGCTTTCCGTCAGCTTCGATAAGCCCTATATCCGCATGAGTCCGGCGGTGGACCGCGAGTTTGACGTTTTGCGCCGCTTTATGTTCGACAAGGTCTATCTGAACCCCGTAGCCAAACGCGAGGAAGGCAAGGGGATGCATGTGATCGAGCAGCTTTATCTTTATTATAAAAACCATATGGAGCTTTTGCCCGAGGAGTTTGCCAAAAATATCGGGGAAGACGGGGAGGAGCGTGTCGCCGCGGACTATATCGCCTGCATGACGGATCGCTACGCCATCAAGGAATATCAAAGGCTGTTCGTGCCGTCGGAATGGCAGTAACCGTTTTCTTGATTTGTGCGAATCGTATATAAATCATAAAGTTTTTTGTCCGAAAAAGGATTTTTTAACTGTGCGTCGAAAAAACAATTCTTGCGGAAGGGGGCTTTGACAATGGCTTTGTTTCCGGATGCGTGGATGACGGAGCTGCTGTCAAAGAGCGATATCGTTTCTCTCGTGTCCGAATACGTATCCCTGAGGCCCAAAGGAAGGCGTATGTGGGGCTGCTGCCCCTTTCATAACGAAAAAACGCCTTCGTTTTCGGTGGATGCGGACAAGCAGCTTTACTATTGTTTCGGCTGTCATGCCGGCGGGAGCGCGATACAGTTCGTGATGGAAACCGAAAAGCTTCCTTACGGTGAGGCGGTAAAGTTCCTGGCGCAGCGCGCCAACATGGAGCTTCCGGCGGAGGTCAACGACGAAAAGCTCCAAAGGGAGCGCGCGCATAAGGAAAGACTTTATGCCGCCTGCGTGGAAGCGGCGCGATATTACCATAAGGAACTCATGGGTCCAAATGGCGCCGGTGCCCGAAGCTACCTTTCAAAGCGCGGCATCGACGGCGCGACGGTGAAGAAGTTCGGCTTGGGTTACGCGCCTGCCGGATGGGAAAACCTCAAGCCGTATCTGATGCAAAAGGGCTTTACGGCGGAGGAGCTCATAAGCGCGGGGCTTGCCGTGCAGGGTAAAAACGAATCCTGTTACGATGCTTTCCGCGACCGCGTGATCTTCCCGATCATTGCAACCAACGCTCGGGTGATCGCATTCGGCGCGCGCACCATGAAAAACGAGACCCCAAAATACATCAACACCGGCGATACCCCCATTTACAACAAGCGGCAAAACCTCTACGCGCTTAACTTGCAAAAGGGGAAGCAGATAGCAGACCTTATCATGGTCGAAGGGTATATGGACGTGATAAGCCTCCATAAGGGAGGGGTGGATAACGCTGTGGCGTCGCTCGGCACGGCGCTCACGGTACAGCAGGCGCGGCTCATTAAGCGGTATGTGCAAAAGGTGTACGTCTGCTACGACGGCGACGCCGCGGGCCAGAACGCCACCATACGCGGCATGGATATCCTCGCGGCGGAGGGCCTCGACGTAAAGATCATGACCGTGCCGAACGAGCTCGACCCGGACGATTACATCCGAAAGTTCGGACGCGACGCGTTTCTCTCCCTTCGGGACGCCGCCATGACGCTCACTCAGTTCAAGCTGGAACACATGGCGAAGGGCTTTGACTTTAGCCTCGAGGACGGCCGCGAGGGGTATGCCAAAAAGGCCTGTGCGTTCGTTGCTACGCTCGAACCGGTGGAGAGGGAGCGCTACGCGCCGCTCATCGCGCGAAAGACCGGCCTGAATGTGGATTCCGTCAAGGCGCAATGCTCCGTGGCGGGCGCTCCGCAGCAGAATAGCATTGGTAAAAATCGGAATACTAGAAGTAAAAAAACCGAGGAAAATCAAGGAAAACGAAAGAAAATGGAGCGGATGCTCCTCTCGGCGATGATGAGCTCCAAGGAAGCGGCCTTTCTTGCGGCGGAAAAAATGGCAGAGGAAAACATCTATTTTTCCGCGCCGGAGGAGCAGCGGTTTGCAGACGAGCTTCTGGTCGCCTATATGGAAAGCGACGACCCCAAGCTTGAACTGATGGTCGCCAAATGCGGGCCGGAAACCGCCGAGGCCGTTATGGCGGCGATCGAGGCGGAGCAGACCCTCGTGGAACCCGCGAGGACCGCGCTCGACTGCATCGCGCAGCTTAGCGCGGAGACGCTCAAGGAGCGCATCAACGAGCTTAACGCCAGCTACATGAGCGGTACGGCAGGCACGGAGGCACTCGAAGAGGCAAAATGCCTGCAAATGAAACTCAAGGGGCTGCGCGCGTAGCGCGGTCGTAAGGATTTAGGAAACAAGAATACGCAAACGAGGAGGGGCAGCTTTGGAAAACAAGGAACCCCAAGCAAAAAAAATAGACGAACTTTTGGAACAGGGCAAGGTCAAGGGCGTACTGACCTATAAGGAGGTCATGGATACCCTTGACGAGCTTGAACTAGATACCGAGCAGATCGAACGCATCTACGATAAGTTCGAGGCGCTCAACATCGACGTCGTGGAGGATATCGATATCAGCGACGATGTAGCGGACGACCTCGCGGAGGTCGAAAGCGTGGTATCGCCTGACGACGGCGTCGCCATAGACGACCCCGTACGCATGTATTTAAAAGAGATCGGCAAGGTGCCGCTTTTGAATGCGCAGGAGGAAATCGAGATTGCACAGCGCATGGCCGACGGCGACCAAAACGCCAAACGCCAGCTCGCGGAGGCAAACCTTCGCCTCGTTGTCTCGGTGGCGAAGCGCTACGTGGGCCGCGGCATGCTTTTTCTGGATCTTATACAGGAGGGAAACCTGGGCCTTATCAAGGCCGTGGAGAAATTCGATTACCGCAAGGGCTACAAGTTTTCCACCTACGCCACATGGTGGATCAGGCAGGCCATTACCCGCGCGATCGCCGATCAGGCTCGCACCATACGCATACCCGTGCACATGGTGGAAACCATCAACAAGCTTATCCGCGTGAACCGCCAGCTTCTGCAGGAGTATGGCCGCGAGCCGCGGCCCGACGAGATCGCCCGCGAAATGGGCATCAGCGAGGATAAGGTTCGCGAGATCATCAAGGTTGCGCAGGAGCCTGTATCGCTCGAAACGCCCATCGGCGAGGAAGAAGACAGCCACCTTGGCGACTTCATCCCCGACGACGACGCACCCGCGCCCGCTGAGGTGGCCGCGTTCATGCTTTTGAAGGAGCAGCTCATGGAGGTACTCGATACGCTTACCCCGCGCGAGGAAAAGGTGCTACGTCTCCGCTTCGGGCTGGACGACGGCAAGGCCCGCACCCTCGAGGAGGTCGGGCGAGAATTCAACGTGACCCGCGAGCGCATCCGCCAAATCGAGGCCAAAGCGCTCCGCAAGCTCCGCCACCCGTCGAGAAGCAAGAAACTCAGGGATTTTTTGGAATAAAGCTGCTAATGATAAAACGGAGCTGTTTCGGAATTTATTCCGAAACAGCTCCATTTTATTTTTTCAATTCGCCCATCACATCAAACAGCCTCCGCTGCTGCTCCTCCGTCAGCATGGGCATGAGGCGCTTTGCGACGTTATCGAGCTCCCGATTGTCCATGATACCGGCCTGCTTACAGTTCCTTAGTTCCCGCATAAGCTCGTTTGGGCTTTTGCCGCCGTATTTATTCACGGTGTCCTGTATGGTGTTCATAGTGCTTTGGTCCATGTTCTGCGCCATGCGTACGGCTTCTTCGTAATCCATCGGGGGTTTTTGCGTGCCGCCCGTTTTGCTGCCCTTCAGGCTTCGTTTCATTCTTCGACCACCTCCGTATCATTTCTATGCGGCGTTTTCAAGAAGTGGAACAGCGCTTAGTTCTCCTGCCTTAGCCTCGCATTTCGGTTCATGAAAGACCCAAGCTGCATACAATACAATAGAAATCGATCGGGGGAAGGTCTATGCAGAGGATTGCGCCAAACACCGTGCCGCCGAGGCAGAGCGGCGGCGGCAGCAACAACTCCGGCCAGGGAGGTTCGCCCGCGCTCGTGATGGGCAGGAGAATACGCGCCGAGCAGGGCGTGGAGCGCGCGCGGCAGTACCTGATGGCGATGGAGCCGTTTGTCGCGCCCGCGGAGCGCGCGCACATCGCGCAGCAGCTCGGGATACAGCTTCCGACGCATCAGGAGCCGCGGTACGCTGAGCCGATCAACGAGCCGCAGGACACGGGCTTTTCGCAGCCCAACATACCCAATTTCGGGAACGCCAATGTGAACGGCATGCCGAACTTTCCGGGGATGGGAAACAACAACCTCATGCAGATGATGCAGATGATGAATGCGTTTAGCGGTATGCAGGGCGGCAAAGGAAAAATGGATCCCATGCTCATGGCGCAGATGCTCGGCAGCATGATGGGCGGTAAAAAGTAGGGCAGGAGCTTGCAAAGGTGATGTAACGGAAAGGTCTTGGCCTTTCCGTTACACTTGCGCGCTTTCATAGGAGCGTATATAATGAATTGCGCATATTTTGGGGTATAGCGCAATTTTTTGGAGGCAAAACAGCATGAAGGAAAGCGCGAAAAAGAAAAAAGAAAGGCTCGACAGAGCGCTTGAACTGCTGGCACAGGCCTATCCGGACGCCGCGCCGCAGCTTCATTTCACGAACGCTTTCGAGCTTCTGGTCGCGACAATGCTCAGCGCCCAGTGCACGGACAAGCAGGTAAACAAGTGCACGGAGGTGCTGTTTTCCAAATACGATACGCCGCAGGCGTTTGCAAAAATCACCGAGGACGAGCTTACGCCCTATATCAAGGGCTGCGGCTTATATAAAACCAAGGCAAAGCACATCCTTGAAACATGCGGGATACTTATGGAGCAATACGGCGGTTTCGTGCCGCAGGACCGAGACACGCTCATGACGCTCCCCGGCGTCGGCAGAAAGACCGCAAACGTAGTGGTGTCAAACGCTTTTTCGGTGCCTGCCATCGCGGTGGATACGCATGTGTTCCGTGTGGCAAACCGCATCGGCTTTGCCAAAGCGAAGGACGTGCTCCACACCGAGGAGCAGCTTATGAAGGCGATTCCAAAAGAAAAGTGGTCCATCGCACACCATTATTTGATCTTCCACGGGCGGCGCGTCTGCGCGGCGCGAAACCCCAAGTGCGATATCTGTACCGTGCGCGAATGCTGTACATATTATCTGAACGGAAAGACGGAATAGATGCAATACGTAGATAAGGCAAAGATCGTGATCAAATCGGGCGACGGTGGGGACGGAAGCGTTTCCTTCCACCGTGAAAAGTATGTCGCAAAGGGCGGGCCCGACGGCGGGAACGGCGGCAAGGGCGGCAACGTCATATTTGCGGCCGATCCCAATATGAATACTCTTTTGGATTTCAAATACCAGCGCCATTTCTTTGCGCAAAATGGCGAAAGCGGAAGCGCGCGGCTAAGTAGCGGCAAAGCGGGCGCGGACATGGTCGTCATGGTGCCCGTTGGCACGCTCATACGAGACATCGCTACCGGCCGCATCGTAGCGGACCTCAATGCACCCGATAAAAAAAAGATCGTGCTGCACGGCGGCCGGGGCGGCAAGGGGAATGCGCATTTTGCCACGTCCACCCGTCAGGCTCCGCGCTATTCGCAGCCCGGGCAGAAGACCCTCGAGCATGAGGTGGAGCTTGAATTGAAGACCATCGCCGACGTGGGGCTTATCGGCCTCCCGAACGTCGGTAAATCCACCATATTGTCCGTGCTCACGAGCGCGCGGCCTAAGATCGCAAACTACCACTTTACGACGCTTACCCCCAATTTGGGTGTGGTGAAGCGCTATGAAAGCTCGTTTGTGCTGGCGGATATCCCCGGTCTTATCGAGGGCGCGGCGGAGGGTGCCGGCCTCGGGCACGATTTTTTGCGGCATGTGGAGCGCACGCGCATGCTCGTGCATGTGGTGGATGTTTCCGGCTGTGAGGGCAGGAACCCTATAGAGGATTACCGGCAGATCAACGAGGAGCTAAAAAAATACAGCGAGCGGCTTGCGGCGCTGCCACAGATCATCGCCGCCAACAAAATGGACCTTACGGGCGCCGAGGAAAACCTTGCATCCTTCAAGAAGGCGCTTGAAAAGGAAAACGTAAAGGTCTTTCCCGTTTCGGCGGCCACGGTTTCCGGTTTTGACGCGCTGCTCGACGAGATCGTAAAGGTGCTCTCCGTCCTTCCAAAGACCTTTGAGTTTGAGGAGGAGGAGATGGAGCAAACGCAAAAATACGAGCCCGGGTTTGAGATCACAGTCGAAAACGGCGTGTTCGTGGTAACGGGCGGTACCATCGACTATCTTTTGGATACCACCTATGCCGACGACGACGCATCCATGCGTCGTTTCCAGCAGTTCCTCACCAAGGAAGGCATCATCGCGGCACTTCGCGAAAAGGGCGCTAAGGAAGACAGCACCGTGCGCATGGGCGAATGGGAATTCGATTTTATAGAATAATGATACTGGGAGAAAAACGATGCTTACAGGCAAACAGCGCGCGGCACTGCGCACCATGGCAAATACGCTCACGCCTATTTTTCAGATCGGCAAGGCCGGCATTACGGAAAATGTAATAGAGCAGCTCGATCTTGCGATAGAGGCGCGTGAGCTCATCAAGATCACCGTGCTTGAAAGCGCGAATCTCAGCGCGCGGGAAGCGGGCGACGAGCTTGCAAAATCGCTTCGCGCGGAGCCCGTGCAGAGTATCGGCCGCAAGGTCGTGCTCTACCGCCGCAACCGCGAGAAGCCGACTATAGAGCTTCCGAAAAAGTAATGGTTTATTGGCGCAGACGGTTTGTGTTGAGGTTGTTCGTCCACCAGGCGACTGCGCCGAAGCTTACGCAGGCGGCGCTTAAGAGCCTATAGTACAGGGTGTACTTTACGAAGAACGATGCGATGAAGAGCGCGGCCGCCACCAAAATATAGCGCCTCGTGCGCCCCGGCTGAAAGGGCCTTTCGGCAAGCCGGCGGCGCTTGTCTTTTTCGGCCTCGATGAGGGAGAGTATCTGCGCGTCGACGGCGGCGTCGTCCGGCAAGAGCCCGTGCTCTTCGGCCTGCGCGATGAGTGAGGAGATCGGCTCGAAGCGTATGGCAAGATCGGTATACTGCTCTAAAAGCTCCTCCGCGTCGCGCGAAGCGCCCGAGGCGGAAAAGATGACGGCTTCCTTGCAGCCGTGCTTTTGCGCGGCGCGGTAGGCGCTCAGCACCGTGTCCGCGTTGGCGGGCGCCGCCTGCTGTAAGGGATAGATCAGGCAGCTCGGGCCATACTTTCCCGGGTTGGATTTTACCGCGCTTTGCACGAGCTCCTTATATTTCTCGCGCGGCATCATATAAAGCTTTTTCGAAAACATTTTATCGCGCATCCGCAGGCGTTCTTTTACGATAAATTTATCGAGGCGTATGCTCTTGAAAAGCTCCACCGCCACGGATATGGTCACAAGCGCCGTAACGCTCAGCAAAAGCGCCATCACCGTGTTTTGCACGGCGGTGGAAAACCAGAGGTAGCAGGCCGCGAGCGTGATGGCGCGAAGCGCGATATAATCTACCGCCCGGGCAAACGACGTGCGTCCTCCGTAGAGGCTGCGCTTATAGTAACTGATGATCTTTCGGTTTTGCTTTGTATTCTTCATATTCGAAAATCACCTCGGTTAAGGAAAGATTTGGTTCCCTTTCCTTATAGTTTTGTCAGAATAGTGCAAACTATACAGCGGTTTCCAAATCGGCAGAAGCGGGTGTATAATAGCAACAAAGAAAAATCCCTTTTTGGAGAAAGCATGCGGATCGGTTTCTTAGGAGGCAGCTTCAACCCCGTTCACTTCGGCCATATCGCCATCGCACGGCAGGCGCTCTTTGAGTTTTCGCTCGACAAGGTGCTTCTGATTGTCGCAGCCGACCCGCCGCATAAGGAGATCGCCTTCCATGTAAGCGGCGAAAAGCGCTACGAAATGCTCAAATGCGGCCTCGCGGACGAAACGAAAATAGAGGCCTCGGATATAGAGCTCAAACGGGAGGGGAAAAGCTACACCTACGATACGGTGCGGCTTTTGAAAGAGCTTTACCCCGACGCGGAATTATTCTGCATCGTGGGCGCGGACATGCTTTACGATCTGCCTGCGTGGTTTAAAGCGCGGGAACTTTTGCAGGAAGTGAGCTTCATTGGCTTTGCGCGCGGCGGAGAGACGCGCGACATATCTTTGGCCGCGCAGGATCTGACGGAACATTACGGGGCAAAGGTACTTTTATCGGAAATAAGCGGGCTGGAGCTTTCCTCCACCGAAATACGCGAGCGCGTATATTCGGCAAAAAGCGTAAAAGCCATGCTGCCCGACGCTGCGGAGAGGTATCTTTATGAAAACGGGCTTTATCTGCCGGAGCAAATACGTATAAAGCAGGAAAAACTGCGGTATGCGTTGAATGAAGAACGGTATACGCACAGCATGGGCACGGTTCGCACGGCGATATGGCTCGCCGAGCGCTGCAACGTGGATACGCAGAAGGCACGGCTAGCGGCGCTTTTGCACGATTGCGCGAAGGTGAGCAAGGCGCAGATGCGCGCCTACCTCGAGCGGTTTCAAATTTGCCCGTACGCCTATGCGAAAAATGCCCCCGGCATTTTGCACGGGCCTGTGGGCGCGGAGGTCGCGCACGCGGAATACGGCGTGGAGGACCCGGAGATACTTTTGGCTATCGCGAACCATACGGTCTGCTCTCAAGGTATGGGTGCGCTTGAAAAGATCATCTATCTGGCCGATAAGATCGAGCCCACGCGCGATTATCAGGGGGTAACCCCGATCCGCGCGGCGGCGGCGCGAAGCTTGAACGAAGGCGTACTCGCCTGCATGGACCATACGATCGCGTATCTCATGGAAAATAAGAGCGAGATCGACCCCTGCGTTTATTGGGCGAGGGAATATTTACTTAAACACGATATATCATAAACAAAGGAGGCGTGACATTGGACGAGGCATTGAAAGAAAAGGTGCTCAACATCTGTAAAGTTCTTGACGACAAAAAAGCGTCCGAGATCATGGCGTTGTACGTTGCGGATAAGACCATCGTGGCCGATTGGTTCATCATCTGCTCCGGACGCGCCGTACCGCATGTGAAAACGCTCTGCGACGAGTTGGAGGATAAGGCGTTTGAACTCGGTCTCGATCTCAAGCGCAAAGAGGGATACTCCGAGGGGCGCTGGATCGTGCTCGACTTTTCGGACATTTTGGTTCACATATTCCACCCCGAGGAAAGGGTGTATTACAACATGGAAAGGCTCTGGATGGACGCAAAGGACGGCTATATCAATTACACCGCGGAATACGGAAGCAAAGCGTAAATTCCTATTGACTTTCCTTCCAAACCCTATATAATAACAAGAGTGTAAAGGTGAATGCCTTTACACTCTTTCTTGAAAAGGCGGGCAAACGATGGAAAAACGCACCTATTTATGCTGCCTTTTGGATCTGTACGGGGCATTGCTCACGCCGCGGCAGCGGTCTACTTTAGAGCAGCATCTCTATGAGGATTGCTCGCTCTTTGAGATAGCGGAGCGTGAGGGCATCACGCGGCAGGGGGTCAGGGACGCGCTTGTCCGCGCCGAGAAGGAATTGCTCGAAGCGGAGGAAAAACTCGGGTTTTTTAAGCGCGGCGAGTCCATCCTAAATGCCGTAAGAGCGCTCGAATTTGCGCTCGATACGACCCCAATCGTACCCGAGGCGCGGGCGCGCATGAACGAATTAAAGGAGCTTTGCGAAGGATATGGCGTTTGAGGGCCTTTCCGCAAAACTGCAGAATGTATTCAAAAAGCTTTCCGGCAAGGGAAAGCTAAATGATAAAGACGTGCGCGAAGCCATGCGTGAGGTGAAGCTTGCGCTTCTGGAAGCGGACGTCAACTTCACGGTCGTTAAAAACTTCGTCAACACCGTGACCGAGCGCGCTGTGGGCAGCGAGGTGCTGGAAAGCCTCACGCCGGGCCAGCAGGTCGTTAAAATCGTGAACGAGGAGCTCACTTCGCTTATGGGCGGCGCAAACGCCAAGCTCGAATTCGGCTCCCGTACGCCCGCTATCGTGCTCCTTGCGGGCCTTCAGGGCGCGGGCAAGACCACCATGGCGGGCAAGCTTGCCGCGTACTTGAAAAAGCAGTATTCCAAATCACCGCTCCTCGTGGCGTGCGATATTTACCGCCCCGCCGCCGTAAAGCAATTGCAGGTGGTGGGCGAAAAGCTCTCCATACCCGTGTTTGAGCGCGGGCAGAGCGACCCGCTGGAAACGGCGCGGCTTGCCGTGGAGCACGCAAAAAAGAACATGAACGATCTCGTGATCGTGGATACCGCGGGCAGGCTCCACATAGACGAGCAGATGATGGATGAGGTAGCGGCTCTAAAAGGCCTTTTGAACCCCGCCGAGATCCTTCTTGTGGTGGATGCCATGACCGGTCAGGACGCGGTGAACGTTGCCAAAAGCTTCAACGAAAAGCTCGAGCTCACGGGCGTCATCATCACCAAGCTCGACGGCGACACAAGAGGCGGCGCGGCGCTTAGCGTCCGCGCGGTGACGGGCAAACCCATCAAATTCTGCGGTGTGGGCGAAAAGCTCACCGATATCGAGCCGTTTTACCCCGATCGCATGGCTTCGCGCATCCTCGGCATGGGCGATATGCTCACCCTCATCGAAAAGGCGCAGAGCGCTTTCGACGAGAAAAAGGCCGTAGAGCTTGAAGCGAAGCTCCGAAACGACGAATTCACGCTTGAGGACTTTGCCGATCAGTTCGAGCAGATGAAGAATATGGGTTCCATGCAGGACATGCTCGCCATGATGCCCGGTGTGGATGCATCTAAGCTCGGCGGCATGGAGATCGACGAGAGGCAGACCGGCCGCATGATCGCCATCATCCGTTCCATGACGCCCAAGGAGCGGCGAAAGCCCGAGCTATTGAACGCAAGCCGCAAAAAACGCGTCGCTAAGGGCAGCGGCGTAACCATTCAGGAGGTCAACAGGCTTTTGAACCAATTCGAAGCCTCGCGCAAGCTCATGAAGCAGTTTTCGGGCGGCGGCAAATTTAAAAAAGGGAAGAAGCGCTTCCCGTTCGGCTTTTGACGATCACGGGGAACCGTTTTCGAAATAAAAACATTTTATAGGAAGTTTCAGGAGGAAAAGAACAATGTTGAAGATCAGGCTGCGCAGGATGGGCGCAAAGAAGGCTCCTTTTTATCGCATCGTGGTGGCGGACTCCCGCGCTCCGCGCAACGGCGCGTTCGTCGAGGAGATCGGCTATTACAATCCCTTGAAGGACCCCGCGGAGCTCAAGGTCGACAGCGACCGCGCGAACTACTGGGTCAAGAACGGCGCGCAGCCCACCGATACCGTACGAGGCCTTCTCAAGAAGTCCGGCGCGCTAAACTAACATGGAGCTTACTTTTTAATTAGGGAGGGACACCATGGGAGAACTGGTCCGTTTTATCGCGATGAATCTCGTGGATAAGCCCGACGAGGTGAAGGTCGTGGAAAAGGAAGGCGAAAACGCCGTCATCCTCGAGCTTAGCGTCGCGCCCGAAGACATGGGAAAGGTCATCGGCAAGCAGGGGCGTATCGCCAAGGCGATCCGCACCGTTGTGAAGGCGGCCTCCGTTAAGGAAAACCGCAAATATATCGTGGAGATCGTGTGACGAACGCAAACGACTACCTTCGCGTGGGGCTCATCTTGCGGCCGCACGGCGTAAAGGGAACGGTAAAACTGATGCCGCTTACCGACGGTGTTTCGCGCTTCTCTGCGCTCAAGGAAGGCTACCTTGAGCGAAACGGGGGTTACGAGCCCGTTTCTGTCACGTGCGAGAGCGTGCGCGGCGACAAAGAGGTATATGTGCATTTTAGCGGCGTCGACACGCGCGAGGCCGCCGCGCTTTTGCGCGATGTATATCTTTGCGTAGACCGTGCGCATGCCGCAAAGCTCCCGAAAGGCCGGTTTTTCGTAAGCGACATCATCGGCTGCGAGGTGTTCGGCGCCGACGGCGCCTCTTACGGCAAGGTGGAGGACGTGCTTCAAAACGGCGCGGCGGACGTGTACGTCATCCGCGGCGAAAAAACGCTCATGATCCCCGCGCTCAAAAAGCTTTTGGACACGGTGGACGTAAGCGCAAAGAAAATCATCCTCGTGAGCGAGGTGCTCGAGGAGGTCGGCCTTTTTGAGGATTGACATCCTGACGCTATTCCCGGAAATGTTTTCGGGCGTGCTCAACGGGAGTATGCTCGGCCGTGCCGCGCAAAAAGGCATCCTCGAATTTCTTGTGCACAACATCCGCGATTATTCTCTAAGCAAGCACAAGAATACCGACGATTATCCCTTCGGCGGCGGAGCGGGCATGGTGATGATGCCACAGCCCATACTCGACTGCCTCGACGCTGTGGACCCAAGATGCGAAGCTTATCGCGTGGTCTTGGCACCGCGCGGCGAGCCACTGAGCGTAGGGCTTGCAAAAGAGCTTTCGCAAAAGGGAAGGCTGCTGTTTCTCTGCGGGCATTACGAGGGCATCGACGAGCGCGTCATAAAAAAGATGCACCGCGAGGTATCCATCGGCGACTATGTGCTGACGGGCGGCGAATTGCCCGCCATGGTCGTAATCGACTGCGTTTCGCGGTTTATTCCGGGGGTGCTGGGGAGCGAGGAATCCGCTGTGGACGAGTCGTTTTCCGAAGGGCTTTTAGAATACCCGCAATACACCCGCCCGTCGGAATTCCGGGGAGAATTTGTGCCCGACATCCTTTTAAACGGCAACCACGCCGCCATCAAGAAGTGGCGCAGGGAGCGCTCGATCGAGACGACGCTCAAAAACCGCCCTGAGCTTTTGGAGACAGTTGAACTCTCCAAGGCCGAAAAGCTGTTTTTGGAAGGTCTGAAAGCGGGCGAAAAGCCCGAAAAATAAGGCGATTTTCGCCTTGCAAACGCAAATATCGTATGTTATAATGGCGCTTGTGACAACGGACGGTCCAATGTGAGCAGTTAATTCGCTTTCACGAACGTCTATGAGGAAGGAGAAAACAATTATGTTAGACATCATCAGGGAACTTGAAAAGGAACAGCTCCGCACCGACCTGCCCAGACTGCAGGTGGGCGATACCGTCCGCGTATTCGTGAAGGTTATCGAAGGCTCGCGCGAGAGGCTCCAGAACTTCGAAGGGGTCGTCACCAAAATTCAGGGCGGCGCCGTGCGCAAGACCTTTACCGTCCGCAGGATCTCCTACGGCGTAGGCGTGGAGCGTACGTTCCCCTACAACAGCCCCCGTATCGGACGCATCGAAGTGCTCCGCCACGGTAAGGTACGCAGGGCGAAACTCTTTTATCTGCGCAAACTTTCCGGCAAGGCCGCGAAGATCGTGGAGCGCATCGAGGAAAAATAAGTTTTTCGTATGGAGAGGCAAAGCCCCTGCCGCCGGTTGAAACGGCCGCGGGGGTTTCTCAATATAGAGGCGACTTTCAAGCAATCTTTAAAGGGTGATGGAATTGCAGATACAATGGTACCCGGGGCATATGGCGAAGGCCCGCCGCATGCTTGCAGAAAATTTGAAGCTCATCGACGTGGTGGTGGAGCTCGTGGACGCGCGCGCGCCGCTCGCTACGCGAAACCCGGATTTTGACGACCTCTTTGCCGGAAAGGACAGGGTGATGGTGCTCAACAAGAGCGACCTCGCCTCACCGGAAGGCAACAAACTTTGGGTGGAGCATTATAAAAGGGAAAACATCAAGGCGGTGGAATTTATTTCGACCGCGCCGAACAAGCGCGGCGCGGCGGTGGCGCTCATCGAAAATGCGGCGGCCGGAAAGGTAAAGAAAATGCGCGAAAAGGGCGTGAACAAAACCGTGCGCGCCATGATCGCAGGCATCCCGAACGTGGGGAAGTCCACCTTCATCAACCGCATCGCAGGCGTGAACCGAGCTCAGACGGGGGATAAGCCGGGTGTCACCAAGGGCAAACAATGGGTCAAGATCACGCCGTATCTCGAGCTTATGGATACGCCGGGCCTCCTCTGGCCCAAGCTCGAAAACGAGGTTTTGGCGCGGCATCTCGCCTACATAGGCTCCATCAACGACGAGACGATGGACGTGGAGACGCTCGCGATGTATCTGCTTACGGATCTTAAACAACTGTGCCCAAATTCGCTTGCGGAACGCTATAAGAAAATAGAGCCCGATACGCCGGACGGGGCACTTCTTGAGGCGGTGGCAAAAAGCCGCGGCTTCATCATACGCGGGGGGGAATACGATACGGCGCGCGCCGCGCGCATCGTGCTCGACGAGTACCGCGGCGGCAAGATCGCGCGCGTCACGCTCGAGGCGCCGGACTTTATCGCTCTCTCAATGAAATCATGAATTCGGATTGGCGAGGATATTTGTCGTCAGACAAGGAAAAAAGCGCAGGCATACCGAGACGTATTCCGAGCATTTTTGGCGCAGACTGGCGGCAAATAGACCGCCAAGATGTTTCAGGATTTTGTTGGGGGAGCAATGGTATCGGAGCGGAACATGGCAAAAAGGAATGAGGCCGAACGGCTTTATACGATAACGGCTTATGAGCGCCCGTACTGGGAAAGGGGCGTTTCCTTGGCGGGCATGGACGAGGCGGGGCGTGGACCTCTCGCGGGGCCGGTATACGCCGCGTGCGTCGTTATGCCGGGGAAAGCCCTCATAGAAGGCGTGAACGACTCGAAAAAACTCTCCGAATCAAGGCGCGAGGCGCTTTATCCGCTCATCAGGGAGCGTGCCATAGCCTTCGGCATAGGCACGGCAAATGAGCAGGAGATCGACGAATGCAACATTCTAAACGCCACCAAGCTGGCCTTCCAAAGGGCATATCAAAATATGGCGTGCCCGTGTGCGACCGTATTAGTGGACGCGGTGAAGGGCCTCCTGATCGATGTGGAGCAGATACCGCTCATCCACGGGGACGCGATAAGCTACCTCATCGCGGCGGCATCCATACTTGCCAAGGTGGAGCGCGACAGGTATATGAAGGAGCTCGACACGCTTTATCCGCAGTACGGTTTCAAGGAGCATAAGGGCTACGGAACAAAAAAGCACATCGAAGCGTTAAGAGAGTATGGGCCCTGTCCGGCGCACCGGAGGAGCTTCATAGGGAATTTCTGCGGAGAACGCATCGGAGAACGCATATGAACGCGCAACGCACCTTGGGGAACGCGGGGGAGGACGCCGCGCTTTCCTACCTAAAAAAACAGGGCTATACGCTTCTGAAGCGGAATTACCGCGCCGGACGCTGCGAAATCGACCTTATTATGCGCGACGGCCAAGCCGTGGTTTTCGTGGAGGTGAAGGCGCGGACGGGCGGGCGCTACGGGCTCGGGCGCGAGGCCGTGACGGCTGCAAAGCAGGGGAACATACTCCGCGCGGCCAAGCATTATCTCATGGAAAACAGGCTTTTTCAATCTCCCGTACGCTTCGATGTGGCCGAGTTCGACCCCGCGACGGGTACGGTCTCGCACATCCCAAACGCGTTTGGCGAATAACAGGAATCGTATAATTTAAACTTTTATTGGCAATATGTGCCAACAGGGAAAGTGTGGTATCATATTGGATAGTACGTATAAGTCGAGGTTCTAAACACTATGCGAAGGCTTTTTGCCGCGTTGACAGTCGTTCTTTTGGTGTTTGCACCACTTGTATCCGCCCGTGCGGAGGACGAGCTTGCCTATAACGGAAGCTTTTCCGAGTTGAATGAGGAAAGCGCACTGCCGGAAGGCTGGTTTTTTGAGGCGTGGTACGATACCGACGAGGACAGGCTTGTCGAAACGGTCGCGACGGGAGAAAAAAGCCTCGTCCATATCGCCAATTACATCGAAAACGACGTAAGGCTGTGTCAGACCGTTTCGGTCGAGCCCGATTCTTATTATCTTTTATCCTGCGATATCAAGGCTGTGAACGTGGAAGGCGGCGCGGGGGCGAACATCTCCGTACGGGATACGTTTGCGTCTGCATCGTCCCCGTTCAACGCTTCGGATTTTACGCGCGTTACGCTTGCGGGTAAGACCAGCAGCGATCAGGAAACGCTAACCGTGTGCGTGCGCCTGGGCGGTTACAGCGAGCTTTCGACAGGCGACGCCTATTTTTCGAATTTCAGCCTCGTAAAGCTTAACGCCGCGCCTGCGGGCGAGATCGCGGATTTTTCGGCCGTCGCCGCGCAGGCGGACGAGGGGGACGAGGTGGATTCGGATGAAGGCAAGGTGCCCTACATCGGCCCCATGATACTCTCGACCGCGCTTTTCGGCATACTTTTTGCGCTTTTATATAAACGCTTTTTCGTCCGCCGCCCGTTGGACGGCGGCGAGGGCGAAAAGAGCGCCGCGATACAGCTTGCGCTTGTGCTTTTAAGCGCGTTCGTTTTCCGCATGCTGCTTTCTTTTGTCTTTTACGGGCACCCCACGGACATCGCCTGCTTCATGTCGTGGTCGAACAGTATGGTGGAATACGGCCCTTCGGGTTTTTACGAGTTGGCGGGCTTTGCGGATTATCCGCCGGGCTACATGTATGTTTTATGGGTGCTAGGGCTGATTTCGCGGCTTTTCAACCTGCCTTACGGGGGCGCCGGTTATGCGCTCCTTGTGAAACTCCCCGCGATCTTTGCCGATCTTGCGGCGGCGTACATCGTTTATAAACTCGCAAAAAAGCGCTTTTCAGGGAAGACCTCGCTCCTTCTTGCGGCTCTTATTGCGTTCAACCCAACGATGGCGTTCGTATCGGGTGCGTGGGGGCAGATCGATCAGCTTCTGGCGCTTGGACTGCTTGCGGTCATATGGTTGTTCCTCGATAGGAAAATCGTGTGGGCGGGCCTCGTGTACGGCCTTGTGATTTTGTTGAAGCCTCAGGCGCTCATGGCCGGGCCGCTGATCGCCGTGGCATATTTTGCCTATCTCCATGATTTCGGCCTCAAAAACATTTTAAAGCTCCTGACGGCGGTCATCGGTGCACTCGCGGTGATCGTGCTGTTTGCATTGCCCTTTACGGGCAATCAGGAACCGTTCTGGCTTCTCGACAAGTATTTTTCCACGGCGACCTCGTACCCGTATGCGAGCGTGGAGGCGTTCAACCTGCTTGCGCTGCTCGGCGGCAACTGGAAAAGCGTCGACAGCACGCTCTTCATCTTCAGCTACAAAACATGGGGCGCGATATTCATACTTCTGAGCGTCGCATATGCCTCCGTGCTCTATTTGAAGGGGCGTAAATCCGAACCGCATGCCCTTACGCTAAGCGCGGCATTTTTGATCGCGGCGCTTTTCACATTCGGGCAGTACATGCACGAAAGGTATCTGTTTCCTGCGCTTTTGCTGCTTCTCGTCGCATTTATCCAATTTAAGGACAAGCGTTTGCTCGGCGTGTACGGCTTCCTTTCGGTTTCCATGCTGCTAAATGTCTTGGCGGCGTTTGTGATCGTGGACCATCAGTACGCGCGCGGTACGGAATATGACGCTTTGACGCTCGCGGGTTCCGTGCTCAACGTCGCGGGCTTTATCTACCTTGCGGTCGTCTGCACCAAGATCTTAGTGAAAGGCAACATCTCCGAAGCGCAGACGGGGGAGCCTCTTATCAAAGCCTCCGAGCTGCAAAGGCCAGAGGAAAAGCAGCGATTCAAGCGGCTCGACTATCTTCTTTGCTGGGGACTAACCGCGGTCTATGCGGTCGTCGCGCTTGTAAACTTAGGCACCTTGCAGGCTCCTCAGACCGTTTGGACGGGCCAAAGAAACGACATGGTGGAGCTTAGTTTACCGGGCGAAACGGTGCTTGGCGATATCCGCGTGTACGGCGGGCTTTACGACGGCGCGATCTCCGTTACCGCGTCCGACGGCACAACGCTTTCCTATCAGGAAGAAAACGGCGATATGTTCCGCTGGAAGAGCATCGGTGGGGAAGAAATTACCGCGGATTCTATTACGCTTACGGTGACGAGCGGCAAGGTATGGTTCAACGAGATCGCGGTGTTCGACGCTGGGGGCAATTATGTGCCCCTAATAGCGTCTGTGGGCGGGGAAACGCTCGTGGACGAGCCGGATCAGGTCCCCGAAAAGGGTTCCTATCTCAACGGCATGTATTTTGACGAACTCTATCATGCCCGTACCGCCTACGAGCACCTAAACGGCATCAAACCGTACGAAAACTCGCATCCGCCGCTTGGCAAAGTGTTCATCATGCTGGGCATCGCCATATTCGGGATGAACGCGTTCGGTTGGCGCATCGTGGGAACTGTTTTTGGCATATTCATGGTGCCTATCTTCTACCTGTTTGCCAAGCAGCTTTTTAAAAAAGCGGAGTATGCGTTTTTGGCGGCGGGCCTGTTTGCGTTCGACTTCATGCATTTTGCGCAGACGCGGATCGCAACGATCGACGTATACGGCGTGTTCTTCATCTTGCTGATGTTCTACTTCATGTACCGCTACTACACGATGAACTTCCACGCCGAGCCGCTTAAGAAAACGCTTTGGCCGCTCGCGCTTTCGGGCGTCTTCTTCGGCCTCGGCGCGGCGAGCAAGTGGATATGCATCTACGCGGGCGGCGGTCTTGCGGTGATATTCTTCACGTCGCTCACGCAGCGTTTCTTGGAGTACCGTCGCTTTAAAAATAGCGGCGATCCGGCGCTTCGCGAGGCGGTCGCGGATTTTTGGAGCAAAGCTCTTAAAACGCTTATATGGTGCATCCTGTTTTTCATCGTGATACCGGTGGGCATCTATCTTCTTTCGTATCTGCCGTATTACCTCGCAAGCGAACCGTATGACCTCAAGGGCGTATGGGACGTGCAGAAGTTCATGTTTTCCTACCACAGCAACCTCAAGGCGACGCACCCTTACGAATCGCCGTGGTGGCAGTGGCCGCTCGACATACGGCCCATCTGGTACTACGTGGGCTACAACGTGGCGGAGGGAAATATCTCTACCATTTCCTCGTTCGGCAACCCCGCGGTGTGGGTGGTAAGCCTGTTCGGCGCGGCGGCGCTGAGTGTGAAGCTCTTAAAGGGCAAGGTCAAATACGAAAAGGGTATGTTTGTGCTCATTGTGGGCGCATGCGCCAACTATCTGCCGTGGGTGCTTGTGACGCGCTGCACGTTTATCTACCACTACTTTGCCACGGTGCCGTTCATCCTTTTGCTTACGGTATATCTTATAAAGGATATGGACGAGAGAAAGCCGCATTTACGGTATGTGAAGTGGGCGTGGCTTACGGTGGCGGTGCTCCTGTTTGCGCTCTTTTACCCTGCGCTTTCGGGCGTGGAGATATCAAAAAACTACATTTCCATGCTGGAATGGCTGCCGAGCTGGACTTTTCTGGGCTATTGACGGAGGGACTGTATGAAGAAAAAAGAGTTCTGGGGCCATCTTGTACAGTTCATCAAGTTCAACCTTGTGGGCATATTGAATACCCTCGTGGACATAGGCGTGTTCGCGCTTTTGACCGCGCTCGGCCTCGACCGTTACGTGGCGCAGGTCATTTCCTACAGCTGCGGCGTGCTCAACAGCTATCTTTTCAACACGCTTTGGACGTTTAGGCAGGAAAAGCGCCGTACGGCCAAGGAATTTTTGCTGTTTGTATGCGTCAACCTCGTATCGCTCGGGGTATCGCTCGGCATGATCTACGTCGCCGAGCATGACCTCCATGTAGAGGGGACGTTCATGCAAAAGCTCATTGCAACGCCGGTTGCGATGGTGGTCAATTTTATCGGCAACAAGCTTTTTGTGTTTAAGAAAACCGAAAACAGAGAAGAATGAACGCCGCTTTGGGGAACGGGGGGAATTTCGCTGTTAGCAAAGGTACATAGCTTCGGCCTTAACGGCCTCAACGGCTTTCCGATGCTCGTGGAGGTGGATGTAAGTAACGGCATCCCCACCTACGAAACGGTGGGTCTTCCCGACGCCGCCGTGCGCGAGTCGCGCGAGCGCGTGCGCGCCGCCATCAAAAACAGCGGCTTCGATTTTCCCATGACGCGCATTACGGTGAGCCTCGCGCCGGCGGATATGAAAAAGGAAGGCTCCGTGTACGATCTGCCCATCGCCATCGGCATACTCGCTGCGACGGGGCAGGTGAAGCTTTCTTCCGTGGGCGATACGGTGTTTTTGGGCGAGCTTGCGCTCGACGGTTCGATACGGCCGGTAAACGGCATCATGCCCATGGTCATCGGCGCATACGGGAACGGCGTGAAGAGGATCGCGCTTTCGTCTGAGAACGCCGCGGAGGCCGCGTATGTGGAAGGCGTCGAGATATTGCCGCTTACGACGCTTTCAAATACCGCCGGATACCTTCGCGGGGGCGCGGAGCTTTTGCCGCAGGAACGGCGCGTTTGGAGCGTCTCCGAGGTAAAATACAGCGCGGATTTTTCGGAAATACGCGGCCAGCAGGGCGCAAAGCGCGCGGCGGAGATCGCCGTGGCGGGCGGCCATAATTTGATGCTCATCGGCACGCCGGGCTCGGGCAAGACCATGCTCGCGCGAAGTGTTCCTTCTATTTTGCCGGAGCTTACCTTCGAGGAAGCGCTGGAGATCACAAAAATACATTCCATCACGGGCGCACTTCGCGGCGCGGACGGCATCATTGCGGAACGGCCCTTTCGCGCGCCGCATCACAGTGCCTCCACCGCCGCGCTCGTGGGAGGCGGCGCAAAAGCTCTGCCAGGTGAAATCAGCCTCGCGCATTTCGGCGTGCTCTTTTTGGACGAGTTTCCGGAATTCAAAAAGGCGACGCTCGAAGCGCTGCGCCAGCCGCTTGAAGACGGTGTTGTGACCATTACCCGTGCCAATTCGCGTTCTACCTACCCGGCGGATTTCATGCTCATCGCCGCCATGAACCCCTGTCCGTGCGGCAACTACGGCTCGCGCCACGCGCTTTGCCGCTGCACCGCCGCACAGATCAAGCAATACCGCAACCGCATCAGCTCTCCCATGCTCGACCGCATCGATCTGCATGTGGAAATGACCGAGGTAGGCTATGAGGATATCGCGCAAAAAGCGCCGGGCGAACCGTCTTCCGCGGTTCGCGCGCGCGTGAACAAAGCGAGAAATTTGCAGCGCGAGCGGTATAAGTGCGATAACATATTCTTCAACGCCCAGCTCAACACTGCGCTTCTTGAAAAATACTGCGTGCTAGACGAAAAGGGGAGCGCTGTGCTCAAAAGGGCATTCAAAGCGCTCAATTTAAGCGCGCGCGCCTACAGCCGCATTTTGAAGGTCGCCCGTACCATCGCGGATCTCGAGGGCAGCGAAACGGTTTTGAGCGCGCATGTGGCGGAGGCGATACAGTATAGGAGTTTGGACAGCAAATATTGGGGCTGACGCGCGTGCACACGGCGCGTCAGCGGGTTTGGTGCCCCAAGGGGCGAAAATCGCGCCGGTGACACGATTTTAGAACCCCGGGGTTTCGCCGTAGGCGAAATTTCCTTGCAGATATGTAATTTCGGTGGGGGAGAATACGATGGCCGATACCCTTTCGCGCTACGACCTTTGGCTCGCGTTTGCGCTCAAATGCAGCCCTTCTAATTACTTCAGGCTCGTCGAGCGCCACGGCTCCGCGCGGGATGTGTTTGATGCCGCCGCGCGAAACGAGCTTTCGTTCGAAGGCAGAAACGCGGAGAAGGTCAAGGCCGAGCTTCATCAAAAAGCGGAGGAGAGCTATATCGACTCCTGCCTTGCGTACTTGAAAAAGCGCGGCATCCAAGCCGCGCTCCTTGGCGACGAAAGCTACCCGGAGCTTTTAAAACACATCCATAACCCGCCGCCGGTATTGTTTGTCAAGGGCCGTTTGAAAAGCGACATCGCGCTTCCTCTCGCCATCATCGGCTCGCGCAAATGCACATCCTACGGGAAGAAGATGGCCTTCTCGCTCGCGAGCGAGCTCACCAAAGCGGGTGCGTGCGTTGTTTCGGGGCTCGCTTACGGTATCGACGCGCAGAGCTCGGCAGGGGCCTTGAGCGTGAAGGAGAGCGATTTTCCGACCGTGGCGGTATTGGGCTGCGGGGTAGATGTGGTATACCCGAAGGATAACGAAACCCTGTATAGGGAGATCATCGAGCGGGGCGCGGTGATTTCGGAATTTTTGCCCGGTACCGCGCCGCATCCGTCGAATTTTCCGCGCCGCAACCGCATCATCAGCGGCATGTCGCGCGGGCTCGTGGTGGTGGAGGCGGCTTCGAGAAGCGGTACGAGCATCACCGCAAATTTCGCGCTCGAACAGGGCCGCGACGTGTTCGCCGTACCCGGGCGCATTACCGACCCCATGAGCGAGGGCACCAACCGCCTGATCGCGGACGGCACCGCTAAGATCACGCTCAGTGCCGCCGATGTGCTGGAGGAATACGGGCTCCGCGCCTATGTGGAGGCCGCACGGCGGGAGGAAAAGCAGGTGCTCGCGGGCGAGCAGAAAACCATCCGTGACCTCCTCGCCATGGGCGAAAAGAGCTTTGACGAACTCAGCGATCTTACGGGGCTTTCGATGGGCATACTAAATTCGACCTTGACAGAGCTGGAATTTTCGGGAATAATTAAGCAGTCGCCCGGAAGGATCTACGAAATTTAAGAGAGCGGAGCCCGCGGGTTCGGCTCTCCTTGGTTTATCATTATTTGAATCTCCCGCCGTTCGGGCGTCCGTCGGCGGGTTTCGGAGGCACTATGACGGAAATGCTGGTGATCGTGGAGTCGCCCGCGAAGGCGAAAACGATCGGAAAATTCCTCGGCTCGAAGTATAAGGTGGTCGCATCCAACGGACATGTGCGTGACCTTCCCAAAAGCCAGCTCGGCGTGGATGTGGAGCACGGCTTCGATCCGAAGTATATCACGCTGCGCGGGCGCGGCGACGTTTTGGAGCGCATTCGCAAGGAAGCCAAAGCGGCGCAAAAAGTTTTGCTCGCAACCGACCCTGATATGGAGGGGGAAGCCATTTCCTGGCACCTCGCGCAGATATTGAAGCTCGATCCTAATTCCAATTGCCGTATCGAGTTCAACGAGATCACCTCCAATACGGTAAAAAAGTCCGTTAAAACACCTCGCGCCATCGATATGGACCTCGTGGACGCGCAACAGGCGCGCCGCGTGCTCGACAGGCTGGTGGGCTATAAAATAAGCCCCGTTCTTTGGGCGAAGGTGCGCAAGGGCCTTTCCGCGGGCCGCGTGCAATCGGTCGCCACGCGCATTATCTGCGACCGCGAACAGGAAATACTCGACTTTAACCCCGAGGAATACTGGATCATCACCGCCTTCCTCGCGGGCGGTTCCGTGAAGAAGCCCCTCGCGGTGAAATTCTACGGCTTCAACGGCAAAAAGGCCGAAATAAGCAACGAGGAGCAGGCCAAAAAGGTCGTAGCGCAATCAAAAGACGCGCCATTTGTTATTACCGATATCAAGGTGACGGAAAAGACGCGCCACGCGCCGCCGCCGTTCACCACGAGCAGCCTCCAGCAGGAAGCCTCGCGAAAACTCGGTTTCACCACCAAGCTTACCATGCTCGTGGCGCAGCAGCTCTACGAGGGCGTGGAGCTTGAAGGGAAGGGGCTCACGGGCCTTATCACCTACATCCGCACCGATTCCGTGCGTGTGTCCGACGAGGCGCAATCCCAGGCGCTTGCGCATATCAAAACCACATACGGCGAAAACTACGCGCCCCAAACGCCCAACATCTACAAGGGGAGGAAGGGCGCGCAGGACGCGCACGAGGCGGTGCGCCCTTCGAGCGTGGAAAATACGCCGCTGAGCGTGAAGGCTTCGCTCAACGCCAACCAGTATAAGCTTTATAAACTCATCTACGAACGCTTCCTCGCCAGTCAAATGACTGAGGCGCTCATGGAAACGAGCACCGTTACCTTCGACGCGAACGGCTGCACCTACCGCGCCAACGGCGTGCGCACTTTGTTCGACGGCTATAGTATCATCTACACCGAGGGCCGCGACGAGGCGCAGGAGGATGAGATACAGCTGCCGAAGCTCGTAACGGGCGAAACGTTCAAGGCGCAAAAGATCGATTCGGAACAGCGTTTCACGCAGCCGCCGCCGCGCTATACGGAGGCGTCGCTCGTGAAGGCGCTCGAGGAAAAAGGGATAGGCCGCCCGAGCACCTACGCGCCCACCATCTCCACCATCATCGAGCGCGGCTACATCCAGCGCGATAAAAAGCAGCTTTTACCGACGGAGCTCGGCTTCGTGGTGACGCAGCTCATGAAGGAGAATTTTGAAGACATCGTGGACGTGAAGTTCACGGCGGATATGGAAAGCAAGCTCGACCTTATCAAGGACGGCGAGCAGCCGTGGCGGCAGGTCATTTCGGATTTCTACGGCCCGTTTCAGAAAACCGTGAATAAGGCTTCCGAGAGCATCGAAAAGGTCGTCATACCCGACGAGGTGTCCGATGTGAAATGCGACCGTTGCGGCGCGATGATGGTGTATAAGATGGGGCGGTTTGGAAGGTTCTTGGCGTGCCCCAACTTCCCCGAATGCCGCAACACCAAGCCGATCGTCGAAAAGATCGGCGTGCCGTGCCCCGTGTGCGGCGCGGAGATCATCAAGCGAAAATCCAAGCGCGGCAAGGTGTTTTACGGTTGCGAAAACTATCCTAAGTGCGACTTCGTGTCATGGGACAGGCCGGCTAAGGAAAAATGCCCCAAATGCGGCGCCATGATGGTGCATAAGGCGGGGCAGCACGGCGGCTACACCGCCTGCTCCAACAAGGACTGCGGTTTTGTTGTAAGGCCGCAAAGGAAAGGGAACGAGGAAGCATGAAGCGCGTCAAGGTCGTTGGCGCAGGGCTTGCAGGTTGTGAGGCCGCGTATCAGTTAGCTGAGCGCGGCATTCCTGTCTTGCTCGCTGAAATGAAACCTCATAAAAAAAGCCCCGCCCATACGAGCGACGCGTTTTCAGAGCTCGTATGCTCCAACTCCTTGCGCTCCGACAGGCTGCAAAACGCCGTGGGCCTCCTCAAGGAGGAGATGCGGCGGCTTCATTCTCTCATCATCGCCTGTGCCGATGAAACGCGCGTGCCCGCGGGCGGCGCTCTGGCTGTGGATCGGGATGGCTTTTCAGAGCTCGTCACCGAGCGCATCCGCGCGCATAAAAACATCGAGATCGCGCAAGAGGAAGTTCTCACTTTGTCCGACGCCCCCGCCGTAATCGCCACAGGACCGCTGACCGACGGAGCGCTTTTAGCCGACATCGAGCGTTTCTTCGGCGAAAACCTCCATTTTTACGACGCGGCGGCGCCCATCGTGGAGTATGATTCTCTCGATATGGAAAAGGTATTTCGCGCCTCGCGCTACGATAGAGGCGGCGATTATCTTAACTGCGCCATGGACCGCGAGCAGTACAACGTTTTCGTGGACGCGCTTATAAGCGCCGAAACCGTTCCGCTTCGGGAATTTGAAACGCTTAAGGTGTTTGAGGGCTGCATGCCTGTGGAGGTCATGGCAAAACGCGGTAGAATGACGCTTGCCTATGGACCGTTAAAACCCGTGGGGCTGCGCGACGAGCGAACGAATACGCGCCCGTTCGCCGTGGTGCAGCTTCGGCAGGACGACGCGGAGGGCAGGCTCTATAACATCGTCGGCTTTCAGACCAATTTGAAATTTTCCGAGCAAAAACGTGTGTTCGGTATGATACCTGGCCTTGAAAACGCGAACTTCGTGCGTTACGGCGTGATGCACAGGAATTCCTTCATCAATTCTCCCCATAGGCTGGACGTAAGCTTTCAGGCGAAAGCGAGACCGGGGCTTTACTTCGCCGGGCAGCTCACGGGCGTGGAAGGCTATGTGGAAAGCGCCGCGAGCGGGCTTGTCGCGGGCGTAAACCTCGCACATTTTATGCTCGGAAAGGAAGCGGTGGATTTTACGCGTTCGACCGCCATCGGCGCGCTTGCACACTATGTTTCCGAATATGCCGGAAAGGATTTTCAGCCTATGAACGTGAACTTCGGCATCATGGACGAGTTTAACGATCCTCCGCGAAACAAACAGGCGCGCTATGAATTGGTCGGCGAGAGAAGCCTAAGTGTGATAAATGAAATAATTGCGAAAAAAATGTAAAGATACCTCGCAAATTTCGGGTGTATCAATAATTTGTGTTATCATATGGCTATCATCTTTTGAGAATGAGGGAAATAGTATGCCTTTAATGGGAACAACGATCGTCGCCGTACAAAAAAACGGCAAATGTGCCGTCGCAGGTGACGGACAGGTGACGATGGGTGAAAATACGATCATGAAGCAGACCGCTAAAAAAGTACGGCGCGTTTACCATGGCAAGGTCGTGGTGGGCTTTGCCGGTTCCGTGGCGGATGCGTTTACGCTTTGCGAGCGGTTTGAGGGCAAGCTTGAGCAGCACGGTGGCAGCCTGAAGCGCGCGGCCGTGGCGCTTGCGCAGGAATGGAGAAGCGATAAAGTGATGCGTCAGCTTCAGGCGCTTCTCATCGCGGCGAGCGCCGATGAGCTTCTTATCATATCCGGCACGGGCGAGGTGATCGACCCGGACGACGGCATCGCCGCCATTGGCTCGGGCGGCATGTACGCGCTTGCGGCGGCTAAGGCGCTCAAGGAAAATACCGAGCTTGACGCGCGGGAAATTGCCGAAAAGGCGCTTCGCATCGCGTCGAACATCTGCGTGTTCACCAACGGAAACATTTCCGTGGAGGAGGTTTAGCCATGCTTACGCCTAAAGAAATCGTGGATTCGCTCGATAAATACATCATCGGGCAGTCTAAGGCCAAGCGTGCGGTGGCGATTGCGCTTCGAAACCGCTACCGCAGGAGCAGGCTCTCCGAGGACCTTCGTGAGGAGATCACACCGAAAAACATCATCATGATAGGGCCTACGGGCGTGGGTAAGACAGAGATCGCGAGGAGGCTCGCGAAGCTTGTGGATGCGCCTTTTGTAAAGGTAGAGGCGACTAAGTTCACAGAGGTCGGTTATGTGGGCCGCGACGTGGATTCCATGATACGCGACCTTGTGGACGCCGCCATACGGCTGTGCAAGGAAAAGAAGGAGGCGGAAGTGCGACTCTTAGCGCAGGCCGCCGCCGAGCAGCGCCTTGCGGACCTTTTGGTACCCATCGCCGTTCATAAACAGCGGCAGCAAAACCCCCTTCAGTTCCTTTTGGGCAGCGGCGATGAGCAGGAGCCCGAAATGAGCGATGACGAGCGCGCAAAACACTATACCCGCCGCGAGGAGGTGCTTGCAGCGTTTCGGGCCGGCAAGCTCGACGAAGAAATGATCGAGATCGAGGTGGAGCAGGCGAATCAGGGAAGCAACGCCATGATCGCCATGGGTATAGATATCAACATCAACGACCTGATGGGGAGCATTTTGCCCAAAAACAGGAAGAAGCGCAAGGTAAAGGTGCCCGAGGCTTACCGCATTTTGACGCAGGAAGAGGCCGATAAGCTCATCGATATGGATGAGGTGATACGCGAGGCCATCGAAAAGGCTGAGCAGGACGGCATCATCTTCCTCGATGAGATCGATAAGATCGCGGGCACAGGCCTTACCTCTGGCCCCGACGTTTCCCGCGAGGGCGTGCAGCGGGATATCCTGCCGCTCGTGGAAGGCTGCACCGTGAGCACCAAGTACGGCCCCGTCAAGACGGATTTCATTTTGTTCATCGCGGCCGGCGCGTTCCACATTTCCAAGGTGACCGACCTCATTCCGGAGCTTCAGGGCAGGTTCCCCATCCGCGTGAACCTAGACTCGCTCACGGTGGACGACTATAAACGCATACTTACCCAGCCGGAAAACGCTATCACCAAGCAATATGCGGCGCTCTTAAAGACCGATAACATCGTGCTCGATTTTGCAAAGGATTCCGTCGACGTGCTTGCGCAATATGCGTACAATGCCAACGAAACGAGCGAGAACATCGGCGCGAGAAGATTGCATACCATCATGGAAAACCTCCTGGACGATATTTCCTTCAATGCCAACGGCTCGTTCCCGCTCACTAAAGTGGTAGTGGACGAGGCGTATGTGAAAGAGCATCTGTCCGCAGAATTCAACGGAGAGGACCTGAGAAAGTACATCCTGTAACGCATGGAAAAATTGAGTAAAAATCTCATACTGCTTATGGCTCTCGCGGCGCTCATCTTAAGCGGCTGCGCGGCGCAGTCCGCCACGGGCCTTTCCGAGAGGGCTGTGGAAGCTGTTGTTTTTGCCGAAGAAACGCTTGTCGAGATAACGGCGGAGCCCGTAACGCCCGCTCCGGCAACGCCGACGCCCGTCGCAACCGCGACGAGTGTTCCGACAGCGACCCCTGAGCCTACGCTTTCGCCAGCGCCTGAGCCCGAATATGAGCTAACTGACGTGAAGAACGTGGATGGATATGTGGGAGCGCTTTCGGTGAACCTGCGCAACGGTCCGGGTACGGACTACGACGTGATCGGCGAATACGAATGCAATACCTTGCTTCTCATCACCGCGAAGACCGACGAGTGGTATCAAGTGGAGATCGATGAAAAAACGGGGTTTATGCTCAAAGAATTTATCGGCGTAGGCGCGATCCCTACGCCTACGCCCGAGCCTACGAAAAAGCCGGCTTCGAAACCGACCTCCACGCCTGCGGCGACCGCCACGCCTAAGCCCGTGGAAGCGAGCAACGGCGGCGCGGGCGGCTACAGCGCCGAGGAAGTGCTTTTGACCGCACAGATCGTCTACGAGGAGAGCAAGCGCGGCGATTACGATGGGTACCGTGCGGTGGCCAACGTGATATTGAACCGCGTGCAGAGCGGTATTTTCCGCTCCACGATAGAGGGCGTCATCTTCCAGGGCAACGGCGCGCAATTTTCACCCGCCGAAGATGAGGCGGCGCTTCGCGCGGTGAAACCGTCCTCGACCTGCATCGAAGCGGTACAAGCCGTGTTCGGCGGCGATACCATACTCCCCTCGAACGTATATTACTTCCGCCCTGCGAGCAAAGGCGAAAGCTGGAGTTCGCACAAATATGTGGCGACCTACGGCGGCAATGCCTTTTTTAGCTGAACAACGGAATATTCCGCCCGTGTGAGCGCAAACTAATACCGCATTTCATGAAACGGAAAGGCGGTATTTTTTATGCGCGCAGTGATCATGGCGGGCGGCGAGGGCCGCCGTCTGCGGCCGCTCACCTGCACCAAGCCAAAGCCCATGGTGCCTATCTTGAACCGGCCCGTTATCGAATATTGCTTCGACCTGCTGCGCCTGCACGGCATAACGGACGTGACGGCCACGCTTTTTTACCTGCCCGAAAGCATTATGCGCCATGTGGGAAACGGCGAGCGTTTCGGCATGGATATGAAATACGCTATCGAGGGAAAGCCGCTCGGCACCGCCGGAAGCGTACGGGCCGCCGTGCCGGCGCCTAAGGATACCACGCTTATACTAAGCGGCGACGCGCTGACCGATATGGACCTGAGCGCGGCGTTAAACGCCCATAAGGAACACGGCGCAAAGCTTACGATCGTATTGAAAAAAGTGACCGCGCCCACGGAGTACGGCGTTGTGCTGCTCGACCGCGAAAGCGTCATCACCCGCTTTTTGGAAAAGCCCATGCTCTCCGAGGTGTTTAGCGATCTCGCGAACACAGGCGTGTACATCCTAGAGCCCGAGATCATGGAGATGATCCCGACCGACAGGCCTTTTGATTTTAGCATGGATCTTTTTCCGCTTGTGATGAAAAACGGCATTCCCATCTACGGGTACGAGACCACGGGTTACTGGTGCGATATAGGCGACCTCGAGCAATATCTGGAGGCGCAGCGCGCGTTGCTGGACGGTCTTTGCGCATATATGCCCCGCGCTGTGGGGCGCGACGGCATTTTTATAGAGGAGGGCGCGCATATATCCAAAAAGGCGGTCCTGCGCGCGCCGTGCTATGTAGGAAAGGACGCGGAGATCGCCGACGGCGCGCTTATCGACGCTTACGCGGTGATCGGCACGGGCAGCAAGGTGGGCACGGGGAGCAGCATCAAGCAGTCGGTCCTGATGGAAAACGTGCGTGTCCGCGAAAACGCGGAGATTCGCGGCGCGATCCTCTGCGAGGAAGCGCATATGGATGTAGGCTCGGCGGCGTTTGAAAAGAGCGCCGTCGGTGCAGGAACGCATGTGGGGAAGAACGCGAAGGTCAAAAAAGGCGTGCTTATATGGCCGCAGAAGAAGCTTGCGGACGAGGGCGTTTTCGAGGAAAACGTGGTTTGGCAGGAGCGCGGGGAAAAGCAGACGGAAAAGCTCCCCCTGCGCGGCTACTGTGACGGGGACATGAACCCGTTAAACGCCGTGCGCGTGGGCTGCGCGCTCGCGTCCATACACCGTCTGCCTGCGGAGCTCGGCGTGGCAACGGACGGCAGCCAGCAATCCGTCATGCTCAAGCACGCGCTCTTCTCGGGGATCGTATCGCAGGGGGGCGACGTGTGCGATTTCGGCGCGTGTACCCCCTCTGCGTTCGAATACGCCGTACGCGCCTTCCGCCTGAATGGTGGCGCGTATATCCGCCACAGCGCGCGCAACGCGCATGAGACGGAGCTTTATTTGAGCGACAATACCGGTGCGGAGCTCAAAGCGAAGGACTATCGCAAATTCAAGCAGGAATACGACGAGGGGTTCAAGCGTCCCATTACGTATTCACGGCTGGGAATCGTAGAACATAACAACGCCGCCGTCAAAGCATATGAGGCGCATATTTTGGCAGCGCTCACGCTTAAACGTGTGGATGCGGGCGCGATCACCGTGATCATCGGCGGGAGCGCGGAAGCGTTCGACATCATCGCGCGCGTGCTTTTGCCCGTCGGAATACGCGTGCTTTATATGGCCGAGAGGCAGAAGGATAAGCTTCACGGCTCCATGGTATATGCGGGCGCGACCTTGGGCGTGATGATGGGGGAGAACGGCGAACCGGAGCTTTTCATCTATAAGGACAGGCACCTCAACAAAGCCGAGCTGCAATTCATGTTTGCTCTATCAGCCCTTCGCGCTAAGCGGCAGACGGAATTTACGCTTCCCGTCGGCCTCAACGAGGAATACGCGGACGCGCTAATAAACGCCGGCGCAAAGGTGGAGCGCGCCGCAAATGTGCGCTCCAAATGGTTGGAGGCGGCACTGAACGCGGGGAACTATCTGCCGGAGCTTTTTGAGCCGGAGACCGCGGTCGTGCGGCTCAGCGAGCTCGCGCAGACGGGGGAGCTTGATACGCTCTTAAAGGAACTGCCGGAGGCGCATACGCGAGAAGCCGAGGTAGGCTGCTCGTGGCGCGACGTGGGGCGGGTATTAAGGAGCCTCGTGGAAACGGAAAAGGAAAACCGCGTGGAGCTATTGGACGGCGTGAAGGTGAAAAGCGACAAGGGCTGGGTGCACATCAGCCCCTCGGAAGGCTTTTTGTCGTGTAAGGTGCTTGCAGGCGGCTACAGCGAAGAATATTCCAAAGAGCTTACGGATATCTACCTCGAAAAGGTTCGAAAACTCGTGGAGGGACCGGAAAAGAAATAAGCGGGGCTTGAAAAATGCTGTGCGCGCGTATAAAATGAAACTCGTTGCTTAAGGTAAGGGGAACCGAACCCTTGCGGTTTAGAGGGCCGGAAAGTATGCCATCGCCGTGTTGCTGGTACTCGCCGTAGGCACCGCTACGCCTGCGCCCAGCGCCGCAACGCTGACATGCTTTCCGACTCTCTAAACTCTGCGACCTAAAAACTGCCGGTTTGGATGCAGGTCGCGAAAGAGGGGGGAGCCGTAGTGGGGCTACGGCGACTGACGATGACAAAGACGTGCGCCAAACCGGCAGTTTTTAGGCGCAAGGGTTCGGCTCCCCTTACCTTAAAGAAGTACGGAGGCGCGCATGTTTAACATCGTTTTGGTGGAGCCGGAGATACCGCAGAATACGGGCAATATATCGCGCACCTGCGCCGTGACCGGTACTAGGCTGCATCTTGTGCGCCCGCTCGGGTTTAAAATCGACGACGCCAAGCTCAAACGCGCGGGCCTCGATTACTGGAAGGACCTCGATATTACCTATTACGACTCGTTCGGGGAGGTGGAGGAGAAAAATCCCGACGCGCGGTTTTTCCTCTTCTCCACGCACGCAAAATGCGTTTACACCGAGGTAAGCTATCGCGACGGCGATTTTCTGGTGTTCGGCAGGGAAACGGCGGGCCTCGGCGAAAAGCTTTTGAGCCGCGCCAAAAACGCCGTTCGCATCCCCATGAAAAGCGATCAGCGCTCGCTCAACCTCTCCAATTCCGCGGCGCTCGCGCTTTATGAGGCATTAAGGCAAACCGGTTTCACGGGACTTGAATAAAACACGAAAATAATCAGGCAATATTGCCGTTTTCCGCGCTTTTTTCCTTGACATCGTGAAAAGGATTGGATAAAATACCATAGTGTGTTCGTTAGGACAGGCGCTATGCGGCCACAGCCCCGGCTCGCAGGGAACGCCAATCCTCTGACAGCGCAAAACATCAACCTTTGGAGGATGAGCCATGAAAACCTATATGGCAAAAGGCGAAACCCTCGAACGTAAGTGGTATGTTGTGGATGCGACCGGCATGGTGCTCGGCCGTCTGTCTACGCAAGTAGCCACTATACTTCGCGGTAAGCATAAGCCGATTTTTACGCCGCACGTCGACACCGGCGACCATGTTATCATCATCAACGCGGATAAGGTCGTGTTGACGGGCAAAAAGCTCGACAATAAAAAATACTACACGCACAGCGAATTCCCCGGAAGCCTCCGAGAGATACCGTACCGCGAACTCCTTTCTAAAAAGCCCGAGTTCGCCGTGTACGAGTCCATTCGCCGCATGATGCCCAAGGGCCCTCTGGGCCGCAAGATGCTCAAGAAGCTCCGCGTTTACCGCGGGCCCGATCACGAGCATGCCGCGCAGATGCCCGAAACGCTCGTGCTCAAATAAGGGAAGGAGGAACGAAACATGGCAACAGCTCAATTTTTAGGCACCGGAAGGCGCAAAAAGTCCATTGCCCGCGTTCGTCTGTTCCCGGGCACAGGCAATTTCACGGTCAATAAGCGCGATCTCGACAATTACTTTGGGTATGAGACCCTTAAGATGATTGCCCGCGCACCATTGACCCTCACCAACAACCTCTCCAAATACGATGTGAACGTCAACGTGTACGGCGGCGGCACCACCGGCCAGGCTGGCGCGATCCGTCACGGTATTGCCCGTGCGCTCATCATTGCGGACCCCGCACTTCGCGCGGAACTTAAAAAGGCCGGCTTTCTCACGCGCGACCCGCGCATGAAGGAGCGTAAGAAATACGGCCTCAAGGCCGCACGCCGCGCGCCCCAGTTCTCCAAGAGATAATTACCTTACAATAAAAAAGCCTGTATTCATGCGGCTTCCCGCGTGTTTACGGGCTTTCTTTTTATTCTCATGAAGTGCAAAAACCGACAGACATTTAAAATGAACCGTTGTGGTGGGAGCTCACATCATTTTCGGGCGGATAAGCAACAACTTAGGTTAGCGTGGTCTTAAACCTCTGCTAATAGGGCAGCAAACACGGAGGCCCGCCGCAAGATACAGTAAATGTGCTGTGGACATGGCCGCACTTGGAGCATTTGTTTATAAACCGGTGTAATCCGCCTCCCATGTGGCCGCCGTCATAGGTTTTTGAGTCGTGGTTTTCATCAGATGCCCCGAGGTATCTCCGGATAGATTCGCCACAACTGCACCGAAAGATTCCATACTCATACTTACGGTGTGTACTTCCAAGATCGTCATACTCGTAACTTGCTCCGACGTAAGTAGAATAATTATGGGTATGCGTAGCTGCCATAGAGGATACCGGAACAATCAAGAGGAGGGTAAAAGCCAACAGTAAACATAGATGTTTTTTCATAGCTTTCTCCTTTTTTTTGTTTAGAACAGTGCCTCTTTATCCGCCCAGTTAAAATATAGCAATCGGGACTTTGGCAGTCAATATATGGAGACATGTGTTAACTGGTAATTTACAACTTATGGCCTCGCTGCCCGATAATTCGTTCGGGCTTTTATCATACCTGCTTTCGTGACTTTGTTACCCGCCGCGTCCGGTTGAAGAGATTGCCTTATCCTTTAGCGGGGAATATGTTATACTAGTCAGGAAACGGCAGAAAAACGAAAACCGAGGTATAGTATGAAGGATATCATCATCATCGGCGGCGGGCCGGCGGGGCTTGCGGCGGGCATCTATGCCGCAAGGAGCGGCAGGAGCGCCTTGCTTTTAGAAAGCCTGTATCCGGGCGGGCAGATGACCAGAACGATGAACGTGGAAAATTATCCGGGCTTCGAGCAGGGCGTGGACGGCTTTTCCCTCGCAGCAAAGCTTGAAAAGCAGGCGCAAAGCTTCGGCCTTCAAACGGCGACCGAGGAGGCCGTGGGCGTGGACTTATTCGGCCCCGTGAAGCGCGTGAAAACGCCGGGCAGGGAATACGAGGCGAAGGCCGTGATCGTAGCTACGGGCGCTTCGCCGCGCAAACTCGGCATAGCGCGCGAGGATGAGCTTACGGGTGCGGGCGTTTCCTATTGCGCTACTTGCGACGGCGCTTTTTTCAAGAACCGGGACGTGATGGTCGTGGGCGGCGGCGATACCGCTATTGCGGACGCGCTCTACCTTGCGCATTTTGTGAATAAGGTATATGTTGTGCACCGGCGCGATGCACTTCGTGCGGCGGACGTACTGCAAAAGGCGGCGTTCAACGAGCCCAAGATCGAATTCGTATGGAACAGCGTACCCGAGCGCATCTTAGGCGACAAGGAAGTGACGGGTCTCGTTGTGAAAAATAAAACGGGCGAAGAGCGCAAGCTTAACGTCGAGGGTATCTTCGTCGCTGTGGGCATCGTTCCCAACACCGCGCTTTTCAAGGGCGTTCTCGACCTCGACGAGGGCGGCTACATCATCGCCGACGCGCATATGAAAACCTCGGTGAACGGTGTTTACGCCGCGGGGGACGTGCGGAACACACCCTTAAGGCAGATCGTTACCGCTGTGGCCGACGGCGCTGTCGCGGCCACTTCGGCAGTCGAGTATCTTATGTTCTGATACGACGGAGGGCGGTTATGGCAAGGCTTTTTGGGACCGATGGCGTGCGTGGCATCGCAAACAGGGATCTTTCGTGCGAACTTGCGATGAAGATCGGCGCGTGCGGCGCCTATGTGCTGACCAGCGAGGTGCACAACCCGAGGATACTTGTGGGCATGGATACGCGGCGCTCAGGAGATATGCTCGGCGCTGCGCTTACGGCCGGTATCTGCTCGGTGGGTGGCGACGTGATTGACGTGGGCGTTATCCCGACGCCGGCTCTGGCGTACCTTGTGCGCCTGTATGAGGCGGATGCGGCGGTGATGGTGAGCGCGTCGCACAATACCATGGAGTATAACGGCATCAAATGGTTCAGCGCCAAGGGCTATAAGCTGCCCGACGAGATCGAGGACGAAATCGAGCGTATGATCCAAGACGACGCGCCTCTGCAAAGACCGATCGGCGCGGACGTAGGGCATGTGATCAAGGCCAAACGCGCGGCATCCGAATACGCGTCCTTCTTGAAATCCACCGCGCGTATACGCTTTGACGGCCTTCGCGTGGTGCTCGACTGCGCAAACGGCGCTTCCTCGCGTATCGCGCACGAAGTGTTCTCCGAACTCGGCGCGGATGTCATATCCTGCGCTGACGAGCCGGATGGCAACAACATCAACGATAAATGCGGCTCCTTGCATCCCGAGCGGCTGCAGGAGCTTGTTACGGAAACGGGCGCGGACGCGGGCTTTGCCTTCGACGGCGACGCCGACAGGGTGATTGCCGCGGACGAGTTCGGCAACATCGTGGACGGCGACCGCATTTTGGGCATTTGCGCGCTGGCGATGAAGGAGGAAGGAAGGCTTAAAAGCGACACGCTCGTGATCACCGTCATGTCCAACCTCGGCTTGAAGGTGCGCATGAAAGAGCGCGGCGTTCGCATTTCGGAAACCGCCGTGGGCGACCGCTACGTTATGGAGTGCATGCTTAAGGAAAACTATGCTTTGGGCGGCGAACAGTCCGGCCATGTGATCTTCCTCGATCTCAACACCACGGGCGACGGCATGCTCACCGCCATTCAGGTGCTCAACATCCTGCAAAGCACCCAAAAAAGCATGTCGCAGCTCGCTTCGGAAATTCCCATCTATCCGCAGGTGCTTGTAAACGTGCGCGTGGAAAACGAGCGTAAGCAGGCTGCCATGGACGACGCGGAGTTGAAAGTCAAAATACAAAGCATCGGTAGTGAGCTCGGTACGTCCGGCCGCGTACTCGTACGCGCCTCCGGCACAGAACCCTTGATTCGCATCATGATCGAAGGACAGGATGAGGCGGTTATTGACCGTCACGCCATCACACTCGCAAAGATACTTGAGCGCAACCACGAGGGGAAAATCAAGGGGTAACCCACTCTCCTTATTTAATACCGTCGGCGCATTCGCGCGGCGGTATTTTACGATTCTATGAACTTGGCCTCATATGGCTTGACAGGCTTGAAACGTCAAAAGTAGACTGGGGATATAGGCGAAACGGAGGTGAAAAATGGAAAAGAAAAAGCACATATCCTCTGGCAAAAGTGTATCGCTCTTAGCAATTGTTCTACTGACCGCCGCGCTGATAAATGCATGTTCGAGTGCGCCGGTAACGGAAAAGGAGGCATCCGGCGCGGCGCAGACACCCGCACAGAATCTTGTGTCCGCCTCGCAGACGGAAACACCGGAGCTGACGATTATACAGCCAATAACACCGTCGTCGGTGCTTATCGACGCGCCTGAGGGCTTTATCATAAACGAGGTCGGGGCGACAGACGCAGAGGTTGCCGCCATATTTACCTTTATGATGGATAGAGAGTACCTACCTGAAAAACTCGATAACTGCGGCTTCCGTTTATTTTTCTATGCCCGACAGGATTGGCATGGTGGCGTACTTTTGGCAGCGGGCGAATCCGAAAGGGGCGAAATCACCGCCGAGCTCTACTATATAAAAAACGGCGAACTCCTTATGTATACGCGTGGAAGCGACATCTGGAGCATCAATTACACCCATTTTGAAGGAGAAACCATCGTATACGGGAAATCATTTGCTTGGGACAACCGTCCGCTTGCTACGGGCGAGGTGACGGCAGAATTTTATGATGGGACGGCCGTAACCGCAGAGATGACGTTTGAACCGGGCAACGAAAAGGAGATCAAGCGCGGCTTCATCTGTGTTGCGCCTTCCGTAACATGGCTCAAGTCGCTCGAAATCAAAAAAGACGGCAAGGTTATAACGGACGATACAAGCGGGCAGTTTACTTTCAGCCCCGAAAACGAGCCTTGGTACGGTGAGGAGGAGAGTATTCGAAACCGCACACGCTTTATATATGCGTATTCGGTGAGGGAGGAGCCGGCGAAGCCGAGCTTGCGCGATGCCTTGGGCGGTTTCCCTTTGGCTGTATTCGAGGATGGAACTGAGCAAGACCTTACCTATTGGCGCGGCTGTAAGGCGCATGAAGGGCTGTCGCCCGACATGTGGCGCAGCAATAACGGCCTTTATGACAGGGTGGAGGCGAAGGCCGGAAGCCGTATCGCCGTGCATATTGCCGCGTCTCCCGATTCCTCCGGCGCACGCGAAAACGTGGGCGCGCTTGAGATCCTCGAGGTATACTGGACAGACTTGTCTGTGAAAGACGATGCGGCCTGCACCCGTACGGGAGAGCTTGTGTGCCCGTCCGAAAAGGGGTTTTACACGCTGATTTTAGTCACGGAGCACGGGTGCTTTACACAGATGATCCGCGTGGCATAACAGCGCATACTACGCTCCGGCGCGATATGATCGTCGAACCACTTATGATGCGGAACAAGGATGGCTATTAGCACATCGAAAAACATTAGGAGAGAACCGATATGGTGATAGGGATTATAGGCGAAAGCTGCACAGGAAAAACCACGCTGGCGGAAAGACTGAAAGGCGAGATCGCTGCGGAGGTGTTTAGCGGCAAGGACTACCTAAGCTTAGCAAAAAGCGAAGCCGCCGCGAAGGAGGCTTTTCAAAGGAAGTTGGAGGAGGCGATGACTTCAGGCTTCGTCATCTACGTTATTTCCGAAAAGAAGCATTTGGCATTTTTGCCCAAAGGCGCACTGCGCGTTCTTATGACGGCCGAGCTTTCGGTCATCAAGGAGCGCTTCGCCGCGCGGATGCATGGGAATCTGCCCGCACCCGTTGCGCTGATGCTCGATAAAAAGCACGGCTGCTTTGACACGGAGGTACACGATATCCATATCGTGTCAGGCAAGACGGATTTAGGGGAGGCGTGCGCGCAGATCGTAAGGCTCACGGAGCAAGCCTGCTGATACCGAGAAGAAAAACGAAGGGCCGCGGCGTTTAATGCCGCGGCCCGCTTCATAAATCAAATTTAAAACACGAGCTTTTCCTCGATATACTTCACGAGCCCGTCGATCGGGATGCGCTCTTGCGCCATGGTATCGCGGTCGCGCACAGTGACGGTGTTATCCTCGAGGGTATCGAAGTCCACCGTGATGCAGTACGGCGTGCCGATCTCGTCCGCGCGGCGGTAGCGCTTGCCGATGGCGCCGGTCTCGTCGTAATCCACCATGAAGTGCTTAGCGAGCATAGAGTAGACTTCTTTTGCCTTATCGCCCAGCTTGTTTTTTTGAAGTGGGAACACGGAAGCCTTGAAGGGCGCGAGCGCGGGGTGGAGGTGCAAGATGTTTCGCACATCGCCGTCTTCTAAGGTTTCTTCGTCGTAGGCGTCGCATAAAAACGCGAGAAGAACGCGATCCGCGCCCAAAGAGGGCTCGATGCAGTAAGGGATGAAGCGCTCGTTCGTAAAGGGATCCTGATAGTCGAGTGCCGTGCCCGAGTGCTCCGAGTGCGCCTTAAGGTCGAAATCCGTGCGGCTGGCGATGCCCCAAAGCTCACCACGGCCAAACGGAAATTCATATTCGATATCGGTGGTGCCGTTGGAATAGTGGCTCAACTCCGCCTTTTCATGTTCGCGCATGGTCAGGTTTTCTTCCTTCAGGCCGAGGGAAAGGAGAAAGTTCTTGCAATAATCCTTCCAGTAGGCGTACCAGGTGAGCTCCGCGCCGGGCTCGCAGAAGAATTCGAGCTCCATCTGCTCAAATTCGCGGATGCGGAAGATAAAGTTGCCCGGCGTAATCTCGTTGCGGAAGGATTTGCCGATCTGCGCGATGCCGAAGGGCAGCTTGCGGCGGGTGGTGCGCTGCACGTTTTTGAAGTTCACGAAAATACCCTGCGCCGTTTCGGGGCGGAGGTAGATTTGATTTGCCGTATCCTCATTGACGCCTTGGAATGTTTTGAACATCATGTTGAATTTGCGGATGGGCGTAAATTCGGATTTACCGCATTCGGGGCAGGCGATCTTATGCTCGGCGATATAGGCTTGCATCTGTTCGTTGGGCCAGCCGTCGGGGTGCACGCCTTCGATATGATGCTCGTTCACGTGATCCTCAATGAGCTTATCGGCACGGAAGCGCGCTTTGCAGGACTTGCAGTCCATCAGAGGGTCGTTGAAATTGACGAGGTGGCCGGAGGCGACCCATGTTTCCGGGTTCATGAGGATGGCGGAATCCATACCCACGTTATAAGGGCTTTCCTGTACAAATTTGCGCCACCATGCGCGCTTGACGTTGTTTTTTAATTCCACGCCCAGCGGACCATAGTCCCACGAGTTCGCGAGGCCGCCGTAGATTTCGGAGCCGGCGAAAATGAAGCCGCGGTTTTTGCACAGCGCAACGAGCTTGTCCATGGTAACAGTTGCCATATACATTTCCCTTCAACGGGCGGTGTACGCCCGTAAATTTTACATATCCAATGCCGCGCGCCACGGCGTTTCCTATCTTAAAAACGGTGAGAAAACGTATTTAATCATAACATACGGAGGCGGTTTGTCAAGATGCACACATGGCAGCCCGAGTGCGTACTATATCGTAGCAAGAGCGCGCCGCGCTTAATTTTGAAGGAGGCTTTTCAAGTATGTTCTGGGGCAATAACAACTGCGGCAACAACAACTGCTGGTGGATCATCATCCTCTTACTGTTGTTCTCCTGCTGCGGCAACAACGATGATTGCGGCTGCAACAACAACAGTAACAACGGCTTTAACAACTGCTGGTGGATCATCATCCTGCTTCTGCTGCTCGGCTGCTTCAATGGGAACGATTGCGGCAACGTCAGCAACAATAATTGCGGCTGCGGCTGCTAGCAGTCAGCACAGACCGCCCGGGGCTGAGGCGGGCAGGGGGCCCGCCTCAAAGCCGAAAATAAGCCGCTCCTTCTCCTCCTTCTTAAGCCGTTTCATGGCGCACTCGCGCTGCATCGCCTCGCGCTTGCTCGGATAGGCTTCAAGATAGGCCAACTTTACCGGCAAACGCACACGCGTATATTTGCTTGCCGTCCCGCTGTTGTGGGCGGCAAGCCTTTTTTGCATGTCCACGGTGTAGCCCGTATAAAGCGAGCCGTCCGCACAGCGAAGCATATATGCGTAAAACATAGGGCGTTCCTTTTGTTCCAGTCGATTTTCACCATGATACCACGCGCCGCGAACGCTTGCAATTTTACGCCGCATCAAGTATGATTTCCTAGAGAAAAACATCGAAAAACACAGTGGAGGCTTTCATGGCTTTTCCCCGCGAGTTCATACGAAACTTCTGCATCATCGCACATATCGATCATGGCAAGTCCACTTTGGCCGACCGGCTGATGGAGCTTACCGATACGGTCGCCGCGCGCGATATGGAGGCGCAGCTTCTCGACACCATGGAGATCGAGCGCGAGCGCGGCATCACCATCAAAGCCACGGCCGTACGCATGTTTTATACGCATACGGACGGCAACCGCTATATGTTGAACCTCATCGACACGCCGGGGCATGTGGATTTCACCTATGAGGTCTCGCGCAGCCTTGCCGCGTGCGAGGGTGCCGTGCTTGTGGTGGACGCCACGCAGGGCATCGAGGCGCAGACGCTCGCCAACGTTTACCTCGCGCTCGACGCTGGGCTCGAGATCGTGCCTGTCGTCAACAAGATCGACCTTCCGAGCGCGGACCCCGAATTTGTCGCCAAGGAGATCGAGGACGTCATCGGTCTTCCGGCCATGGGCGCGCCTCGCATCTCCGCGAAAAACGGCGTTAACGTAAACGAGGTATTAAAGCAGATCGTGGAGCTTGTTCCGCCGCCGCAGGGCAGCGCGGACGAACCGCTTCGCGCGCTTATTTTTGACAGTATCTACGATAATTATAAAGGCGCCTTAAGCTATGTCCGCGTCAAGGAAGGGACCGTAAGGCCGGGTATGACCATACGCTTTATGGCCAACGGGAAGGAGTTCGACGTGACGGAGGTCGGTGTCTTTCAACCAGCGCTTCGACCCACAGAAGAGCTAACCGCGGGCGAGGTGGGCTATATCGCGGCCTCTATAAAAAGCGTTGCCGATACCAAGGTGGGGGATACCGTCACAGGTGCTCTAAACCCCGCAAAGGAACCGCTTCCGGGCTACAAAGAGGCGAACCCCATGGTGTTTTGCGGCATCTATCCCGCCGACGGCGCGGATTACGGAAGCCTCAAGGATGCGCTCGAAAAGCTAAAGCTCAACGACGCCTCCCTCAAATACGAGCCGGAAACTTCCATGGCGCTCGGCTTCGGCTTCCGATGCGGCTTTTTAGGCCTACTGCACATGGAGGTCATCCAGGAACGGCTTGAGCGCGAGTTCGACCTTGACCTTGTGACCACCGCCCCGAGCGTTATCTACAAGATCACGAAGACCGATCAGACAGAGCTGCCCCTCGATAACCCATCCAATATGCCCAATCCCACGGATATCCTCTATATGGAGGAACCCATGGTGGAAGCGCATATCATGGCGCCTTCGGAATTCGTGGGTACCATCATGGAACTCTGTCAGGAGAAGCGCGGCGTGTTTCAGGATATGAAATATATGGAGGAAACGCGCGTCAACATCAAATATCTGCTGCCACTCAACGAGATCATCTACGATTTCTTCGACCAGCTCAAGTCCCGCAGCCGCGGCTATGCGTCGTTCGATTATGAGATGGCGGGCTACGAGCAAAGCGATCTTGTAAGGCTGGACTTTTTGCTCAACGGCGATATGTGCGACGCACTTTCCACCATCGTTCACCGCGATAAGGCGTATTCGAAGGGCCGCGCCGTGGCCGAAAAGCTGCAGGAGGTCATACCGCGCCAGCAGTTTGAAATACCCATTCAGGCGGCCATCGGGGGCAAGATCATCGCGCGAGAGACCGTGCGCGCCGTGCGCAAGGACGTGCTCGCCAAGTGCTACGGCGGCGACATCACACGAAAGAAGAAGCTCCTCGAAAAGCAGAAGGAAGGCAAGAAACGCATGCGCCAGATCGGCACCGTTTCGCTGCCCAGCGAGGCTTTCATGAGCGTGCTTCGTATCGACTAAGGTATGCCCGGCCTATACATCCATATTCCGTTTTGCGTCAAAAAATGCGCGTACTGCGATTTCATTTCCTTCGAAAACTCGCCGTACATGGCGCGATATGTAAACGCGCTGAAAGCCGAAATGGAAGTTTTGGCTTTTCGTATGCCGCACCGCAGCTACGATACGGTATTCTTGGGCGGCGGTACGCCTTCCGCGCTGCCTTTGGGTGCGATCGGGAACATCCTCGACACGCTCAAAGCGCGGTTCCCCATCACCGAAAATGCGGAGATCACCATGGAAGCCAACCCCGGCACGGTGAGCTTGGAAAAACTGAAAGAATACCGCGCCGCCGGCGTAAACCGCCTTTCTTTCGGCATGCAAAGTGCAAACGACGCGCTCCTGAAGGGCATAGGCCGCATCCATACCTATGCCGATCTTCTCAGTAGCTTCGCGCTTGCGCGGGACGCGGGCTTTATGAATATCAATGTGGATGTGATGTACGGCCTCCCGAGCCAGACCGTGCGGGATATAGGGGGAACGCTCAACGCGCTTACTTCGCTTTCGCCCGAGCATATCTCGGCGTATTCGCTCATCTTGGAGGAAGGGACGCCGCTTCACGCGAGCGTGGGGCGCGGGGAAGTGAGCTTGCCCGATGAGGACGAAACCTACAAACAGCACCGGACTTGCATCGAAACGCTTCAAAAAAACGGGTATGAACGCTATGAGATATCCAACTACGCGCGGCGTGGCGTGGAGAAAGAAAGCCCGTTTCGATGCTGGCATAACCTCAACTACTGGAACAACGGGGAATATATAGGCCTCGGGTTGAACGCGCACTCAGCCATGTGCATTGACGGAACTTGGACGCGGTGGAATAACACCGCGGATTTAGGCGAATACCTTTCCCGCACCGAAAGCGGAGGATTGCCCATTGAGGAAAAACAGTCCGTCGGCCGCGGGGAGGAAATGTTCGAATGCGTGATGCTCGGCTTCCGAAAAACCGAGGGGATCGAGCTCGCGGCGTTTGAAGTGCGCTTCAACGAAAGCTTACAGGCGCGTTACGAGGCGGCGATAACGAGGCTCGTATCGCTTCGCTGGCTTGAAATTTCAAACGGTTTCGCACGCCTGACCGACCGCGGCCTCGACATGCAAAATGAGGTATTATTGTACTTTATGGACGGAGAATAGAGCTATGTTCCAACGCTAAAACTACATAAATAGCATGGTAGGTAAAATTATTCCGGGGGTTTCGGGGGCCGAAGCCCCCGGAGGCTTTATTCCGGCTTCGGCGGCATGCACACGTCCGGCAGAGCCGGAGCCCTGCGGGCCGAGGCCTACGGCCTCGCGTGCCGAAACGGATGAAAAGCGGAGCTTTTCGTTCCTTTCACATCCGCCGCCCGGGAGCAGCCGCAGGTGCGACAGGCGGATGTGTAAAATTCTTCTCGCGCGCATAACTCGCAAGGCATGCGCGCGAAAGCGGAGCGGATGCGGAGCGCATAATGTTGCCGTTTTGTCACATTGGTGTGCCTGCTGTCACCTTGACATTAAATTACGGCGGTGATATTTTTATGGAAGTGATTAGCACTCCGGCCTGCTGAGTGCTAACATGCTGAAGGAAACGGTTGGAAAGGAGGCCGTGGCGATGGAGCTCGATATGCGCAAAATGATGATCCTGCAAGCGATCATCGACGATTATACGCTTACCGCAGCGCCCATCGGCTCACGCACGATTTCCAAGCGGCATGATATCGGCCTTTCCTCCGCCACCATCCGCAATGAAATGTCCGATCTGGAGGAGCTTGGCTTTCTCGAGCAGCCGCATACGAGCGCGGGCAGGGTGCCTTCCGATAAGGCGTACCGCCTTTACGTGAACAGCATCATGCGCCATGCGAGCCTTACCGAGAAGGAATCGCACTATATCGAGCATTACTTTACGATCGCGCTCGACCGTGTGGAGGATGTGATGCGCCAGACCGCGCGGGCCATCTCGGATATGACCAAATACACCTCTATGGTGCTCGGACCGCAGCTTTCCGGTGTAAAGCTCAAGCATATCCAGCTCGTTCCGATCACGGAAAACAAGGCACTTGCGGTCATCGTGACGGATGCGGGCATCGCGAGGGACACGATCCTTTACGTGCCCAACGGCACGAACGCGGGCGATTTGGAAAAGCTCTCGCGTATGCTCACCCAACGCTTTGCCGGTATGAAGGTGGAGGACGCGGCGTCGGCGATCTTGGAGGAAATGCCCAGGGAAATGCGAGCACAGCGCGAATTTGCAGAGTCCGTCATAAAGGCACTCAGGGCAAATGCGGGCTTCGGCAAGAACAATGTGGAGGTCAGCGGGGCCACAAACCTTTTGAACTATCCGGAGTTCAGCAACCTCGAACGCATGCGGGTGTTCCTTTCCTCTTTGGAGGAAAAGGAGGTACCGTATGAAATGCTCAAGGCGGCCACCAAAGTGGAATTTTCCATTACCATAGGCAGCGAGAATGAGCAGCCGGACTTGAAGGGGAGCAGTGTGGTCACGGCTACTTATAAAATAGGCGACAGCACAACGGGTTCTTTGGGCGTGATAGGCCCTACCCGTATGGACTACGCGAGGGTGCTCGCGGTATTGAGGCATATCGGGAAGAGCTTGGGCGACGTGCTGACGAATATGTTTGATACTACTCCCAACTAAAAATATGGAGTAATATTGTTAAGAAGGAGCGTAATTGAATTGCACCAAAAATACGATAAGCGCGAAAAGAACGTAAACGAAGAGCTCCCGAAAGAGAACGCGCAAAACGCCGCGGAGACGGCGGAAACCCCGAAAGAAAAAGATGCCCCGAAGGCGGAAAAAGCGCCCGAACAGCAAAAGGACGCCGTCACCATGACGCAGGCGGAATTTTTGCAGGTAAAGGAGCATATCGAAAAGCTCAAAACCGAGCGCGACGAGCTCATCAACCTTGCCCAGAGGACGCAGGCCGATTTCGATAATTTCCGCAAGCGCAACGCCACCGTATGCTGCGACAGTTTTGAGGAGGGTGTGCGCGGCGTTATCAAGGAGCTTTTGCCGGTGCTCGACAATTTCGACCGCGCGCTCCAAAATGGCGACGAGAGCGATGCATGGCGCGAGGGCATAAAACTCGTTTACCGCCAATTTGTGAGCGTTCTTGAAAAAAGCGGTCTTACGGAAATCGAAGCCGCAGGCCGGTTTGACCCCGACTTCCACGAAGCGGTGCTTCGCGGTGAGCAGGAGGGGAAAGAGGAAGGCGACATCCTTGAGGTGCTGCAAAAAGGTTATAAGGTGAAAGATCGCATCATCCGCCATAGCATGGTGAAGGTTGCGAAATAATAGATAAGAGCATCTGAGTATCAGGAGGATAGATAATATGGGAAAAATCATCGGCATCGATCTTGGCACAACCAATTCCTGCGTGGCATTCCTGGAGGGCGGCGAGCCGGTCGTCATCCCTAATGCGGAGGGATCGCGCACAACTCCGTCGGTGGTATCGTTTAAGGGGAGCGAGCGCCTTGTAGGCCAGATCGCTAAGCGTCAGGCCGTGGTCAACCCCGAAAAGACCGTTTCTTCCATTAAAAGGGAAATGGGCACCAACTATAAAAAGAATATCGATGGCGTCGATTACACGCCGCAGGAGATCTCCGGTATGATCCTGCAAAAGCTCAAGCATGACGCGGAAGCCTATCTCGGCGAAAAAGTGACGCAGGCGGTCATCACCGTGCCCGCCTACTTCAGCGACAGCCAGCGTCAGGCTACCAAGGACGCCGGGCGCATCGCGGGCCTCGAGGTGCTTCGCATTATCAACGAGCCTACGGCGGCCGCGCTTGCCTACGGCATGGATAAGGATGTCAATCAGAAAATACTCGTGTACGACCTTGGCGGTGGTACGTTCGACGTTTCCATCCTCGAGATCGGCTCGGGTGTGTTCGAAGTGCTCGCCACCAACGGCAACAACCGCCTCGGCGGCGACGACTTCGACCAGCGCGTCATGGATTACCTTGTGCAGGAGTTCAAGAAGGATTCCGGCATCGATTTGAGCAAAGACAGGAGCGCGCTCCAGAGGCTTAAGGAAGCCGCCGAAAAAGCGAAGATCGAGCTTTCGAGCACCATGCAGACCAATATCAATCTGCCGTTCATCACGGCGGATTCTAGCGGCCCCAAGCACCTCGACATCACGCTCACCCGCGCAAAGTTCAACGAGCTTGTGGGCGACCTCATCGAGAAAACGCGCGATTGCATGACCATCGCCATGAAGGATGCAGGGCTGACAAACGCCAAAATCGATAAGGTCATCCTCGTGGGCGGTTCCACCCGTGTTCCCGCCGTGCAGGATCTTGTGAAAAACGTTACGGGCAAGGAGCCGTTCAAGGGCATCAATCCCGACGAGTGCGTCGCCATCGGCGCGGCCATCCAGGCGGGCGTGCTGGGCGGCGAGGTGAAGGATATCCTCCTGCTCGACGTTACGCCGCTTTCCCTCGGCATCGAGACCGTGGGCGGCGTGTTCACGCGCCTCATCGACCGCAACACCACCATCCCGTGCAAGAAGAGCCAGATCTTCTCGACCGCGGCGGACGGGCAGACCAGCGTTGAGGTGCATGTGCTGCAGGGCGAGCGCGAGTTCGCACAATACAACAAGACCCTCGGCCGCTTCCAACTCGCGGGCATTGCGCCCGCGCCGCGCGGCGTGCCGCAGATCGAGGTCACGTTTGATATCGACGCCAACGGCATCGTGCACGTTTCCGCGCGCGACCTCGGCACCGGCAACGAGCAGCAGGTGACCATCACCGCCTCGGCAAATCTCAGCGAGGACGACATCAAGAAGGCCGTGAAGGACGCCGAGCAATACGCCGGCGAGGATAAGAAGCGCAAGGATGAAGTCGAACAGCGCAACCATGCCGACAGCCTTGTGTACCAGACCGAAAAGACCATGAAGGACCTTGGCGACAAGATCGGCGCGGACGATAAGTCCCGCATCGAGGCGGAGATTGCCAACGTGAAAAAAGTGCTTGAGGGCAGCGACGCCGCCGAGATCAAGCGCGCGACAGAAAAGCTGACCGACGTTTCCTACGAGGTGTTCGGCAAGATCTACCAGCAGTCCGCGCCCAATCAGGGCGAAGCCGGTCCTCAGGAAGGCGGCTCCGCGCCGCACGACGACAACGTTGTGGACGCCGACTACGAGGTCGTGGACGACGATAAAAAATAAACGGCGGCCTGCAATGTGAGTGAATATGCCTGAGCCAAAGCTATGCTTTGGCTCAGGTGAGGTTATAAAGAAGCTAATCATAAGGAGCTTTGGGGACTTTGGCTAAAGCAGATTATTACGAGATTCTCGGCATAAGCAAAAGCGCAACGGAGGATGAGGTCAAGGCTGCATTTCGCAACGCGGCCAAGCAATATCATCCGGATTTGCATCCGGGCGACAAGGAGGCCGAGGCGAAGTTCAAGGAGGTCAACGAGGCGTACGAGGTGCTTTCCGATAAGGATAAGCGCGCCAAGTACGACCAGTTCGGCCATGCAGCGTTTGACCCGACCGCCGGCGGCACAGGCGGATACTATTCTAGCGGCGGCGCGGGTTTCGGCGACTTTGCCGATATCATCGATTCCATGTTCGGCGGCTTCGGCGGGTTTGGCCGCGGCGGCAGCCAAACGAGGAACGGACCTATCGCGGGCAACGACCTCCGCTACAATCTGACCATCAGCTTTGAAGAGGCTGTGTTCGGCGTCCGCAAGGAGATCAATATCCCGCGCGAGGAGGCATGCTCCACCTGCGGCGGCACGGGTGCAAAGCCCGGCACGCAGCCGGTGAAATGCGCGGCCTGCGGAGGCAGCGGACAGGTGCGCGTACAGCAGAACACCATGTTCGGCTCGTTCGTGACGGCCCGCTCCTGTGACGCGTGCGGCGGTACGGGTAAGATCGTCAAGGAACCATGCCCGGAATGCCGCGGCAAAGGCAGGGTGAACCGCACGAAAAAGATATCCGTCAACATTCCTGCTGGCATCGACAACGGCCAGGCGCTCAATATGCACGGCGAGGGCGAGGCGGGCTTCAACGGCGGCCCCGCGGGCGATCTGTACATCACAGTTACGGTAAAGCCGCATAAGCAGTTTACCCGCAAGGGCTACGACCTCTACACGGATATGCCCGTGCCCTTCACCATAGCAGCGCTCGGCGGCGAGATCAACGTGCCTACGCTTAAGGGAAGCGTGAAATATGCCGTGCCCGAAGGCACGCAGCCCAACACGGTGTTCCGCCTGCGCGAGCAGGGCGTGCCTCGGCTCAACTCTACGAGCAGGGGCGATCTGCTCGTGAAGGTGAACGTACAGGTGCCTAAAAAAGTCAACGACGAGCAGCGCGAGCTGTTGAAGCGCCTTGCCGAGTCCTTCGGTGAGGATGTGTCGGAGGGCAAAGCGAAAAAGAAAGTAAAGCTCTGGTAAGCGGGTTTTTTGATGAACTGGATCGAATTGACGATACATACCACGGAGGAAGGCATCGAGGCGGTCTGCGCAAGGCTCGATATGCTCGGCATCAAAGAGACCTCCATCGAGGAGGATGCGCAAAGCGTGGAGGCGTTTTTAAAGCAAAGCGCCGCGCTTTGGGATTTTGCGGATTTTCAGTCGCTCGCCGCGAAAAACGGCCCTTGCGTAAAAGCGTACTTATCTGACCTTCCGGAAAACCTCGAACTTGTGGGGAGGGTGAGAGAATCCTTTCGCATGCTTCGTGGAACGGACGTAGGGCTCGACTTAGGCAGCCTCGAGGTGGAGGCGCGAACCGTGGACGAGGAGGATTGGGCGAACAGCTGGAAGGCCTATTATAAGCCCGTCAAGGTGGGCGAAAAGCTTTTGATACGTCCGGCGTGGGAGACGGAATTTGACGCGGAAGGCCGCGTTATCGTTTCCGTCGATCCGGGAATGGCGTTTGGCACAGGCACGCATCCCACCACGCGCATGTGCATGGAACTCATGGAAAGCGGCGTGAAGAACGGCGGCTCCATGCTCGATCTCGGCTGCGGCAGCGGCATACTTTCCGTCACGGCGCTTCTCTTGGGCGCAAAAAGCGCGCTTGCCGTGGATATCGACCCCGTCGCGGAAAAGGTGACGAAGGAAAACGCCGCTCTCAACGGCATTCAAAACGGGGATTTCGAGGTGTTTATCGGCAACCTCCTTACGGATGGAGCCCTCGTCGATAAAATCTCACAAAAGACCTACGACACGGTTTGCGCCAACATCGTGGCGTCGGTCATCATCGCGCTCGCGCCGCTCGTACCGCGCTTTTTAAAGCAAAACGGCTCGTTCATCACATCGGGCATCATCGTGGAAAGGCTCGACGAGGTGGAAAGCGCCCTCCGTGAAAGCGGGTTTGAAACGGAAAAGCGCATCATCTCGGAAGGTTGGGCGGCGCTTGAAATGAAACTGCGGGAGAACTGAAATTGAGCCGCTTTTTTGTGGAACCCGGCGACCTTGCCGGCGATAGGGCCTATTTGCACGGCGACGACGTAAAGCACATTTTGAAGGTGCTTCGCTTGGGCTTGGGCGATACCGTTACGCTTTGCGACGGTCTCGGATACGACTATGAGGCGCGTCTTGTCGAAGCGGATAAAGATAGACTCGCCTTTGCCATACTGGAAAAAAGCGTTTGCGAAAACGAGCCGAATTGCCGCGTTACGCTCTATCAGGGTTTGCCGAAGGCAGGCAAGATGGAGCTCATCCTCCAAAAATGCGTGGAGCTCGGCGTGGATAAGATCGTGCCGTTTGCCGCGCAAAGGAGCGTCGTGCGGCTCGGTGCGAAGGAAGCGCAGCAAAAATGCGAGCGTTACCGCCGCATCGCCTATGAGGCGGCCAAGCAGGCGCGGCGCGGCATGGTGCCTCAGGTGGGGGATGTTTTGCAGCTTATGAAGCTCGACCTTGCCGCGTACGATCTTCTTCTCATAGCCTACGAGGAGGAACGCGAGCGCACGCTTAAGTCGGCGCTTCGCGCGGCGAAGGAAAGAAAAGAAGAGCTCAAAAGCGTAGGCGTCATCGTAGGGCCGGAAGGTGGCCTTACGGCTGACGAGGTTGCGTTTGCCGTTTCACAAGGCGGGGAAAGCATCTCCCTCGGGAAGCGCATTTTGCGTACGGAAACGGCGGGCATGGCGCTTGCCGCCATGCTTTTTTACGAATTGGAAGGATAACGGAATGAAAGCAGCCTTTTGCACGCTCGGATGCAAGGTCAACCAATATGAAACGCAGGCCATGCTGGAGCTGTTTCAAAGGGCGGGCTACGAAACGGCGGACTTCGACGGACCCGCCGACGTGTATGTGGTGAACACCTGCACCGTCACGCAGACAGGGGATAAAAAATCCCGCCAGATGATCTCCCGCGCACACACGCATAACCCCAAGGCGAAGATCGTTGTAGTGGGCTGCTATTCGCAGGTCGCGCCGGAGGAAGTTATTAAGCTGCCGGGCGTATGGCTGGTGCTCGGCACCAAAGACCGCTCCCGCGTGGTGGATCTTTTGGAGGCTTCTTTGAAGGAAGAACGCTCCGCTAAGGCGGTGGAACCGTTCAAAGGCCGCGACGAATTCGAGGAGATCAGCGCCACGCAGGAAAGCCGCACGCGCGCGCACTTAAAGATACAGGACGGCTGCGACAGGTATTGCACCTATTGCATCATTCCCTACGCGCGGGGTACGATCAGAAGCCGCCCGTTAAAAAGCGTATGCGAGGAAATGGAAAAGCTCGCGCAGGCAGGCTATGCGGAGATCGTTTTGACGGGTATCCACGTGATGTCCTACGGCAGGGATTTTCACAACGGAACAACCCTTGCCGACGCGTTTAAACTTGCGGAGGATATCCCGGGGATCAAACGCGTGCGCTTGGGCTCGCTCGAGCCGAATATGGCGGACGAAATTTTCGTGGAGGCCGTAAAAAACAGCTTTAAGGTGTGCAGGCACTTCCATCTGTCGCTTCAAAGCGGCAGCGCGGGGGTGCTGAAGCGCATGAACCGCCGCTACACGCCCGAGGAGTACGAAGCGTGCGTAGAACGCCTTCGCGCCGCCATGCCTGACTGCGCCGTCACGACCGACGTTATCACGGGTTTCCCCGGCGAGACCGAGGAGGAGTTCCTGGAGACCGAGGCGTTTTTAAAAAAGCTTATGCTTTCGCGCATCCATGTGTTCCCGTTTTCCGCTCGCAAAGGCACGAAGGCGGCTGTCATGGAAGGGCAGATAGCAAAAAATGTCAAAGCGGCGCGGACCAAGCGGCTGATCGAGCTTGGAAACGAGCTGGAGGCGAAGTATCTGAACTCCTTCCTGAAAACCGCGCAGGAGGTCCTTTTCGAGGAATGCGAGTGCGATTTCGCCTACGGGCATACCGGCACCTATGCGCGCGTTGGCGTGCCGGGCGGGGAAGAGCTGATCGGCACGCTCAAAAGCGTAAATATGGAAAAACTGCAAAACGGGTGCCTGTACGGGGTGCTTAATAAGGACTAAAGGGGCCGAAATGGAAGACTGTCTGTTCTGCAAGATCGCCGCGGGCGAGATACCCTGCAAGAAGGCGTATGAGGACGATACCGTTCTCGCGTTTTACGACATCGCGCCGCAAGCGCCCAAGCATGTGCTCATCATACCCAAAAAGCACATCGGGGATGTGACGAAGCTCAAAGAGGATGACCGCGAGCTATGGTTCCACATGGCCGAAGTCGCGAACAGGCTTGTAAAAGAGCTCGGCATCGACGAGAGCGGTTTCCGTCTCGTGACGAATGTCGGCGCGGATGGCGGGCAGAGCGTTCCGCATCTCCATTTGCACGTGCTGGGCGGCAGAAATATGGCGTGGCCGCCGGGCTGAGTCAAAAAAACGGCATAGCCGTTTTTTTGAAGTCTTTCAGAAAACACCTGTACTGCGTACGGTCGGTATTTTCTGCAAAGAACGAAATCCTGCGGATTTCATCCGTTTTGACGCCCATGTCGTCAAAGCCGGATTGAAGGTCAAGGGGTTGCGCCCCCTTGACAATCCCCAGGAAGCGGATAATTCCTTGAAAATCAAGGCAAAAGAGCGAAAACTTATCGCCCGATAAGCTGTTGACTTGCGCAAAAGCTTCAAGTATAATACTCATGTGTTTTAGGTAGTCCTATGCTGATGGCAACAGCACGGTGTGCAATGTTGCGGCAGAGGGGGGGGAAATGATCAATGGAAATTCGTGTAGGTGAAAATGAATCCTTGGAAAGCGCCCTTAAGCGTTTTAAACGCAAGTGCGCGCGTTCCGGCGTGTTGGCGGAGGTCCGCAGGCGCGAGCATTACGAGAAGCCCAGCGTGAAGCGCAAGAAGAAGGCTGAGGCGGCGAGGAAGCGCAAATATTGAGCGCTTTTGACCGCGGTACGATAGATTCCTGCAATCGTGCTCCAGGCGTTTGGAATCCTTAACACAAACATGTTAACATAAAGCCCGGCTTACCGCCGGGCTTTTTTCTATGCAAAATCCTTCCAAATTGACAAACCATCATCTTGTATATATGATGGACAAAATAAAGGGGGTAGATTTATGAGCACCAATATCCTTTCCGTACTTACCGGCGGTATCGGCGTACTTGCATGGCTGATCATCGTGCTTGGCGGCGCGATCGCAATGGGCTTTGTCGTGAAAAGCCTTGCGTTGAAGAAAGGCTATCAGATAAGCTTTGCATGGGGTTTTTTCTTTAACATGATTGCGCTCCTTTACTGGGGGCTTGCGCCCACGCATCCGGAGCTTCAGGCGCAAATCATTGCGGAAGGCGTCCGCCGCGCCAATAATCCGCCGCAGCAATAAACCGTAATGGTTTGAAACCGTGCGTTTTGCGCGGTTTTTTTGTGCCTTAGCTGCATATCATTCTGTAGAGGTGGTAGCTTTGGCAAACACAAGCTTTTGCGAACTCAGGAGAAAAGAGGTGGTTAACGTGCGCGACGGCGCGCGTCTCGGCTGCGTCTGCGATTTGGAGATCGATCTTGGCACCGGCATCGTATGCGCCATCATCGTGCCGGGACCGCCGCGTTTTTGGGGCATCCTGAAGAGCAATGAGGAGCTTGTGATCCCGTTCAACAAGATATCCAAAATCGGCGACGACGTGATTTTGGTGGATATTCTGCTTTGACCTGCAAAATATCTACAAAATGTGGCTTTTTTCTGGTAAAACGGCACAAGGGATGCTATAATAACTCCAAATAGGCTAGGAGGACAGCATATGAAGTGCCGGTATTGCCTCAGCAGCGAAAGCAAAGTTGTTGATTCCCGCCCGACCGACGACGGTACCTCCATCCGGCGAAGGCGCGAATGCATGAACTGTGGCAAGCGTTTTACCACCTACGAAAAAATCGAAGAAATTCCCATCATGGTCATCAAGAAGGATGGCCGGCGGGAGCCTTTCGATAGCCAGAAGATATTGAACGGCGTGCGCAAGGCATGCCAAAAGCGCCCCATATCCGCCGTCGAGCAGGACAAGCTCGTGGACGACGTGACGCGCGAGGTGTTCAACTCGCTTGAACAGGAAATCAATAGTGAAGCCATCGGCGAAATGGTCATGCGGCGGCTCAAGGATCTCGACGAGGTCGCATATGTGCGCTTTGCGTCCGTTTACAGGCAATTCAGGGATATCAGCACCTTCATGGATGAACTGAAGATCCTGATCAACGAAAAGAAATAGGAGGCCGCGTGGAATATGCATTCCCCCGCGCGCGCCACGGAAGCGCTTATACGCGTTCGGGCGGCACGGGCTTTTTTACGGCGGAAGCATTTAATGAAACGGGCGGCGTGAACCACGGCTTTTCCACAAGGCCCGGCGGCGTGAGCCCGGCGCCTTACGACAGCCTGAATCTCGGCTGGTCAAGGCCGGACCCCGCCGAAAACGTCGCGAAGAATTTTGAAATTTTCTGCAACGCGGCCAAAATCGCGCATGACGATATGGTGATCGTCAACTACGAACACGGCGGCGTTGTTCTTAAGGTGGATCATGCGGATCGCGGAAGGGGCTTTGGCGGGCCGCCGCTCCCGCTTTGCGACGGCCTAGTGACGAACGAAAAAGGCGTGGCGCTAGTGACCTCGCATGCGGACTGCGGCGCGTTTTTCCTGTATGACCCGGTAAAAAGAGCCGTAGGGCTTGCGCACGCGGGTTGGAAGGGAACGCTCCTTCGCATCGGCGCGCGCGTCGTGGAGCTGATGCAAAAGGAATTCGGTTCCGATCCTAAGGATATTTTGGTTTCCACGGGGCCTTGCATCTGCAAAAACTGCTTCGAGGTGGACTTGGAGCTTGCGGAGCGCTTCAAAGCCGAATTTAAAAATTCCGATCTCTACGCGCGCGGCCGTCCCGGCAAGGCGCAGCTTGATCTCGAAATGGCCGCGGCCATCCAAATTTTGGATGCGGGCGTAAAAGAGGAAAACCTTACCTTGATGCACGCGTGTACGTATGAGCGCAGGGAGCATTTTTTCTCCCACCGGCGCGACAAAGGCGATACCGGTTCTATGGCGGCCTATATCGCGCTTATCTGAATTTATCTTTTTACTTTTTTGGGAAACGCGCACAGACGCGCCATGCATTTACATCGTGGAGAGAGCTCTGCGCGGGCAAGCTAAACGTGATGCCCGCACGGAGCTTTTATGCAGTTTGCCATTTTATGTTGTATATGTATTTTGATTCTTTTTTTTACCGGCGCGCTTGACGCGGCGTGCGAACGCATGCGCATCGCACCCGCCAAAGCGGCGTTCACGGCCTTATGCGTGATCGCGCTCAGCCGTTTTACGTTCGCGCCGTGTCCGGAGATCGCCGTCAACGCGGCGGCTGGTTTTTTGCCGGTCTATTTGCTTTTGGGCGGCATATTGAAACGTGAAAGGGTCGTCGAAAGAAGCTCCTTGCTTCTTCTTCTTGCCGGCATTGCGTATAGCGTTGCGTTGGCCTTTCTTACGGACGCGGATAAGGCGCTTTTGCTGTGTGCGGGCGCAGCGCTCGTTGCCGCGTTTTTGCGCGAATCGCCGCTGTTCGCCATGTTTACGGCGTCGCTCGTACCGTTGATCGGTCCCATCTTTTACGCGTGTTACGAACTTTATGTTTCCGGCTACGCAAATTGCGACCTGAGCGCTGCCTATGTGCTCGACGCGCAGATGGCGGGACTTATCTCCACGGCGCTCGCGTGCTACTTTTTCGGCGTACGTAGAACGCAGCCGGAAAACGCCTGAATACATAGAATACACGTAATCGGCTCCCTTAACACGGGAGCCGTTTTTGTGCTATTCGTTTCCCCGTGCACATAGATATATAGCAAATATGGGAGGACAGGCACAAATGAAGGATACACATGCATGGAAGGAAAGTATAGGGGCAGTGCTTCCGCCGCCGCTTTTTCGCGACGTTGAACGGTTTGAGGACGGGGGGCGGCTCGAGGAGATACGCGTGCGGGTAAACCGCCCGGTGCAATATGTGCTTTCCGACGGAGAACGGCTTTCCGCATTTTCGCCCGATGAAAAATGCTGCGACATGCTCTTTGAAAACATTTGCGAGCACTCCGTTTACGCGCGCGAGGATGAGCTGAAAAACTGCTTCGTGACGCTTGCGGGCGGTTTCCGCGTAGGCGTGTGCGGCAAGGCGGTTGTGGAGGAAGGGGCTCTAAGGCGGCTTTCGCGCGTCACGGGCTTCAACGTGCGCATCGCGCGGGAATTCTTAGGCTGTTCCTCCAAGGTCGTTCCCATGATGCTCGACAAAAACGGCGACCCGCTTTCTACGCTTCTGATCGCCGCGCCCGGGGTTGGGAAGACCACCATGCTTCGCGATATCGCACGCCAGTTTTCAAGCGGCGGAAGCGGCGTAAGGCCGCGCAAGGTTTGTATTGCCGATGAGCGCAGCGAGATCACGGGCGCGCATTTCGGTGTACCCTTGCTCGACGTGGGGCCGCGTACGGATGTGATGGACGGCTGCCCGAAGGCACAGGCCATGCGCATGATGATACGCACCATGTCGCCGCAGCTTATCGTGACCGACGAGATCGGGAGCGAGGAGGACGCGCTCGCCGTGGGCGAGGCGGCGGTGAGCGGCGTCGCGGTGGTCGCCTCCGTGCATGCGCGAAACCTGGAGGAGGCGCGCGCAAAGCACACAGTCGGCCGTTTGATCGCCGACGGGCGGTTTTCACGGCTTGTGGAACTGAGCCGCATCGAAGGCAGAGTATACGAGCGGCTCGTAATATAGAGGGGATCATGATGCGGTTTTTGCTGGCGCTTCTACTGTTTGGCGCATGCAGCTTCGTGGGGTTTGCAAAGGCTAAATCCCTTAAACGCCGTCTCGACGTTGTGGAGGGTTTCCTTTTGGATATCAAGCAGCTGAGTATTTTGATGCAGTATAAAAGAACGCCTATCGCTTCGCTCGTCAAAGAACTCGAAGGGAGTGCGCTGGGGCCGTTTTGGGAAATGTTTCTCGATAGGCTTACGCGCGGCGGGCCGATCGCCGACGCATGGAAAGCGGCGCTTGATCATATGCGCGAGAGCGACGGCGATTTTTTTTATCTTGCGGACGAGGAAGCGCGCGTGCTGGGCGATTTTGGCGACAGCCTCGGCACGAGTGACTTCACGGCGCAAAAGGCGAACATGGAGATGGCGCTTGCGAGGCTTGCGGTGCAGGCGGAGACGCTTAAACGCGAAGTTTCCCAAAAGGGAAAGATCTACCGGTCGCTCGGCATGCTCGGCGGGCTTGCGGCGGCGATCGTCGTATGGTGACGGAGCGGAAGTATGGGGATCGATATCGTATTTAAAATCGCGGGGATCGGCATTTTGGTCGCGGTCGTCTATCAGCTTCTGAAGCAGACGAACCGCGAGGAGATGGCTACGCTCGCCGCGCTTGCGGGGCTCATTATCACGCTGACGATGGTCGTGAACCTCATAAGCGATTTGTTCGACAACATGAAGCGGATATTTGAACTGTATTAACAGCGGGGCAGGGTACATATGACTATCTTCAAGATCGTGGGCCTCAGCCTTGCGGCGGTGACCGTCGTGCTGGTGCTTCGCGCGTACAGGCCGGAAATTGCCGTGCAGGCGGCGGTGGCCGCGGGCGTGGTGCTCCTTTTGATCGCCGTTACGGAACTTTCGGGCGTGATGGCTATGATCGACCAGATCGTAACCAGATACGGATTGAACTCCGAGCACATCAAGGTCGTGCTCAAGGTGATCGGCATCGCGTACCTCGCCCAGTTTGCCGCGCAGACCTGTCGCGATGCGGGGGAAGGGGCGATCGCCTCCAAAGTGGAGCTCGTGGGGCGCGTGCTCATCGTGACGGTGGCCGTACCGGTGGTGATCTCCATCCTCGACGTGCTCGGAACGCTCCTGAATGCATTATGAGAAAGCGTATTCGTATGCTCCTCCTCATAGCGCTCGCTGCGGCTGCCTTTGCTCCGGGCTTTGCGCTCGCGGAAATACCGGGTGAGGTGGAAAATGAGCTTGATCTTCAGATGGATGGATACGATTTCGGCTCCTGGCAGCAATTCTTCAACGATCTTTCGCCTGAAGTAAAGCGCATCTGGGGCGAGGATACCGTGGAGGATTTGGTGGGACAGTACGCCGAGGGCGAGCCCGATACGGATTACGACGGCAAGCTCGAAACGGTCTTCCAGGCGATCTTAACGGAACTTAAAGAAAGCCTCGGCTCCATCAGCGCCGTAATAGGCGTCGCGTTGCTGTCGGGCGTGGTGGGGGTGCTGCTCGAGAACGAGAATGATAAGGGGATACAGGAGATCGCATCGTTTTTGTGCTATGCGATGAGCGTGTTCATCGTGGCGTATCTGTTCATGCGCCTTGTGGGGCTCGCCAACAAAGCGGTATCGAACCTGAGCGCATTTTCGGAGGCAGCCACGCCCGTTTTGACCACGCTTTTGAGCGCTGTGGGCAGCGTGGGCGCGAGCGGAATACTTCATCCGCTCATGATGTTTTTGAATACGACGGTCATCAAGATCTTTCAAACCGTGATCTTGCCCGTGATTCTCGCGGGCGGAGTGTTCGCTATCGTGGGGAATCTTTCCGACAGGCCGCAGCTCACAAGGCTCTTCGGCTTTACAAAATCGCTTTCCAAGTGGGCCATCGGCGTGGTGTTCACGGTGTACATCGGCATTCTCGCCGTGCAGGGGATGAGCGTTGCGGCGGTGGACAGCATCAGCCTCAAGGCCGTAAAGTATACGCTTGACAAAGGCCTGCCGGTCGTTGGGAGCGCGGTGTCGGGCACGTTCGATACGGTGCGAGGCTGCACGGTTCTTATAAAAAACGCCGCGGGCGCTGCTGCGGCATGCATCGCCGTGGGCTATGCGCTTTCACCCGCCGTACAGATCGGCGGCGCGGCGCTCGCCCTGAAACTCGCCGCGGCGCTTACGGAGCCTATTTCCGACGGGAAGATACCCAAAATGCTCCAATGCGTGGCGGAGTCGTGCGAGTACGTGTTTGCCGCGGTGGTGGCGGTAGCGCTGATGTTCATCATTACCGTGGGGCTTGTGATCGCGACGGGCGGCATTGCCGGATAAGAGGTCATTATGGAGGTTTTCTACGGTTTTGTGATGCGGATCGTCGCGCTGTCGATATTGCGGACGGTCCTTGAATATATATTGCCGCAGGGGAACATAAAAAAAAGCGCGTGCAGGATCATAGGCCTTGTGATATTGCTCGCCATAGTTGAGCCCGTGGCGGAACTCATCGGGGCCATGTGAGGTGGTGGTATGGAAAATAAGAAGCCGTGGCTGAAGCCCATCCACATGCTGGCGCAGGCCATGAAAAAGAACAAAAAGCTTGAGCTTGCCGTATACGGGGTACTTCTTGCTTTGGCGGCGATCCTCGCCCTTTCCATGGTGAACACCGGAAAGGAGCCGAATTTAGCGCAGCAGACCGTACAGCAAGACGCGGGGGAGGTCACGGAGGGGGAGCAGCAGGTGGAGAAGCGGCTGGAGGATATACTTTCATGCATCCGCGGTGCGGGTGCGGTGCGCGTGATGGTGATCTACGATACCTCCGCCGAGATCGTGCCGGCGATGAGCGTGGATACGCAAACGAGCACATCCGAAACGGTCAACGACTCCGGCCAGACCGTCAACCAAAACCAGAGCGAAAAAAAGACCCCCGTTACGGTCAGCGGGGAGGACGGGGCGCTTGTGCTCACGCAAAAGCAACCCGAGATACGGGGCGTGATCGTGGTGGCCGAGGGCGCAGCGGATATTTCCGTGCGGCTCAACCTGCAGAGCGCCGTGCAGACGGTGCTCGGCATCGATGCGGAGAACATCAGCGTGTTTGAGATGACTTTGGCGGATAGGAGTAAATGAATATGAAAAATTGGAAAAAGTATTTGACCCTCGGCGTGGTAGCGCTCCTGCTCGTGGGCGCGGTGTACATGAACATCAAATTGAGCGGCAAAACGGATATCCCCGCCGACACGGAAAGCGTGGATGCTAAGGGCGATGCCGATATAGACGCTCTCAACGGCGAAACGGATTACTTCGAGACATATAGGGCCGACCGCGACAGCCGGCACGAGCTGGAGTACAAGTATTTAGATGAAGCGATCGAGACCTCCGCCTCGGACGCAGAAACACTTAAGGACGCGCAGGAAGCAAAGCTTGCGCTCGTAGATACCATCGAAAAGGAATTCACCATGGAAAGCCTTATCAAGGCGAAGGGTTTTGAAGACGCCGCCGTCATGTATAGCAAAGGCTCGGTGGACGTCGTGGTGAAGGCCGCGGTGCTCGAGCCCACCGAAGTCGCTCAGATCCTCAGCATCGTGATGGAGCAGACGGGCGAGTCCGCAGGCAATATCAACATTGTCCCCTACGGCTGATCCCCCTTACCTTAACGCTATGCAAGCACGCGATTTGCTGATATAATACAGAAAAGAAAAAAACGCAAGGAGGAACGCTATATGGCGCAGGAGACCGAAATATATTCGCAGATCACAGCGGATGACGGCGGCGGGAAGATCATTTTCGCTACAGATGTTATAGCGACTATCGCGGGCCTGGCGGCTACGGAAGTGGAGGGCGTCGATTCCCTTAGCGGTACCGTTGTGGAGGGCCTTACCGGCATGCTCGCCAGCAAGAAAAACTTCACCAAGGGCATCAAGGTGGAGGTCAAGGAAGACGATGTCACCCTCGAGATGAGCCTCTCGATCAAATACGGCACCAAGATCCATGAGGTCTGCCGCAAGGTGCAGGAGGCCGTGAAAAACGCCGTCGAAACCATGACGGGCCTCCGCGTGGTGACTGTCAACATTGCCGTACAGGCCGTAACGTTCGAGAAAACGGAAGTCAGGGAGCCTAAAAAGGAAAAAGAAAAGGATAAAGAAAAAGCCGAGTGACTCCCCGTGCCGTAAACTGGGTATCATTTACATAAGATTGTGAGGTGCCTCATGAAACCAAGGATGATCGACCGGGTCTTGCTCGTATTGATGATGCTTGTATTGATCGCTCTGGCGGTGCTTTTGCTGGCCATTGCCACGCACGTATTGCCCATCGAGTATGTGACCTATAACGCGGCGCTTGCCTATTCGGGTCTCTATGCGTCGCTCATACTGGGCGGCACGGGGATATTGATCCTCATTCTCGCGATCCGGCTTTTGATCGGTTTCAACAGAAGGCCGTCGACGCCGCGCATCACCTCGGCGCTCGTCTCGTCCAACGAACTCGGCGCAACGCATATCGCGCTTGCGGCAGTCGATAACCTCGTGCAGCGCCATTGCCGCGCAAACGGCAAAATCAAGGAATGCGTGAGCACCATCTACACGACGCCCGACGGCGGGCTTCGCGTCGCGCTCAAACTCGTGGTTCTTCCCGAAACCGCCGTGCCGCAGTTCACCGAGGAGCTGAAAACCTCGCTGAAAAGCTATCTTGAGGAATATACGGGCATTCCCGTTCGCGAGATCGCTATCCTCATAGGCGTTGCCGCTCAAAATACGTACAAGCCTACGGGTGAATAAAAAGGGTTAGGGGCGCTGAGCTTTGATTCCCCTAACCTTACGAAGGAGCTTTTATGGAAGGATTCACCGAATTTTTTAAAAGGTACAAATGGCGCATCCTGCTCGTAGCGTTTGGCATCCTCTTTATGGTTCTCGCTTTCACCATCGGCTTTTGGAGGACGCTGCTTCTGTTCGCTATCGTGGCCGTATGTCTGCTCTTCGGAACGCTCCTCGACCAGGGCGGCCGTGAGCGTGTAAGGCAGTTCTTCGGCGCGCTCTTCAAAAGCGGAAACTGAGAGGCAGCATACATTCATTATGAGCAGAAAAACCGCACGAGAAGTTGCCATGAAGCTGGCTTTTGCCGCTTTGCTTGGCGGCGAGGATACTTACGACGCAGTCTTAGATAAATCCGGCATCGACGAACATCCGACGCCGGACGATATGGAATATTCCAAGGCGATCCTTGACGGTATTTTATTGCATTGCGACGAGATCGACGCGCTCATCCATGAGCTTGCCATAGGTTGGAAGCTTGAACGCATGCCCAAGGTGGATCTGTCGATCCTGCGCGTAGCCATCTACGAGATGATGTACCGCGAGGATATTCCCTGCAGCGTTTCCATCAACGAAGCGGTGGAGCTTGCAAAGCAGTTCGGAGGGGATCGCTCTTCCGCCTACATTAACGGGATGCTCGGCACGCTCGCCAAGCGCTTCGGCGAGCGGCAGGAAGGATAAAACCTTCTCGATTTTTGGAAGCAACCGCCGGCATCGTCCTTTAAACAGGGGAGGACGGTGCTTTCTGTTCTTACAGGTAAGGGAGCCGAACCCTTGCGGTTTAGAGGGCCGGAAAGCGCGCCATCGCCGTGTTCCGGTACTCGCCGTAGACACCGCACGCAAGGCCTGTGGCCTCGCGTGCGGTGTCTACGGCGACCGACGATGACAAAGACGTGCGCCGAACCGACAGTTTTAGGCGCAAGAGTTAGACTCCCCTTACTTTAAAATTCTTATTTTGCGATAGCGGGAGGTAATGGATGAAGGCAAACATCATCGACGGCGCGGGTTTCGCCAACGCCTACGCGGATAAACTCAAGGCGCGCGTAGAGAAGCTTCATGAAAAAGGGATCGAGCCGCGGCTTGCGGTGATCCTTGCGGGCGACGACCCGGCATCCGACCTGTATGTGCGCCTCAAGGCCAAGCGGGCCGCGGAGCTCGGTATTGAAACCGATGTATATAAGTACGACAATAACGTCTCGGCCGAGGAGCTGATCGACCGGCTCGATAAGCTCGGCGCCGACAAAAGCGTGCACGGCATCCTTATGCAGCTTCCGCTGCCCGATCGCATCGAGGCGCAAAAAGTATTGCCGCATATCGACCCCGATAAGGATGTGGACGGGCTCAACTCCTGCAACGTGGGCGCGCTTCTGTGCGGGCGCGACTGCTTCGTTCCCTGTACGCCCAAAGGCATCCTGAAGCTCATCGAAAGCACGGGGAAAACTATCGAGGGGAAAAATGCGGTGGTGGTTGGCAGAAGCAATATGGTAGGCAAACCGGCCGGCATTTTGCTCCTCTATAAAAACGCGACCGTCACCATCTGCCATTCCAAGACCCGCGATCTAAAAGCAATCACAAAAACGGCGGATATCCTCGTGAGCGCCGTTGGCGTTCAGTCGATCATCACGGCGGATATGATAAAGCCCGGCGCCATTGTGATCGACGTCGGCATGACCAAAGTCGGCGGCAAATGGCGCGGGGATGTGGATTTTGAAGGCGCTTCCGAGGTCGCTTCTTTTATCACGCCCGTTCCGGGCGGGGTAGGGCCCATGACCATCATCATGCTTATGGAAAACACCATCGAGGCGGCGGAGCAACTTAAAAATGGATAACGGTTATGTTCTCAGCGTAACGCAGCTCAACGAGTACGCGAAAAATCTGATTGAGCGCGATCCGCTTTTGCGCTCCCTGAGCGTGCGCGGCGAAATCAGCGGTTTTAAACGCCATTCCTCGGGGCATCTGTATTTTTCTCTGAAGGACGACGGCGCGCTCATCCGTTGCGTGATGTTTCGCCAGAGCGCGCAATCGCTTCTGTTTGAACCGCGCGACGGCATGTCCGTGCTGGCTGCGGGCGGCGTTTCGATCTATACCAAGGACGGCCAATACCAGTTTTATGCCCGCTCCATGGAGGAAGCCGGAGAGGGCCTTTTGTACAAGCGTTTCATGATGCTGAAGACCCGCCTTGAGGCGCAAGGGCTTTTTGACGCGTCGCATAAAAGGCCGCTTCCGTTTTTGCCCCAATGCGTGGGCGTCGTTACTTCGCCCACGGGCGCGGTGATCCGCGACATCCTCCACATTATCCATCGGCGCTATCCGAGGATGAACGTGCTTCTTTACCCCGCCAAAGTGCAGGGGGAAGGCGCCGCCGAGGAGATCGCGCATGCGATCGGTGAAATGAACCGCCTTGCGCTTGTTGATGTGCTCATCGTCGGGAGGGGCGGCGGAAGCATGGAGGACCTTTGGGCGTTCAACGAGGAAATCGTCGCCCGCGCTATCTATGAAAGCTCTATTCCCGTGGTGAGTGCGGTAGGTCACGAAACGGACTTTTCCATTGCGGATTTCGTTGCGGATCTTCGCGCGCCGACGCCCTCGGCGGCGGCGGAGCTTTGTGTACCGGAGTACGAAAAGCTGATGGGCCGCGTGAAGGAACTGAGTACTTCCGTGAAGGCCGCGCCGAGAAACAAGCTCAAATCGCTTCGTGCGGCGGTTGCGGCGGCGGAGCGCTCCTACGGATTTGCCGCGCCGAAAAACACGTCGTTTTGGCTGCGGCAAAGCATCGAGATAAAGCGCACCGCGCTTTACAACGCTTCCCGCGCGGCTGTTGTGGGCGCCTACGGCCGGCTCGAGCAGCTTGACGCGCGCATGGAAGCGCTTTCCCCTATGCAGGTGTTGAATCGCGGCTACGCGCTCGTGAAGACCTGTGACGGCGGCTATATCACAAGCATGCAGGCGCTTTCAAAGGAAAAGGCGGCGGAAATCGTTCTTCACGACGGCTCCGCGAAGGTTGCGGTCGAGCAGGTGCGCTACAACGAGAGGGCAGGGAGAGACGAATTTGGAAAAGAAAGATAACCTGAGTTTTGAGGCTGCCATGAAGCAGCTCGAGGAAACGGTGGATAAGCTTAGCGCGGGCAACCTTCCCTTGGAGGAAACGGTGCTTTTATACGAGCGCGGAAAAGCTCTTTCCAGATACTGCACGGAGCTTTTGAACGCGTTCGACGCGCGGCTTGACGCGGTCGACGCGGCGAGCGGTGAAATCAAGGCGGTCGAACCATGAACTATAAAAAAACAATGGAAGATTACCGTGCTCTTATCGATGCGCGGCTTGACGAATACATGGAGAAGGACGGGATACCCGAGCGGCTTCGCGAGGCGATGGCTTACAGCCTCTGCGGCGGCGGCAAGCGCCTGCGGCCCGCGATGGCGCTCGCGGCTTGCGAGCTTTTTGACGGCAGCCGCGATGCGGCGCTTCCCCTTGCCTGCGCGCTCGAGATGATCCATACTTATTCGCTCATCCATGATGATCTGCCCTGCATGGACAATGACGATTTCAGGCGTGGCAAGCCCTCCAGCCACAAGGCGTTCGGTGAGGCGACGGCGCTGCTTGCGGGCGATGCGCTCCTTTCCTATGCGCTTGAGATACTTGCGGACGCCACGCTTGTGTGGCACGTCCAGATACCCTCTTATCCGGTCGCGGTGCGCGAGATAGCGTCAGCGGCGGGCGTCAGCGGTATGATCGCGGGCCAGATGGCCGACCTTTCGAGCGAAACGGGCATGCAGGACGCGGCGCAAAGGCTAAAGTACATCCATACGAGAAAGACCGGCGCGATACTTCGCGCTTCGCTTATGGCCGGCGCGTACGTCGGAAGCCCGACCGATGCGGAGGCAGCGGCGATCTCGCGTTTCGGCGGTCTTTTCGGGCTGCTGTTCCAGATCACGGACGACGTGCTCGACGAGGAAGGGAGCCTTTCGACCCTCGGTAAAACACCCGGGAAGGACAAGGAGGCAAATAAGCTCACCTATCCCGCCTGCTTTGGGCTAAATGAGGCAAAACGCATGGCGGCGGACACCGCGAAACAAGCGAAGGAAGAGCTTATATGCTTCGGGGAAAAAGCGTGGTTCCTTGCGGAGCTCACGAAGAGCACGCTTATCAGGAAAACGTAACATGAAAGGTACGAGGGCGGATCAAAGGCTTGTGGAGCTTGGCCTGACTGAGAGCCGTGAAAAGGCGCGCTCTCTCATCATGGAGGGCATGGTCCTTTGCGACGGCGCAAGGATCGAGAAGCCCGGCACGGCGGTAAACGGGGCGCAGGTTTTGACCGTGAAGGAAAACGCGCTTCCGTATGTGAGCCGCGGCGGTCTCAAGCTCGAAAAGGCAATCAGAGGGTACGGCCTCGATATAGCCGGCAAGGTAGCGGTGGACGTGGGCGCGTCTACGGGCGGTTTCACCGACTGCATGCTGCAAAACGGCGCGAAAAAGGTATATGCGATCGACGTCGGCTACGGGCAGCTCGACTGGCGGCTCAGGAGCGACGCGCGCGTGAAGGTGATGGAGCGCACCAACGCGCGGTTCCTCGCGCCGGAATGGTTTGAGGAAATGCCTGCGTTCGCTTCGGTGGACGTATCGTTCATTTCGATCAGGCTCATTTTGCCGGGGCTTTTCCATGTTTTGGAGAAGGGCGCGATTGCAGTCGTGCTCGTGAAGCCGCAGTTTGAGGCCGGCAGGGGGAAGGTAGGTAAAAACGGCGTCGTGCGCGAACCGGAGACGCACCGCGAGGTTTTGACGGGCGCCGCCCGCTTTGCGAACGCGGCCGGCTTTTCGATACAGGCGCTCGATTTTTCACCGATCACGGGCCCGAAAGGAAATATTGAATTTTTGATGATCCTGCAAAAAAATACCGAATGTATATGCATCGACGAGCAGACCCTACGGAATGTGGTGGATACGACCGTCAGGAAAGCGCACGAATCTTTTTGAAGATGTAAGAATATACAAGAAATGCAAATTTATGCTTGAAAACATGTGTGGACGATATTATAATATTTTTACGTTGGTGCTTGGGAGGGCCTTATGCGGAACAGGCGTATAGACTTTTTTACCAATCCGCACAAGCCCGAGGCGGTCAATGGCTTGCTGGAAGCCATTCGAACGGCGCACCGTCACGGATATGCCTGCGGCGCGGATGAACGCCTTTCGGGCTATCTGAACGGGTCGGTCGAATGGGAAGGCGGCGCGCCCGACCTGATCGTCGCCTTAGGCGGCGACGGCACCATCTTGATGGCGGCTTCCCTTGCAGTTCAAAAATCGGTGCCGCTTCTCGGCATCAACTTTGGCCGGATCGGCTTTCTGAGCGAAATTTCCCTACCTGAATTCGATGCCGCTCTGACGCGCGTCGAAAACGGCGATTATAGGCTGGAACCGCGCATGATGCTTCGTTGCGTCGTGAACGGCGAAAGCGAGTACATATGCCTGAACGACGCTCTGCTGACCAAGGGCGGCACGTCGGGCGTAGTCGGCGTCCATGTCGAGATCGATGGCGTAGACGCCGGCACGGTATTCGGCGACGGCATTGTGGTGAGCACACCCACGGGTTCCACAGCCTATTCCATGTCGGCCGGCGGGCCGGTGATCGCACCCGGGCTCGACGCGCTTCTTATTACCCCCATATGCCCGCACACGTTCTCCTTTCGGCCTATCGTGGCCGCGGCGGACGCAAAGATGAAATTTTCCTTAAAGGGCGAAGGCTGGCTGTCGCTCGACGGGGTCAACACCGTAAAGCTCACGGAAAAAGATGAGGTCGCGGTCTCCATGGCCGATGCATACGCGCAGTTCATCCGGTTCAGCCGGAAAAACTTCTACGCATTGATTCGGGAAAAGCTTTCCTGACTTATTTTATTTATGAAGGCGGAGGGGTCGACCATGAAAAGTGCGAGGCATGCGCTCATACTTGAACTCATCGATAAGTACGACATCGAAACGCAGGACGATCTCGCCTTGCGCCTCAGGGAGCAGGGCGTAAGCGTTACGCAAGCCACCGTTTCGCGCGATATCAAGGAGCTCAGGCTTATCAAGGTGCTTTCCGATAACGGCGCTTATAAGTATGCGACGGTCGGGAAGGCAGAAAGCGGTTTGAAAAACAAGTTCCGCCAGATCTTCGCGCAGGCTGTGGTTTCGATCACGCTCGCCGGCAATCTCGTTATCATCAAGACCCTCTCGGGTACGGCAAGCGCCGCGAGCGAAGCCATCGACTCCTTCAAATGGGACGAGATCGCAGGTACCCTCGCGGGGGACAACACCATTTTCGTCGCCGTGAAAGATATCAAGGCTGCGCCTGACCTCATCAAGCGCTTCCATTCCATGCTCAAGCCGGAATAATATGCTGCAATCCATCCACATAAAAAACGTAGCCTTGATCGAAAGGCTCGATATGGAGTTCTCGAATGGATTTAACGTGCTCACGGGCGAGACCGGAGTCGGCAAATCCATTCTTATTGACGCGATAAATCTTGTGCTCGGCGAGCGCGCGTCTAAGGAGCTCATCGCGCATGGGAGCGAAAAAGCAACGGTTGACGCCATGTTCAGCATGGACAACGCCTCGGAAGCGCTCAATCGCGTTCTCGACGAGCTCGGTTTCGAGCAAAGCGACGAGCTTTTCCTTTCGCGCGAGCTTTCCGCTTCGGGAAAAAGCGCAAGTAGGCTCAACGGCGTGCTCGTGCCGCTTAGCGTGATCAAGCGTGTTTCCGACCTTCTGGTAGACGTCCACGGCCAGCACGAGCATCAATCGCTTTTGAACCCATCGTCCCACATCCGCTTCCTCGACGCATATGGAGCCGGCGATATTGCACCCGCCAAGGAAAAGTTGAATTCTGCCTATCAAAGCTATAGGGCGCTGCAAAAATCTATGCTCTCGGGATTTTCCTCGCAGGACGAGCGGGAACGCGAAATGGATATTTTGGCTTACCAGATACGGGAGATCAGCGCCGCCAGGCTAAAAGGCGGCGAAGAGGAAAAGCTCAACGCGGAGCGGAGCCTTCTCGCAAACGCGGAACGTATCCAAAGCGCGTTTGCCGTGAGCGGCGAATGCTTATCGGGAGACGGCGGGGCGCTCTCGCTCGTGAGCGACGCGAGAAAACAGATGCAGTCCGTCGAGGCTCTTTCTCCCGAATACGCTGCGCTCGCCGGGCGACTTAACGACGCCTATTTTAATTTGGAGGATATCGCCTACACTTTGCGAGAGACGGGCGAGGGCATGGAGTTTGACCCCAAGCGGCTCGATGCGATCGAAACTCGGCTTGAGCATATCAAATCGCTCAAGCGCAAATACGGCGCGAGCGTCGACGAAGTGCTGACGTTTTGCGTTAGGGCGCAAAACAAGCTCGACGTGCTCGATGCGGATACCAAAATGCAATCCGAGCTAAAGGCAAAGCTCGATGCCTCGCTTTCGGAGTATGCGGCGCTTGCAGACAAGCTGTCGGAAAAACGGCGCAAAGCCGCAAAAACGCTTTCCTCCGCAGTGCTCAACGAACTCAATGAGCTCGGGCTCGAGAAAGCGCATTTTGAGGTAAGCTTCAAGGAGCTTAAATCCAAGGAGCCTGCGATAAACGGCCTTGACGACGTGGAGTTTTTGCTGAGCACAAACCCGGGCGAGCCGCTTAAACCGCTCGAAAAGGTCGCCTCCGGCGGTGAGCTTTCCCGCATCATGCTGGCATTTAAAGCCATCTTCGCGCAAAACGACGAGATCGGCACGCTTATCTTCGATGAGGTGGATACCGGCGTCAGCGGACGCACAGCCGCCATGGTCGGCGATAAAATGGTTCGCATCGCCGACGCGCGGCAGGTCATCTGCGTTACGCATCTTCCGCAGATCGCGGCGCTTGCGGACGCGCATTTCCTCGTGGAAAAGCACGACGACGGCAAGCATACCCGCACGAGCGTGCGGCGTTTGACGAACGAAGAACGCCGTGAGCAGGTCGCTCAGATGATGGGCGGCGGCAGCGAGGGCTACGCCTTCGGCCATGCCGCGGAGCTTATCGAAAAAAGCGAGCAAAAAAAACGCGAGCGGCGTGCCGGCGTATAGCGTCGTATAGCTTCCGCCCCGAATGTCAAACATAAACACTGCGGTTCAAAGTTGACCGCGGTGTTTTTATTTTGACATGGAGATGTTTTCGATGCGAAGCCGCAGAGTAATCCTGAAGCTTACGGGCATTTTGATGTGCCTGACGCTGGTGCTTTTCAACTACAGCACGCCCATGCGCCTCGTGCGCGAAATGGGGAACGATATCTACCTCGACGCGCAAAGCGGCGGGGGAGTGTTGGAAGAGATCGCGTCGCCTTTCACCGTCACGACCGTTCCCGACGGCATGCCGGTCTCCTCGGACCTTGCCGAAAACCTGCGTACGGCGACGGGGAACGACCATAGCCAAACCGTTACCGTAGAGCTTTTTGGGCTGATCCCCGTCAAAAAGGTAAACGTCCACTACCGGCAGGACATCTATGTGATGCCGGGCGGCGAATCGGTGGGCGTTACGCTTTACACAAAAGGTGCGCTCGTGGTGGGTATGGGCACCGTGCTCAACGAAAACGGGGAGCGTATCTGCCCCGCGGAGACGGGCGGCGTACAGGTGGGGGATGTGATCATCGAAGCAAACGGGCAGGAAGTCAAGGACGCGGATACGCTTATCGACATCTTCAACCGCACCGAGCACAGCGCGGAGCTTACGATCCTGCGCGGCAGCTCTGAGATCCATGCGAGCGTGACGCCCGTGAAGGATGCGCTCGACGGCGTCTATAAGATCGGCATGTGGGTGCGCGACAGCACAGCGGGTATCGGCACGCTCTCGTTTTATGTGATGAGCACCAAAAAGTACGGCGCGCTCGGACACGCCATTACGGATGCGGACACGGGTTCGCTCCTTTCGGTGCGAAACGGTGAGATCATAGAATCGAACGTGCTCGGCGTGGTGCAAAGCACGCAAGGCATGCCCGGGGAGATCAAAGGCACGTTCACTTCCATCAGCAAAAGGCTCGGTGGCATAGAAAAGAACACGGAATTCGGCATTTTTGGCCAGCTATATGAGGAGCTTGAAAACCCGCTTTATCCAAACGGCGTCCCCGTCGCGTATCCCGACGAGGTGGAAACGGGTCCTGCTAAAATACTGACCACGGTGGATGAAAACGGCATTCGGGCCTACGATTGCGAGATCATCAAGATCTATTCGCAAGCGAGCGCCGCGCCCAAGGGCCTTGTGATTGAGATCACGGATGAGGCGCTGATCGAAAAAACGGGCGGCATCGTGCAGGGCATGAGCGGAAGTCCGATCCTGCAAAACGGAAAGCTCGTGGGGATCGTCACCCATGTTTTTATCAATGATTCGCTCAAGGGCTATTGCGTGTACGCGCTCTGGATGGTAGGGATGACCTGAGTACCTTTTTATGTGTCATGGAAAATTATACATGCAATAATGTTTGGAATTGGTATTATTCCCAATTTCCGAGAAATGGTTTATAATAAAATAATAAACTATGATCGGCGTTGGGTAACGGATGAAAAAGATCAGGCTTCAGATTATCGACGACAATCCTGACTATTGTGCAAGGCTGGAGGAGTATATGCTGTCCTCCGGCTATTTTGAGGTCCTCCCTTCGGCGCACGACGGCATTATGGCGCTTCAAAGCTTTGAAACACAACTGCCCGATGTGGCGCTTGTGGATATGGTGATGCCGCGTATGGATGGCATCGAGCTTTTGCGCCAGCTCCGCAAGCGAGGATACTCCTTTAAGGTCATCGCAAATTCGCCCTTTGTCGACGAGGAGATAGTCCAACTGGTGCAAAGCCTGGGGGCTTCTTACTTTTTGGCGAAACCCATGGAGTTCTCCTACGTGCTTGCGCGCATTGTGGACGTGGCGGGCGCGGCGACGGATGATCGCGATCGCGCGGCGCTTCGCAGCATGCTTTCGCGGGAGAGGCGCGACGTGACGCGCGATGAGATTGTTTTTAACTACCTGCGCGTGCTCGGCGTTCCCGCGCACGTCACGGGTTACTGGTATTTAAAGGAAAGCATCGATTACTGGGTGGAGCACTACGGACAGCTGATCGGCCTAACCACAGAGGTCTATCCCCATGTGGCGAAGAAGTTCAATACCACGGCATTGCGCGTGGAACGCAATTTGCGCCATGCCATCGAATGTGCCTGGGACAATGGTGGTATGTCAAGCATCGACGCGCAGCACAAAATTTTCGGCTACACGGTGAACGATGCGAAGGGCCGTCCCACGAACAAGGAGTTTATTGCCCTCATTGCCGACCGTACGGTCCATAAGCTCAAAAAGCGATGAATTGACCAACCGTTTTGCGGGGTGATACAATAAAAAGGAGGGGCTAGGTGCACCTCGATTATGGAAAAGGAGCATGTTTTGTTATGGCAAAACGCGCAATTTTGATTGTTCTTGACAGCGTAGGCATCGGCGCGATGCCCGATGCAGCAGAGTTTGGCGACGTCGGCTCGCATACGCTTGGCAATATCTATAAGGTCCGCGGCCGGCTCGATCTTAAAAACCTCTACGGTCTCGGCCTGAGCCGCATTACGGATTCGCGCCTCCCCGTGCCCGCGGAGCCAGCGAAAGGCAGCTACGGCAGGGCGGCGGAGGTCACAAAGGCCAAAGATACCACCTGCGGCCACTGGGAAATGGCGGGCGTCATCATGGACAAGCCCTTCAAAACATTCCCCAGCGGTTTTCCAAAGGAATTCATGGATGAATATGAGAAACGGATCAGCCGCGGCACGCTGTTTAACGGCGTGGCATCGGGTACTCTCATCATCAACGAACTCGGCGACGAGCATGTGAAGACCGGCAAGCCCATCGTATACACCTCGGCGGACAGCGTGTTCCAGATTGCGGCGCACGAGGACGTGATACCGCTCGAAGAGCTTTACTCCATGTGCAAAATCGCGCGTGAAATGCTCAATGGCGACTACCTTGTGGGCCGCGTGATCGCGCGCCCTTTTCTCGGTACGAGCGGCAACTATACGCGTACCGAGAACCGCCGGGATTACGCTATTCCGCCGGTTTCGGAGACGATCCTCGATTCTTTGAACGAACGCGGCATACCCACCGTCGCCATCGGCAAGATCGAGGATATTTTCGACCGCCGCGGCATAAGCGTCATCGATCACGCGAAGAACAACCATACGGGCTTTGAGGCGACGCTCAAACAGGTGCAGGGCGACAGGGGAGGCCTCATCTTTACCAACCTTGTGGATTTTGATATGCTCTATGGGCACCGCAACGATGTGGAGGGCTATGCCTCCGCGCTCGAATGGGTGGATGTGCATCTAAAGCAGCTTCTCGACGCGATGCGCGACGATGATATGCTTATCATCACCGCCGATCACGGCTGCGACCCGACCACCGTAAGCACCGATCATTCCCGTGAGTACATCCCCGTGGTGGTTTACGGGAAGAAGCTCAAGGCGGGCGTCGACCTCGGGACGCTAAATAGCTTTGCGGACATCGGCTCCACCGTCCACGAATACCTCACCGGCACCCCGTTTAAGGTGGGCAAGTCGTTTTTACCGCTTATCCGCAATTGATACCTGCTTAAAATGCTGATAAATCTCCCGCGCGGTTAATATACCTGAAGTACAAGATATATGCGCGGGAGGTTTTTGTATGCGTAAAAACTATTTCAAAAAATGCGCGGCCGCGCTCGCGGCACTGGTTTTGATTTTTCCCATGGTAACGGCCCAGGCGGTAAACACGCCGGTCGATTTGAGCAATGTTAAGACCGCTATGATCGCGGAGTCCGTTTCGGGGCAGCTCATCATGGAGAAAAATTCAAAAGAACGGGTAAACGTCGCGGGTTTGACGCGCCTTCCCTCGCTCCTTCTGGTGTGCGAGCTCATAGACGAGGGGGCGCTCAATCTTTCCGATAAGATCACCGTGAGCGAGGCTGCCGCGGCCGTAAAGGGACCGACCGCGTTCGTGGAGCCATATGAAGAAATCGCGGCGAGCGAGCTTTTAAAGGCCGCCGTGATGATCGGTGCGGGCGATGCGGTCTATGCGCTCGCGGAGGCGGCGACGGGTTCTGCAGAGGTGTTTGTGGAACGGCTCAACGAGCGGCTCCATGAACTTAATATCGACGTAAGCTATACGAACATCACCGGCGACGGTGTGCTTTTAAACGCCTCGGATCTTGCAATCCTGGGCTGCGAAGCCGTAAAGAGCGAAGCGTTTCGCAATTACGCCACCCTCTATATGGATGGGATCACGCATGAAAACGGCTCTTCCACGGAGCTTGTCAACTCCAACCGCCTCATCAGAAGCACGACCGGCTGCCTGGGCGTCGGCACGGGTTCCTCCGATTCGGCGGGCTACTGCGGCATATTCTTTGTACAGCGGGGAGAAACTGCCTACGTTTGCGCGCTGACGGGTGCGCCGAATTCTTCCGCGCGGTTCTCGATAGCGCAGTCTATGATCGAATACGCTTTCGGCGCGTATAAGACCGTCACGCTTGCGAGGGCGGGGGAGATCCTTGTGGAAGACATCCCCGTAAAGGGCGGTGCGGAACTGTCCGTGAACCTTGCCGCCAAAGACGACAGCGTGCTTCTTCTCAAGCAGAACGAGGAATACTCGGAAAGGCGGGAAATCCCCGAAACGCTCTATGCGCCGCTCACCGCGGACGCGGTGGCGGGGACGATCGAATATCTGGACGAAAACGGCAACCTCATCGCGGTAGTGGAGCTCGTGCCGCAGAGGGACGTGATGCAGGCGGGGCTCGGGGATTTCATGCGGCTGATGTTTTTGGGCTTCCTGCACGCGTGACGAACCTGTGAAGACGCTGAAAAAACATGCGGACTGCCCGCTATCGGCTTGCCTGCTTGGGGCGGGCAGCGTATAATAATGGAAAACGGCACGGGAGAAATACGAATGCTTGCAAACCTGTTCAGTGCGGAATCGCTGAAGCTTATGCTTTTTAGGATCCCCGCGATTATGATCGCGCTTTCGTTTCACGAATTCGCGCATGCTTACGCTGCCTATAAAAAGGGTGATCCCACGGCCTATAACCTCGGACGCATGACGCTCAACCCCCTTCGCCATGTGGATCCGCTCGGCATTTTGATGCTTCTTTTGGTGGGGTTCGGCTGGGCAAAGCCCGTACCCATCAACCCGAGGAACTTCCGCAACATCCGCCGCGATGAGATCATCGTATCGCTCGCGGGCGTGTTTACGAACTTTGTGCTCGCGTTTTTATCCACGGGCGTTTTCATTTTGGTCGGTTCCGTGTTCCAAGTCCAAAACGAGATCGTTATGGGCCTGTTGTGGCCGCTCATCTCGATCAACTTGGGCCTTTGCTTTTTTAACCTCATCCCTATTCCGCCGCTCGATGGCTACCATGTGCTGGAAAACCTGCTCATCCGCTGGGTGCGCCCGAGCTTTTGGGTGACTTTCGAGCGCTATGGCAACTTCATCTTGATCCTGCTCCTCATCACGGGTGCGCTGACGGGCGTGCTTTCCAGTATCATAACGGCGGTTTGGAACGGGTTCGTTGCCTTTTACGGGCTGATCTTCGGGTTGCTCTGATATGTATGAGGTGCGTTTAAAGCAGTTTGAAGGGCCGCTCGACCTTTTGCTCCACCTGATCGAGAAGGCCGAGGTGGATATCAAGGATATCTTCATCTCCGAAATCACCTCGCAGTACCTCGACTATATGCGCGAGGTGGACGAGCTCGATATGGAAACGGCCAGCGAATTTATCGCTATGGCGGCAAACATCGTGTACATCAAGTCGCGCTCGCTCTTGCCAAAGCCCCCCAAGGAGGACGACGAGGAGGACCCGGAGCAGGCGCTTATCCGCCAGCTTACGGAGTATCGCGCCTTCAAGCAGGCCAGCGCCATGCTCGAGGAGCTTACGAAGAGAACGCAGGGAATGTATACCCGCCTCCCGGAGGAGTTCGTTCTGCCGCCGCAGGAGATCATCCTTACCGAATCCTCCGCGGACGAGCTTCGGATAGCGTTCCTTTCGGTTTTAAACCGCGATCATCCAAACGAGCCCATAAGCCCGCTCGCCCAGCATGTAAGCGCCGACCGCTTTACCGTGCGCACGCAGCTTGCGAAAATACGCTGCCTCCTTGCTCAAAAGAATACCATGCGCTTTGAGGATCTGTTCGAAGCGGGTTCCGCCAAACTGGAGCGAATCGTTACCTTTATGGCGCTATTGGAAATGCTGATGTACGGCGAAATACGCCTTAAGCAGCGCGCCCCGTTCGAGCCCATCACGCTGATCGCGGGGAAACTTCTCGAGAATGATTCCGATATCGAATACACCGACGAACAATAGAGGTGCTTCCTATGGGCTACGACGAGCGAATTTCCGCAATCGAATGTATTTTGTTTGTTTCCGGGGAGCCGATCTCGATCGTGCAGCTCCAGCGTGCGCTCGACGTTACGCAGATAGAGATCGTTCACCTGCTCGATACGATGGAGGTCCTTTACAAAAGCGAGGAGCGCGGGATACTGATCTATCGCACGGAGGAGACCGTTCAGCTTGTTTCCAACCGGAAATACGCGGACTATGTGGAGGAGCTTTTACAGCCCGCGCAAACGAAAACCTTCTCGCAGGCGATGCTGGAAACGCTTTCCATCGTTGCCTACCGCCAGCCGGTAACGCGTGCGGAGATCGAAGCGGTGCGCGGCGTGCGCTGCGAATATTCGGTGAGCCAGCTCATCAAGCTCGGCCTCATTCAGGAGCTCGGGCGCAAGGACGCCGTGGGGCGGCCGATGCTGTTTGGCACGACCGATACTTTTCTCAGGCAGTTCGGCATTTCTTCCGTGAAGGATCTTCCCCTCTACGAGACCTACCTCAAAGAAGAAGAGGAAAGCGGGGATGAAACGCGCCCCGCTTGATAGATTTCCGTTTTTTTGCCAAAACTAAGAGCCGTACGCACGTTTGGAGGGCGTTATGGCTCTTTTTATTTTGTTTGAAGTTTTGATATTCATCGTCGTGGGACTTCTTATACCCATGCGGCTTCGCGTCTCTGCGTGTGTCGATACATTCCGCCCGTCCTTTTCTGCGGAGCTCGACTTTTTTTACCGCTTATTCAAGCTAAGGATAAACGGCTTTCTGAACTGTTCGCCGCTTTTTCATGCGGAGCTTTGGCTCTCCGTGAATGGAAAACCCTATAAACGCATATCTGCTGAGCCAAAAAAGAAAAAACCCCGACACAGGCGGCCCGGCGCGACGAACACGATCCTACGCGCGGTTTTACGCGGCGGCACGGCGGAAACGCTTCGCGTGCGCTGCAAAGTGGGTATTGCGGAGGATGCGTACCATACGGTGCTCGTCTGCGGGGTATTGCGCATCTTTTTTAACGCGCTTATGGCGCTTTTTCACCTCAAAAGCGCTGCGGTTTCCGTGACGCCGGATTTCAAAGCGCCCGTATTTTGGCTGAAAGTGGAAGGCATATTAACAATTCATTCCACGCAAATTATAGGTGCCGTGCTCGAACGCGGTTTAAAAAGGCAGAGAAAAAAGCACAAGGAAGGGAATCAAAATGTCGCATCCCATTGAGAACATCATGCGCAGCACCATGGAACAAATTAAGGAAATGGTGGACGTCAATACCATCGTTGGCAACCCCATCATCACGGGAAAGGAGACGGTGATCCTGCCCGTTTCCAAGGTAAGCCTCGGCTTCCTTTCGGGCGGCGGCGAATACTGCGCCTCAAGCGCGCCCGTCAAAAAATCCGGCAGCGAGCTCGACGGCGAAGCCAGAATGCCGTTTGCGGGCACCTCCGTGGCCGGCATGAGCATCACGCCCATCGCATTCCTCTCCGTGGCCGACGGCAAGGTGAAGGTGCTCCCGGCACAGTTCAATACCACCATCGACAGGGCCATCGAGATCATACCCGAATCCATCTGCATGGTGGGCAAGGTGATCGGCGACGCCTGCTGCAAAGCCGAGAGCAAGGACGATCTTTTTGACGAAGAAGATCTGAGCGACTGATGCGCACAGCCGTAAAAAAAATCTTATGCATCCTGAGTGCGCTTATGCTGCTGCCCTGGTTTCCGGCCCCGGCTCTCGCCGACGAGCCGAAAACGGGGGCGGCGGCCGCCGCCTTGCTCGAAGTGAATACGGGCAAGGTGCTCTATGCAAAGGATGCGGACAAAAAGCTGCCTATGGCAAGCACCACCAAGGTGATGACCGCTGTTTTGACGCTGGAACGTTGTGCCCTTTCAGAGATGGTCACCGTTACAAAGGAGGCCTACGGCACGGAGGGCTCCAGCGTCTATCTGGAGCTCGGCGAAAAGCTGAGCGTGGAGGACCTGCTTTACGGGTTGATGCTCGCCTCGGGAAACGATGCGGCGGTTGCGCTCGCCGTGCACATGGCGGGCAGTGTGGAGGCGTTTGCAGACCTTATGAACGCGAAGGCAGTGGAAATAGGCGCGCTCAATACGCATTTTGTGACGCCGAACGGCCTACATAACGACGGCCACTACACTACGGCCTACGACCTCGCGCTGATCTCCGCTTATGCGCTCAAGAACGAAGGCTTTCGTACGGTCGTGGGGACGACCTACCACCGGACGACCACCGGAAACCTCCAAAGGACCTTCAAAAACAAAAACAAGCTGCTTTGGCAATACGAGGGCGGAAATGGCATTAAGACGGGCTATACGAAAGCTGCGGGGAAATGCCTCTGCTTTGCCGCGCAGCGCGACGGGATGCAGCTTGTAGGCGTGGTGCTCAACTGCCCCGATACGTTCAACGCCGCCATGAACATCCTCAATTACGGTTTTTCCCATTATGAAATGAAAAGGGCGGTCGCCGCGGGCGACGTGATCGCGCGCGCGCGGGTATTGGGGGGCAAAAAAAACGTGTTGGAACTTGTCGTTAACGAAGATATAATGATACCTGTGGAGAAAGGCAGCAACCCGGTCTTAAGGTCGTGCATCGCAATCGACGAAGGGATACGCGCTCCCATACGCGCAGGCGACAAGCTCGGCGTATTGGAACTGTACGACGAAGGGGGCGAGAAGCTCCTTTCCGCATGGCCGCTCGTGGCAAAAGACAACGTGGAAGCGGCGGACTTCGGGTTCTATCTCGACAAGCTGTTCGGACGCTGGGCGGCATAGGATTTAAGGGCAGTTAAGGTATGTCTTTTGCGGCGGGATGCAAGCATCCCGCCCTACTTAAAAACAAAGGTGGGGGTTCCATGCGTTTGCAAAAATTCATGGCTGAGGCAGGGGTCGCGTCGCGCCGCAGGTGCGAAGAGATGATTCTGGAGGGGCGGGTGAGCGTCAATGGCGCAAGCGTAGTGCTGGGCGCGCAGGTGGACCCGGAGAAAGACGAAGTGCTGCTCGACGGCCAAAGGCTTAAGCTCGTTTCGGAGCGCGTGGTGATCGCCCTCAACAAGCCGCGCGGCGTTTTTTGCACCGCAAGCGATCCCGAGGGGCGCAGGACCGTAATGGATTACTTTAAGGATATCCCATACCGCCTCTACCATGTGGGGAGGCTTGACTGCGACTCCGAAGGGCTTCTTTTTATGACCAACGACGGGGAGCTTGCCTATAAGCTGATGCACCCCAAGTTCCAAATCGAAAAGACCTACTATGCGGTAGCCGACGGCGTCCTCACCAACGACGAGGCGCATGCCTTGGAAAACGGCGTTCTTTTGGAGGATGGCATGACCGCGCCCGCCAAAATGAAGCCGGCGGCGCAGCGATATGAGGGCGGCACCGCGTTTTTTCTTACCATCCACGAGGGGCGCAACCGCCAGGTGAGGCGCATGCTGGCCGCGGTAGGGCATAGGACGCTTCTTTTACGGCGCGTACGCGTGGGCAATGTTGAACTCGGCGGCTTAAAGACCGGACAATGGCGCTATCTGGGCCCGGAGGAGATAGAAGCCTTGGAAGATATCCTCAACGGCGCGGATTGACCGCGCTTTTTTAAAAATTTTGGAAGATGCTTGCAGGAAAAATGAAGGATACAGCGAATATGAGAAATTGGGCTTATTTGAGGGAAGTATTCTTTCAAATCGTCGCTTATTTACAACGCTTATATTATAGACCTAACAATAAGCTTATCTTATGAGAAGGGAGGCGTTCCTATTTGACAATTGACATTTGGCTGGCTATCGCGCTTATCGCTGCCGCATTTATCATCGGTTTTTTGCTCGGCCGTAAAGGAAAAACAAAGACCGTCCCGGTTAAAAGCGAATTCAACACGGAGAGCCGGCCGGAAGAAACCGGCATAGCGGCGCCTGCGCGGGTGTCCGATGCACCGGATATTTCGGACCGCGGCAAATTCGACGCTGCAATCGCCGCGGCGATCGCGTCGTATATGGGATCGGAAGTCGCGGGCCTTCGCATCCGTTCCGTAAAGCCGCTTTCACGCGTAGCCCTGCGGCAGCCCATGGTAGCGGCCATGAGCGCGGCGATCGCGACGCATATGGGTACGGATGTGTCCGCGCTTCGCATCCACTCTATTCGGCCCATCGGAGCCGCACCGGTAAACAGGCAGCAGATGGTCGCTGCGATCTCGGCGGCGATCGCCACCGCCATGAACACGGAGACAGACGGCCTACGCATACGAAGCATTAAAAAAATATCTTAATTCGATGAAGGAGGTACTCTCATGCGCAAATTTATCGTCAACGTAAACGGTTCTTCTTATGAAGTCGAGGTAGAGGAAATTTCCGGCGCTTCCGCAGCGCCCGCCGCTCCCGGAAAGGCCCCGGCCGCTCCTGTCGCGGCTCCCGCTCCCGCAGCGCCTGTCGCGTCCAGTGCAAACGCAAAGGGCAATCCCATCGCCGCGCCCATGCCCGGTAGCATTGTGGACGTGAAAGTCAGCGTCGGTGCGCAGGTAAAGAAGGGGCAGGTCATCATCATCCTCGAAGCGATGAAAATGGAAAACGAAGTTCTCGCCGACCGCGACGGCACCATCACCGCCCTCAACGTTTCGAAGGGTTCGAACGTGAAGTCCGGCGACGTGCTCTGCCTGATCGGCTAAACGGCTTTTCCCGCGCTCCCTTAGACTTGAGCGCAAAAATAAGGAATAAGGAGGTTAGAAAATGGCAGGCAAAAAATTATTGATCACCGATACGATACTGCGCGACGCGCACCAGTCGCAGGCCGCGACGCGCATGCGCACCGAAGATATGCTTCCCGCCTGTGATATACTCGACAGCATCGGATATTATTCGCTGGAGTGCTGGGGCGGAGCCACGTTCGATACCTGCCTCAGGTTCCTCAACGAGGACCCTTGGGACAGGCTTAGAATTCTCAGGAAGGCGCTTCCCAACACGAAGCTTCAAATGCTGTTCCGCGGTCAGAACATACTCGGCTACAAGCACTATGCAGACGACGTCGTAGAGCAGTTCTGCCGTAAGGCCATCGAAAACGGCATCGATATCATCCGCATTTTTGACGCGCTCAACGATATTCGCAATCTTGAGGCCGCCATCAAGTTCACCAAGAAATACGGCGGCATCTGCGAACCCGCTATCAGCTACACGATAAGCCCCGTCCACAACGAGGATTATTTCGTCAAGGTCGCGAAAGAGCTCGTTCAAATGGGTGCGGACACCATCTGCATCAAGGATATGGCGAACCTCTTGCTGCCCTACGACGCGTATTCCCTCGTGAAGCGTTTGAAGGCGGAGGTGGATGTGCCCATCCATCTGCATACCCACAATTCCACCGGCACCGGCGACATGACCTATCTCATGGCCGTGCAGGCGGGTGTGGATATCGTGGATTGTGCGCTTTCCCCCCTCGGCAACGGTACGGCGCAGCCTGCGACCGAGCCTCTCGTGGCGACGCTCAAGGGCACGGAGTACGATACCGGCCTCGATCTCAACAAGCTTTCCGAGGCGGCCAAGCATTTCCGCAAAGTCGCCGATAAACTCAAGGCCGAAGGCTTCCTCGATCCGAAGATACTCAATGTCGATACCAACACCCTCATGTATCAGGTCCCAGGCGGCATGCTGTCGAACCTCATCTCGCAGCTCAAGCAGGCAAACGCCGAGGATAAGTACTATGAGGTGCTTGCGGAGATACCGCAGGTCCGCAAGGATTTCGGCTATCCGCCGCTTGTAACGCCCACCAGCCAGATCGTGGGCTCGCAAGCCGTACTCAACGTATTGGGCGGCCGCTACAAGAGCTTCACAAAGGAATCCAAGGCGGTGCTGAAGGGCGAATACGGCCGGCTGCCCGGTACGGTCAACGAAGAAGTCCGCAAGCTCGCCATCGGCGACGAAGAGGCCATCACCTGCCGTCCGGCAGATCTGCTCTCGCCCGAGCTCGATAAGTACCGCGAGGAGATCAAGGACTTTATGCAGCAGGAGGAGGATGTATTAAGCTACGCGCTCTTCCCGCAGGTAGCCATGAAGTTCTTCGAAAACCGCAAGAAAGCTGCGGAAGGTCCCAAGGAAGAGCCGGCCGCGGAGCCCGCTCCCGCGCCCGTATCCTCCGCCGCTCCGGCGGCACCCGCGGCGCCCGATGGCGTAAGGATGCTCTACGTAGAAGATTTGAGCATAGCATAAAAACCACAGAGTGACCTGAATCGCTTTCCGGCCGCCCGAGATATTCTTCGGGCGGCTTTTTCTGATAAAACCGGTTTGCCAGTCTTGCAAAATGAAAGAAAATCATGCAATTCTTTCATCATTTTTCTGTGTTCATTGAAATGAACGTTTCTTTCTGCTAAAATAAACCACATACAAGGAAATACGGCGGCGCGCTTTTGAGCGCCCGCTCAATGATAAGTTTAGGAGTGCTTATGCGAATCTTGCTGACGAACGACGACGGTCTATTCTCCCCGGGTATCCGCGCGCTTGCGGAAATTTTCCACAACGAACATGAGGTATTTATGTCCGCGCCGGATACGGAGCGAAGCGGCGCATCCCATTCGCTCACGTTCACGTCGCCGCTGCGCATGAACGAGGTGCGGCTCGACGGGCTTTGTGACGTGCCCGCCTTCGCCGTCAGCGGCACGCCGGTGGACTGCGTGAAAATAGGGCTTGCGAACCTCGGGTTCAAACCCGATCTTGTGATTTCCGGCATCAATATCGGCGCGAATTTAGGCACCGATACTTTTTATTCCGGCACCGTGTCGGCGGCTATGGAGGCGGCGCTTTTGGGCGTCCCCGCAATGGCGGTTTCCATCTGCTCCTTTAAGCCCGAGCATCTTAAAACGGCGGCGCTCGCGGCGAAAAACGCCATCCCGTATGTAGCGCGGTGCAAAAGCTCGCTTTTGAGCGTGAACGTACCCGATCTGCCCGAGGATGAAATCAAGGGTATGAAGTTCACAAAGCTCAGCAAGCAGGTGTACGCCGCGGAGCTTGTGGAGCGCATGGATCCGTATATGCGTAAATATTATTGGATGCCCGCCGAGCGCCTGACAAAGTGCGAACCGGATGAGGACAGCGACGAGCGCTGGACATGCGAGGGGTATATCGCGCTTACGCCGCTTTTAACGGATCTCACCGATTTTGTAAGCCTTTCCGGTATGGAATTATAAAAGTAAACGGGGGGTAAGATGGCTATGGAGGAGAACGATCTGCTGGTAAAGCTGAACAAAAATTACAAATCCTTCAGCAAGGGGCAGAGGCTTTTGGCCAGCTACATCATGGAGAACTACGACAGGGCCGCGTTTATCACCGCGTCCAAAATGGGACGTGCCGTGGGCGTGAGCGAATCGACCGTCGTGCGCTTTGCGTATGCGCTCGGGTACGACGGTTATCCGGAAATGCAAAAATCCCTGCAGGACCTTATCCGCAACAAGCTGACGAGCGTACAGCGCATACAGCTTACCTCGGACATGGATCAAAACGACATCCTGCGGTCCGTGCTCAAGGCGGATATCGCGAACATCCGTTCCACCATCGACTCGGTGGATAATTCCGCGTTCAACGCCGCCATAGGCGCGCTGTTCGAGGCCAAGCGCGTCTACATCGTCGGCATGAAAAGCGCCGCGCCACTCGCGCAGTTTCTTGCGTATTATTTGAACTTTATCATGGAAAACATCATCTGCGTGAGTTCCTCGGTCAATGACGCGCTGGAAAGCATGCTTCGCGTGAGCCCGGGCGACGTATGCATCGGCATCAGCTTCCCGCGCTACTCCACGCGCACCGTGGAAGCGCTTGCCTTCGGCAAGAACCGCGGCGCAAACATCATCGCCATCACCGACAGCATGTTTTCGCCCATCGCCGAGCTTGCGCATTATGTGCTCGTCGCACACAGCGACATGGCCTCTTTTGCGGATTCGCTCACCGCGCCCCTGAGCCTCATCAACGCCATTATCGTTGCCGCGAGCCTCAGGAGCAAGGACAAGCTCTATGAGCGGTTCGTGCAGCTCGAGGGTATCTGGGATTCCCAAAAGGTATATACCACAAAGGGGAGCGAAAAAAGCCAAAGATGAGACTGATCCTTGTCCGCCACGGACAAACGCAATGGAATAGCGTCAGCCGCGTGCAGGGGCGCACCGATATCCCTCTCAACGAAAAGGGAAAGCTGCAGGCCGAAGCGATCGCCGGTCGCCTGCAGGGCAGCTCCTTTGACGCCGTATACGCAAGCCCGCTTTCCCGCGCGCGGGATACTGCGGAAACCATAACGAAGCGCTGCGGCGGTACGGTCGTATTGGATGAGGATCTCATCGAGATACAGTTCGGTAAATGGGAGGGCATGACCTCTGCGGAGCTCGACAGTACCTATCCGGAGCTTTTTCGGGATTGGGGTTGGATCGAGCGCTCTGAGGACTGCGCAAAAATGGAGGCCGAATCGCAGCAGGAGATCGTAACGCGCTCGATGCGCTTCATGCGGCAAATCGAAAGCCGCCACGGAAGCCGCGCGCGCATTCTCGTGGTAGGCCACACCATGCCCACAAAGATCATCATCGCGCACTTTATCGGACTTCCGTACAACCGCATCCGCTCGCTGCGCGTCGAAAACTGCGCCTACAACGAGCTCGAAACGGGGCATGATGAACGCGGCTTTTTGCACGTGCTCAACGATACCACGCATCTTAGGGGGCTTATATGAGCCGCGTCGCGGTGATCGGAGGCGGGCCGGCGGGCATGCTTGCGGCTGCGGAGGCGGCGAAGGCGGGGCACGCGGTCTGCCTGTACGAAAAAAACGAAAAGCTTGGCAAAAAGCTCTTCATCACGGGAAAGGGCAGATGCAACCTGACCAACGACGCGGCGATGGACGAGTTTTTCGCCAACATCCCGCGCAATCCCAAGTTTCTATATAGCGCCCTTTATGGCTTTACCAACGCGGATATCGTTTCATTGATCAACGGCGAGGGTGTACTTACAAAGGTGGAGCGCGGCGGCAGGGTATTCCCCGAGTCGGACCATTCCAGCGACGTGATCAAAGCGCTGACCGCATATTTGAAAAAAAGTGGGGCAGAGGTTTTACTCAACCGTGCCGTAACGGAGATATGCCGCGACCCGGAGGGTTTTTCGGTGATAACCAAGGAGGGGGCGCAGGCGTTCGACGCGGTGATACTTTGCACGGGCGGCGCAAGTTATCCTTTAACCGGGTCCACGGGCGATGGGTACGCATTTGCGAAAGCCATGGGGCATACCCTGACCGAGATCAAGCCCTCGCTCATTCCGCTTGCGACGGTGGAAGCGTGGCCCAAGGAACTCATGGGGCTTTCGCTTCGGAATGTAATGCTTCGCGCCTATAAGGGCGGCAAGCTTGTGTTTGAGGAGCTCGGGGAAATGTTGTTTACGCATTTCGGCGTTTCCGGACCGCTCGTTTTGAGCGCAAGCAGCCACATGGCCGACGCGCCGCAGGGGGCGGAGCTTAAAATCGACCTCAAGCCGGGCTTAGACGAAGAGACGCTCGACAAACGCATCCTCAGGGACTTTGAAAAGAACGGCAGAAAACAATTCCAAAATGCGCTCGGCGAACTGCTTCCGGCAAAACTCATACCCATTACGGTTGCCTTGAGCGGTATAGCGCCACATACGACTGTAAGCGAGATCACGCGCGCGCAAAGGCTGAACTTCGTTAAGCTTTTAAAGGGGCTCACGCTCCATGTGGAGGAAGCGCTTCCGGTAGAATACGCCATCGTTACGCGCGGCGGCGTTTCCGTGAAGGAGGTCAACGCCTCCACGCTCGAGTCGAAGCTCGTAAAAAACCTCTATTTTGCGGGCGAGCTTTTGGATGTGGACGCGTATACCGGCGGTTTCAATTTGCAGATCGCGTATTCCACAGGGGCCTTGGCCGGAAGGAGCATACGATGAAAGAAAGAATCAACATCGCCATCGACGGCCCCGCGGGCGCAGGGAAGAGCACCATCGCGCGCGCCGCGGCAAAAAGGCTCGGCATCTTATATCTCGATACGGGGGCGATGTACCGCGCCATGGCGCTCAAGGCCATTCGCCTGGGGCTCACGCCCGGGGACCGCGAGGAGGTTCTTCCCATCCTTGCGGGCACCGAGATCGGCGCAAAAAATGTCGCCGGCACACAGGTGACCTACCTCGACGAGGAGGATGTGTCGCAGCTTATAAGGACACAGGAGGTATCCAAGGGCGCAAGCGATATCGGCGTCATCCCCGAGGTACGCGTGAAGCTCGCGGAGCTTCAAAGGAAGATCGCGCGGGAAAACGACGTGGTGATGGACGGCCGCGATATCTGCACATATATCATGCCGGATACGAAAAACAAGTTTTATGTGACCGCCTCCGTGGAGGAGCGTGCGAGAAGGAGGCTTCTCGAGCTCAACGCGAAAGGGGAATACTTGGATTATACGATCGAAAAGATGCGCCTTGAGATCGCCGCGCGCGACCATACCGACAGCACACGGGAGTTTGCGCCGCTGACGCAGTCACCCGACGCAATCGTGATCGATACCACGAACATGAGCATCGACGCTGCCATCGAAACCCTTATGAATAACATCCGTCTGTGAGGAAACAAAAATGCTTTACTTTCTTGTGAAATACCTGATCGGGCCGTTCGTGCTTCTTGCGCTTCGGCCGGTCGTGCACGGGCGGAGAAACTTAAGGGTGAGCGGCAAGGCCATTTTCGTATGCAATCACCGCTCCATGCTCGACCCCGTGATCATCGCGCTCATCTCGCCGCGCGTCGTGCATTTCATGGCAAAGAAAGAGCTTTTTTCGACGGCTATCGGCCGCTTTTTCTTCCGCGCCCTGTTTGTTTTGCCCGTGAACCGCAAAAACGTGGATCTGCAGTCGCTCAAGGAATCGTTAAAGGTGCTCAACAAAGGCAAGGTGTTCGGTATTTTCCCCGAGGGGAAGCGCGCCGTTACCGATAGTCTCGATGAATTCGAGCGTGGCGCGGCGTTTTTGGCCATCCGATCCGGCGCGCCCGTTATTCCTATTTATATCCATCACAGCAGCTATAAAACGTACCGCCCCGTGATTTTGGTGGGGAAGGCCATCGATATCAGCCATATCGTGGCAACTGCCAACAAATCGACCCTCATTGACGTCGTGACCGACGAGATCGCGGACGCGGTGGACGCGCTTCGCGTGGAGTTGGAGGAAATGGATTGAAAATAATCATTGCCGGCGATATAGGTTTTTGCTTCGGCGTGCGGCGTGCCATCGACGCGGCACAGGTGGCCGCGCATCAGAACGGCGGCGTAAGCACGCTCGGCGAACTGATCCATAACGACTTTGTTCTCGACGAACTTCGCGCGCAGGGGATCGCTGCTGTGACCGATCCTGAGGCGGTAGAAGAAGGCGGAACCGTTGTCATTCGCTCGCACGGGGTTGGCACCGACGTTTACGAGCGCTGTAAAAACCGTAATGTGGTGGATGCGACCTGCCCGTTTGTGGAAAAGATACACGATATCGTGAAAGAGTATTCAAAACTCGGCTATCAGATCGCCATTGCCGGAAAGCCGGATCATCCGGAGGTGGTCGGCATCAACGGCTGGTGCGGCGGCCATGCGATTTTTGTGCAGTCCGTGGAGGACGTAAAGGCGCTTGGCGCTTTCGATAAGGTCTGCTTGGTGGCGCAGACGACCTTCCCCTACGAGCTATATGAAAAGATCGTGGAGGCGTTGCCAAAGTCGCGGGAGATCAAAGTATTCCATACGATCTGCCCCACGACGCTGAAGCGGCAGTCGGAGGCGGCGGAACTGAGTAAAATTTGCACAAAGATGATCGTGGTGGGCGACGCAAACAGCTCCAATACGCGAAAACTCTACGAGGTATGTAAAAAATGGTGCAAGGATACGCAATCCGTATCAAATCACAATGAACTTTCACTTGAAAAAATCCAATCGGATGATATAATAGGTGTTGTCGCGGGCGCATCTACGCCGGACCGCATAATTAGGGAGGTTATTACTAGGATGAGCGAACTGGAAAAGACGATGGCCGAAGAAACCGAAGTAGAAAATAAATTGGTCGAAACGGAAGCAGCGGAAGCCGTCGCACAACCCATTGAGGCAGAACCAGCCGCAGAAACGACCGAGCAGCAGGCCGAACCTGCAGAGAAGGCCGAGCATGATAACGCGGAGGCGAGCTTCGCCGAGGCGTTTGAAAAGACGCTCGTCCGCATCCGCAACGGCCAGATCCTGAAGGGCTCCGTCGTTCAGATCGTTGACGGGGAGGTATGCGTCAACATCGGCTACAAGTCCGACGGGTTTATACCGCGCAACGAGTTTTCCTCCGATCCGGACGTGAACCCCGCGGATACGCTCAAGGTGGGCGATGAAATCGAAGTGGAAGTCATCAAGGTCAACGACGGGGAAGGAAACGTGCTCTTAAGCCGCAAGAATGTGGAGAGCAAGCGCGTTTGGGACAACCTTCTGCAGGATGATGATATCCAAAATAAGGTATTTACGGGCATCGGCAAGGAGGTCGTCAAAGGCGGCCTAATTGCCAGCATCGATGGCGTTCGCGCTTTCGTGCCCGCTTCGCAGCTTTCCACCAAGTACGTGGAAAACATCGGCGACTATGTAGGCAAGGAGCTTAAGCTCAAAGTTATCGAGGTCGATAAATCCCGCAAGCGTATCGTCGCTTCGCATAAGGCTGTTCTCTTAGCGGAGGCCGAGGAAGCCCGTAAGGAAAAATGGGGCAAGCTTGAGGTTGGCGCGAAGGTCAATGGTATCGTGCGCAGGATTACCGATTTCGGCGCATTCGTCGACATCGGCGGCATCGACGGCCTCGTTCATGTGACCGACGTGGCGTGGGGCAGGGTGAAGCACCCGTCCGACGTGCTGAGCATCGGTCAGGAGATCGAAGTCATCATCCGTGATGTGGATGTGGAAAAGCAGCGCGTTTCTCTCGGGTACAAGCAGCTCCAGCCCAAGCCTTGGACGATGGCGGCCGAGAAATATCCCGTCGGCTCCGTTGTGGAAGGCAAAGTCGTCCGTATCGTGCCGTTCGGCGCGTTTGTGGCGCTCGAACCCACCATCGACGGCCTCATCCACATTTCGCAAGTGGGCGTGAAGCGCATCGTCAAGGTGGAAGACGAGATTAATGTGGGCGACATTGTGCGCTGCAAGGTGCTCGACGTCAACCCCGAAGCAAAGCGTATCAGCCTGAGCCGCAGGGACGTTATCCTCGACGAGAACCCGGAAATCCTCGAAGAGCTCGTCCGTGAAAAGGCCGAGCAGGCTAAGGAAAGAGCCGAGCGCGCGCAGGCTGCCGCCGAGAAGACACAGGAAAAACCGCAGGAAAAACCGGCCCAGCGTCCCGAGCGCCGCGAGCGCAGGGAAGCCCCCACAGGTGATCGCGCGGAGCGCCGCCCGAGGCGCGAGGATTCCGATTATGAGCTGCCTCCCGTGCAGCAGTCCACCACCTCGCTTGCGGACCTGTTCTCAAGCCTCAACTCCGAAGGCGCCGAAAACGAGGAAAATTCGGATAAGGAATAAACCCTTTATAGTAAAACGGCATGGTCAATCGACCATGCCGTTTTTTACGGAAGAAGAAAGATATGCATGTTCAATCAGGTGCGCGGCGATTTTTACCGCTGCAATTCCGGTAAAATCCGTCTCAAGGCGCAGGGACGCTTCATTCAGCTTTTCGGGGTGGCTGAGAAGCTCTATGCAGGTTTTGACGATCCGGCTGGGTGTGCTTTCCGTTCGAGCCCAATCGTTTTTTGTGAAATAGGAAAGGTTGGGCGCTTCACAGCCGCCCACTGCATCGATCAAAAGCATCGGCAGACGCTTTACCGTAGCTTCGGTGATGCTGATCCCGCCGGGTTTCGTTAGATATAGCTCCGCGCTGTCCATCAGCAGGGGAACATTATCCGTGTAGCCGTATACAGTCACGTTTTTTCTGTTTTGTCCTGCGAGGCTCTGCCTGAGCTTTTCGTTGGTGCCGCATATCACGCTCAAAACGGTGTCTTTGGGCAGCTTTTCCGCAAGGCGGCTCGTGATTTGTCCGATAGGGCCACAGCCCATGCTGCCGCACATAAGGAGCACGTTGCGTTGATCGGCGCTGAGGCCGAGGGCGGCTTTCGCATTTTCTGTTGTTCTCTCATAAAATGCCCGCCGTACAGGGATACCGGAGGGGATAAGCTTTTCACGTGAAAGGCCGCTCGCTTCGAATTCCTCCATAAGTCCCGCGTGCGGAATGAAATATCCGTCCAGCGTGGTTTCACCAAGAGGCGGGGTACAGGTATAATCGGTTGCCACAAAATATGCGGTAATATCCCTATGATACTTGACTCTAAGCTGCGACATCATCATGGCGGCAAACACATGAACACAAACCACCGCGTCGTATCCACCGTTGTTAAGATGCTGATAAAGCTTCCCTGCACCCTGTGCCAGATAATGATATAGCGCATTGTTATGACCGAGCGCGCGTGAATTCGCCTCCGCAAGGGAATATCCGGCATCCATCGCCCTGGGTGCGTAACGATACAGCCGCGTGTGCCAGCCGCATACGAAAGATGCCGTTTTTTCGGAGATCAGCCGCAAAAAATCGAGGGAATCACATTGAACATTATGCGCGTGAAGCGCTTCTTGAATGGATTGAGCGGCGGAGTTATGCCCTTCGCCCGTATTGCAGGTCAGCAGTAAAACTCGCATTTGAATTTTCACCTTTTTCCTTGCGCATGCGCATCGTGAAGCCGCGCGGCCAGCTTTATGAGCCGTGGGCGATTGTAGCGCTGTATGATGATGAACGGAAGATTTCCGAAAACGGTCCAGACGGCAAATACGATATAACCGCCGGTACCCGGCAGAAAGTAAAAACAGCCGAAACCCGCAACAATCAGAGCCGCGTGGATACATTCCGCCACGCAGGTTTCCTGAATGAGCCGCATCGCGCTACTTTTACCGGCTTCGCCACTTAGCACGCGCTTGGGAAACATATTGGGCAGAATACGGCTCATATCGGGAACAATATCCTTCCAGCGCCGGATGCCGAGCCGTTCGTAGATTGCGCCGCCCCGCTCCCACTTTAAGCTGCGGTAGGGGAAGGCCTGCCAATGAAACCATTCCCTCGGCAGCGCCTCGCCGATGAAATGGGACAATATGCCAAGTGCGGCAAGATAGAGTACACAATACATAAGCTGCACAAAAACACGCCCTTCATCCCACCCTGTAAGCCGTTTACGATAACGACTGTACCAGATGAAGCGCAACCAAACTTCAACTGAATCTCAAATTTTGTTGAGGTTTTTTATTTGCCCGAGTTGATATTACGACATGGGAAGGGTAACGGTAAAGCTGCTTCCGCAGTCGGGTGCGCTATATACCTCGATCATGCCGCCGCATACATCGAGGATGCGTTTCGCCAAGGCAAGTCCAAGGCCGTTGCCTTCCTCCTTGTGCGAACTGTCCGCCTGATAAAAACGTTCAAAAACATGTGCCTGTGCTTCCGCCGGGATACCGGGTCCGTTGTCCGATACGGCACAGACCGCGCAAAACATGTCCTGAAACAGGCTGATCGTAACGGTGCCGCCATGCGGCGTAAACTTTACCGCGTTGTCGATGAGATTGATCCATACATGCAGCAAAAGATTTTCGTTGGCAATGCAGACTGTGGGCTCCATGTCCACGTCGAATTCGATTTCTCTTTTGCTCCATTTCTGTTCAAGCGAGAGAATTGCGCGGCGTATTTGCTCATCCAGCCGGAATTCGGTCCTTCGGGTCTCGATAGCCTGATTGTCTACGCGCGAGAGCAGCAGGATGTTCCCCACGAGCTCGGAGAGGCGGCGGGTGTTGAAAAGTATCTTCTCGACATATTCCCGTTGATCTTCCGTTGTGAGGCTCTGATCCTGCAAAAGCATGGTATAACCTTCGATGGCGTTGATGGGCGTTTTGAATTCATGCGAAACGTTGGATATGAAGTCGCTCTGCAGCGTTTCCGTAGCGCCGAGACCCTTTGTCATAAGGTTGAAGTTTTCGTAGGTGTCCTTAAGCTCCCGCACGCGGGTAGGGCTTTCCATGCGGATGCTGAAATCGCCCGCAGCTACCTTGCTCATGGCATCGCTTAAGCGGGTGATGGGGCGGAGTATCCATTTGCTCAAAAGACTGGTTATGGCGCCGCCGAGAACGATGCTGAAAAGCAGTATCCATACGAACATAGGAATGGCGACGGTGGATGAATCGAGCGCATTCAGCAGAAGCGTGATGAGCGACGCTCCCGCTACGGCTACGCCGAGGATCGCAAATACGTATACGGTAAAGTAAACGCGGAGGTTAATGAACGGTTTTTTATGTTTCATGCTTTCGTACCACCTTGTAGCCTACGCCGCGCATAGTAACGATCTCAAAGTCCGCATCGGCACGAAATCGTTCTCTGAGCCTTCCGATGTGCACGTCTACGGTATGCGGGTCCGTTTCGGTGTCGATTCCCCAAATGTCATCCATGATCTGTTGGCGCGTAAATATCCTTCCGGGGAAGGACACCATTTTATAGAGCAGCATAAATTCCTTTTGCGGAAGCACCGTGCTTTCGCCGTCGGAGGTGACCGTCATAAGATCGTATTCGAGCACCGTATTGCCGATGGTCTGTCTGCGCTCACTGATCATCTGCGCACGCCGAAGCAGCGCGCCCACCCTTAAAACCATTTCGTTTACGTTTACGGGCTTCACCATATAGTCGTCCGTGCCCGACAGGAAGCCGCGCCGCATATCGTCGAACGCGTCCTTGGCCGTTATCATTAGAATAGGCATGGTATAACCTGCTTCGCGCAGGGAGGAAACCAGTTCGTATCCGTCCATGACAGGCATCATGATATCGGATATGATAAGATCCGTATATTCTTTTTCCAACATGTCGAGCGCTTCTTTGCCGTTTCCTGCGGTTTTTATGGTGTACCCATTTTTTGTAAGGATGCGCGCAAACAAGAGCCGCAGTTCCTTATCATCCTCTACGATCAGAATTTTTAACATAAAAGCCGCCTTTCACCCGTTAGTATACAAATATAAAGCCATACTTTCAACTCGATCTCAAATAAAGCTCAACGCCGGTTGATGTTTGCCGCGATTTACCGGAAATTGACAAACTGTCCCATAAGTATTATCATATAATTAATCGTTTATATGAATGGAGAACCGCCATGGAAGAAAGCAAAAAAGAAAGGCTCCTCATATGCGACGGGGGGCACCTCAACAAGGAACACGAGGCGTGGCTGCTGCATGCCATACCCAGCGAGGACGATGCCATCGATGCCGCACAGCTATTCAGCCAGCTCAGCAGTTCCACGCGCATACGGCTTTTGAGCATGCTTGCGCTGGACGACCTTTGCGTATGCGAGCTTGCGGACGCGCTCAAAATCAGTCAGCCTGCCGTTTCACACCATCTCAGGCTTTTGCGCCAAAGCGGCGTGGTGCGCTTCAAGAAAGTGGGGAAACAGGTGATCTACCACATCAGCGAGGGCAGGATGGGGATGCTTACGCGCCACATCATCAACGATATTTTCACGCTTCGTCAGAAGGAGGAAAAGTAGTGGAGGAAAAGCTTCATAAGCATGCCGAAGACTGCTGCGCCAACGACGGCTGCGAGGCTTGCAAAATCGCAAGCGGAGAACAGGTCCCCGAACGCGAGCAGGGCGAAACGAAAAAAGAGCTTTTTGTACTCGGCGGCGGCGCCGTTTTGTTTGCCGCGGGTCTTCTTCTGAAGAGCTATGAAACGGTGAGCTTTATTTTGCTTCTGCTCGCCTATGCGCTCCTCGGGGCCGAGATCATATATCACGCGATAAAAGGTCTCCTCGCGGGCAATTTCATGGATGAGAACATGCTCATGAGCGTAGCGACGGTTGGCGCGCTTGCTTTGGGCGATACCGCGGAGGCTGCGGGCGTGATGCTCTTTTACCGCGTGGGCGAACTTTTGCAGGAGCTTGCGGTGGACCGTTCCCGCCGCTCCATCGAGAAGGCCATCAATATGCGCCCTGATAAGGCGCGCGTTTTGCGCGATATCGAGATGGAAGTGGAGCCTATTGAGGTGGAGATCGGCGAACGCATCCTCGTAAAACCCGGCGAGCGCATACCGCTCGACGGCGTTGTGGAGATCGGCGAAAGCTATTTGGATTATTCGGTGATCACCGGCGAGTCCGCGCCCGTTTTCATCGAGGCCGGAAGCGAGGCCATGAGCGGCGGTATCAGCAAAAACGGCGCGCTTACCATAAAGGTGACGAGGGGTTATGAACAATCCACCGTATCGCGCATCATGGAGGCGGTAGAGGATGCGGTAAAAAATAAGCCGCGGCTGCAGGGCTTCATTTCCCGCTTCTCGCGCATATATACGCCCATCGTAATAGCTTTAGCGGCGCTGGTTGCGATCGCGCCTCCCTTGCTGGGCCTCGGCGCGTTTCGCGATTGGCTCTACAAGGCGCTTTTATTCCTCGTGATCTCCTGCCCGTGCGCGCTTGTTTTGAGCGTTCCGCTCACCTTCTTTGCGGGTCTTGCCAACGCCTCGTCCAAGGGCGTGCTGTTCAAGGGCGCAAACATTTTGGAGACCGTCGCGAATGCGAAAGCCTTCGCGTTCGATAAGACCGGCACGCTCACCAAAGGCGTGTTCCGCGTGTCGAAAGTCGTACCTGCGGACGGGCAAAACGAGAAAGAGGTGCTCGCGTATGCCGCGGCGCTCGAGCGCATGAGCACGCATCCAGTCGGGCGCGCGCTCGTAGAGGCCGATGAACGGCACTATACCACCGAACATGTGACGGAGCTTGCCGGGCGCGGCGTGAGCGGCACGGTGGACGGCAAGACTGTGCTCGCGGGAAATGCGAAGCTCATGGAACTTAACGAAATCGCCATGCCGGAGCGCACGGAGGCGGGCACCGTGGTGTATGTGGCGATAGACGGCGCTTACGCGGGCGCGGTGATCATCAGCGACGAGCTGAAGAAGGACGCCGCGGAGGCGGTGCGGCTTCTTAAGGAAAAAACGGGTTATGTGGCCATGCTTACGGGCGATAACGAGATCGCCGCGCGAGAGACCGCAAAGGCTGTGGGCACGGAAAATATCTACCATTCGTTGCTGCCCGAGGATAAGCTAGAGGTGATGCGCAGCATCCGCGAGCAGCGCGGCACGACGATATTCGTGGGCGACGGCATCAACGACGCGCCCGTTCTCGCGGGGGCGGACGCCGGCTGCACCATAGGGCTTACGAGCACGGACGCTGCCGTGGAGGCCGCCGACCTTGTGCTCATGCGCGACGACCTTTCCTTGCTGCCGCATACGGTGGACCTCTCGAGGCGCACCATGCGCGTCGCAAAGATAAACGTTACGCTTGCGCTTGCGATCAAGGCGGTTGTAATGGCGCTTGGCCTCCTCGGCTATGCCGAAATGTGGATGGCCGTGTTTGCCGACGTCGGCGCGGCGCTCCTGTGCGTGCTGGTGGCGCTCACGCTCATGCCGAGAAGGAAACGGAATTAAAGAAATATCGATGATACCAATAAAAAACCGCCCTGCGGCGGTTTTTTATTGGTATCATCGTCATTTGTCGTTATATGCAAGCAGCAGATCCACCATCATCCCGTAGCTCTTCACGCCGTTTTCCTGGTTGTTGAACTTAAGATAGTTGTCGTTGACCTCGGTCACGGTTTTCTCTACGGGGCCTTCATAAGCATCCCAGTAGGTGTTATAATCCGCAAGGTCGCGCTTCATTCCGTCGCTGTAGGATGCGTAAAGGGATGCGTACGCATCGTAATCCGTATCGTAAAGCTTGTTGGTACAGTGGGTGAGGGCGAGCATGACGCCGGAGTAATGGACGGCGGGGTCGTCCGAATGGATACAGGCGAGATAGGCCATGAAATTTGCCTCGTCCTCGCGCGCAATGCCCATATAGTGCGCCGTTTCGTGCGCCGCGCTCGAAAGAAGCAGCAGCGCGGGCTGACCTACGTTTACGTTGGGTTCGGCCGTAAAGGGTATGTAGATGCCTGCGATGCCCGCATAGGAAAGCCCCTCTGAATAAAAAACGCTTTTGGCGACGGTCGCTTGGGAGGTAAAAAAGCGGATATCATTGTTGAGCGCCTCATAGGCGGCGGGTATTTTTTGAAATTTGTTCCGGTAGCCGCCGGGCAGGTAAAACACGCCTTTTTCGCTTTCGTCGACCTGCGCGCGAAGAGTGGCGGCGCTTTCCGCCAGATCCTCACAAAGCGCCGTGAGCTCCTCCGCAGGGCGTTCATGCACGTCGAGGCCCATGGAAGTAGAAAGCGCGGGGCGCGCGTAGTTGAAGCCCCACGTTATATAAAACACATTGAGTAAAACGCCTGCGGCCACGCAGAGGGAAAGCAGGAAGCCCACAAGCCGGACAGGACGTATTTTCCGAAGGATGAGGCCGATCACGAGCACCAAAAAAGATACGGCTATAAACGCGATAAGCGCGTAAATGAGAAATTCCACTACGGAATAATTCGTGCGCGAAGTAAGAAAGGCGATCGCGCCGCTGATATGCGGATAGACGCCGTTGCTGAAATGCTGCTCGATCCATTCCGGATTATCTGCCGCAAGGTTGGGGAGATAAAGACCCAGAGGTATGAGAAGCAGCCACGGCAGCTTCTTGAGCTGCTTTTTCCACATGCCGTGCGTCCGGTCATTTCTTCGTTGCATGTATCCTCCGACGCCTGTCCATCCGCCAAGCGTTCGTATTTATTATTCGTCATTATTATAGCATACATGCACGCATATTTCGTGTCACAGTTGAAAACAAATGCCGTCGCGGGAGATTCAGCCGTTCGGCTGATAATTTTCGAGAAGCTCCTTGACCCAGGTGTAGGCAGGCGCTTCGATCACCGTGATGGCCTCGAGCCCGCTTTCTGTCCCAGTGGGGAACATATAAACGGTGGGACCGTTCCGAATGCGGTTTTCGTATACCTGCGTATAAAAGAGGGCAAACGGAAGATATCCGTCGCGGTAAACCAATAAGGTCACCCTGCCGCAGTTCATGGGGAGCAATGCGTTGAGCGCGCCGTCTTTTTCCACGGGGATGCCTTTTAAGAGTGCTTTGCCGCTTGTATCCGTAACAGCCGATATGCCATTTTCGGGTATGACGACGGATGCGTTTTCAAGTGGGCGCAGCGTATACGCATCCACAACGGTCACTTCCAAATGCCCATGCGGCTTTTGCAATAGCAGGAACAATACAACGCCCGACGCGCAGATAAGAAGCCCGGCGAGTACGTAAAGCGCGACGCGCGACCGCTCGAGCGGGAGAAACTTTTTTTTCATGCGACCACCCCTACAAAAAATTGTTCAACCCGCTGAATTCTGTGTTATACTAAATAGCTGTGAACGCGGGCGGGCTGCCGATGCGCTCAGAAAATAAGAGGGAAACCCGGCGTATGCCGGTCCTTATAAATTTATAGCTCTTGGAGGACATTTATGAACCGTTACGAAAACAAGGCGTGGCGCGAGTCTATGCGCGTGCGCGTGGATTATAACAATATGATGGCTGATCTTATCGGGGAGCGCGGACTGCGCAAAGCGCAGCTCGAAGCGTCGGAAAGCGCGCTTGCGAACGCCGCCGCAGCGCTCGAGGAAAAGCGCGGCCTATTGAAGTGGCGCGACTTGCCTTACAACCAAGCGGCGGTTGTTCGCGAGATTAAAGCAACCGCCGAATATGTACGGGGTAATTTCGACAATTTCGTGGTGCTTGGCATCGGCGGTAGCGCGCTCGGCCCCATCGCGGTTCAGCAGGCGCTTTCGCATCTTCGCTACAATGAGCTCACCAATGGGAAACGAAACGGCCCCAGGCTCTACGTGGAGGACAACATCGATCCCGAACGCATGGCGTCGCTGTTTGACGTGATCGATCTCGAGCGCACGGCGTTCAACGTCATCACCAAGTCCGGCAGCACCTCGGAAACGATGGCGCAGCTTCTTTTGGTGGTGAACCTTCTTAAAAAGCGCTTTGGCGACAAGTGGACCGAGCATGTGATCGCCACCACCGATGAGAAAAAGGGCAACCTTATTAAGATCGCGCAATCAAACGGCCTCCGCACTTTCTATGTGCCCGACGGCGTGGGCGGCAGATTCAGTGAGCTTTGCCCCGTCGGCCTAATTGCGGCCGCCGTATGCGGCGTCGATATCGACGAGCTTCTTGCGGGCGCGGCGTATGCCGACGAGCTTTCCACAGACCGCAATGTTTGGGCCAACCCGGCTGCTACGCTGGCGATCCTCGAAAAGCTGGCGATGGACGCGGGCTGCAACATCGGCGTGATGATGCCCTATGCGGATTCCCTGAAATATATGGCGGATTGGTACGCGCAACTTTGGGCGGAATCCCTTGGAAAGGCGTTTGACGTAAACGGAACGCGTGTGAACTGCGGGCAGACCCCCGTGAAGGCGCTCGGCGTGACTGACCAGCACTCGCAGGTGCAGCTTTACACGGAAGGCCCGTTTGATAAGGTGATCACATTTCTGCGCGTGGGCGAATTCAGGCAGAGCGTCGTTATCCCGCGCGCGTTCGACGAGTTGTCTGACGTGGCGTTTTTGAGCGGTCACAGCTTTAACGAGCTGATAGAGTCCGAGCAGCGCGCCACCGAGTACGCGGTAATGAAGAGCGGCCATATGAGCAAGACCATCACCGTGCCCGAGGTCAATGCGTTCACGGTGGGGCAGCTCATATACATCTTCGAGATGCAGACGGCATTTGCGGGCGAGCTTCTTAGCATCAATGCGTTCGATCAGCCCGGCGTGGAGGAGGGGAAAAACGCCACCTACGCGCTTTTGGGCAAGCCCGGGTATGAGCAGAAAAAGGCGGAGCTCGACGCTGCGCCCCGAAAAAACGCGAGATACACCGTATAGCGGAGAGCTTTCAAACTTATGAGCTTTTTGTAAATATCGGAGAGCCACGCTTTTGTTTAACGTAAAAATACGCTAAAATCATGGAAAGCGCGCATTTTTCGTAAAAAGCACGGTGGTTTGCCTTTAGGCGTCTTGGGCGATAAAAAAGGCAGGTAATAAGAGAGCGGCCGTTTGCCGCAGGGGGAGGACAGGAATGCTGAAAAAGCTTGCGGCGGCTGCGCTTCTTCTCATCATGCTTTTAAGCTTCGGCTGTTCCGAAAAGCCTGCGTCCGTTACGACAACGGAGCCGCCCGTGTCCCCGTCGGGAACGAAGGGAACACCTGAGCCTATGAAGGCTGCGCCGCCGAACCTGATCGGCCTTGTGATCGCCGACGACGGTGCGATCGGAAGCTATATGGCGATGTACGGCTTTTTGCATACGGCGGAAATACTCGGCTATCCTGCGAAGCTTTACCGCGCGGCGGATGCTCCCGCGGCGAAGGCCGCCGTATCGGAGGCGGTCGCGGACGGCTGCAAGGGCCTTCTCATGTTCGACCCGAACGGCGTCAACGACGAGGCGGTGCGCCTTGCTGTAGAAAGCGGCGTTCGCGTCGTTGTGCCTTATGACGCGTGCGCGGTGGAGGGGATCGACGCGCAGATCGTGGCGGATACCTCCGAATACGTGGAGGAGGTCGCGCGGGGCTTAAGCGTGCGCATGACGGAACGCAGCCTGAAATCGGGCCGCATCCTCGTGTACGGAAGGAATACGGCCGATATATACGCGCAGTTTGTGCAGGACGTCAGCGAGTATTACCCGCAATATAGCGTTGTATCGTTTGACCGGGCCGCGGCGGATGAGGAAGCGGCGATCGATGAGCTTGCACAGTTTTTGCTGTACAACCGCGATATCAAGGGCATGTATGTGTCGGATTCCGACCTTGCGTCCACTGCCGTGAAGGCGCGCGCAAGGGCAAAGAGCATTTTCGAGTCCGAAGGCACGCCGTCGCCTACGCCCACGCCTTCACTCGATCCCAATGCAGCGGCCGCGCCTACGCCCAACCCCTCGCTTTTAAAGTCCATCACCATCACGGTGTTCGCAAGCGGTTTGAGCGACGAAAACTATGCGCTATTCAACGATAGCGATATCTATGGGCTTTGCATCGAGCCCTATTATGAGGCCGCGGCGCAGGCGACCATGACGCTCGATAAGCTTTTGCATGGGGATACCGTTCCCGCGGTATCGCGCGTCAACCGTCCCATCGCTTATGCGGATACCATCGATAAATACCTGGCGATCCAGCAGCAGGTAAAGGAATTGTTCGGCCTAAGGTAAGGGGGGCCGAACCCCTGCGGTTTAGAGGGCCGGAAAGCACGCCATCGCTGTGTTGCCGGTACTCGTCGCACTGCTACGCCTGCGTCCGGCGTCTTGCGCTGACATGCTTTCCGACCCTCTAAACTCTGCGATCTAAAAACTGCCGGTTTGGATGCAGGTCGCGAAAAAGGAGGGAGCCGTAGTGGGGCTACGGCGACCGACGATGACAAAGACATGCGCCGAACTGGCAGTTTTGAGGCGCAGGGGTTCGAATCCCCTTACCTTAAGCTGAGCCGCCCTTTGATTATGACCGAATTATGATCGATAAAAAGCTTTTAAAACGAATCGACTGGTTTACGCTTCTGCTCGTGCTTATGTTGTTTTGCATCGGGCTTATCAGCATGGCAAGTATTATGGCGTCGCCGTTTGACGGAAACGAAAGTTCCATCGGCGACTATATGGGGAAACTTAACCTCTCCTATGTCGAAAGGCAGACGGCGAGCTTTTTGGTAGGCTTCGCGGCATTCATCGTGTTCATCATCTTTGATTATCAAATGCTGAAGCCTATCATCAAATACGTTTATATCGTCAATGTGGTGCTTTTGGCCGTACTCTTTCTTGCGGAAAAGCAGCGGGGTATCCACGGCTGGTTCATGATCGGCTCCGATCGCGCCATCCAGCCCGCAGAGCTATGTAAGATCAGCATCATCGTCATGCTCGCAAAGGTCATTTCCCAGTCGATGGATAAAAACGGCGGGCGATTTAAGGGTTTCGTATCGGTGCTCGAGGCGCTGGCCTATTGCTTCATACCGACCGTACTCGTCATGCTGCAGCCGGACTGGGGGACGGCGTTCGTTTACATCTGCATCATGGTGTTCATGTTCTTTATTGCAAAGATCGGCTGGGGTTACATCCTCACGGCTGTGGGCGCTTTGGCGGGCGCTCTGCCGCTTGCGTATTTCTTTATGATGTCTACCGATCAAAAGGCCCGCATCAACGTATTCCTCGACCCGACGCTTGATACTTCCGGCCAGGGCTATAACGTGATCCAATCGAAAATCGCCATCGGTTCCGGGCAGCTTTGGGGCAAAGGCTTTTTCTCCCCAGGAACGCTTGCGCAGCTTCGCTTTGTGCCGGAGCGCCATACGGATTTCATTTTTGCGGGCATCGTGGAGGGCATCGGTTTTGTGGGCGGCACCGTCATCATCGTGCTGTATTTTGTGTTGATTTTTCGCTGGCTCTACATCGCGCTCAAGGCCAAGGATAATTTCGGGACCTGCCTTGTGATTGGCGTGATGGGCATGCTCATTGCGCACGTGTTCGAAAACATCGGCATGACGATTGGCCTTATGCCGGTCACCGGCATACCGCTTCCGTTTATCAGTTACGGAGGCTCCAACCTTTTAACGAACCTCATCGGCGTGGGCCTTGTTGTGAACGTATGGATGCGAAGGCCGCAAAAACGGTAAATGATTAGATAATCAACTCCCCCCTGTCATATATATAAGCGTGCTATAGGACGGGGGGGTTTTGTATGCCGGTTGAGCGGATGGAGCTTACGGAATTTGTTGTGGATAGGCCTAGGCGTTTTGCGCGCGGCGCGTCGGGTAAGAGGGGGCGCCAAACGCGGACGGATGCGCGCTCGATGCTCGTGAAGCTTGGCATCTGTGCGCTGATGTGCGCGCTGGTGCTTTTACTGAGCGCTCTGCAAGATAAGCGGGCGGGCGAAAGTTATGCGCTGGACTCCGCAGGGGAAGAGCCTTTTGACGAAACCCTCGGCAAGCTCAAATTTGTGGAACTGCCGGGCATCCTCGAGGTGTTTGCCGCCGAGGATAAGCTCGAGGTCAAGTTGGACTACGATGCTGCGGAACTGATCGGAGACGATACCACGTTGATGTTCGTTTCCGCCGCGGCGCAGACGGTAAGCCTTCCCGTGGACGGGTGCGTGAAGGCGGTCGGTTCGGATGCGGAGCTTGGAGCCTACGTATGCGTGGTCGCTGCCAATGACTCGGAATTTCAGTATTACGGCCTTTCGAACATCGCCGTGGAGGAGGGGCAAACGCTCAAGGCTCTCGACAGTCTCGGCGTGATCGAGGCGGGGGAGTCGCTGTTCATCAAGGTGAATGTGAGCGGCAGGCCGGAAAACCCCACGCAATTCTTCGACGTGGGGGAGGATGGCGTATAGTTAAGCTCGGACAGATCGGGAATACGACCATACGCAGCAGCCCGCTTGTGCTGCTGCTCGTCTTTTTCGCCTTTTTGAGCGACAACCTGACGAGCCTTCTGATCTCGCTTGCGGCGCTGACGCTTCACGAGCTCTGCCATGCGCTCATGGCGCGCGCGCTGGGGTATACGATAGGCGTTATAGATCTCGAGCCGTTCGGTTTTGTGGCGCGACTTGAAGAACGCGTCCTCGAACGGTGGGACGAGCTGCTGATCGCTGCCGCGGGCCCGCTGTTCAGCCTCGTTGCGGGCGTTGCGTTTCTTGCGTTCAAAGGTGCCATTGAGGCCGGCTTTCCTGCTTTTGAGGAATTCGGCCGCGCTAATCTTTTAATAGCGGCCGTCAACCTTTTGCCTGCGCTTCCGTTGGACGGCGGACGTGCCGCCAAGGCGGGTCTTTCCGGCGTTTGGGGAGAAAGAACCGCCGTCAGGCTTTTAAGCAGCTTTGGCATGGCGGCGGGGGTGTTGTTTTTGTTCCTCGGCATATGGATGCTTTTTAACGGGCAGACGGCGCCGATCCTCCTTTTGTGGGGCGTGTTTTTGCCGCTCGCAGCTTTTCGGGAATGGCGGTCTTTACGCGTTTACAGGCTTTCGGCAATGGTCAAGCGGGCGGGGAGCCTCAAAAGCGGAGGTACGGCGGCCGTGCGCTTTATGGCGGTAAGCTATACGCTTCGCGCAAAGGATGCGTTACGGTTCTTTTCTTTCGATCGGTATGTGGCGCTCTATGTTGTGGACGGCGGCATGAAAAAACTCGGCGAACTCGACGAAAATACGCTTCTAGAAGGTATCGCGGCATTGGGGCAGGAGGCGACGCTTGCGGATATATTGGGCCGCTTTCGTTGACCTTAATACGGAATGGTGTTAAAATGAAACGACTGAAAAAGTCTGGAGGATATCTTGGATCACAGCCTGCTTGAAAGCCTTTTCGACCGCGTGGAAAAACCTGCGAGGTACACCGGCGGAGAGTTGAATCAAATCGTAAAGGCCGATGCCCCCATCAAATTTGCGCTTTGCTTTCCCGATGTGTACGAAATAGGCATGTCGCATCTCGGTTCGCGGATACTTTACAACATCATCAACCGCCGGGAGGATGCGCTCTGCGAGCGCGCCTATGCGCCGTGGCCGGACATGGAGGTGCTTTTACGTGAAAACGGTCTTGGCGCCTTTTCTCTGGAAACCCATAGGGATCTTCGCGAATTCGATATCGTCGGTTTTTCTTTTTTGTACGAGATGTGCTATACCAACATGCTCACGATGCTGGAACTGTCGGGCATCCCGTTTAACGCGAAGGACCGCGGCGAGTTCATGCCGCTTATCATAGGCGGCGGCCCCTGCGCCTGCAACAGCGAGCCCGTGGCGGATTTTTTAGACGCTGCGCTCGTGGGCGACGGCGAGGAGATTATAAATGAATTCTTAGACGTTTACGCGCGGGAGAAGAGGAAAGGCGCATCAAAGCGCGAGCTTCTTAAGGCGCTATCAAAAGTCGAAGGCCTCTACGTCCCCGCGTTTTACGAGCCGAAGTATGATGAAAACGGTATGTTTGAACGTATGGAAAAGCTTGAAAGCGCCGCGCCGGACCGCGTAAAGCGCCGCATCGTTAAGGATCTCGACGCGGCGCAGTACATCGGCGCGCCCATCGTGCCCTTCATGCCCATCGTACATGACAGGCTGGCGCTCGAACTGTTCCGCGGCTGCACGCGCGGCTGCCGCTTCTGCCAGGCGGGATACATCTACCGGCCCGTTCGCGAGCGCAAGAGCGAAACGCTTATGGAGCAGGCAAATTCGCTTGTAAGCTGCACCGGCTATGATGAAATATCCCTGTTTTCCCTGAGCACGGGCGACTACAGCGAAATACACGAGCTCGTGCCGGAGATCATCCATAAATTCAAGGAGCAGCGCGTTTCGATATCGCTGCCGTCGCTGCGCATCGATTCGTTTTTGAAGGGTGACCTTGTTGAGATGCGGTCAGTCCGTAAGACGGGGCTCACGCTCGCGCCGGAGGCGGGCACGCAAAGGCTTCGGGACGTCATCAACAAGTGCGTTACGGAGGAAGATCTTCTTCGAAGCGTGCGCGATGCGTTCGAGGCGGGCTGGACGGGCGTGAAGCTCTATTTCATGATCGGCCTTCCCACGGAGACCGACGAGGATATTTTGGGCATTGCCGACCTCGCAAAAAAGGTTGTGAACGTGTATTATTCGCTTCCCAAGGAAAAGCGCGGCAAGGGTTTCCGCGTTTCCGTAAGCGCCTCCTCGTTCGTTCCGAAACCCTTCACGCCCTTCCAATGGGAAGCGCAGAATACGAAGGAAGAGCTTATGCGCAAGCAGCAGCTTTTGAGGACAACCCTCCGGGGCATACGCGGCGTGGAGTTTTCCTACCACGCGCCGGATGTGAGCATATTGGAGGCCGTGTTTGCACGCGGCGACAGGCGGCTTTCTAAGGTACTTGCCGCGGCTCATCAAAACGGTGCGCGGTTCGATTCATGGGACGAGCATTTCAAACTTTCCGCGTGGGAGGCTGCGTTTCTCTCCTGCGGCGTCGATCCCGTGTTTTACGCGCATAGGCAGAGAAACGAAAACGAAGCGCTCCCGTGGGAGCATATGGATATGCTCGTCACCTCCAACTATTTAAAAGCGGAAAACCGCCGCGCGCGCGAGGCAAAGCTCACGTGCGATTGCAGGGTGAATTGCAACGGCTGTTTCGGTGAATATTGTGCGGATTATTGCAAGGTTTGAAAAGGGAAATTTGGCGCGGTTCGTATCGCATCTCGATGTGCAGCGGCTCTTTCAGCGCGCGTTCCGGCGCGTGTCCGTACCGGCCGCCTATTCGCAGGGCTTCAATCCGCACCCTGTACTTGCGTTTGCAACGGCGCTTTCCGTGGGCTTTACAAGTTCGGCCGAATGGCTGGATTTGCGCTTGGAGAAGGAAATGGAGCCGGAAAGCTTTGTAGAGCGCGTAAACGCGGCGCTGCCAGACGGCTTTCGCGTGCTGGAGGCCGTGCTCGAAGAAGAGGCTCTGCCAGCTTTAAGCGCGCTTATGTGCGCGGCGGATTATACGGTGCGTCTCAATGTGCCATCAGATATGGCGGCTCTTGAAGAGGCCGTGCGCACGCTTTTAGGCGGTGAAATCGTCGTCAACAAAAAGACCAAGGCCGGCATGAAGGATGTGGATATCCGCCCGCAGCTTTACCGCTTTGAACTGCGGGAGCCGGACAAACTGTTGATAACGGGCGAAGTGAGCGCCCAAGGAAGCCTGAATGTGGACCTTTTGATGGAAGCGCTTTTTGCGCGTTTAAAACGGGAATACTCTTATACGGTACATCGCGATATGCTCTATTCCAAAGACGGGCGCATCATGCCCAAATACGAGGTCTAAAAAAGCTTAGGCTTAAAAAATATGGAGAGATCGCATGGGCAAGGAGATCATCGTCGATATCAACCCCTATCAGACGCGCGTCGTCCTTTTGGAGGACGGTACGCCGGGTGAGATCTTCATCGAGCGCCGCGGCCGCGAGCGGCTCGTTGGGAACATCTACAAGGGGAAAGTGCAAAACGTGCTTCCGGGTATGCAGGCGGCGTTCGTGGACATAGGCTTGGAGCGCAATGCCTTTTTGTACGCGGGCGATATCACCGTGGATACATCCGACTTTACGTTCAACGGCGCTTCGTCCGATATGCGCTTTGAAACGCCCAACATCCGCGATATCGTAAAGCCCGGGCAGGAGATCATGGTGCAGGTGCTCAAGGAGCCCGTGGGCACGAAGGGCGCGCGTGTTACCACGCATATCACGCTCCCCGGGCGCACGCTTGTTTTGATGCCGTCGGTCAACTACGTGGGCGTTTCGCGCCGCATCGAAAACGAGAGCGAACGCACGCGCCTCAAGGAAACTTTAGAGCGCTTGAAGCCCGAGAATATGGGCGTCATCGTCCGCACGGCCGCCGAAGGGAAAACGGAAGAGGAATTTTCCTCGGACGTACAGTTTCTCGCGCGTCTCTTTGAGCGCATCAAACAAAAGGAAAAGCTTTCGCCCGCGCCGCGGCTCATCCATGCGGAGGAACCGCTCATCTTTCGCACCATACGCGATCTTTTTACGCCGGATGTAGAACGCCTTGTGATCAACGACAGGGAGTTTTTTGAGCGCGTGCAGATCATTGCGGGTATACTTTCGCCCGCGCTCCGCGATCGCGTGGAGCTTTACGACGGCATTCCCGATATGTTCGATGTGATGGGGCTCGAAACGGTGATCGACAAGGCGCTTGCCCGCAAGGTGTGGATGAAAAACGGCGGCTATATCATCATCGACCAAACCGAGGCACTCACGACCATCGACGTCAATACCGGAAAATACGTGGGCAGCAACGACAATTTGCAGGAAACAATTACGGAGACCAACTGCGAGGCGGCGCGGGAGATTGCGCGGCAGCTTCGTTTGCGGGATATCAGCGGCATCATCATCGTGGACTTCATCGATATGGATGAGATCGCCGATAAAGAAAGGGTACTTGAAACGCTCAAAACTGAGCTCAGAAAGGACCGGACAAAATCGAACGTGCTCGGCATTACGGAGCTTGGGCTCGTGGAGATGACCCGTAAGAAAACGCGCCAGTGCATCAGCCATACGCTGCAAACGCCCTGCCCGTACTGCGGGGGCGACGGCAAGGTGCTTTCGCCCGAAACAGTGCTTATGAAGGTGCGAAAAAAGCTCATGCGCGCGTATCACGAGGAGACCGCGCAAAACTACCTCGTGCGTGTGCACCCGAGCGTTGCCCGCATCATCGAGGAAAACCACACGGCGGATGCGCCGCTTCTGCCTTTATATAACGGCAAAGCCGCCTATGTGCTTGCGGACGAGGCTGTGCATGCTTCCACCTACGAAGTGGACGCGATCAACTCCGACGAGGAGCTCAACGAGGCGATAAGGAGCTGCAAGCGGTATTGAATAAAATATCATATGGCAATATAAAAAACAGCAGGGGATGTGGCTTCATCTCCTGCTGTTTATATTGCCATATAGTGACCCCAGGTAATTCGCCCTCAGCCTGCGTTCTCGAACTGGCTGTTGTAAAGCTCCGCATAGAAGCCTTTCTTTTTGAGCAGTTCCTCGTGCGTACCCTGTTCCACGATGCCGCCGTCGCGCATCACCAAGATGAGATCGGCGTTCCTTATGGTGGAAAGGCGGTGGGCGATCACGAAGCTCGTGCGGTTTTTCATGAGAGTATCCATCGCTTTCTGGATGAGCACCTCGGTGCGCGTATCCACGCTGCTCGTCGCCTCGTCGAGAATGAGTATTTCCGGGTCGGCGAGGATGGCGCGCGCGATGGTCAAAAGCTGCTTTTGGCCTTGCGAGATATTATCGGCCTCCTCATTGAGGATCATGTTGTAGCCGCCGGGCAGCGCGCGGACGAAGTGATCCGCCTGCGCGGCTTTCGCGGCGCGGCGCACCTCGGGATCGGTAGCGTCAAGCTTGCCGTAGCGGATGTTGTCTGCGATGGTGCCGTTGAAGAGCCATGTATCCTGCAATACCATGCCGAACATAGACCTTAGCTCATCGCGCTTGAAATCGCGGATGTCGTGCCCGTCCAGGGTGATTTTGCCCCCGCTGACGTCGTAAAAGCGCATAAGAAGCTTCACCATGGTGGTTTTGCCCGCGCCCGTGGGGCCGACGATCGCTACCTTCTGTCCGGGCCTGATGTCCGCGCTGAAATTATGGATTACTGTTTTTTCGGAGTCATAGCCGAACGACACATTTTCAAAGCGTACACCGCCCGAGAGGCGCACATGGGCATCCGTTTCCGGCCCGTCCGCGTGGCTTACGCTCAGAGCGTTTTCCGCTTCCTTCACTTCTTCTTCCTCACCGAGAAAATCGAACACGCGCTCCGCCGCCGCGGCCGTTTGCTGCAAAACATTGGAGATGTTGGCGATCTGCGTGATGGGCTGTGTGAACGAGCGCATATACTGGATGAACGACTGTATGCCGCCGACCGTGAGCGTGCCCTGCGCTGCGTAATAGCCGCCCAGCATGCATACCGCCACGTAGGAAAGGTTACCCACAAAATTCGTGATAGGCATCATCAGGCCCGATAGAAAATTGGCCTTCCACGCGGAGTGGTAGAGGGCGTCGTTGTATTCCCCGAACGTCTTCTCGGAATCCGTCTCGCCGTTGAACGCCTTCACGACCGTGTGGCTCCCGAACATCTCCTCCACATGGCCGTTGACCTTACCTAGGAAGTTTTGCTGGTTGACGAAGTGCTTCTGCGATCTTTTTACCACAAAGATGACAGCAAACAACGTAACGGGGAGCATGACGAGCGCAAACAGCGTGAGCTGCCAGCTTATGGTAAGCATCATCACAGTGATACCAATGAGCGAGGTAAGCGAGGTGATGATTTGCGTTATGCTCTGGTTGAGCGATTGGTTGATGGTATCCACATCGTTGGTGATGCGGCTGAGCACCTCGCCGTGCGTGGTGGTATCGAAGAATTTCAGCGGCAGCTTATGTATTTTGTCGTTGATATCACTCCGAAGCTTTTTTGTGACGTTGGCGGTGACCTTTGACATCGCGAAGCCCTGCAGATAGGAGAGCAGCGCGCTTACAACGTAGAGTGCCATGAGCTTCATCATGATGGCGCCTATCTTATCGAAGTCGATATTTCCCGTGCCAGCGATATTCGCCATGAGGCCCGTGAACAGTTCGTCGGTCGCCGCGCCTAAAACCTTGGGCCCGAGGATCGCAAACACCGTGGAGGCGATAGCGAGCGCCCAAACGACGAGGATCGTCCACTTATATTTTCCAAGGTAGCTTACGAGCTTGCCGATGGTGCCTTTAAAGTCTTTTGCCTTATCCCCGGGCATCATGCCGCGTGGGCCGGGGCCGGGTCCGAAGCCATGCCGCTGCTGCGCGGGGCGGGCGGGCGTATTCGTTTTTTCCGTGCTCATGCCAATTCCTCCTGCGAAAGCTGCGACGAAGCGATCTCAAAATATTCGGGGCAGGTCTTCAAGAGCTCGCTGTGCGTGCCGCGGCCCACGATTTTGCCCATGTCGAGCACCAGTATCTGCTCGGCGTGCATGATGGTGCTGACGCGCTGCGCTATGATGATGACGGTACTGTGCCCGGTATGCTCTTTGAGCGCCTTTCGAAGCGCCACGTCGGTTTTGAAGTCGAGCGCGGAGAAGCTGTCGTCAAACACGAAGATATCGGGCTTTTTTGCAAGCGCCCGCGCGATGGAAAGCCGCTGCTTCTGCCCGCCGGATACGTTCGTGCCGCCCTGCGCGATCTCATAAGAATATCCGCCGGGAAGCTCGCTGATAAAGCCGTCCGCCTGCGCCACCGTGGCGACCGTTTTGATCTCCTCGCTGGTAGCGTCCGGCCTGCCGTAACGCAAGTTATCCTCTAAGCTCCCCGAAAGGAGCACGCCCTTCTGCGGCACGTAGCCGATCTTTTGGCGAAGCTCGTGCTGGCCTACCTCGCGGATATCGCGCCCGTTTACGAGTACCTGACCGGACGTGACGTCGTAAAAGCGAAGCAAAAGGCTCGCGATGGTGGATTTGCCCGAGCCCGTGGAGCCGATGATGGCCGTGGTCTCGCCGGGCTTTGCGGTAAAGTCGATATTTGAAAGCGTATCGTCCTCGGCGTTGCTGTAGCGGAAATATACGTTTTTAAATTCCACAAGCCCCTTCTTGTTTTCGTCAAAGGGCTTCGGTTTTTTCGGATCCACAATGGATGGCTCGGTGTTGAGCACCTCCGCAATGCGCGAAACGGAAACCATGGCGCGCGGAACAAAGATGAACATCATCGAGATCATCAAGAACGACATGATGATCTGCATGGCGTACTGCATGAACGCCATCATATCGCCGATCTGCATGGCGGAATCTGCAATCTGGTGCGCGCCGACCCATACGATCAAAAGCGTGACGCCGTTCATGATAAGGCTCATGATGGGCATCATGTACACCATAATGCGGTTCACGAACAAATTGATGCCCGTGAGGTCGGCATTTGTTTCCTCAAAGCGCGCGGTTTCATGTGCTTGCGTGCCGAACGCGCGTACCACCATGAGACCGCTCAAATTCTCGCGTGAAACGAGGTTGAGCTTATCCACGAGTTTTTGAATGGCCTTGAACCGCGGCAGCACGATGGAGGTGACCACCAGGACGACGCCTATGAGCGCTACGACCGCCGCCGCGATGATCCAGCTCATGGAGACGGATTTATCCACCGCCATGATAATGCCGCCGATGGCCATGATGGGTGCGTAACATACAAGGCGTATGCCCATCGTAAGGAGCATCTGTATCTGGCTTATATCGTTGGTGCAGCGGGTGATAAGGGAGGCGGTGGAAAAGGTATCGAACTCGGCGTTGGAAAAGCTTTCGACGCGCGCGAACACATCCTTGCGTATGTTGCGCGCCACGCCCGCCGATATGCGCGAGGAAATAAGGCTCACAAGCACCGTGGCTGCGCCGCTCAAAAATGCTATGCCGAGCATCACGAGCCCTATGCGCAAAATATATTTGGCCTGCATGGCGGAAACGTCTGCGCCGAGCTCTTCATTTAGAAGCTTTGCAAGCATCACGCCGCTTTGGGACTTGATGCTGGAATCGCTTTGCGCGGCCTCGTCGTGCGCGGCGAGGATGGCATCGCGCGGTATTTTGTCAAGCTGCGGCTGCATACCGTAAAGCATCGTAATATCCACGCCGCCGAGGCTCGTTTCTGTATCCGTACCGTTTGTTTGATTACCGCCCGTTTGCGCCGCCATACCGCGCATATAGGTAACGAGTGTCCACGTGGCGTTTTCAAACGCGCCGTCGAGGCTTAGCTGTGTGCCGCCGTCCATATCGTTTCTGACGTAAAGCTGCTCGCCCGCGTTGGTATAAAATTCACCGTAGGCCTTGCCGCCCTTATCGGTCTGTGAGGAAGAAGCAAGCGTGTAGCCTGCGTTTGTAAGCTCGCGTTCCGCGTCGGACATAAATGTTTGAACAAGCTTCATGCCCTCTACGCTCACAGCGTCCGGCGCGGCGTGCTCAACGCCGCTTTGCTGTATGCCTACGTTGACGATCTTGGACATGTAATTGGGCAGGTTTAGATCCGCGATCGCTTGACCGAACAGCAAAACGATCGCCGCAAGAAAGCCCCCGAGAAACGGGGTAAGATAACGGAATATCTTCTTCAAGTATTAGGTTCTCCTTCCAAAGCTTTTTCAGCGCTTTCGCGCATGATTTCATCCGTAACGTCCGAAAGCCTGTTGATGAGCTCAATGAGCTTACGGGTGTTCTCCTCTCCAAAGCGGCGTATGCCTTCCTCCATCAGGCCGTGGATATGCCTTTTTGCGCTTTTAAGTATTTCGGTCCCCTTCGGCGTCAAAATCACCATGACCTTGCGGCGGTCGGCCTTATCGGTCTCCCGTATGATCAGGTCCTTGCTTTCAAGCGCGCTTAAAATTTGGGAAATGGCGGGCCTGGAGAAATCCAGACGGTTTTGTATTTCGGAAACCGAAGCACGGTCCCCGCCGCAAAACGGTCTGCCTTCGATTTGGCTCAACACGAAAAACTCGCCTTTTCGTATGCTGAATTCCGGTGGGAAAGGCAGCTCCTGCTTTTTAAAACGCATCGTCGCGCGCAGCAATTCATGAGAAAGGTTTTTCATCAGCACCACCTGAAAATTAATTTATATTATAAACTATTAAGCACCTAACAATTTTAGTGTGTTTTGTACCTCTGCGCAATAGCGCGGCGTGAACTTAATGTGAAATCGGCGCGTAAAAAATGGGGAAAAATATGGCTCCCGTATGCCCGCAAATAAGGAATGCCCGCAAAGACGCGCTTTGCGGGCACTTGAAAAAGCGTAGCTATCGGTTTGCGTTGCTTACGAATTCCGTATCCTTAGCGGTCATTTCTACCCAAGCGGGAAGAAAGCCGCTTTTAACGGCATTGCGGACGGATTTGATGTTCGACCATGCCGCGCAGTAGAAGGGCACCTTGCCGCGCTCGATGATCTCAACAGCGAGGCGGCTCGTGAGAGCGGATGCAATGCCACGCCTTCTGTACGGCGGCAGCACATCCACGCCGATCTGCCACATAGTTTCACAGTCCGCGCTGCAGCCCGCCATGCCGATGAGCGTTTCGCCGTCGTAGGCGACAGCCGCGAGCATGTCAAGGTGCTTGCGCCTTTCACACAGCGCGTTACTCCATTGCGGCGTGTAGAGATCGGCAAAATCCGCCTGCGTGAGGAGCTTTATGCTAAAATCGCAGGGGAGAGGGCGAAGTTTATCGATATCGGGCAGGAAATATTCCGCCATGTAGCATATTCGGTAACTAAGCGCTTGCAGCGCATCGTTGAGCACATGGAGATTGGGCGTCTCAAAGCAATGCTCGACGGGGTATTTTTCGATGTACGCCCTCACGATATCGGCTGTTTGTTCGTTGACAGAGGCCACAATGTTGTTCCCGTAGGAAACGAGATTGCATGAAAAGGGCAGCACGAGGTATTTCCGTGCTTCGGGATGCGGCGCGGAAAATACCACCTTGCTTTCCGATTGCAAAAAATCGCCGGCATCGCAATTGAGGTCAATGGCCGATTGGCGCATGGCAGTTTGGAGGATTTTCCTTTTGGTCATAGTTAACTCCTTAAAAGCATAAACTACATGCCATCATAGCATAATTTCGCATGTTAAAAAAGCCAGAGAACGCGATGCGTCTCCGGCTTACCAGATAGTTCGGTAGTAAGTCGGGCATTACCCGATGCTGTAAAACAGACCGGCCATCTGTTCGGTAATGTTCTCGTTAAAGCTGGTCAGCGCGATAACCGCCATATAGTTTCCTTGTTTTATACAGGTCATAGATTCGTATAAAAGGACCCCTGAAATTTCACCGGTCACGACTAGACCAGGCCTGGTTGCTCCGGCAAACTCGACAGAGCTTTTCTCAATGACAAGGTTCTCGATGCCCGAGGATTCAAATGCCGCCGGAAGAGACTCCAAGGTAACGTCCAGATACTTGTCTTCATCTAAAGCCATGCCGTACACGACGCCGAGGTTTTCGATCGCAATACTGATATTTGCGAGTCCGTCGGATGAAGCGGCGTACATATCGTAAACGACTTTACCGCTGTCCGTCGACTCTTGAATTATTTTTGAGAGCTCCTCATCTCCGATGGCGTCCGCAGCGATCCCGCTCAGCTCTGCAAGCTGTTCATCGCCGAAATATACCCAGTTTTCGTCCAACTCGCAGGCGATTCCGATAAAATCGTTTGTATAAATGCCGCCATTCGTGGAACCCATTCTGTATTCGTTTTCTTCGGGGGTCGGCGTTGCGGCGCCGGGGGTGGGGGATGCGGGGATTGCATCCGTTGTATCAGCCGTGTTTTCTATGTCCGTATCCGTTACCTTTCCTGAGATATCCGGATTACCGCATGCGGCCAAAATAAAAACCAGAATCATCAAGGATGCAAGAAGTACCGGGAGAAATTTGAATGTTTTCTTCATTTCGTCTCTCCTAAATAGTTATTTGTTATAATGTCATTTTAACTTGAAAAATTCGGTTACGCAATAACAGAAAATATGCTAAGTTTTGACAAAAATAAAACAATACGTTTTATAAGGAAATTATTGACAAAAATAGGGCCATATAGTATTTTTTTATACAAATATAAGAACGCTGTGAGAAAGCAATACTGTCTTAAGGAGCGGCTCGTGGACAAAAAACTATTTAAAAATCGTTCGGAATTCAGAAGCTGGCTTCAAGAAAACGCTCTTTCCGGAGCAGGCATATGGCTAATATTCGGCAAGAACAAGAAATGCGAAACGATAAAAGCAAGCGAAGCGCTTGAAGAAGCCCTGTGCTTCGGCTGGATCGACGGACAGATGCAAAGTGTAGACGACGATACATACGTCAAATATTTCAAGCAGCGCAGCAAAACCAGCAAATGGTCGGAGAAAAATAAAACCCTTGTTCTTACGCTCGAATCACAAGGGCTGATGACCGATTTCGGCAGGGCTAAGATCGAAATCGCAAAGCAGAACGGGAATTGGAGTGTTCCCAAGCAAGAGCCGATCACCGAAGAGCAAATACATGAATTCGAGGATCTGCTCAAATCTCATGAAACCGCATGGACGAATTTCAAAAAAATGCCGCCTTCGGCCAGAAAAGCATATACGGCTTCATATATCTTTACGAAGACGGACGAAGGCAGGCAAAAAAGGTTTCAGGTAATCATCGAACGCTTGGATCTAAACCTTAACCCAATGGAAAGCATGAAAAAGAAAAATTGAACTTCTGCGGCCCGCGGCTGCGTTCGCCTCTTAAATATCTTGACAAACGCGCCCGTCTGGTGTTACCATATCAAAGGTTCAAGGAAGCATCTGGGTGTGGCGCAGTTTGGTAGCGTGCTTGAATGGGGTTCAAGAGGCCGGAAGTTCAAATCTTCTCACCCAGACCAAGAAAATGCCTAATTCTCTAGGGAATCAGGCATTTTTTCTTTTATAAAAAACTCGCAAAAACTCATAAAAAAATGACATACCGACAACAATACAGACAACGAAACTGTGTTCAATGAAGCTATATTTGATCAATGATTTCGCGCTTTGATTTCAAATCCTCATGCTGATATTTTAGGGTCATTTCGTATGACGTATGGCCCATTAGCGCTGCCTTGTCTTTTTGGCTACCATCTACGTTTTTCATGGACGTAGCGAACGTATGTCTGCATGAGTACGGGCTAAACGTGGGCTTTTCGCCTTGTTTTGGTATGGGCTGTATGCCGAGCCGTGCCAAGCATGGATAAAAATAATCCTCTCGATAGGTTCGTTCGTTGATTGGACTGTTCCCTGGTACAAAGATATATTCAGTAGGGTTCTGTACAAGGCGGTCAATGAGCGGCTGAATCTTTGAGTTTATTGGTATCGTAAGATTCTTACCCGCCTTCGTCTTGCTCCCACCCGTAATGGTTCGTTCGGTCATGTCATAATCGCTCTTTCTTATGGCGAGAAGTGCGGAGGGGCGATAGCCGAGATAACAGGCACACGCAATTATTGCCGCTGCATTATCGCCCGCAAGAGCGGCCTCAAGGATTTTATCTCGCGTTTCATTCGGGAAAGCATTATACGATTCCGTTTCAAGCCTCGGTATCCAGATGTTTTTAGCATGGTTTACCGTCACGAGTTGTTTTTCGATGGCGAGCGTAAACATCAGCGTACCAAGTGCTTTCATGTTTTCTCGTGTCCGCTTGCCATAAGGGCAGGCAGCAACACAGTTTTGCATATCTTCTGTGGTCATGTCTACTACTTTAATAGCGTAGATCGGCTTGAAGTGTTTATATGCCGCTTTATAACAATCAAGCGTGCTTTTACCCACGCGTTCTGCATGACGCTCAATAAGCTGGTCATAAAGCTTGGAGAACGTAATGCCTGCGTGTTTCACCTTGGCGGGCTGACCTCGCAACTCTGCGCAATACTCCAAAGCTTCGCGCTTTGTCTTAAACCCTCCCTTGGTGCGCTTGATCGGGATAAGGTGCGGTTCTTTCTCTTGACTATCTTCGGGCCGTTCTTCTTCTTTCCACGCTACCGTCACGCTGGCTGTCCATGTTTTACCACGCTTATAAGCCGTACCCATGCCGTTTGAACGGGTGCGGCGGTGTTGCTTTACGGTCTGCTCGGCCCCGCAATAAAGGCAGAACACGCTTTCGTCTGGTATTTCTTTTTGGCATTTTTTGTTTCTACAGATCATAATATGCCTCCGCTTATAATCGCTTATAATAATGTAGAATTACGCCGTTTAGGTGCGCAGGGTATATTTTTCAAAATCTTTTAAAGTGCTTTCTACCCATGACCTAAATAGTGAGGCAAGCTCAATTACTATAGGTGATTCTGCTAAATGCGAAGCGTCAGTCGAAATATCATGAACAAAAGAACCCGCAATTATTTTCGGTAATCTTTGTGTGATGTCCATCGGTTGGCCTTCGCCTAAAAGTTCGCTGGGCATCGGTATTCCAGCCATTTCTTCGTCCATATCATTTTGATTAGCTGCTCGCTCATAAATATCTAAATACTTATCAAAATCAGAACTAGATTCATCAATCTGGAACGTATTTTTGAGAAAAACATAATAGGCGAAAACAGCGGCTAGATCGATAGATGTGTCTCGTTTTTGAGCATAATTCCACTCGAACAAAAAACCACAACGAATATGCAGAAATAGACGCAATGATAAGGTTGAACAGTCTGCAATCTGGTATTTGAGTATTATGGAATCCGCCTCGTCATATAGACGTGTGATGCTCTTGTATACGAGATCTGCAAACTCATGCAATTCTAACTCAATCCCGCAATATTTCAAGAAGCCTTGTCTTTCGACTTCCTCTTCAATAATTTCATACAGTTTATCGGGATGATGCTGGTACTTACGCACTATGCTTTGCCCCTCTATAAGCAAACAACATAAAATAAGAGACGGCAAAGTGTGCCTGTTAATCAAATCCTTAAGCTCATCAGGCTCGTCAGTCTCATAGCCTATCCTGTTTAATAGATGCATTATCCGCTCTTTGCTTTCGTACAATTTACGAAGCGGCCCGTTCAAAACAAGGGGATACTTTGCTTCTATAGTATAGAAAAAATGATAATCATCATTTTTGTTCGGAGAGCGATGGCGGGAAGCAATATAAATGGTTATTACCCTGTTAAGCGTCATTCTCCAGTTTGCAAAGAAACCTAGCAGTAAACGAAAAACAAGATATATGCATGCAACGATAATTAAAAGCGTTCCATACCAAGGCATTGTAAGCACCCCTCTATAAATATGATCGTTCATGAAACGTTTACGAATTTCCAACATTTTCCAACAGTATTTTCAAAATATAATGGTATACTTTGCACTACATAATGATGTACAATGAATGCATAGAAATTCTTTCCATAATTATACTCATGGTGGTGTTGCGACGAAAAAAAAGTGAGTGCAGTTCATGCACCTTTTCTGCTTTTGGTACCGAAATAGGTACTTGTCCATTGGTATGCCCTTGGCTTAGTTGTTGTAGTGAGAGTACAATGAGCACAAACAAACGTTCTTATACCGGGAGGGCGGTCATGGATATTATTGAGGTTATAAAAACCCTTAATGACGAACAATGTCAGTTCATTATCTCTGCGTTAACTGAATTGCTTCGCGAAGAATCGGTTCAATCAGAGCAAGCTTGTCAGGGGGAAGCTTCGCAATCAATTTAAGTACCTCTAATTGCTTCTCCGTGAGATTGCTAAATGTGACTGCATCGTGCGGTTTGTCTTCCGTAAGTTCAGATTTTGGTATGCCGAAATAATCTGCTAATTTTTGAAGTGATGTTATGCGAGGATAAGTTACTGCACTTAGCCATCCGGCGAGCGTGGTGTAGGGAATATCTAAAGCATCGCATAAAAGCATACGGTCCACACCGTTCTTATCAATAAAATACTGTAGGTTTCTCGAAAAAATCTCTTTATTCTCTAATCCATCCATAATAAGAACCTCCTAACTGTCCTGTATCATACTATGTATCGGTAACAAAATCAATAAAAATCATAATATATTACGTTTCAACGGTTGACATTACCGTTAAACGGTAGTATGATAAATACACACAGAAAACCAATGGAACACGGGGAGGTGATTTAATGAGTATATCTTTGAAGGCAGCGCGTGTAAATGCGGGATATACACAGGACTCTGCAGCCAAGAAATTGGGCATTTCTGTGTCTACGCTTGCGAATTATGAAAAGGGAAAGACAGAGCCAGGATATTCAACCATTCGTAAAATGGTTGAGGTTTATAAAGTGTCAATGGATGATCTGAATTTTTGTCGTAAGTTACCGTTTAACAGTAATTGAGCGTTATTCACAAGAGATATTACGGTGCGTGACACGTACCAAACAAACCAATAGAGAAAGGAATTGATTTTCACATGATGTGGTGGGTAGTTTTGGGGGTGCTTGTTGTAGCATCAGTGGTCTTCTTTGCCGTTAACCATTACCGTAACACTTGGGAAGAGTGGCCGGTTGCGTGCGGCGCAACGAGTTGCATACTGGCGATGGTTGTACTTCTTACATGCATAGTTGGTAGCCTCTCGACATCCATCAAAATTGATCGGTTTGAGCGAGCAAAAGCATACGTCGAAACACGTTTACCGGGCGATCCCCTTGAAGACGTTGCGCTTACAAACAAAAAGATTGAGCTAAACGAATGGCTATTTGATGCACAAGCACGCAAAACGACCTATGGCACTTGGTCATTTTACCCCGAATCCGTACTTGAGCTTGAACCTATAAAGTGATGCGTCGGGACGCAACCGTATTATCCAACTTTAAGCGTTTGAAAGGAGAAAGACCATGAAAGTAACAATCGATGCCGGAACATGGGGTAGCACAACAGAACCCAACACAGTAGAAGATGCGTTGGACGTAATCTCTGCCGCAATAAGCGAAAAGACAATTTCTGTGTATGTGCGTATTCATGATGAAACGTGCGATAGCCATGCAAATTCGGAATCAACGGGGCGTCATATGGAGATGGGAAGCGGCGGTTAAGAATTTAGCCAGTCAGATACTGTTTTCGGCAGATTGACGGCGGCCCACCCGTCGAAAGCACAAACAAACAGCCTGTCGTTACTGTCGATGTATCGTTTGAGGTTGTCGCGAATTTGCGCATCAGTTGATGGCGTATTAATAGCCCAGCAAGATTCGCAGATTTTAGCCCAGTTGCCATAGGCTTGGATAGCAGCTATCAAATCATCGTAGTTTCTGCCAGGAGTGCATAGGTCGTAGTTGATTAAATGCTTTCCCATATATAGCCTTTCTGCACGGTCCCATCTCCATGGGAGGATAATATCAAAATAAACGACACGTTTCAACAGAAAGGAGGCTATGCCGTGACCTTACGTGAGATCGAGGCAATGCCGCAAGAGTTTCTAACACCAAAGCAAGTGGCAACGGCCATAGGTACAGACCCGAACCTAATCCGCTATCAGGCGCACAATGCGCCGCACAAACTCGGCTTTCCCGTAGTGGTAGTCGGAAGCCGTGTAAAAATTCCGAAAGAAGGGTTTCTGAACTTCTGCCGTGGGAAGGAGAGATAACCCATGAACTGTGCCTTTGAAACCAACGAATCGGACTGCAAGGCCATTGTACTTAAAACATGCTCTTTCGGATATGGCAGATGCTGTTTCTTTAAAACCCCTGATGAACTCGCGGAATCCGTTGCTAAGACAAACAAGCGGCTCCGTACCCTCTCGACTGAGGAACAGAACTACATCGCAGAAAAGTACCATAGCGGCAAGAAGCCGTGGAGGAAGAAATGAAAATCCTTGATTTCGTGTGTACAAACGTGTGGGGGCTCTGGTTCACCTGTTGCTTGCCTATCCTGTTGCTGATTGGGCTTGCGGCTATCGAACACATCTACACGGAACGTATGCGCAAGAAACGGAGGGGGAGATGAAGCAGAAGACCATAGCCCATCAGATGCGGTTTGGGAGCTTCATAAAAACGGACAAGCGTCCGCGTCAGCAAATGATTCTTGGGATTCTAGACCGACCGATGACAGCCCGTGAGATTGCGCACCAATTAGGCTTCTACGATCTGAACGCCGTAAAACCCCGCATCACCGAGTTAGTACAAGCGGGTACCTTGTTCGAGGCGGGGAGCAAGCACGACATTTACACCGACAGAAACGTAACTATCTACGCAAAAGCGCCCGCACCGCTGGAACGGTAACGGACGCACAGGAAAACCTTCCTTATTATCTTACAACAGAACTACGGAGATTGCAATGAATGATTTTATGGTCGAAAACGGCGTGATTCTCCCTCGCGAAAGCGACGGCAACTACTTCGGTGGTAGCACAGAGGAAGGCATTTACGAGTGCGATTACTGCGGTGGTTTGAAAGAGGATGGCGAAACGTCCGAGATTGACGGCATGTGCGAGAATTGCTACTACGCGGCAATCAAAGCCATTCAACAGGTTCTTGAATCGCAGGAAGATGAAACCCTTCTCACGGTCTTTAACCATCTTACGGAGGTATAACATGCTGAAGCCCTATAACGAACTGCGAAAAATCGACGTTACCGAGTTTTGCGAAACCCGCAAAGCGAAAGACGATAACGGCAAACCCATCGATGTACCCTACTTGAATTGGGCGAAGTGCAAAGACCTGCTTCATGAAAACGGGGCAGAGAAAGTCTATTTCACGCCGCTGAAAACACCGGATGGTTCATATCTCTTTTCTTCCAAAGAGGTTCAGAACAAGGACGGCCGTACCACTGGTTGCTATTTTGTTTCCGTGGAAGTCGTAATTGACGATCTCAAATTCACGATGGACGCACCGTTGCTCAACGGGACAATCGTTGTCTACGATGACACCCTTAACCAAACCAGAATAGCCAACGCCCACGCGAGAGCGTTCGTAAAAGGCGTGGCAATCCATACCGGCCTTGGGTTTGGCCTATGGTCGAAGGATGATACACCGACAGATGACCTTTCCGCGCACAGCATGTTATCCATCAAGCGCCGCGTGGAAGAACTTATCACCGTGAAGATGCAAAGTGTGGATTACAAGGATATCCTAGCGGAACTCGGCATCAACGATAAGCAGTTACAGGCTATGCTTGCGACTTACTCAAAGCTGGACGCCTTTGAAAAGGCGCTGATGAAGGTATGATTGCCTTGCAAGATCGTTCGGGATGGTTCGGGGCATCTGACACCGCGCAGATCATGCGCCCGTGGACAACTAAGACTTTTGCGAAATGGTGGGCAGAGAAACTAGGCATCACACACAGCCGATTTACCACTCCGGCCATGAGAGCCGGAACCTACTATGAGCACCGCATTTTAGATGCAATCGGAATCCGGACGCGGGACAGGCAGATCAAGATAAGGAGCCTACACCTGCGCGTTAACCTTGACGGTGAGGATAAGACAACAGTCTACGAGGTAAAAACCCACAAGGGCGATTTTAAGGTGACTAAGGCTTATAGGGAGCAATGCCAAGTAGAAATGTATGCCTCCAAAAAGAAATGCGTCATAGTGGCATATAGGCTCACGGAGGACGATTACACCAACTACTTTAACCAGATAGACCCCGCGCAAATCACTTACCACGAAATCGAGTATGACGCGGACTGGATTAAAAACGAATATCTGCCGCGCTTAAGAACCCTGAGAACCGCACTGCGAGAAAGGAGATTGCCCCGTGCTGCTTAAGGCCGTGAATCCAAGAGTTTCCTTCGACCTGAACGGCCGCATGTCCTTGACGGTGGAAGTGGATGCTTCTAACAAAAACACCGTCAAGGGCGGCATGGGGGAGTTGCAGGATAAGCCCCTTTCCGTCGAGATTAAGCCCTATCGCAAAAAACGCTCCATTGACGCAAACGCTTTCGCGTGGGTACTCATCGGAAAGATTGCCGAGAAAGTCAAATCCTCGCCGGTCGAGGTCTACCGTGAGTTAATTTGTGAAATCGGCGGCAATTACGAAATCGTACCCGTAAAGGCCGAGCGGTCCGAGGCGTGGATAAATATCTGGAAGAGCCACGGTATCGGGTGGGTAAGCGAAATTCTAGGCGAAAGCAAGCTTGACGGGTACGTGAACGTTATCAGCTACTACGGTTCATCAACCTACGACACGGCGCAAATGAGCCGCTTGATTGATTTCATCACGGATGAATGCGCAGAGCTTGGGATTGACACCGCGACACCCGCTGAAATTGCACTTTTAAAAGAGGGGTGGGGGAAGTGAAAAGCATAATTCAGGCCGAGAAGAAATGCTTCTTCACCGAGCGAACGGACAACCTTGAAAACCATCACATTTACTTCAATGGTACAGGACAACGCAAACTGTCCGAGAGATATGGGCTCACGGTTTATTTAACCCACGACGCGCACAACGAACCGCCGAACGGTGTTCACTTTAATAAGACTAGACGCAGGGAGCTTGAGCGCATTGGGCAAACGGCCTTTCAGGAGCAGTATCCAGAATTAAATTTTATTCAAATATTTGGGAGGAACTATTTATGAAACAATACACGCTAATATGCCAGAGTTGCGGCAAGCAATTTAAATCTAGCACTCCACGGATATATTGCAACGATTGCGTTACTCCGAAGCGAAAATATGATTACGTCGAAATCGTCCGTCAAATTCGATCGCGCGATAGCAATAAATCAATTACACAAAAACACGGAATCAGTTCATCTTATCTCAGCGTAATAAGAGCAACTGTGCGGGCAATGGAGGAAACATGAACCGAGTAATTTTGATCGGCAACGTGACACGCGACCCAGAGCTTCGCACCACAAATACAGGCGTATCCGTTTGCACCTTCTCCATAGCGGTTAACCGCAAGAACAAGAATGCCAATGGTGAACGGGCAAGCGATTTCTTCAACATCGTGGCATGGCGGCAACTCGGGGAGCTGTGCGAGAAATACCTTGCACAAGGCCGCAAGGTCGCCATCGTGGGCGAGCTGCAAAACCGTAGCTACGAGGCAAAAGACGGTACTAAGCGGTACACGACCGAGATTATTGCTGATGATGTGGAGTTTCTTTCACCGAAGGGCGATGTGGCACAGAAAGAAACGCCCGACATAAGTAGCTTCACAGAGGTAGACGATGAACTTCCTTTCTGACGCTACGGACTGGCGGAAAAAAGCACGGGAGCTATATGAGCGTTCATATGGTTCCGAAAAGGGGGACGGGGCATGCCAAACAGAATCATCAAAGAAAGCGTCTGTACGAGTGACACGCTCGACAAGCTCTCTTGGTTCGAAGAATGCCTGTGGTACCGCCTGATTGTAAATTGTGATGATTACGGACGGTTTGACGCCCGTCCTGCGGTGGTGAAAGCACGGCTTTTCCCGCTTAAAGAGCGAATGACGCTCAAGGATGTGTCAGATGCGCTAACGAGGTTGGCGGATATGGGCTGCGTAGTGCTGTACGAGTGTGACGGCCATCCCTACCTATATCTCCCAACGTGGGAGGTCCATCAAACCATCAGGGCAAAGAAAAGCAAATATCCATCACCCGAAAGCGGCGTGAAATCATCTGAAATCATTTGCAAGCAGATGCAAGCAGATGTTCCCGTAATCCAATCCAATACGAATCCAATCCAATACTCTCCTTCGGAGAGTGCGCGTATGAAGGAGCCATCCCACTTACTCGGGGAACATGGGTACGTTAAACTCACCGATGCGGAGTACGTCCGCCTTATCGCAGATCACGGCGAAGTCGAGGTAAAGCGGGTTATCGCATACATCGATGAAAGTGCCGCCTCTACGGGAAACAAAAATCGATGGAAGGATTGGAACCTTGTTATTCGTAGGGCAATCCGTGACGGATGGGGAAAAAAAGGCGGTACATCGCCCCCTCGTGCACTCGATTACCCACAGCGCAAGTACAGCGCCGAGGATTTAAGTCATATCGGCGTAAGCTTCAAGGAGGACGACCCATGAAAACCACCGTTTTATGCCGTCCCTGTGCGGAACACCTGAAAAGATGCGGTGAAAAGTTTGTACTCGTTCGCCATGCGAATGACATGAAAATCACCTGTGACCGCTGCGGATTACGTAAGTATGGGGCGGAGTACGCCAAGGGGGAGAAATGAACCATCCCGAAGAACAAACCCAAATCGCCCTGTTCCAATGGGCGAAGCTGGAAGAGCCTCGCTTCCCTGAATTGCGCCTGTTATTCCACATTCCCAACGGCGGTAAACGCACGAAGGTCGAGGCCGCAAGGTTCAAGGCAGCAGGAACAAAGGCCGGTGTGCCTGATCTGTTTCTTCCCGTGCCGAGAGCAGAGTACCACGGGTTGTTCGTAGAGCTAAAGGCGGGTAAAAACCGCCCAACCGAGGCGCAAAGGGAATGGCTTACGGAACTCGGCAGGATGGGCTATAGAACGGCCGTGTGTTACTCGCTGGACGAGGCTATACGGGAGATCAAGGGCTATCTAAAACTACAAAGCGAGAAAGGGAACATCATGAGCAAGTACAAAAAAGGTGACACCGTTGACATCCGGGCAACGCTTCGCATCACGAACGCACACGAGCGGAAAAGCGGAGAGACGGTTTATCAGTTTGATAAAGGCTTTGCGCTTACGGAAAGCGCCCTTGAGAAGATCGCACCCGACACGGCAGCAACCGAGGACAAAGCAGAGCGGGAGCGGTTGAGGAGACAGGTGTGCGATACAGGGGCGCTTTGCCTAGCTACAATCGGCGGAAGAAAACGCGAGTGCCCTCTTTTTCGTATGACTGACGGATTTTGTACCCCCTATGTTGCTGCCCATCCCGAAACCAAGAAGATGCTTGTGGATTACCTAAAAGCGGAGAAATGCGACGAATCTAGCGAGAAGCCCGCGCCGATTAAGCTGTATTGCGTGCGGGATAATCCGGGCTGGCTCACAAAAGGCAAGATATACGAATACACTCCCGACAAGCCGTATTCAGTCACATACGACAACGGCTTCCACGGCTATGCGTACACCTCTCTTAAAGAATTTCACAGACATTGCCCCCAAACTGGCGCTCCCCTATGGCCCCTCGTCCACCGCCACGCGAAGGTTGGAGAATATGTCCTTTCCACCGAGGACTGTTGCGGGGAAATTCGCAACAATACCGTTTTCATTTGCAAAGAGGCGCAGCCGAACGGCAATATCCGCGTGGACGGATTAAATGAAAAATTCGAAAGGGGAAACAACATTGGCCTACCTCATTACCTCGTCTTGGACGGCTACAATGGCTAATGGCTTACTTGGGGTTGCGGGAGGCCGCAATAAAATAGTCTAAGCAAAAAAATAAAAAATATCGGAGGGAAAGAAACATGGAAAACCAGTATTACATCATCAGGACAGAGCGTGCAGGCGTATTTGCGGGTAACATCAAGGAGCGCAACGGCAACGAGGCGACACTTACAGACGTGCGTCGCTTGTGGTATTGGCACGGCGCGGCATCGTTATCGCAACTGGCGAATCCCGCCCTTATGGAGTTCTTAATGGGGTTCCCAATAGGCTGGAGCGAAACAACTGCCTAGGGAATGCAGTTAATCCATTCCAAGCAAACCCGATATTTAAGGCCATATCTGACATAATCGATGCGGCCTATGCCGCAGAAAGGGGAATGAACCGTGAAACCTGTACTTGACGCTTGCTGCGGAAGCCGCATGTTTTGGTTTAATAAAGACAATCCGCTCGTGGAGTTTTGTGACAATAGAGAGGTGCCGCGCCACGAGTATTATCCTCAGCGCTACATAGAAATTAAGCCCGATACGGTGTGTGATTTCACTGCCCTACCTTTTGCGGACAAGTCCTTTAAGCTGGTCGTTTTCGACCCTCCGCATTTGACTTGGGCGGGAAAAACTTCATGGATGGCGCTCAAGTATGGATGCTTGGATGAAAACTGGCCGCAGATGATTCACGACGGCTTTCATGAGTGCATGAGGGTTTTGGACGATTACGGCACACTGGTTTTCAAGTGGTCGGAAGTACAAATACCGCTTCGGGACGTGCTCAAGGCAATCGGAGAAGAACCGCTTTTCGGTCACAGGAGCGGCAAGCACAACAATACACACTGGCTTTGCTTTATGAAGGAGGAACACACCGATGCGTGAGAATAAATTCCGTGGTAAGCGGTTGGATAACGGCGAGTGGGTGTGCGGCGACCTGCGCCGCGTAGATGATAAAGCATATATTCTCGATTACGACATAGGCGATAACGGCGTTTCGCAGGAGGTTAGGATATTTCATATCGCCTACGAGGTTGACCCCGCCACGGTCGGGCAGTATACGGGCCTTAAGGACAAGAACGGCGCGGAGACTTACGAGGGGGATATTGTACAGACCTACATTGGAAAACGAAAAGGTGGCATATGTGAAATACGGTATATCGACCGAAGCTTTTGTATGGCGCAAGAAGACGATGATACGGAACTGGATTGCGTGTGGTTTTGTGATTATAAAGTTATCGGCAACATCCACGACAACCCCGAGCTTATGGAGGTACCCGATGAACGCTGACGATTGGGTATCCGTATCCGACGACTTGCCGCAGCTTGCATGCGGAATGAAAAACGTCTCGGTAACTGTTTTAGCCGTAACCGACAAGGGCGATACCGTTCGAGCATTTTATTGCTACCGTGACGGAGAGTGGTACAACGAGAGAGGCAGACGGATAAAGGAGGATGTTATAGCATGGCAGAGCATATGAACGCTGATGAGATCGTGAAGGCGCTACGACGTATTGCGGATCAGGCTACATCAGCATCGCTTAATGCCGTAATTATAAACGGCGCCGCCGACCTGATCAAATCCCAAGCCGCCGAGATCACCGCCTTTAAGGCTCTCTGCGAAATCACCGAGGACTTGCCTATTTGCGAGGGCTGCGACGGCAAAACCGAGGACGGTGTGCGTACTGAGAAATGTGAGTATACCGCCGAACACGACTACTGTTCGCCCAAATGCACGGAGCGCGTTGTTGCGTACATCAAGGAGCATAAGCGCATGAAGCAGGAAATCACACGTCTTGCCGAGGCAGAGCGCAGGGAGCGGGCGGCGAATCCAAAAATAATTCCGACCGGCACCAATATGGGAAAGGTTTGTTGCCCGGCATGCGACCATGTGTTTTTCCATTGTTACGAGCCGGGCAAATGGAACAAATACCATGAACGCAGAAAATATTGTGAGAATTGTGGACAGAAACTTGAATGGCGCGACCCGCAGGAGGCCGGGAAAGGAGAGGCGGAATGAAGAACATATGCCAAGAAGATATACGGAGCCTTATCCAAGAATGGTTTTGCGATTGTACTACGACAACGGAAACAGCATTGCTTTATGGCGAACTGTATTGTGAATTGCAACGCGGCCTTGAAGAACGCATGAGCACTTTGGAGGCCGGGGAGGAAAGCAGATGACACATGAAGCTCTCGAAAATTGCCCGTCTTGTGGCGGCAGGATTATCCTGTATAGCCGTTGCCGCATTGGTGCAGATCACAACTGTTTTGCACGGTGCGAAAGATGTAGGACGGAATATCCAATGCCCGAAGCATGGCTGGCTACAAATGGGGCGCGCATATATCCGTCAAGCGCCAAGAAAGCGGAACGGTGCTGGAATCGCAAGGCCCTAGCTCTTAGGGCCGAGCAGGCCGGGGAGGGTGGACAGGAATGATCAATAAGCGTTGGGAAGAATCGGGCGAAAACCATATTCTCTATTTCACACCTTTTTACGAAGAACGCGAAGTCGCCCGCATTTGGCAGGATGAGGATGGAGATTGGATGTACTCTTCGGCAGAAACCATGGACGATAACGTGTACTTGGACGATGCACGCACGCTGGAAGAAGCCAAAAACGAAGCGGACACGAGGGTTAATGCTCATTACGTTGACCAGATAGGTTACTACACGGAGTTGCTTGAGCGATTTGAAAAGGGAGAATGACCATGAATAACGACCGCATATCCGAGATTCGCGCACGGTATGAGGCGGCAATAAAACACCTTGCAGAACACAAGGCAGGAAATTGGGAAGCGCACTATGCAAGGGATATGGAACATGCGCTTGCCGAGATCGACAGGCTGACCGAGGCGCTGGAAGCTGCAAAACACGGAACCGTAGACTGCGCGAGTGCCGAGCATGAAGTTAATGGGAAATGCCTTGGGTATGGGCGCAGCGAAAACGACGATGAACCATGCGAACAGTGTGCGGCATGTCCTAAATGTACTGCATATGAGGCCGAAACGAAAACCATTCAGGAATGGGCGGCGCTGGACGGTATTGTAGTATTAGACCCTGACGGTTTCGACCGTTCCGATCCGTATGTATTGGAACGGGAAGTCACAAAAGCGGAGTACCTTGCGGGAATATGGCGTTGCACCATTATGCCGCTTCCCGCCTCGCCGAAAGGAGAATGAGCATGACAACCTTTTTAGAAATAATTGGAGCTGCCGCTTGTCTGGTGATATTTATGTTCCTCATGTCGCTTGGGTTTGTTGGCATCAAGGATGGCGTGTCGCACTTGAAGCGTAAATACGCCATTAAGCACAGGTTTGATAAGCCGCCGACAGCGAAGTGCTATTGCGTTGACTGTGAATCCTATTCAAAACACAACGGCGCGTGTCGGACGCATGCGGGATGGTCGGTTGCTGACAGTTGGTTTTGTTGGTCTGCTACGCCTAGAGCAGCCGCGCCGAGGCAGAGGCGGTGCTTGCGGAGACGCGAAAATGAGTGCGGGGGGTAATTATCGGGAAGTGCTTTTTGTGCGGGCACTTAATATCAGAGGATGAATGGGATTGTGCATTTGATGATGGCGACTTCTTTGTTCTTGCCCACGCGCAATGCCTTAACGCAATTCCGCAGTACATAGAAGCGCAAAAGGCAAGAATCGCGTTTCTCGAAAAAATAATGATGCTTAAGCAAGCAATGGAAGGAGGGCAACCGTGAAGCCTATGGGCACGCCGCCACCGAGAAGTGTAGAAACAGATCGGATTAAGCGGCAAATATGGGAGGAGCAGTGTAACCAACGGAACAAGCCTACCATTCCAGAAGCGGTGTTAAATGATCAGCTTGGCGCGGAACCTTCGGAGCGAACCGGTAATGATGGTGCAATTTGCTACCAGTGCGGAGAGCTTTTAATTTATCCGCATATCGCATTTGACAATAAAACGGGGCAGTTTTGGTGCGAGGATTGCGTAAGACAACTATATTCCGATTTGTGCGCCGCAGAGGCGCCGGAAGGAGGGCATACCGATGAACGAGATTGAACGTGTTATACGCCTTTATGAAGATGCGGCAAGATGCCCCGCCGATGAATACGCGCAAATAGTTCTTGCCGCCCTCCGCGAACAGGCAGAGCGGGAGAAGGGGTGCGACCTTTGCAATGGAACCGCACTTGACGGCGTTGGTATACATCACATGTGGGGAAGTCTGCGCGTTTATTTAGCCTGTGGTGCAGGCAAGGTTCCCGAGGATGAACAATTCACACTATGCCCCCGTTGCGGGCGGCGCAGATTGGAGGTAAAGCAGGGATGAATGAGACGAGACGCAAAATATCGTACAAGGAGTTTGATACGGCGCAAGAGGGATATTGCCTACTGATTACGGGCGGTATGATGTCGCCGCCTGTTGTAATCGTAGAGCGGCACGATGGGACAATAACGGAGGTTCCGCTCGGGAAGGTGCAATTCCTAGACGCCGATGCGTTTGTACTCGAAAAACGACGCAAGGAGGCAAAACAATGGACGGAATAATGGATAGGCTAACAGGCAGGTCAAAAAACGGCATAGCCTTTTCAAGAGTACCTTTAAACAATAGTTTTTTTGATGGCGGTCATTATTTTACAGGTTTTGTCGCTGACCGCCTCGCGGCCTATGAGGACACGGGGCTGATGCCGGGGGAAATCACCGAGGCAATAAAGGTAGCTCGTGGTGGCGTATATGAACACCCAACAATATTCGGCATGCCGTTTGAGGAAGTGCGCGAAATAAGGCTGATTGATGCGAATGCGCTGATCGGATGGATAGAAAAGTATATGGAAGAGCGTTATGTTGATGGAATAAAGCTTGCCATTAACCAAATGCACACTATCGATCCATTTAAGCATGGGCGACTGAGCCGCGCCAAGCCCTATAACCCGCCCCTCACGTTGGACGAACTGCGGTGGATGGACGGGGAACCTATATGGACGGTCACGAGCGGTGTTGAAGGTTCTGGGCGCTGGGAACTATCCACATGCGAGACGCTTTGTGTTTGTCCGTTGCGCCAAGTATTGCGTTGCGTAACGGCAGACGGAGAGGTAACTGATTACGATTTTGGTAGCTACGGCAAAACATGGCTTGCCTACCGCTCCAAGCTGAAGGAGGTTTAATTAAGCGTTTCTGCTTTCTTAGCCTTCAACGCCAAAGTGGTTTTTGCAAGAGCAGTATCAACATGCGGTTTTAGCGTACTATCCTGCGCAAAGAAAATCAAGGCGCATCTGACGATAAACAGGGTATCAAAGTCTAAGTCGTCGCAATGTATGCGAGTGAGCGCGTCTTGGATCGATAAGGCAAGTGGCCCCTTGCTTCTGTAAGAAATATCCTGTGCGACTTTTGTTATAGCATTTATTTCATCGAAAGTATAAAACATAACGTGCCCACCTTATGTAAGTTTTGATAATCGTAACCTTTTTGTGTAGGACATTGCAAATGAAAATAATGGCAAATTGGAGGAAGTATGAGCAAACAGTGGGAATTTGTTAACGATTACGAATCAAGATGCACGCATTGCAAAGAAAATGCAAACGTAGATCATCCAAGAGAACCGCGATTCTGCTCCAACTGCGGGGCTAATATGGATGGGGAGGAAATATGAAAGACCAATACGGCTTTGACAGAATGCGCATTGGCAAAGCGGAGGTAATACAGGTAATCCGCGTGTCGGTGGTGGTGGGAGAGGGAATGCTCAAAGACCCTTGCCGCAATGCAACACAATATTATTCGCTGGATGGCGAATTGCTAGCGATAAGCGACCCGCACGGTGAATCGATGGAGGAATTTCAATTTGTAGACGTCCTACAGTTAGAAAAAGAAAAGGAGAATCACCCATGAAAACGCATCAAATCCAGATCGGAACTTACATTACACTTGAGCATGGATCTGATGAGGAGCGTGAGATTGCATCCGCAAAAAGAATACTCACGAATGCGCTCGCTGATACGCTTGAAGAGAGTGATCTTTTCATCATCAAGGAAGCCAAGGGTGAAGTAAAAAAGTTCACGGTCGGTCTTAAACTCGCGATACTCGTTAAAACGCCGCAGCTTGAATGCGACTATGATAAAATGCCGGTGCCGCCGTGCAATATGTATACGTTAATTGGAGACACTATTGAGCGCCTACGAGTTGAAAAGGTTGACGAAAGAAACATCTGCTGTGCTATAAAAGGCGTGAAGGGTATGATCAAAGGCCATGTAGTGATATCTAGCGAAGCCTTGGGCGACACCCTGTTTTATAGTATGAAGGACGCAAAAACGGTCAGGGACAACGACAAAGCTCTTCTTGCTGGTAAGAATAAGAAAAGGTCATATATGGAGCACAGACGGATTTGCGTAGGAGAAAAAACTAACGAGGGGTGATACCATGACTATCGAACGTCTGGAACAATATAAATCCATCTGCTTAGAAGAAGCGGAATTAAAGAAACGGCTTGCAACTACCGAGGCACGCGCTAACCGCCGCTATCAATCCATCACAAGCGCAACGGTGCAAGGGTCATCCCCGTATCTGCCATATCAAAAGCGCACCCTCGCTGTTAGGGGTTATCAGGTGCGGCGGGTAAAACTTGTAGCTGTGCTGGAAAACCAATATAAGCGCAAGCACCTTGCCGCGTTACAGGAGGCACGCGAGATTGAAGAATGGCTTGATACCGTACAAGATATGAGATTGAGGCGGCTCGTACGATATCGCTATGTAGAGGGGCTATCTTGGCGGGCAACGGCTACGCGGGTTTACGGGCATCCGTGCGAAGATGCGGCGAGAAAATACGTGGAGCGGCATGTTGATTAGGTAACAATGCCCCGTCCTGTTTGTATGCAGGACGGGGCATTGTTATTATGTGGACACGATTATCACGATTCGTCTTTGCTCATGTCTTCCTGTATGAGCCGGTTGACATAAGCGTTAGTTGTTAATCCGCGCGAGGCAGCATGGGCGCGTACACGCTCCTTTCCGCCATCATCCTTTTTTATAAGAATCGTTATGCGGTCATAAGTCTTGGCATTATATTCGTTTGACCATTGCGTTTGCGTCTTTTTCACGGAATCACCTCATAATCAGGATACCACATTGCAAACGTAGTAGCAAGCACCAATAAAAATATTCAAGCTAATTGCTAAATTAGTTGTTGACAACTACGTTATAACGTAGTATGATTGAACCATAGAAACAAGCAGCGCCCCACACGGGCGGGAAGGAGCGAGACAATATGACGTCGCAAGAGTGCAGGGCGCTGATAGCGCAGATCGACACGTTGCTTGACAGCGATAGCATCAATGACGCGGAGTACGATGCGCTAGACGCTAAGGCCAGAGGCCTCGTTAAGATGCTCCCGGCGCTCGAACGAGCCGAGCGGATCACCAAACTGCCCCAGATATCACACCGCTTTGTTATTGACGTATGCAGGGGGTTTGCGAGCGGTACGCACATCATCACTAACCGGCAGTATGATGCAATCCACAGTATCGCGAGATGCACAGATTTTTGTTGCGATGGGTATTTAGTGTCTATCGCGCCGGGGCGTACATTTTGTCATCTCGTCAAGGCAGCAATCTGACCCGGACACCTTCGGGGGCCGCACCGGACAAATCAGCCCCACACCATAAAATCAGCTGCGCTACCGGCTACACGGGCAGGAAGGAGAAGGACAATGAAGCATATCACATATACAACCGAACGGGCGATTAATCGCATCAAGCGCATACCTGAATGGGAGCGGACGAACGAACAGAACCTTGCCATATCAATATGGGATAAGATATTTAGCCGCAACGGATACTACGGAGCCAGCTTGAAAGAACTCGAACAGCATCTCGGTTTCCGGCTTGATAATGCCCTGCAAATCAACGTGTACTACTACACCGGCATTCACGGCTTAGAGTACAAAACGCGCGGAAACGTAAGGTATTGCGGCACAAACGACCTATCACACGTTAACGTCAATGACTATAACGCGTGGGTGAAATCAATCACAGACTGACCGCCAGCAGAGCGGGGAAAGGAAAGCACTATGAAAATCACCAAGAGAAAGCTTAAAGAAGCAAACTCGCCCGATTTTTGCTTTACATGCGGTAAGCAATTAAACGAGGGCGACACGATGTACCTGTTGAACCTCGGCGGCAACGCGGGCAGTACGTTTGAACTGTGTCGTGGATGCTTACGGAGGATCCGCGACGCAGCAGATAAAACGCTGGAGAGTAAATAGCGCAGAGTGACGGCCCGAAAGGCCACAAGAAAGGAGGCAAGCCTATTGCGCAAAAATCTTTTAAAAAAAGCTTTAAAATACCTATTGACAGTCCACGCATTGCGTGGTATACTAAGAGCATAGAAAGCGACAAGACCTTACCGAAAGGGAGGCGCGCATGGAGGCGTAACATGAAGCAAGCTAAGATCGATACACTGGATGCCATCATCGCTGCTTATCCGTTCCCTGAAAATGCCCGCTTCGGGTGGGATATGCCGGTTTTCGAAAGTGCAGAAAGTCTGCGTCAAACAATCATTGATATGCCAGAGGAGCACATTAACGAAACAGCGTTCGAATCGTTTATCGCTGGATACCCGAAAGCCTACGCAGAATTTGTGAAGTTTTGTAACGAGGGCAGATAACCACCATGATCATTCCCGACCGCCTCAAAATCGCCCGCAGCACACTCTCCCAAGCCAAAGCCGCTGAACAACTCGGTATCCCGCTCCGCACATGGGAAGACTGGGAGCGAGGAGTAAGAACACCGCCAGAGTACGTTGTGGCCATGATCGAAAAGCTGCTTATCAACGCAGAGTAAGCCGGAGCAATCCGGCTTCTTTTTTTTCATATTTTATGATAATGTCCGTTTTGTCCGTTTTCACCCATGTATAATATCATTATGGATAAGTGCCTAGAGCACGGAAGCCCTGCGTTATGCGGGGCTTTTCCTTATGTTCGGAGGTAGTAAGCGTGTTGGTATTCGTATGTTCCCCGTATCGTGGAAAAATCCAAAAGAATATCGCTAACGCTATTTCATATTGCGAAATGGAAATGGCAATGGGGAACACGCCCTTCGCCCCTCATTTGTACATGCCTCAATTTACGAGTGATGACGATATGGGTATATACCACGGGCTTGAATTTCTACAACGGTGCGACCAGCTCCACGTATGGAGCGATACCATAACGGTAGGCATGAAAATCGAGATAGACGCAGCGGAGGCCGCAGGCATTCCCGTTGTGTACATGGAGGTAGATAATGCAGAGTGATTTCACGCCGATAATCTTCAATACGCCGTGGGAAAATGACTGCATAGAGCTTTACTTTATTCATGATTTACATAACGGAAGCGCACAGCACGACGCACAGAAGTGGACTGCGTTGAAGCGCGAAATAATCGCAAATAAACGGGCCTATTGTGTGTTTGTCGGTGACGCGATGGAAAATGCTATTCCGAACAGCAAGGGAGACGTTTTTTACCAAACGATGCCGCCGCATGAGCAAAAGATGTGGTTTAAGGATCAGCTGGTAGATTTAAAGCACCAAACAATTGCTGTACTGGATGGGAACCACGAAAAGAACCGTTCCACAAAAACGTGCGGGATGTTCCCCCTGTATGATGCTTGCGTGATGGCGGGTATAGAAAATCTTTACCGCCCGCACTTTGCATTGGTTGATATAGGCGTGGGAACAAGAAGCGATACGGCGAAAAACACCAAGCAAGTACGGTATGTAGGGTATCTTGTGCACAGAGCAACATCGCAAGTGAAATTCTGTTCGGCTGATATGCTAGAGGGAATAGATTTCTTCGCATACGGCCATGATCACCAGCCCGTAGACAGGCCGCGAGGAAAGCTAATATACGACCCGCAAAACAAGAAACTGCGTCAAAAAGACGTTGAGGTAATCAACTGCGGGTCATTCCTTACATATGGCGGGTATGCTTCTGACGCAGGTTATAGGGTGTCCGCTAAAAAGCTGTATAAGCTAATTTTGTTCGGATGTGAGAAAAAGATACAGAGCGTTGGCTTTCACGTTTGATATATTACCGAAAGGGAAGCGCAAAAGGAAGGAGTGAAGCCGTGGTGTTCACTGAAAAACAAAATCGGTTTATCAATGAGTACCCGGTAGACCTTGATGGAACAAAAGCGGCGATCCGCGCAGGGTACAGCGAAAAGACGGCAGCGCAACAAGCATCGCGTTTGTTAAGAAATGTTAATATTCAAAACGCGATCAAGGAAAAGCTTGATAAAAGGCAGGAGCGCACGGAGATAACCGCCGACAAGGTTTTAAAAGAGCTTGGCTCTATCGGATTTAACGCAGGAGGGGAGCGTACTGCAGACCGCTTAAAGGCACTTGAACTTATAGGCAAACACTTAGGAATGTACACCGATAGAGTGGAAATGACGGCAGAGATTACGGAATCGGATGTGAGTTTGGTTGAAAAGGTCAGAAAGCGCCTTGAAGGACATTGATGTTATCCGCGCTAAGGAGCTGGAATACTGCAAAGCCCATCCAGATTATTTCGTGGAAACCTACTGCCATATCGAAGATAAAGACGCACCGACAATCATTGTACCGTTTAGCCTGTGGCCCGAACAACGCGAGGCCCTTCTTTCGGTACATAAAGAGCGTTTGAACATCATCCTAAAGGCCCGACAGCTTGGCGTGACGTGGTTAACCTTGGCGTATGCAGCGCACATGCTTTTAACAACAAGCGGAAGCCTCGTTATTGCGCTATCGCGAACGGAGGACGAAGCAAAGGAGCTTGTGCGGCGTTTGGCTGTCATCTTCCAATACATGCCGGAGTTCACAGACACTACGGGCCGAGCGGGAATAAAGTACGATGCCCACGCTTTAGTGCTTACCCTTGAGTTTTCAAACGGGCAAATAAGCACATTTAAGGCTTTTCCCTCTGCAAGCGGCGCAGGGCGTTCGTTTACCGCAAATATGCTTATTCTTGATGAATGGGCGTTTCAGGCGGGCGCGAGAGAGATATGGTTATCCACCTACCCGACGATAAACAGACCGACAGGCGGTAAGGTGATTGGGCTTTCCACGATCGAGCGCGGCACGTTGTTTGAAGAACTGTTTACCGAGGACAACAACTTTAATAAGATATTCCTCCCGTGGAGCGCAGATCCGCGAAGAGATACGAAGTGGTACGAGCTTACAAAAGGCGACCTTGGGCCTTTGATAATGCAGGAGTATCCTGCAACCGTTGAAGAAGCCTTGACAATACCGGGTGGCGCGTACTTTCCCGAGTTCAAGAAAGACATTCACGTTGTTCCGTTCGCGCCGATTACGAAAAACCGCAAATATGTTGCCATTGATTACGGGTTGGATATGCTTGCGGCTCTGTGGTTTGAGGTAGACACCAAGGGTTATTCCGTGGTGTACAAGGAGCTATACAAAAGCGGTCTGATCGTTTCGGAAGCTGCGGCCGCTTTGATCGAACGCAACGATGGTGACAACATAGCGGTATGGTTCGCCCCTCCCGATTTGTGGAACCGCAACAGGGATACGGGCAAGAGTACCGCAGAAGTGTTCGCGCATCTAAAGATACCACTGTACGAAACATCGAATGAGCGCGGGCAAGGCAGTTTAGAGATCAAAGAGTACCTCAAACCTGTTCCGTGGAAGAACGAGCAAACGGGAGAAGAAAAGCTCGTTCCGCGCTTACAGATTTACGAGGGCGCGGCTCCAAACCTAGAAAGGTGTTTGAGGAAAATCCAGCGTGACGAGAAGCACCCGAACGAGTACGCCAACGAGCCGCATGAGCTAACGCACATTGTTGATGCACTACGAGCGTATTGCGCAGGGCGACCCGCAAAAACAAAGATTCCCAAAGAAACAAAACCGAAGCCTTACGACCCGTTCTCATTGCCTAAGAAGCAAGAGAGCGGGTTCTTTGGTCTGTGAGGTATTTATGTTTGAACGATTTAAAGCACGAAAGGCGGCGAAAGCGGAAATGAAGGACGAAAAAACGCGCGTAGACGATATTTACAAGCTTTTCGAGGAATACCGCTCTGCCTACGCCGCTGAGTGGGAACGCTTAGAAGATTGTGAGCGTATGTACCGCGGGGAACATTGGCACGGCGTTGAAGCGAAGGACAACGAACCGCAGCCGGTCACGCCCATCATCCAGTCTACCATAGAAAACGTGCATGCCGACCTGATGGACAACATCCCCGAGGCAATCATCGAGGCCGAGGACCCAGACACAGATGCCCGTGTAGCGTTGGTTGTTGATGCAATCATTAAACAAAACCACGATGCAGCCTCATATGCCAAGGAATACTGGCTTTTGGCACATGACCTTCTCACGGGCGGCTACATGGTGCAGGAAACGGGATACGACCCGATGCTTAATAAAGGCTTGGGCGGCGCTTTCGTGCGCAGGACCAGCGCGAGAAACTTCATGGTAGATCCGCTTGTCACTGAACTGCAGGATTCCCGTGCGGTTTTCAAATTTGCATCAAAACCTATCGAGTGGATGGAACAACACTATCCGCAATTCAAGGGACAGTTACGGGCTGATATAGCTTCGGCCGATACGCCAAGGGATGGTTCGATCACTCGCGATGATACGAAAAACGTACTCCTGATCGAATGTTGGCAACGCGAATTTGACCCGCAAACCAAATCATACAAGGTGCACATGTGCAAGGTGGGTGGGCACAAACTATTGGAAGACAGTCGCACGACGAAACCTGATGGGTATTTCCGCCATGGTGAATATCCGTTTGTCGTAACACCCTTGTATGTACGAGAGGGCTCTTGCCTTGGCTTGGGCCTTGTGGATATGTTCAAAACTCAGCAGAAGTACGCGGACAAATTAGACCAGATCGTGCTTAAGAACGCGCTCATGGCCTCGCATAACAAACTGCTTATCACGGAGGGTTCTGGGTTTGACGTTGACGACCTCGCCGACTGGTCGAAGGACGTCCATAAAGGTACGAATACAAACGGCGTGATGTTTTTTCCAAACCCGCCGTTGCCCGCGTACATCATTACCTACATCGACCAGATCAGGCAAAGCATCAAGGAGGAATCCGGTGCTAACGAGTTTTCGCGTGGAGGCACCGCAGGAGGCGTTACCGCCGCTTCCGCTGTGGCAATGCTGCAGGAAATGTCCAACAAGCGTTCCCGCACGGCCACAAGGCAGATGCAGGAAGCCTTTAAAGAGGCTATTCGCCTTGAAATCGAAGTGGAAAGGGAGTTCAACGAGCTGCCTCGCGAAGTTACCATAACCGTTGACGGGCAGAAAGAGCGCGCTGTATTTGACGCATCAATGCTCGAAAAAACTACATCCAAGGGCAACACTTTGCCGATAGAATTTACTATCAGCATCAAGGTGCAGAAAGAAAACCGCTGGACCTCGCAGGCGAACAACGAATTTATCCTTTCGCTTGTCACAGCGGGACAGTTACCGATGGATATTGCGCTTGAGGCGATGCACTTTGATGGGCGAGACGTTATCCTGTCGAAACTGCAAGCCTTACGGCAAGCCGCACCCGTGGAAGCACAGATGCCGCCCGAACAGGTGGAGGCAATGCAGGCGCAAGCCGCACAACAGGATATGAATGCGGCTCTTGAACAGATTCCGCAGCCCGAAGCGGCTTTGGGATAAATACGGCGACGACAGCCGTTAAAGGTCGATAGGAGGCGCAAGCCTTCTTTTTTCATGGAGAAAAAATGGAAGAACTCAACACGGTCGTAACTCCTGAAACCGTTGCGGCTCCCGACGACGGGGAACGTGTAAGCGCGGCGGTACTATTCGGCATCGAAGAACCTCCTGCACCGGTCGAAGAAAAGGTGGACGACGCGCCGCAGGAAACGAAACCCGAAGCCAAGCCCGATGACAGCGCGTTCGCAACTATGCGTCGCTCGATGGAGCGTCAGGCAGAGCAGAAGCTTAAGGCCGACCCGCTCCGCATCCTTGGGCAGAAAATCGTGGACGACATCATACGTGCACAGCCCGAAATCACCGCAGAAGACGCGCTTCGGCAGGCCGAGGACAACCTTATGCAGGCTATAGCTACGCGGGAGAATATCTCTCCTGCCGTTGCAAAGCAGCTTTTCGGGCAAGAAACGCAGAAGTCGCCCGCAGAACCCGCCAGCGATGACTACACCGAGCAGGCGCAGCAGATCGCGGCGGAATTAACCACAATGGAGCTTCCGGAAGGCTTCGACCTTGAAGCCGCTGGAAAAGACAACGCATTTGTACAACTTCTCGCTCAATATCCTCCTGCGGCAGCGGTGCGGATTTACAACGCCGAGCGGGGCGCTAAAACCGCTAAAACCACAGCCGCGCAGGATTTAGCCGAGAAGTTGCAGGCCCGTCAGGGACTACCCCAACCCTTGGCGCGGGAACAGCCCGTGAACCCTCTGCCCAACTATAACGCCATGAGCGACGAGGACGTACTCGCAGAACGGCGTAGGCGGCAGGAGGCGCGGCTATGGGGGTAATAAACTTTAAGGAGTGAACCTACAATGGCTCTCAATACAAATACCACTATCAGCACCGCTTCAACTACGGCGCTAAACAAAACGCATTTTGACCGTGAGCTTTTGGCATTCGCGCGGACGAAGTTTATCCACGCCCGCTACGGTCAGAAGCGCCCGATTCCCCGCAATGGAGGTAAACACGTTGAGTTCCGCCGCTGGAACATTTTCGACCCGAAGCTTGCTATCGGCGGCCTTACCGAGGGTGTAACCCCCGAAGGCCAGGAACTCTCGCAGACCACCGTCGAGGCGACCGTAAAGCAGTACGGCGCGTTCGTAACCGTGTCTGATCTGCTGGATAAGACCGCGCTTGATCAGGTCATGGACGATGCTCAGGAACTTCTCGGCGAGCAGCTCGGCACAGTCCTCGAGTGGGTAACGCGCGACGCAATGGCTGCGGGCAACAACGTGCGGTATGCCGGGGGCAAGACTTCGCGCCTCCTGCTGTCCGCTTCCGACAAGCTTACCACCGTAGACGTGCGTAAGGCTGTAAAAACCCTCAAAAAGGCCAAGGCCCGCAAGTTCAACGGCACGGAATACGGCGGTAAGGCTCGTAAAGAGCATTACATCTGCATCTGCGGCCCCGACGCGACCTTTGACCTACAGGACGATGAAGCTTGGGAAAAGGTTTCCGAGTATTCCAACGCGGAGGCCATTTACTCGGGCGAGATTGGACGGCTTTACGGCGTCGTGTTCGTGGAATCCACCGAGGCAAAGTCATACGAAGCCTCTTACACGGGTAAGGTGATTTCCTATACCTCTGGAACAAAAACCGTTGTGCTTAGCGGTATTCTTTCCGAGGATGCGGAAGCCTACCTCGAATCCGCTGGCGCAAAAATCTCCGTAGACGGCGTATCCTATGGGATTACTTCCGTTACCCGTAGCGAAAGTACCGACACGAGCGCAATCGTACTCGATGGCACCGTATCTTCCGCCCCTGAAGCAAACGACGTTATCTTCACCGAAGATGCGGGCGCGGCCGGTGCCGATGTCTTTGCCTCCCTCGTGTTCGGTAAAGATTCCTACGGCCTTGTCGATATCGGCGGCAGCGGCGCGGTTCAGAGCATCGTAAAGCCTTTCGGCTCGGGCGGCACCGAGGACCCGTTGAACCAGCGCGCGACGGTTGCGGCGAAAATCCCCGCGTACACGTCGACTATCTTGAATCAGTCGTGGCTTGTCAGAATCGAGCACGGCGCGACAGCTTGATGGGAGGGGGGAAACCCCTCCCCTTTTTAGGAGGAACAAATGAAAGCGTGGACAGAAAAAGACTTCGATCTGAAGGACGATGCGAACGAAACAAAGAAAGCGTTGGCCGCACAGCCTAAAGTGCCGCTTATTATCCCTTCCGAGGATAAATTCTGGGAGGGTATGATAAACGGCTACGGCTTGATGATTCGCACAAACAAACCCGTTGAGGTGCCGCAGGATGTGGCGCGGCTTATCGGCAACAACGCAAGGGTGCTTCAACAGTCCGAAAAGGCGCTGGAACCGTTCAGGAAGGCAAGCGGAAAAAAGCTTGCGGATATGTGAGGACAAAATGACACGCAACGACATTATCACTTCGGCGCTATTGCAGTTAGGCCGTGACCCGCAGACCATCGAGGATTATGCGGACAGGATGACGACCTACGCCAATGATGCGGTGCTCGATCTGGCCGATGCCTGTAAACCTATAAGGACGGATGCCGTTGCATGTGTTAACGGAACGATTGACCTTTCCACCCTACCGAGAACGTGCCTCAAAATACTAGGCGTTTTCGGAGATAAAGAGGTTGCTTTCCGAACCTCCAACTTTAACACTATCGCCATTGTGGGCGCGGATGGTACGTATTCGGTTACGTACAGGTACGCGCCCAAACTTCTTTGTTCCCCAACTGATGTACCTGAGATTCCCGAAAACCTTCACGGCCTGATAACCACCTATGTTATCGCCCGCGAACGTTCAGCGACAGACGCAGGGAACCAAAGGGGCGCAAATGTCTATTTCGAGATTTACAACGCAGGAAAGCGTGCCATTCGTTCCCATTATGGGGAAGCTGACGCGTATACCATAAAGAACAGGTGGTGAAACCATGTCCACCAAGATGTACACCATTTCCGAGTTTAAGGGTATCGACCAATCGAAAAGCGAAAACATCCTGAATCCGTCTTATTCTCCCGACGCCTGTAACATGGATACAGAGAACGGGGAATTGAGGGTGGCAAAGGGATTTGAAAAGCTTATAGAGGATACCTTTCAGGTAAAGATGGCCTATTGGCCCCCGACAAAGCTATACGTATGGCGGCGGAAAGAAAAGACGCATATCGTAGTCGCGCTCTACCGCGATATCGAGGAAGAAAATACGGGCCGCGCAGAGTGGGTTGCGTACGATACAAGCATAAACGAGTGGGTGCAACTTGGCGGAATAAACATGCCCATTGGGAAGAATCCGGAATTTACCTTTTTAGAGGTTGAAATAGATGGGAAAGATAACTTAATTATGGCTTCTGGCGCACATGCAATTGGGAAATGGCGCGGCGGGGCATTTGGTTCGGAAGATGGCATGGTGGCGTTTGGCAGCCTAGCCGGATGGTGGTCTTTAGCTGAAGTTGCATCATACGCCGACAAAGTTATCACGCTTAACCACGCGATAAGTCAACATCAAGCAAACAGGCTAGTTTTAGCAGGCGTGCGCGTTCAAACAACGCATTACGATGTAGAAACGGTCAATGTGGACGCGAAAACAATAACGCTCAAGACAACGCCCGGAACCGCCCCGGCATCCGGGGATTTCATAGCCTTTTCAGGAGGAGCGTCCCAAGAAAACACGCATTTGCTTGCCATGCACTACGGAAGGTTGTTTGCGGCAGGGAACATTTATAATATAAACCCCTGTAGACTATATTGGTCGAAACTCCCGGGCGATTACCGTAGCATAGAGGACTGGACGGCTGACGATGCAAGCCCTGACACGGGCGGCGGATTCGTTGATGTGGGAAGCCAAAACGACCCTATAGTTGGCTTGTGCGCAATGGCAAATCAGCTTTTGATATTCAAGCGTGATTCTCTCTATCGTCTCTTAGGCGATAGGCCGTCAAACTTCCGAATTTACAAAGTCAACGCGGAAATCGAAGAAATAGCGCCTGATTCCATCATTGCATACGGCGATACGCCTATGTGGTTGACGAAAGCAGGCATTTACTATTTCGACGGTCAAACAGCGCGCCGCATGCCTAACGCGGATTACATAAAAAAGTTCCTTTCCGTGATTGATTTATCGAGCTGCAAGGGCGCAGAGAACCGTGATAAGCTCTATTTCACCGTGCGCGATGGGGCAGGGAGCATTGACAATGCCGTTATCGTGTATGATGTGTTGGCGCGCACATACATGATACGACGCGGGTTTAACGTCATTGATATGTTCGGTGCAGGCGGCATCCTCTACATGATAAATGACGCAGGATTCATCTATCAGATGGAAAAGGGAAACACCTACGACGGACAGCCCATAGAAGCCTATTGGAACACACCAATTTCTGATCTAAACGGCAAGATGGAAAATAAACAGAATGTACGCATGTACCTTAGAGGCTCTCCCGATAGCGCGGCCCCCGTGCTCATTGAAGCCTATGTTGGGAAATACGTAACAGAAAAGCGCGTACCTCTCCCGTGTTCAGAATATGAGATATACGAAGTGCCTTTGGCGAATGAAGCCCGCGTGGTGAGTTTTAAGTTTTCCAATGAAGCGGGCGGATATTGGGAGTTAAAGGGCGGCGTACAAGTGGAGTTTTCCGTTTCAGGAGGTGCAGGATGAATCTACCGACCGTAAAGCCCGTTTATTTCGCGCGACGTATAAACGAAGAGGACACCGAAACGCAGGACACCCAAATAGCGCAGAACGAACAACTCCTGAACGAGAACCTCACGGAAATGAATTTGTCTATCGCTGAACTGATAGACGCTTACACAGATGCCTTGGCCCGAATCAAAATATTGGAGGGAATATAAAATGGCAAGTTACTACCTTACGGGGTATAATCCCCCTTCCAGCATCACCAATGCTGATCAGGTGAGGGCCCTGCAAAAACAGTTGGGTGTAACCGCTGACGGTATATGGGGGCCCAAGACCCAAGCGGCTTATAATTCTGCGAACGGAATCAATACGCCTACTTGGGGTAATTCGGCATCCGCTGGTTTTTCATCGGCGCTTACTGATGCGTTGGCAATGATACCGCAAACTTCGATTTCCTACACCCCGCAAAGCGAAGCTTCGATAAGGTCTGGCATAGAATCATATCTGCGACCGTCCGTAGATCAAGCCATAGCGAACCGGCAAAAGCAGACGATCACCAACAAGGCCAATATCGATGCGGACGCAGCCTCAAGGGGCATGGGTGCCTCTACGTGGGTTACTGACGTAAAGAATCGCCAGCAGAACGCCGAGGCTTCGGACGTTGCTTCGATGGAATCCAACTACGGCGCCACCCTCGCGGAACGAATTGCTGCCGCCATGGCGCAGGAGCGGGCTAACTCTCTGTCGGCGCAGCAGTTCAACGCTACCGCGCAGGCAAACGCGATTTCGCAGGCTTTGTCTTTGGCGAATGGCCTGTATGGTCAGAGCATGAAATCTTCGGGTAGCGGCAAGAAAGCGCCCACGTGGCAAGAACAACTCGCAGCTTTTGAAAGTGCGTTGTCAGCAAGCACCCCTAAGACGACGTATTATGACTTGAACCGAAGCAAAAGGATAAGTGGCGCGCAGGCGTAACGGAGGTCATTTATGGCTAACACTAAGCAGGATTTCATAACCGCTTTTTCGGGCTATGACGATTGGGTGAAAAAGAAGAAAACCCCTTCGGCTACGTCTGCTTATTCTTCAGGTGAAATCACAGCTTTGTATAGGGCGTTCGATCAATATAGACAGGACGGCACCCTGCCGCAATTCGAAAACGGGAGGGTGAAGGTTTCCCCGCTCGATCTGTCGGGGCTCGACCAGAACGTTGTAAACCGCATGAGGACTGACTATCAATCAGGCTGGAACACCGCATACAACGTTCTCGACCCGATAGATACCGCGAGGCGGAAGGCTAAAGCTATGCCAGCGTCGTATGCTTCCAAGTACACGGACAGCGACGCGGATTTGTGGCTCTACAGTCAGGGCCTTCCTTCATATGCCGACTTCTCAAAAGCTTACAATGACACCATCGAAACCATAGGCAAAGAAACGAAGAAAAACAACTATCTCAAGGACGTTATGCAGGCGTGGACGCTTGGAGGCGCTTTTGAAAACAAGGCCGACGAGGATACCTTGAAAGCCATCCAAAAGACCATTACCGACAAAAACGACGGCGAAACCTACGGCTATTCGTTTGACGACCTGCAGCGAGAATACATAAAGGAGAGGCAGCGTATCGGCGAGGCCCGTAAGCAGGGCGAAAACATACGAAGCTATGCCCAACGGCTAAGTCAGTATAACCAGCAGCAAGCGCAGCTTGCGGAAGCGGAGAAGGAACAGCAGCAGCTTCTTTCTTACGATATTCCAGCGGCGCAGGCTGAACAGGCGGCGGCTCGGAAAGATTTCTCTTTCCTTGACTGGGTGCGTTCGCAGGCTAACTACTATCCTTCGTATGTGGATGTAACCAAGAACACGGAAGGGGCCAAGGGTGAACTGGCGGCTATAAATGAAAGGTCGCAGGAAATTCGCAACGCGAGAATCGCGCAGACATTCGCAAGGTACGAGGGGATCGCCTCTACTCCTGATTATGCTGCGTTCCAGTATAACCCGAATACAGCCCCGAAGTTCTCCGACCGCATGGACGCTTCCGTTTACGACTACATCAACGACCGCAACGGCGCGCAAGCCAAGGTGAAAAGAGGTTCGTTTGAGGGTAAATCCAGCGCGCTTTATGTTCCCTACGACTACATGGCCGAGGATGAAAAGAAGCTGTACAACTACCTTGCGGAAAAGCAGGGCGCGGAAGCGGCTACGGATTATCTTAGCGCCTTGGAAAGCCGCCTGAATGAAAGAGTGATGCAGGGGGTAACGCAGAGCAGCGAAGCCTACGCGAAGAACCTACCGGGCATTTCGGATGTTTCTACAATCGCGACGAGCTTCGCAAACCCTATGGGGCTTGCCTATTCTATCGGTCAGTCTATAAAGGGTGAGGAAATAGACCCAAACAGCATCTTCTTTTCTCCCACGCAGTTTTCGGAAACCGTAAGGGGAACAAGGGCAGGGCAGATCGAGAAGGGCGTAGGAGGCTTCGGCGGCAAGGCGCTTTCCCTCCTTTATCAAACGGGCATGAGCTTTGCGGACAGCATGGCGGCGGCTGCGGCCACGGGAAATCCTACTGCGGCAGGCGCTATACTCGGCATAAATGCGGCATCCTCGGCTACCCGTGACGCAGTACAGAGAGGCGCAAACAATGAGCAGGCGCTTTTATCGGGCGGTCTTGCGGGCATGGCCGAATTTGCCTTTGAAAGAATCGGCTTAGACGAACTATTCAAAATCCCGTCGAAAGCCGCAAAAACCACTCTTCTAAAAGCCGCTTTGGGGCAAGCTTTCATTGTAGAAGGCGGTGAAGAAGCTTTGACGGAGATCGCCAACGTGATTTCCGATAATCTGGTGATGGGCGACAAATCCACGTATGAAACCGCCGTCCGCGAGTATATATCTCAAGGCATGACCGAACAGGAGGCAATGGCGCAAGCCGGTTCGGATGTTGCCGCAAGAATCGCAACCGCTTATATCGGCGGCGTGATGATGGGTGCTCCCTCTGGTGCGGGCGCTTTTGCACTTGGAAGTGCGGCGAATCGGGCGCAGCAGAGGGCGGAAGCTTTACTTCCTACCTTGGACGAACAGCAGACCGCACGCGTCGCTGAAACGGCGCAGGCGGCGCAGAATATGGGGCTTGATGTGGACGCTGTACAGACCGTTACAGAAGCCTATTCAATGGCTGTACGGGCCGACGCGCAGGCAGCAACGAAGTTCAATAACACCATGAAAACGGCTTCCGCACAGATCGCAGAAGTCAATGCCGATTATGACATTATGCACGCTGAAATCATATCGCAGGCGCAAGAGATTTACGACGATATGGTGCAGGCGGTACGCGCGGTAGACCAAAGAGCGTTTGAAACAGCAAAATCGAAGTACGAACGCGCCCTGGTGGTGTCGGAGAAAAAGATAGCCGCAGCGCAACTCAAAACCGCCAACAAAACCGAACCCCTACGTAGCAGCGTTGTAGAGGCGGCGGAGGGCTTGCGTGATAACACAAGGAATATTATAATGAAGCAACGGGCGGCACAGTCCGCACAAGGAGGGGCGAACAATGGAGCAGAAACCACATTACGTTCCCAATTACACGTTAACGCCGTCAGGGAAACCGGCGAGCCCGATTATACAGAAAGCTCGCGCGCGGCAGAAGCTCAGGGCCGAAGCGCAGTTGGCGGAGCTGGAAGTACAGCGGGCGGTAATCTTGCACAAGGAACTGTCGCAGCCGCTGAACGAGCAGGAAATATCCTCGCTGGCGGAGTTGCAGAAGCAGATCGCGGACAAGGAAGAGGAAGTGGAGTTCTGGAGCCCGAGGCCGCAGGACGCGTAACCTTTGGCAATACCTCGACGCCTCAAACCGAGCAAGCACTACAGCGGCACGCAGAGATCGTTCAAAAGGATACCGGCAAAAAGCCAAACGTCCGAATTGTAACGGAAGTGCCTCGTCAACTTGCAAAGCAGCTTCAACACATAAAGAACATCGCGGGTATAAACGCCCCCGATGTTTTTCTTTATGAATCGGATGACGACTACGGTAACGGCTGGACGGACGATACGGGCATTTACGTGCGCACAAACGGCAAAGTCCATCCTGCGTTCACCTATGGTCATGAGTTGGGCCACCGTGACGCCTCCATGATTGACGCAGGCAAAAGCGTTATCGAAAACATGACCAAGGAGGAGCTTTCCGACTACAAGGCGTACCGCGATGCGCACATTTCCTCCCCCGACAACGCGGATATCAGGAGTGAGCTTATCGCCGATATGTACGGTCGGTATCTTTACGCTATGGCAACAGGGGACGAGGCTTTAGAGAATTTCGGCCTTTCGCCCGATGAGTTACAACGCTTTGAGCAGGCTTTTGACGAAGCCTACGGCAACCAGCGCGGAACAGGCGATCTTGAAGGAGAAGTAATAGACACGGTATCGCCGTACATCACGACGGGGGATCCCGAATATTCGCGGGTAACGCCTGTTGTTTTTCCGACGTACCGTTGGAAGAGTGAACGCATAAGGGCGATAGAAATAGAACCATCTGCAATATACGTATCCCAAGACCTGACAAACATGCAAAAAGAAGCGGATTCGTTTTTAAAGAGCGAAATGCAGAATGAGACGGTAACAGTTGATGAACTTGATATGCCTGTAATCCTTGACTACAGGCAAGGTCTCCGTAAGGTGATATACCAACGACATGGCGACGCGGCATATCAACGGTTACTTTTGCAGATTCTGCCGAATTATAAACAGATTCTTGAAACATCAAAGTATCTTGGGCGTGCAATTTCGGGGAAGGAAAAATCAGGGGATAGTGAGTTTACATACCTTGTAAACCTCGTTAAGTACAACGGAGGATATTATGCGGTAAAGACTACATTAAAGCTTTCTCCAAGCAATACGATTGATCGGATGCATGGATATTCGATCGATGATGTGGAGATGAACAAAATAGATCACCACCCGCCGTCTACGTCACAAATGACGCAGAACTCTCAAAGTGCCGCGGCACTGAGTGGTGCGGGTGGTGTTGATAGTATTAGTATATTCGACTTGTTTAATTCTGTCAAGATGGGGGCGTATGCCGCAAATCTGCAAAGGCCCCAATGGACTGAGAGCAAAGTCGAATATTCCCGTGTCAACTTTAAAGACGAATACGGAAACGATCTTTCGTATACCGTACCAGAAGTACGCGACCGCGTGGCCGAGAGCGAAGCATCCGCTCCCATTGTTCCCCCTGAAGTCCACGAACGCACGGACAGGGCTATAAAATGGAATGGAGGAGAACGGTACTTCGCGGATATTACCGTTGACGGTAAAAAGCACCACCTTACGGGCGACAGCAAAAAAAAGGTGGAAGACCGAGCCGTTGCGCTAAAAAAGGAGCAACGCACAAAAGAGCTTTCAAGCGCCGACCGTTACTACGCTGATGTAACGATTGATGGGAAAAAGCAGCACCTTACGGGCAACGACAAGGCGGAACTGGAAAAGAAGCTCAACGACCTCAAGAAAGACCAGCGCATGAAGAACCTTTCCCGTTCGGTGAGGAACCTTAGAGCGGCTTCGGAACTGTATTCGCAGGGTGAAGACATTGAGAGCTACGTCAACGGAGCGGGTGATAAAGCTGATTTCGGCGTAGCAAGGTTGTTAAGGGCAATCTACATTAGAAACGGCGTGGACCAAGGCGGGGCTTTGAGCGTTGACAAGATGAACGAAATCCTTGCCAACTCCGACCAATTCAAGGACAAGAGCGCGGTTTCGTATGGACGCGAAACCCTTACCAGAAACCTAGAAGATATCGCGCCAACGCCCGAGGAAGGAAGAAAGCTCGTTGAAACCTACGTTACCCCCATTCGGCAATCCGTGGGCGACATGGTCAGGTGGATGCGGCCGTGGGCGAAGAAAATAGCCGCTCTCAAGTTGAACCGCGAAGAAAGCGCCATGGTTCAGATCATCGGGGAGAACATTATTGATGAGGACGTTTTAAGAAAAGGCTTAACCTTCGAAAATGGTAAGCCCATGGATGCGGCCAAGATCATCAAGGCTATCTCGGTGTTCAGGGAATTTTACAACGAGGCTTTGGAAAAGGCAAACGCGGTCTTGATAAGGAATGGCTACCCGCCTGTAACTGGACGGAAAGACTATTTCCCACACATGGGCGAGGAATTGGGCGACTGGCGTAGCTTCGTACTGAACGTTGTAAAAGGCGAAGGGTATACCCTGCCCACGGAAATGTCCGGAATAACTGATATTTTCCGGCCCGGCAAGCCGTGGTTTAGGAACTTTATTGAAAGGACAGGCGAAAAGACCGACTACGACGCGGTGAGGGGATTTTCGAACTATCTTTCTGGTGCCGGGCGGGTAATCTACCTTACGGACAGCATCCAGCGTATACGCCAATTGGAAGCATCCATAAGGCAGAAATACAGTAAGTATGACCCCGATAGCAAGCTCACCGCCGACGAGCAAAAAAAGCACCTAACAAACTTTGCCGCGCAGCTTCTGGAATACGGAAACCAGCTTGCGGGGAAAAAGGCGAAGATCGACCGCGCATTGGAAGAAGGGTTCGGGCGGAAGGTGTTCGCGTGGGCGGGATGGTTGAAGAAACGATTCGGCGCAAATGCAATCGGCATGAACATTTCTTCGGCCCTGACGAACTTCATTCCATTAACACAGGCCCTTTCGGTTCTTAGCAAAAAAGACTTCGCACGCGGGATGCAAGCGGCAGTAAGCAGACAGGTTAGGAATGACGGTCTATGGTTGACCTCTGACTTTTTGACAAGCCGCTTCGGAACACCCGACGCCTTAGTAACAAAGCCGTGGGATAAACTCAAACAGGGCGCTAGGAATGCAACGAATTTCCTATTTGAAGGTGTAGACAGGTTCACCGCCGAAACGATAGTTTTCGCCAAGTATGCGGAGGGTGTAAACAACGGTTTAAGCGAAGAACAGGCCATGAAAGCGGCGGATGAATTTGCCGAAAGGATCATGGCGGGTAGGTCGATAGGCAGCGTTCCAACGCTGATGAACAGTAGGACGCTCGGGATTATCTCGCAGTTCCAGCTTGAAGTAAATAACCAACTGTCTTTCATGACGAAGGACATTCCACGGTCTGCGGGCGGGGATAAAAAGAAGATCATCAAGGCGTTTGTGCAGATGTTCCTTTATGCTTTCCTGTATAACGAATTGATGGAAAAATACATTACCGGCAGACGACCCGCGTTCGACCCGATAGGAACCGTAGTGAACGCCGTAGAAGATTTTTCGGATAAGAAGTTCGGCGACGCGGTGTTCAATCTCGGTTCCAACGTCATAGAGCAGCTTCCCTTCGGAAACATCCTTACGGGCGGCGGCAGGATACCGCTTGCAGACGCTATAGAGGGCGCTAACCCACTAGACGCAATCAAGCAAACCCTAAACGGGGAGGATGCAAGCGGGGCATGGGAATCGTGGGGAACCGCCTTCCTTTCCAATTTCGTTGCGCCTGCCGGTGGTGGACAGATCAGAAAAACCATCCAAGGCGCAACGGCCTACTCGAAGGAGGGTAGATATATTGGTGACCGCTTGGCCTACCCCGTAGAACAAAACGGAGTGAACTTCTTCAAAATCCTGTTGAATGGACCGTCAGCCGTGGCACCGCAAGGGTACGACTATTCAACCGATATCCTTTCAAAAAAACAGACGGAGCAGTATCAACATGCCGTTGAGCAGGGTATCGAGCCGATGGATGCGTATAACCTCCTGAAAGACATGGACGCCCAATCTAATCCAGGTGCCCTCGCTTCCATTGCGGGGCTTGACAGCGACAACGACGGCAAGCCAGACCTCTCTAGCAGAGATATGAACATCATGGCGGCGGTATTAGGCATCAAAATCCCCCAAGGTAAAACTGTACCCCAACAGGCCCGAGACTTAGCCGACGAGTACATTAAGGACAAGCGCAAGGATAAGAACATTTCCCCTGAGAAGAAAGCCGCTGCAGAGGACTACTACCAAACGATGCTAAGGATACTCGGCATGAAAGGAGATTAACATGATAACAAAACGGTTTGCGGTGAAACTGGACATAAAAAAAGTCATGAGTAACCGAGAAATCGAAATCGTGGAGGGCGATAACGGGAACTTCATTGACATCACCTTAACAGATAATGGACAGCCGGTCGATTTGACCGGCTGTCGTGTTATCGCGGTATTCTGCAAATCGAATGGTACATCTTCGCAGGATAGCGGAGTGGAGGACGGCGGTGTGACCATAGACGAAAATACTGTGAGCATCGAGTTGTTTCTTGCCTCTTTCGCCCTCGGCCTAGTGGAATGCGAGTTGCAGATATACTCAGGGGAAGATTTTACAACGCTGGTCACCTCTGCAAAGTTCAATTTCAAATGCCGGAGGGCAATCTTCAACGAAGATACTGCACTATCAACGGAAGAATATCCGCTTTTAGTATCACTAATTCAGGAAGTAGAAATCCTTCAGGAAAACGCTGAAGGGTATGCGGAAGCGGAAGCCGGACGGGTTACGGCAGAATCAGGGCGCGTATCTGCCGAGGAAGATCGGCAATCCCTGTACAACTCTATTTTTTCTGCCTATAACGAAGGCGAGTTTGTGGGTATTGAAGGCCCACAGGGTCCTGCGGGCGAATCAGCATATGCCGCCGCCGTGACGGGCGGATATACAGGCACAGACACAGAGTTTTACGCCGATCTTGCGGCAGTAGATGGCCTTGCCGATGCGCTGGCCGCGTTGTAGGAGGATATATGAGCATAGCTAGTGAGTTGGACCGTTTGCAAACGGCAAAATCCGATATAGCCGACGCTATCACCTCAAAGGGTACAACCGTTCCGGGCGGTACGAAAATGGACGGGTTTGCGTCGCTAATCGCTGAAATTGATATGGGTGTAAGCTTTCCAGAAACGCCGAGCGCAGGCGACACGCCGCTGTTCGCCAAGCTTGCATTGTGGACCATGACGGGCGCTACATATACAAACGTGGGATATACCATAACGATTCATAAAAACGGTGTCTACCGATTTAATTACGCTGTAGTTTGTCCTGCCGGTACCGCATCGTGCTACGGAAGGCTTGTACTCAACGGTACAGAGGTTAGCGGTAGTGAGGCCGTGCCAACAAACAATACTACCATTTTTAAAACAATTGATCTTACATGTACGGTGGGTGATATCGTAAACACGCAGGCTAAGGGTAGCGCATCAACACAGAGCCACATACGCGGCCTTATCGTTTCTATCCTTGCCGGGGATGTGCAGACGGAAATCAACGGCATTATCACCGCAGCGGCGGTATAGGAGGAATCGCGCTATGAAACCCAAGATCAGCGAAATGCTTGCATACTACGAACCCCATGCCATTGTGACAGACGGAAAGACGACAAACCCGCCACCGAAAAACCAATGGGGCTACTACATGGGCGGCGATGGTCGCGTTGCTACGGACGCGTATGCGTTGCAACGTGCCAAGAGCAGCTACCCAAAAGACTGGGATGCCTATTACAGCATCTATAAAAGGTGGATAGGGCATCGCGTCTTTGACTGCAATGCGATTGCTGAGGCGTTCTACAAAGAAAAGACCGGCATCAATATAGACACCAAGGCAAAATACAACTTTGCGAACTGGTGCTCGGAAACCGATAAGGATCTGCGCGACAACAAGCTTGTGGACATGCCGCAACTCCCCGGTATTGCATTGTTTAGCGGCCCGACAAACAGCGCGGCGGGGATAACGCACGTTGGGTTTTTATTTAAAAAGTATGGCACCGGCCCGCTAGACTGGCTGGTGTTGGAATGTAGGGGTAAGGAGTACGGCCTTGTCATTACCGTGCTTCAGAACCGTTCTTGGGAATGGTGGGGCATGATGGACAAGCGGTTTGAGTACGACCTTACGGCAGACAACACTATCATAACAAAGGAGGAACCGAAAGTGGCAAAGGTATTCGCAAAGAATCTCACCAAAGACCCGCTCGTGGAGCAGTTGCAAGCGCTTTTGAATGCCTGTGATTATCCCTGTGGTGATGTGGACGGCAAGGCAGGCGACAACACCATGAGGGCGTTAAAGGCTTTCTGCGCGGCGCATGTTGAGCCTGTAAAGGTCGAAACACCTGCAGCATTGCCCGATGCGCTTACCCTGTCCGTGGAATACGGCGGCAGGCGGTACGGGCTTGATATAAAGGCTCTATAAGTAAGATGGGAGGACATGGGAATGGCCGATCAGGAAAGAACGGAAATCATGGTCATGCTTGGACGTATAAATGAAAAGCTTGACACGGTTGTTGGTAACTCTGCGGATCACGAAAAGCGCATCCGTAAGCTGGAAGGCAGAGGCGGTAGGTTATGGGATATCCTGATCGGTGGAGTTATAACTGGTGCCGTTATGCTTTTCTATGAACTTTCAACAAAATAAAGGGGGAAAATATCATGGAACAGAATCGTTTGAAATCTTGGGCGGTATGGCTGTCCGTCGCTGGCGCAGTATGGATAATCCTTTCTGCATTCGGCCTGCCCGAACAGTGGGGCGTTACCTCAGAAACGTGGAACGCCGTACTTAACGCTGTCGGCACAATCCTTATCGCGTTCGGCATTCTCAACAACCCGACCGATAAGAAAAATTTCTAGCCTCCACGGGCCTTCATTCTCGTGGGGGCCTCCTTTCACAAGGCCCCGCTGTCCGTTAAATGGGTAGCGGGGCTTTTTTTATGCAATTTTATAATCTAGCACCGCCTGTCCAGATATATCCCCGCCATTAAGCCAAGCGAAAGCCTGTTCTTTTGGCGGAATCACGGGCATGCGGTTATGGATGATCGTCAGATTTGGCGCTGCATCCATTGTGAGAATGGTAAATACGGGAAGCTCGCTTTCTTTTTCTAAACGATAAAGCCCGGCCATGTAGATAATAGGGAAGTAGGGTGCGAAGATCTCATGCTTGATTTTCTTACCCTCTATTTGTGTCTGCCATTCGAAATAGTTAGATGCGGGGATGAGGCAGCGTTGCCCCTCAAGGTAAGGCTTTCGGAACATCGGCTTCTCTAGCAGCGTTTCACTTCTTGCGTTTATGATCTGGCCTTTCCCGTCAAACCGCTTAAACCCCCATTTCATCAGCGTAGGGCCGTTACTCGTAATAACCGGCACAACATTCGTGGGGAATATCTCGCCTGTCTTGGCCTCTAGTACCCTCGCGGCATCAACCTTCTGCTGTACTTCTCGCATAATATCCTCAAGCTCTTTTTCCTCAATAGCGATATAGTATCGGCCGCACATTGCCTTCTCCTCCTGTTGTTTTTCCAATCATATCATAGCATTCAAATTTTGGCAGTTGAATTATGCGCACGCCCGAC
>JAEXEN010000029.1 GCA_023400985.1 Bacillota bacterium
TGCCGGGCGACAACATCCGCATGGAGATCAAGCTCATCACCCCGATCGCGATCGAGGAAGGTCTCCGCTTCGCTATCCGCGAGGGCGGCCGCACGGTCGGCGCGGGCGTGGTTGCGTCGGTGATCGAATAAACATTTCGCTTTCGCCCGCATGGCGTTCCGCCATGCGGGCGAGTTTTTTTCAGCACGCCTCGCTTACCGCCCGGCATGCTGCAACGTGTCCCTTGTGCCGCGCATGTCGCCACAAAGGACTTATTTATATGGTATTCTCTATGAAGGATTGGTACACGGCGCGACGGCTCTCGGCGGGATACGCCTCGGTCGCTTGCCCTGCGGGGCTTCGTGGCGCGCCTTTATGCGGCTGTAGGGCGGGATGATTTTCATCCTGCCGCTATACCCAACGGTAGGCCCGTCACGGCAAGCCAAGCCCTTGCCTTACATGGGAACCCTCCGCATATCGTAGGGAACGGTATTGACCGTTCCGCAATGACAAGCTTACAATTACAATAAACTACAATCTCGCTTCGGAGGTCCTATGAGCTGCTGTATCGTTATGGGAGCGGGCGAATTCGACACGCCTATCCGGAAACCCGACCCGGGCGATCTTGTGATCGCTGCGGACGGCGGGCTTACTTACCTTGCGCAAAGCGGCATAAGGGCGGATATCGTCGTGGGCGATTTCGATTCCCTAAAGGGACGCCCGGACCATCCCAACGTGATCGAGCTTCCCAAGGAGAAGGACGACACCGATCTTTTTTTTGCGCTCAAATGCGGATGGAAGCGCGGCTATCGGGAATTTCACATCTACGGCGGCACGGGCGGCAGGGCGGATCATACACTTGCCAACTTACAGAGCCTACTTTATCTTGCAAAGCGGGGCGGACAGGGCTTTTTGTATGGCGGCGGGGTCATATATACCTGCATTGAAAACGCGGAAATGGCGTTTGACGAAAGCCTTACGGGCGATATTTCGGTATTTGCCTGGGGCGGCGACGCGAAAGGCGTGACCTTAAACGGCCTTTATTATCCGCTCCGTGACGCGCATCTCATGCCGGATTTCCCCTTGGGCGTAAGCAATTCCTTCACGGGTAAAAAAAGCAAGGTCGCTGTTAAGGAAGGTGCGCTTCTCATCGTGTATCCGAACGGGAAGAAATAGCATCGTTTTCCCTCGCAACCGCGCAAGTTGCGCCAAAAGATGGTAGACGCAACCGGCGCAACCGGACTACACTTTAAGGAGCCGAACCACTGCGGTTCGACTCCCCTTTTACTTAATTGGAGGAATCGGCGATCGGAGAGAAAACAATGCTTGGAATGATGATCCGGCGACGCCGGGAGGAAAGAAAGATCAGCCAGGAAGGGCTTGCGGAGCTTATCGGCGTAAGCCGCCAGGCCATTTCCAAATGGGAGCAAGGGAAAGCGGTCCCGACGCCCGACAATTTGGAGAGGCTGGAAAACGTACTCGAGTTGCCGGCGGGTACGCTCAGCGGCCTCGTTCACGAGCAAAACGACGCGGACAAGCCGGCAAAAGCGCCGCGGAAAAAAGCGTTGTATGGGCTTTTTACCGTCGGTGCCGCCGCCGCGCTGGCGCTCGGGTTTTGGCTCGGGCGCGCGAGCGCGCCTGTGTCCGTGCAGGGGCTTCCCACAGCCACGCCTACGCCTACGCAAACGGAAACGCCGCTCCCGACGGACGCCGTGTTTGCGGATGAGGACGATCCCTTCACCTCCTTTACCGCCTGGCCGGAAACTTTGACGCTTGAGAAGCAAGAAAAGGTAGATTTTGATGTGCAGGTACCGATGGGTCCGCCCGAGGAGCTTCTTTCCGAAGCAAAGTGGGAATTAAAAAGCACGCTTCCCATCGGAGCGGCGGTGCTCACGCTGGCCCGCACGGTGGAACCGTACGACGGCCCTACTTTGTGGGTGATGGGTCAAAACACAAAAAACGACCCTTATACGGTTCTGGAGCGCATGAACGAGGACGCGCTCCTATGGGAGGAAACAGAGGACGGCGAGCGGCAGTGGGCCGTGCCTGTGGGCAATGTGCTGGGTTATGACAGCTTTTTGGTGCGCTTGGCGGGAGAAACGGATATCCTCTTTTCCGTGATCGGCGGCGCGCCGCGGGTGGCGCTTCGCTTAAGCGACTTGGAGGGTTTTGCCGACCTCGATCTGGACGGCGAGCAGGAGGCCGTTTGCAGGGAGCCGGAATCCCCCTATACCGTTTACGACAGGGAACCGGACGGCTATTTTTGCTATACGGTGGAAGAGCCGAAACGGGATCGAATGGCGGAGGGCTGCTATTTTCTGTATGATGCGGAGGCGCGTGCCTTTGGATTTGACACGCTGGAAGGGACGCAGTCGTATATTCGGGACGAGGCGCCCATCTACGACAGGCTTTTCGGCGGCGTGCTGCAAAAAAGAGCGAGCAATGCGAACCGTTCCTTCATGGCGGGCTCCGTAGGGGGAACGACGGTATTCTTTTTCGACTACGACCCGGACCAAACAAGCTGGCGCGCGGACGGAACGCCGAACCTCACTCCGCGGCAAAGCGCAGAGCTGCTTTTGGAAGATTTGGAGGCGATTACCGGCTACCGGCCGGAGCGCTGTTACCTAAATGGCGCTTATGTTTCTCTGGAATCGGACTGGGAGCACCGTTCCTTCTTTTCGGGTAGTGAGCAAAGAAGCACGCATACCGTTGGGAGCATGGATATTGCATGGCAAAGCGAGTGGGCGCCGTGGTCGCCTTTAAAAAAAGAGAATGTGCAGCTGCCCGCAGGCTTTAGCGGCATGAAGGATGCGGAGCGCGCGGTATGGTGGTATGAGCGCATCGTCCATTTGGATGACGGGCCCATCGTATCCGCGGAGCCTTCGCAATATAAGGATGTCGTAAAATGCACGCTGAAGGACGGGAGCTTTTTTGAGATCACCTTGGACGAAGACGGGTATATGACTTCCATTTATGGGCCGTATCCGGAGGGATTTACGCATTAAAAATAAAGACCGTTTCGTACTTGGCACAAAACAGCCTTTTTCCGTCATCGGGCTTTTTGTTCACTTGAGCCGCATCTCGATTTCCCTGATTACCTCGATTTCACGCGGATGGTTATGCCCGCTTACACACAGTTTAAAGTCGAGCGCGCGGTAGGCGCCGAGCGTGTCGCGGTAAACTTCCGTACCGCATTCGAGGTTCGGGACGATTTCCTCGTCGGTATCGCCGATATTATCGCCCGCGTTCAAAATGCCGTCCGTTTCGTCGAATACGCTGATGCAGTCGTCCGTATGTCCGGGACTGTAAAAAATGCGGAGTTTATCGGCAGGGAAGTATAGCGCGGAATCGAACGTGAGGGAAGGCAGGGCAAACCGTACTTCCCCGCGCGCGATTTGCCGATGCTTCTCATAATCCTGCCGCATGGTTTCCTCGAGTGCTTTGCGACAAAGCGCGTGTGAAACGATAAGGCTGCCTTCAAAATAGCCGTTACCCCACACATGGTCCCAATGGTGGTGCGTATTCACTACCACAAGGGGTTTTTTTTCATCCCGCAAAAGCTCTTTTACCGGTTCGATGCTGCCGTACCCAAGCCCCGTGTCGATGAGAAAATTGTGAACGCTGCCGAAGATGAGATGAAGGTGTAGGTCCCAGTCAAGCCCGTCGTGCGAGAAAAGCACGCTTCTTGTGCCGATGCGCTGCGTAAGCATAAATACCTCCCCTTGCACTACTCCAAAATATTCTTCCCGAAATCCAGCTCGAGCGCATGAATGGTGTGGCGGATATGAATGGACACCGCGTGTCTTACGCCCACGGTATCGCGGTTTTTGAGCATCTCCACGATCAGCCTGTTGTCGCGCAAAGTAAATTCCGCAAGGTTGGGGTCGTTGCCGTAGAGAAGCCACGCGTCCTTGATGGCGCTGTTGATGAGCGGTATGAGCTGCGTCATGAATTCGTTGCCTGCACCCGTTAAAATTGCGGTATGAAACAGCGAGTCGGTATCCGTCCACGGCTTGCCTTTATGGATGAGCGACTCCACCTGCTCGCTAAGCTCCCCGATATGCTCGATATCCGCGTCCGAGGCGCGCTCGCATGCGAGCGCGGCGGTTTGCGGCTCAAACATCAGACGCACTTCAAAAAGATCCCTGAGGCGGATGCGAAGCTTTTCAAGGCGATGGATGCCGAAGCCGCCCATGTTCGCGCCTTCCGCGATGAAGGTGCCCAAGCCCCTTTTTACCTCCAAAACACCCTGCGCGGCGAGGATGCGTATGGCTTCGCGCAGCGTGATGCGGCTCACGCCGAGGTTTTGCGCAAGCTCGTTTTCGTTGGGCAGCTTATCACCCTCCGAAAACAGCCGTTCTGTTGTGATCATACCGTAAATTTTATTCGCCGTTCGCTCCGAGAGGCTTTTCTTCGGTAACTTTTCCATTTTTTACCCTACCTTGCCTTGACTCGCCATCCAATAATATATCATGTATAATCGCTGCCATCCGGCCAAATGCCGTTGACATGAACCGGCGAAAAGTATAAGATAATTGTTGTAAGACAACCGGTTAAGACATCATACAACTATCCTTATTGTTACACATTCCGCACCATTCTGCAATCTGAATTTTTCGGAGAAAAAATCATGATACAATCTTTTTCTGAGCTTATGCAACGCGCGCTTAACGGCGCGAAACGGAAAAAACGCACCGTTGCCGTTGCCGCCGCGCACGACGCGGAGGTCTTAATTGCCGCGAGCAAGGCGACGGAGCTCGGTCTCGCCTCTTTTATTCTGGCAGGGGACGTTTTGCGCATCAAAGAGATCGCCGCCGAGCATGGTTTGAACATATCCGGTGCGGAGCTCATCGACGAAAAAGATCCGTCCGCCGCTTGCAGAAAAGCGGTTGCGCTCGTATCGGGCGGCAGCGCGCATATCGTGATGAAAGGCCTTGTAGATACCTCCGTCATGTTGAAGGCGGTGCTCGACAAGGAGATCGGCCTTCGGGACGCCCACGTGCTTTCGCACACGGCTGTTTTTGACGTACCGGGCTTTCCGCGCCTTTTGTATGTAACGGACGCCGCTATGAATATCGCGCCCGATGCGGAAACGAAAAAGGTCATTTTGGAAAACGCCGCGAAGGTGGCGCACGCGCTCGGCAGCGCTGATCCCGTGGCTGCGGCAATATGCGCGGTCGAAAAGGTAAACGAGAAAATGCCCGCCACGCTCGACGCCAAAGCGCTCGTTGAAATGCATCATAACGGCGATATCGTGGGTTGCCGTGTCACGGGCCCCCTTGCGCTCGATAACGCTGTGTCCGTTCCCGCCGCAAAGCATAAAGGTATTATGGACCCTCTTGCTGGCAACGCGGATATTCTCCTCATGCCTGATATCGAGGCGGGCAACATCCTCTACAAGGCGCTCGTGTTCCTTGCGGGGGCGAAGAACGCGGGCGTGATCGTGGGCGCGAAAGCGCCGGTCGTTATCACCTCCCGTGCGGACAGCGACGAGACCAAGCTTTACTCCATCGCGCTCGCGGCGCTGATGGCGGACTATAATTCATAACCATCGGGGGAAAAGCGCATGAAGCTCCTTGTCATCAACATCGGCTCCACCTCAACGAAGCTCGCCGTTTATAACGATGAAACGCCGGAATTCACGCACATCCTGCGCCACTCGCAGGAGGAGATGAAATCCTTAAGATCCGTCGAGGATCACTATAGCTACCGCAAGCCCCTCGTGCAGGCGGCTTTAAAGGAGCGCGGGCTCGAAAGGGCGCATTTTGACGCGGTGGTCGGCAGGGGCGGGCTTATCAAGCCCATCCCGAGCGGCACCTACAGCGTGAACAAGCTCATGTACGACGATCTTCTGTCGTGCAAATGGGGCAAGCACCTTGTGAACCTTGGCGGCATCCTCGCGTTTGAGGTGGCGGCGGAGCACAAGTGCCCCGCGTACATCGTGGACCCCGTGGTTGTGGATGAGGTGGAGGAAGTCGCGCGCCTTTCGGGCTATCCGGGCCTGCCCCGCACACTCGCATGGCACGCGCTCAACCAAAAGGCGATCGCGAAAGCCTACGCCAAATCCATCTGCAAAAAATACGAGGAATTGAACCTCATCGTGGCGCACATGGGCGGCGGGGTGACGATCGGCGCACACCGCAAGGGCCGCGTGATCGACGTGAACAACGCCATCGACGGCGACGGCCCGTATTCGGCCGAGCGCCCGGGCGGTCTGCCGGTGGGCGAGGTAATGCGCCTTTGCTACAGCGGCAAGTACCCGACGTATGACGATATCCGCAAGGAATTCACCTCCCGCGGCGGTCTCGTGGCTTACTTGGGCACCAACGATATGAAAGAGGTCGTTGCCCGCATCGAAGCGGGGGATGCATACGCAAAGCTCATTTTGCAGGGCATGGCCTACCAGACCGCAAAGGAAATAGGCGCCGCGGCGGCGGTGCTCCATGGCGAAGTGGACGCCGTCATCATAACGGGCGGCATTGCCTACAACACGATCGTCATGGACTGGATCAAGGAAATGGTAAGCTTTCTTGCGCCGGTCGTTGTGGTGCCCGGCGAGGATGAGCTCGGGGCGCTTGCTATGGGGGCGCTAAGGGTATTGAGGGGCGAAGAGGAAGCCCACGAATATTCGTATTGATATCTCAACGTTCCTCGGAGGTATATGAACGACCGCGTTTTTATCATCACAGGGCATTACGGCAGCGGCAAAACGGAATTTGCCGTCAATTTCGCGTTGCGCCTCAAAAAGAGGTTTCCGCGCGTGGCGCTTGCCGATCTCGATATCGTAAACCCGTATTTCCGCTCGCGCGAGCGCGAGGAGCTTTTTAAAGAGCACGGCGTGGAGCTCATCGCTTCGCCCGCCCGTATGGGCAACGCGGACCTGCCTGCCATCCCAGCGCAGGTGCTGAGCATTTTTGAGGACGAAACGCTCGCGGGCGTGATCGACGTGGGCGGCGACCCCGTAGGGGCACGGGTCCTAAAGCGGTTCGTACCGTACGCAGTAAGGCGGCCGTGCGCGCTCTACATGGTTTTGAACTTCAACCGCGGACTTACGAAAACGCCTGAGGCCGCCATAGAATACCTCAGCGGCATCGAGGCGTCGAGCGGCCTAAAAGTGACGGGGCTTGTAAACAACACCCATCTTTGCTCCGAATCGACCGCACAAGATGTGCTTCGCGGCAATGCGCTTTCGTTGGAGGTCGCGAAAAAAACGGGGCTTCCGCTCCTTTACAACGCTTTCGATGAGAGGCTCGCGGGGGAGATCAAAAGCGGCCTCACGGGCGAAAGCTTCCCGCTCACCCTCTACATGAAAAAACCTTGGGAATGAGAATTCCCCTAACCCATAAACCAATATCCAAATGTGTTTTAGGAGGCAATTATGGCCGGAAGGGTAACGTTTGACAGGGAGCGGTGCAAGGGCTGCGAGCTTTGCACTGCGGTATGCCCGAAAAAGATCGTCGTCATCGACATGAGCGCCACCAACTCGAAGGGCTATCACCCTGCTACGGTCAGCGATATGTCGTTGTGCATCGCGTGCGGCAACTGCGCGCGCATGTGTCCGGATTCCGTGATTACCGTGGAAAGGATCTGACCGATATGGAAAAGGAATTGTGGAAGGGCAACGAGGCCATAGCGGAGGCGGCGATCAAGGCGGGCTGCAGGTTCTTTTTCGGCTACCCCATCACGCCGCAAAATGAAATTCCCGAGTACATGGCCATGCGTTTGCCGCAGGTAGGCGGCAGCTTCGTGCAGGCCGAGTCCGAGGTGGCGGCCATCAACATGGTGTACGGCGCGTCGGGCTGCGGCGCGAGGGTGATGACGTCTTCTTCGTCCCCGGGCGTCAGCCTCAAGCAGGAGGGCATAAGCTACTTGGCGGGCGCGGAGCTTCCGGCGGTCATCGTCAACGTGATGCGCGGCGGCCCCGGCCTCGGTACCATACAGCCGGCGCAAGGCGATTATTTTCAAGCTACGCGCGGCGGCGGCAACGGCGATTACCGTACCGTGGTATTTGCACCCGCCACCATTCAGGAGGCGGTGGATTTCACGCAGGAAGCGTTCGATGTCGCCGATCAGTATCGCAACCCCGTAATGATATTGGCTGACGGCATGATCGGCCAGATGATGGAGCCCATCGAGTGGCGCGAGCCTAAGAAGCGCTCTTTGCCGGAGAAGACATGGGCGGCGACGGGGGATGTAAAAAACCGCAAGCATAACATCATCAACTCGCTTTTTATCGACCCGGATCTATGCTACGAGAACAACCTCCGCATGGCCGAGAAGTACGCTTTGATCGAGCAAAACGAGGTGCGCTGCGAGGAGACGAATATCGAAGGCGCGGAGGTCGTGTTCGTGGCCTACGGCACGCCTTCGCGCGTGGCGCGCGCCGCGATGCAGCTCTTAGAAAAGCAGGGCGTGAAGACGGGGCTGTTCCGCCCCATCACGCTTTGGCCTTTCCCGTATAAGCACCTCTACGAGGTCGCCTGTAAAAAACATGTCAAGGCAGTCGTAGCGGTGGAAATGAGCCTCGGGCAGATGGTGGATGATGTGCGCATCGGCGTCAACGGCGCAAAGCCGGTCGGCTTTATCGGCACCGCAGGCGGCGTTATCCCGACCCCCACCGACGTGGCGAAGACTGCGCTCAAGCAGTTAGGGAGGTAAGTATGGCGATCGTATATGAAAAGTCCAAGGCGCTCACCGATAAGGAAATGCACTACTGCCCGGGCTGCACGCACGGCGTTGCGCACAAGCTCGTGGCGGAGGTGCTTGAAGAGCTCAATATTACCGACAGGACCATCGGCATAAGCCCTGTGGGCTGCTCGGTATTTGCGTACGATTATTTCCGCTGCGACATGATGGAGGCCGCGCACGGGCGCGCGCCCGCCATCGCGACGGGTATCAAGCGCGTGCTTCCCGATCATCCGGTATTCACCTACCAGGGCGACGGCGACCTTGCGTCCATAGGCACGGCGGAGATCGTCCACGCGGCCATGCGAGGCGAAAAGTTCACCACCATATTCATCAACAACGCCATTTATGGCATGACGGGCGGGCAGATGGCGCCTACCACCCTCGTAGGGCAAAAGGCCACCACCGCGCCCTATGGCCGCGATAAGGAATTCATGGGCGCGCCCATCCGCATGGCGGAGCTTCTTTCCACCCTCGATGGCACGGCATACGCCGAGCGCTGCACGCTTATCGACATCCCAAACATCAACAAAGCCAAGCGCGCCATCAAAAAGGCGTTCCAGCTCCAGCTCGACGGCGCGGGCTTCACCTTCGTGGAGCTTCTCTCCACCTGTCCCACCAACTGGGGCAAAACGCCGCTCGGCGCGATCACATGGCTTAAGGAGAACATGATCCCTTACTACCCGCTGGGCGTATACCGCGATATCACAGCGGAGGTGAAATAACATGCTAAACAACATCATCATCTGCGGCTTCGGAGGGCAGGGCGTTATGGCCATGGGCAAGACGCTCGCGGAGGCGGGTATGAAGGAGGGCATGAATGTTTCGTGGCTGCCTTCCTACGGCCCCGAAATGCGCGGCGGCACAGCCAACTGCAACGTGGTGCTCTCAAGCGAGCCGGTCATTTCTCCGGTGGTGCTTGAATGCACGGAGCTCATCGCCATGAATAAGCCCTCGCTCTTGAAGTTCGAAAAGACGCTTGTTCCCGGCGGGCTTCTGTTTGTAAACAGCTCCATCATCGAGGTAAAGGCGACGAGGGGCGACATTACGGCCTATTACGTGCCCTGCAACGACATCGCGAGGGAACTTGGCAACGACCGCGTGGCCAACATGGTCATGCTCGGCGCGTATATCGAGGCGACCAAGGTGCTCAAAGTGGAAACCATACGCGAAATGCTCGCGCACATCTTCACGGGCCCCAAGGCAAACCTTGTGGAGCTCAACATAGAGGCTCTCAGGCGCGGCGCAAGCTGCGTGCATCCGTGAAAGGGAGGGGAATAGCATGGAGATCGACATTCAAAAGGCGACGCAGCTGAAGGAAAAGCCCATGGACGAAAGCGGACTCGGCTTTGGCAAGGCGCTTACGGACCATATGTTCCTCATGGAGTACGATGAGGGAACGGGCTGGCACGACGCGCGCATACAGCCCTATACGAAACTCATGATCGACCCCGCATCGGCGGTGCTGCATTACGCGCAGGAGATATTCGAGGGCCTAAAGGCCTACCGCACGCCGAACGACGACGTGCAGCTTTTCCGCCCGCGCGACAATGCCGTACGCCTCAACAAAAGCGCGTACCGCATGGTGATGCCCGAGATCGCCCCCGACTTCAACGTGGAGATCATGAAAAAGCTCGTGGACCTTGAGCGGGATTGGGTGCCGCACGCGGAGGGCACGTCGCTCTACCTTCGCCCCACCATGATCGCGGACGGCGTGGAGCTCGGCGTGCACGCATCCAAGCGATATCTGTATTACATCATCTGTGCGGCGTCCGGCATGTATTATACGAAGGGCTTCGCGCCCGTGCGCATCTACGTGGAGGATACCTACGTCCGCGCGGTGCGCGGCGGCGTGGGCGGCTCAAAAACGGGCGGCAACTACGCGGCCAGCTTGCGCGCCTCCGAGGAGGCAAAGGAAAAGGGCTTCAGCCAGGTGCTCTGGCTCGACGCTGCGGAGCATAAATACGTGCAGGAAGTGGGCGCCATGAACATGATGTTCCTCCTTGGCGATACGGTCGCTACGGCGCCCATCGACGGCAGCATCCTAGACGGCATCACGCGCAGAAGCGTTTTGCAGCTCGTAAAGGATATGGGCTACAAGGTGGAGGAGCGCCCCGTCTCCATCGACGAGTTGTACGAGGCGGGAGAACGCGGCCTCTTAAAAGAAGCGTTCGGAACGGGCACCGCGGCCGTGATTACGCCCGTGAGCGAGCTCTATTACAAAGGTCGCAGCCTTATCATGAATGGCGGCAAGATAGGCCCGCTTACGCAAAAATTGTACGATATGCTCACCGGCATACAGCGCGGGGCCATAAAAGACCCGTACGGCTGGACGGTGAAGGTTTAAAAAACTCAAATAAACAAGCATCCGGCCATTACGGCCGGATGCTTGTTTATTTGCTGCTAAAAAACTTTATCTCGGCTGGTCGTGGTTAGCGTGTTTGCCGACCTTTTCGATGGCGCTGAGGATGGCGGTGGTAACGTCCGCCTGAAACTGCACCTGATTGATATGGAAGCGCGTGAAGATCTCGCCGCCGATGTTGATGGTGTATTTGGGCGGCAAATGGTTAAGCGCATAGGTCACCACGTCCGCGCGGCAGTACATGCAGCAACAGATACCGCTTTTTTTCATCAGTTCATCTACGCGCATATCGACCATCTCTTCCAAAATGTTGCGCGGCATGATCTTTTTATTCTCTTCCAAAGCCGTTCACTCCTTCGTCGCTGTGGCTGTGCACGGAGCCGCACATAAAAACGGCCGTGTTACAGCATATCTATTATATCGTGCACATGCGGGCAAGACAATAGAGGTCTCGGCTGGAAATCAGAGAAATTTACGACCGCGGCAGGGAACGGGCTTTTAATACAACTAGGATGGCACAGGTATAACGCGGGAGCAATATCCATCCGCGCGCTAATGGAAAACCGAATGCGCGCGTGTTGTGTTTTTCCGGCGTGTTGGGTATAATTTTTATGGAATACAAAACATGTCGCACAAGGAAAAAATATAACCGGACGGGAGTCGCAGACTTTGGAAAATTCGATCGTCACACCGGTCTATTCTCAAATAGCTCTCGACATAGCTTTACGGATAGCAAAAGGGGAGCTGAAGGAAAATACAAAAATCTACGGGCGCTCCGTTATGGCCTCGGAATATGGCGTATCCCCCGAAACTATCCGAAGGGCTTTAAAGCTTCTCGAGGATATGGACATCGTCGAGACCAGACATAATAGCGGCTCGCTTGTCATCTCCGCAGATAACGCAAACGAATATGTTCGAAGATTCAGCCAGCGCAACGATATTCGCGCTTATCAGAAAAAGCTCAACGACCTTTTATCCAAGCAGAGCTCCCTCTGCCGCGAAATTGCCGAGGCCGCCGCCGCCATTGTGCGTATCGACGAAAAATTCTCCAAGGCTTCCCCATTTATCAACTACGAAGCGAAGGTTCCTGCGGATTCACCGCTTTTGGGCCGTACGCTCGGGGAACTGCGCTTTTGGCAACAAACCGCCGCAACCGTTATAGCAATACGGCGCGACGGAAAGATCATTCTTTCTCCCGGCCCATATGCCGCACTTCAGCCAAGCGATGTTCTCGTTTATGTTGGCGACGTCAAATGTACCGAGACGGTCGCCGTTTTTCTTGAAAAGGGTATAAACGCATAAGGCTTTCGCCATAATAAGTCAAGCATGCTTTTTCTTCGCAGGGGAGCATGCTTTGCTTTAAGTTGACAACTGACAACTCTGATTCTATAATAGAGTTGTCATTTCATTCGAAGAAGGAGGAATTTGATGATAGAATTCCGCAACGTAAGCAAAAGCTATGGCAAAAGCATTATACTCGACGATCTGAGTTTTGAGATACAGGAAGGACAGTTCGCTGTGCTGATCGGGCCCAGCGGATGTGGGAAAACAACCACCCTCAAAACCATCAACCGCTTGATCGAACCCGACCGGGGCGAGATTCATATCAACGGCAAAAATATCGTTTGCCAAAACCCGGTCGAGCTCCGCCGCAGCATCGGTTATGTGATCCAGCAAATCGGCCTTTTTCCCAATATGACGGTAGAACAAAACATTGCGGTTGTACCAAAGCTATTGAAGTATCCGAAGGAGCGGTATCGGCAGATTGTGCGGGATCTCCTTGCGCTTGTCAATATGCCTTATGAGCAAAATGCGAACAAATATCCTTCGGAGTTGTCCGGCGGGCAGCAGCAAAGGATCGGGGTATTACGCGCGCTTGCGGCATCCCCTCCGATCGTTTTGATGGACGAGCCCTTTGGGGCGCTCGATCCCATTACCCGCGACTCACTTCAGGATGAGGTAAAAAAGCTGCAGCGGAAGCTTAAAAAGACGATCGTCTTTGTAACGCATGATATGGAAGAGGCATTGCGCATGGCGGATGTTATCGTATTTATGAACGAGGGAAAAATCGTGCAGATGGCATCGCCTGAGGAAATGCTGCGCAATCCGGCAGACGATCTGATCCGAAGCTTTATGGGACGGCATATGAGAGCCAATAACAAGGCGCCGGTCCTGTATGCCGAAGATTTCATGCGCACCAAGGTGCTAAAGGTGCCGCGCACGAGCAAGACGCTTGAATGCGTGGATATGATGATCAGACGCGAGGTGAATTCGCTTCTTGTTTTGAACGATGACGAAACCTTTGCAGGCGCGGTCACCATCGAGGCGATCCGTCGGCATGGGAAAGCGGGTAGGGAAATCGGAGAACTGGTTTCTGCGGATGTGGTTACGATCGGCCGGAAAATGCCGGCGCAGGAAGTTTTTGAATTGCTGCTTTCCTCGGCGGCCAACTATTTGGTGGTTCTTAACGACGACAGCACCGTGGCGGGGCTCGTGACCCAAACCGGTATGGCGAAGGCAATGGGTGAGGCGCTTTGGGGGGAACTCTCATCATGAGCTTGTTTGAGTTTATTGCAAAAAACCAGGAAGACCTGTCCTTAAGCCTGTTGCGTCATATAGAACTGGTCGCCGTATCGGTTTTTGTGGGAATTGCTGTATCCATTCCCGCAGGAATTCTTCTCTCGCGCCATAAGAAAGCGGCGGGCCCAATTCTGTCCACCGTTGGTCTGATTCAAACGATACCGGGACTCGTCATGCTCGGGCTTGCGCTGCTCGCATTCGGCGTAGGACTTTTTCCCGCGCTGGTCGTATTATCCATATATTCTGTTTTGCCGATTTTGCGCAACACTTACACCGGCATCACGGAAGTGGACACAAGCTATCTGGAGGCGGGCCGTGGCATCGGCATGACGGATATGCAATTATTGTTTCGAGTTCAACTCCCCATTGCAATGCCTTCCATCATCAGCGGGGTTCGTATTTCCACAGTATATATCGTCAGTTGGGCAACGCTGGCGGGACTCATCGGGGCCGGTGGACTTGGCGATCTGATCTGGACGGGCCTGTCGACCTACAATATAAACTACATCCTGGCGGGAGCCGTTCCATCGGCGATTCTGGCGTTTGTGTTCAGCGGCCTCATCGGCATTCTACAGCGCCTGTTTACGCCAAAGGGATTAAAGGGGGCCGGAATATGATCGGCTTACTGCCGCTTATTTTCGAACATCTTGCCATCGTTGCCGTCGCCACCGCGATCTCCATGCTTATGGGTACGGTCTTAGGCATACTTGCCTATTGGATACGCTATGCGGACAGCGTCATACTATGGCTTGTAGAAATGATACAAACCATCCCGTCTCTGGCGCTTCTCGCCATGCTGATGATTTTATTTGGGCTTGGCAACACCACGATCATCGCGGGGCTTATATTGTATGCTTTGCTGCCCATTGTCCGGAACACCTATACCGGACTTACTTCGGTACCGCAGTATATCAAGGATGCAGCCCGCGGCATGGGGATGTCCAAGCTTCAAAGGCTTTTCCGCGTGGAGCTACCACTTGCGTTTCCGCTCATGTTTTCTGGCATCAAAATTTCGGTGGTCAATTCACTTTCCATCGCCGTGATGGGCGTGCTAATCGGAGCCGGTGGTTTAGGTTATCCGGTGTACCGCGGCATTCAGACGCAAAACTTCGGAAAGATCATGTCGGGCGCTGTCCCAGTGATGCTTATGGCGGTATTATTTGACTATCTCATGTCTAAAGTGGAACGTCGCCTTATGAAACGGGCCAAGTAAGCGCGTCGAAAAGCCACGATCCTATTGCCGTGCCGTTCAATACGGTTATGAAACTATAAATATATTCACGAAAGGAAGGTATTGCATAATATGAAAAGAAGAATTACCGGCGTATTTGCCGCTATGCTGATGGCGCTGTCGTTTGCACTGTCAGGCTGTCAGGCCGGACAAACCATTGTAATCGGCTCTAAGGATTTCAGCGAAAACATAGTGCTCGGTGAGATTTTCGCCCAGCTGATCGAGGCAAAAACAGACATAAATGTGGAACGAAAACTGAACATGGGCGGTACGTTTGTCTGCTTTGAGGCGCTCAAAAACGGACAGATCGACATCTATCCCGAATATACGGGAACCGGGCTTACCGCGCAGCTTGAGATGGACGTTATAACCGATCCCGGCGAAGCGTATCGCGTGGTTTCCGAGGAGTTCGCCGGCCGCTTTAGCATCAAATGGCTGGAGCCGCTTGGCTTCAATAACACCTATACGCTTGCCGTGACCAACGATGTCTATGAGCGGTACGGAGTGGAAACCTACAGCGATCTGGCTGCAATCTCCGAAAATCTCGTGTTCGGCGCGGAGCATGAGTTCTTTGACCGGCAGGATGGCTATAACGAGCTTACTGAGCTTTACGGCATGGTATTCAAGGGCGATCCGCAGAAGATGAACGTTTCGCTGAAATACCAGGCGATCGGCAACGGCGATATCGATGTGACAGACGCGTTTGCGACGGACGGTCAGATCATGCAATATAACCTGAAAATACTGCGCGACGACAAAAGCTTTTTCCCGCCCTACGATGCAGCACCCATCATCCGCAATGAGACCCTCGAAAAGTACCCCGAATTAGAGGAAATCCTCAACGCGCTTGCCGGTCTGATCGATGATGCCGCCATGACAGAGCTCAATTACAAGATTGATGTGGAAGGGCAGGATGTCGAGGACGTCGCCAAGGAATTCTTGCAGGCAAACGGTTTGATTTAGCGTTCGGCTTCGAAATGAAGGCGGAAGCAGAAACAAAAAGGCGTCCCAATATAATCAGGCGATCAGCATATCCGCGGTAAACCCTCTCCAGCCAGCGCGTCGAGCACGCGCGTCGCGCCGGAGCGGGTTTTTAACAATACCGAGGGCTCGCCCTCGAGGACCGTTGCGGCAAGGCAGGCAAGCTCGCCGTAGCGGGATTTGCGGAGGATCGAAAGCGCCTTTTCTTCGTCCGCGCCGTCCACCGCGACGCAAAGCTTTCCCTCGTTGCCCATATAGTAGGGGTCGAGGCCCAAAATATCGCAAAAGCCCTGCACCTGCATGTCGGCAGGGCTATAGTTTTGTGCGAGCTCGATCGCTACCATGGAGCTTTGCGCAAGCTCGTTCAATACCGTGGCAAGCCCCCCACGGGTGATATCGCGGAGCGCGTGCACGCGTATGCCCGCGTCCAAAAGCTTTTTTACCATGTCGTTGAGCGGCGCGCAGTCGCTCTCGATGTGGTTTTGGATATGCATGCGGCTCGATAAAATGGCCGCGTGGTGGTCGCCCATGGAGCCGCTGACGAGGATCGCGTCGCCTATGCGGAGGTTTTTTGCGCTGATATTTATATCTTCCTGCACGAGGCCGATGCCCGCGGTGTTGATGTAAAGCCCGCCTTTCCCTTCGATCACCTTGGTATCGCCGGCCACAACGGAAACGCCCGCCTCATCCGCCGCCGCCTTCATGGAGCGCACGACGCGTTCAAGCGTCTCAAGGTCGAGTCCCTCCTCCAAGATAAAACCTGCGGAAAGGTATTTGGGAACGGCGCCGCGGCAGAGAAGGTCGTTCACCGTGCCGCACACGGCGATCCGGCCGATATCGCCGCCCGGGAAAAAGAGCGGCGTTACCACGAACGAGTCGGTGGTGAAAGCAATTTTCCCCGAGGGAACATCCAAAAGCGCCGCATCCTCGAGTGCGTTCAGCGTGGGGTTCCCGAAATAACGCAAAAACACGGAGCCGATGAGTTCGCCCATCATCCTGCCCCCGCCGCCGTGCGCCGTCGTAATTTTCATAAGTACCTCCGAAGGATGATTTGTTGCAGGTATGTCGTTACCGCGGATCGGGCGGATAATATCCTCCCCTACGGGTGGGTTTACGTTGCCACAGCACACGCGGCGGGATGAAATCATTCCGCCCTACACGAAACGAGATACCCGCACGCCCCCTTGCGGAACGGCTAAAGCCGTTCCGGGGGGTTCGGGGGGCAAGCCCCCGAAACTCAAGGGAATTATCAAGGGGCCGAGGCCCCTTGATTTATTCCGGCTTTGACGACCTGTGCGTCAAAACGGATGAAAGGCGCAGCCTTTCTTTCCTCGCACATCCGCCGCCCGGGAGCGCCAGAAGCGCGACAGGCGGATGTGAAAAGCCCGCCGCAGGCGCTTTTCGCGCAAGTGACGTAGGCACTTGCGCGACTGAGCGTAAGCCCAGAACCCCGCCGCAGCGGTCCTTCGCGCACATGACGCAGTCATGCCCGCGACTGGGCGCCAGCCCAGATCCCGCATGCCCCCTCCGCCGATACCATGCACGGGCCGATGGGGGAGGCGGGGGTGCAGCTCTTGTTAAAGTGCGGGCAGTCGTGCGGCGTGGCTTGCCCCGCGATGACGCTGCCGCATAAACACCCTTTTTTCTCCGCGCCCAAAGGGATATCCGCGGAGCCCGCGTCGAAGCGCGCGTAGCGCGGCGCTATCAAATAGCCGGAGTCGGGAATCTCCCCGAGGCCACGCCACGGAGAGGCAGCGGTAAAGAAGCATTCATTGATGAGGGCGAGCGCCTGCAGGTTGCCTTTTGCGCTTACAACGCCCGTGTAGAGGTTTCGCGCCTCGTGCGTACCGGCTTTGATTTGACTCAGAAGGTCGTAAATGCCCGCAAGCACCTGTCCGTATTGAAAGCCCGCTACCGTGAGGGGCACGCGGCGGGATTGGCAGAAGGGCTTGTAGACGTCGCTTCCCAAAATAGCGCTCACATGCCCGGGGCCGATGAAGCCCTGAATGTCCGAGCCGGACTCGGTGAGGAAATAAAGCGCGGGCATGAGCGCTTTTACGGCAGTCAAAAGCAATACGTTTTCTATGTTTTCTTCTTCCAGGCGCTTCAATAGGAGCGCGTAGATGGGGAGTGTGGTCTCAAACCCCACGGCGGCAAAAACGAACAGCGTTTGGGGCTCGCTTTTCGCAAGGTCAAGTATCTCCATGGGCGAATAGACGATCTCCACCCGCGCGCCCTGCGCCTTTGCCTGCAAAAGCGAAAGCTCGCTCCCGGGCACGCGAATCAGGTCGCCGAACGCGCAAAGACATATGCCCTTTTTCAGGCTCCAGCTTACCGCGCGGTCGATGTAGCCCGCAGGGGTCACGCAAACGGGACAGCCCGGGCCCGATATGAGCTTTACCTGCGGGGGCAAAACGGCGTGCACGCCAAACTGCACGATGCTCCTCGTGTGTGTGCCGCATACCTCCATGAGCCGCGCGGGAGGCCCGTCGTAGGCGCGGATCCGTGCGGCAAGAAGTTCCGATCTATCCATCGCAGGCTTCCATCTGTGCGAAAAGTTCGTCAAGCTCTTCGACTTCGGATTTTGTTACGAGCGATATGGCGCAGCCCGCATGTAAAAGCACGTAATCGCCCAGTTGAGCGTCCACAAGCGAAAGCTCGGCGCTCAGGATATTCCCGCGCACATCCACTTTCCCCTTACTTCCTTCCTTTTCCACCACGCGCCCGGCGACCGCAATACACATGGAGATCATCCTTTCCCTTTCAATGATAGCAGCGCCGCATACCCTTGGCCGAGCGGTATGCAGCCGTCGCCCGCGGGATACGCAACGTTCCGGTAAACTTTGAATCGCTCGCGCTCAAGCATGGGGACGAGCGTTTCCGTCAAAAGCCTGTTTTGAAACACGCCGCCCGAAAGCGCAACCGTTTCAATACCTGTTTTTTCGCGGAGCGCTCGAAATACCTTGAGCGTGAACGCGCACACTGTAAGATGGAAGCGGTACGCAAGCTTATTGGTGCTTTCCCCGCGTTTTTTCTCCGCGCACAGCGCCGTAAAGGCGGGGGAAAGGTCGACGACGGGGCCGGACTCGTCCTCAAAAAGCGAATAGGGCAAAGGAATTGCGGCCGAAGCGGTATTTTCTTTTTGATAGCGCGCCGCCGCGTTTTCAAGCTCTATGGCGCTCTGCCCGTCGTAGCCTGATTCATGGCAGATGTTCAAAACGGAGCTTACCGCGTCGAACGCGCGGCCCATGCTCGATGACAAAATCGTGTTCACGCCCGCGCCCAGCGCCGAGGATATAAGATCAAAATGCTCCCCGCAGGCATGTGCGTGCGCCTCCTCATGAAGCCCCGCGTCGAAAAGATAACACAGCGCGCTTTTCCATGCCTGCCGTACGGATTCGTCCGAGCTGAAAAGCCGTATGGGCTTTAAATGCCCCGCGCGGGAAAAATCGCCGTTTTGTACGAGGATGAACTCCCCGCCCCATATGCTCTTATCCGTTCCGTAGCCCGTGCCGTCGAACGCCGCGCCAAGTATGCTTCCCTCTAAGCCGTGCTCCGCCATCACCGAGGCGATATGCGCGAAATGGTGCTGCACGTAGATGACGGGAAGACCGCGCTTCCTTGCATACTGCGTGCTTTCGTAGCCGGGATGCAGGTCGCACGCGATTACTTCGGGCGCGATCCGAAGCGTTTGCTCCATATCGGCAATTGCGCTTTCGTAGACGGAAACCGCCTCCCGCGTATCGAGCGCCCCCGTTTCCGCACTCACATAGGCGAAGCCGTTTTTTATAAGGCAGATCGTACTTTTTTCCTGCGCGCCCGTTGAAAGGATGGGCGGGGAAGTTTCAAAGGCCGGGAGCGCCGCAGGGAAAGGCACATAGCCGCGTGCGCGGCGAATCAAACTCGCATTGCCGCCCACCACGGCGGCGACGGAATCGTCGAGCCGCCGGACGATTTCCCTGTCGTTCCACAGGACGCCCGAAATTAGCTCGTTCGCCTCAAAAAACGCGAATATTTCCGCGTCATCCTTAAATATAGGAAGCCCGCTCGGATTGGCGCTCGTCAAAACGACGGGTCCGGTCTCCTTCAAAAGCAGATGATGGAGCGGCGTATACGGCAAAAACGCACCCATGAAACGGCTGTTGCCGTACACATCCGGCACGATGCGCGAGGGCTTTCCGGCAAGGAGCACGATGGGTCTTGCGCTCGCATTTAAAAGCGCCGCCTCTTTTTCGTTCACCTCGGCATGCTCCTTTATAGAGCTTAAGCTGGGGAACATCACGGCGAACGGCTTTTGCTCGCGGCCCTTCAACGCGCGAAGCGCTTTTACGGTATCGCCACGATAGGGGCTGCACGCGAGGTGGTAGCCGCCTATGCCCTTTACGGCGACAATTTTCCCTTCGTTGAGCGCCGCCACGGCTTCGTTGAGCGCGTCCGCGGCTTTTATAACGCCGTCCCTGCCGGTATAAAAAAGCGTGGGTCCGCAGACGTTGCAGCATACGGTCTGCGCGTGGAAGCGCCTGTTTTTCGGGCTCTTATACTCCGACGCGCAAAGGGTACACATGGGGAAAATGTCCATGGAGGTGCTGTCGCGGTCGTAGGGGATTTTTTTAACGATGCTGAAGCGCGGACCGCAGTTGGTGCAGCTGATAAATGGGTTCAAATACCGCGGGTCGCCTACCGTGAAAAGCTCTTTTAAACAGTCGTCACAGATGGCGATATCGGGCGAGGGCATGATCGCACCTATATCCCCTTCATCTTCATCGCTTTTTAGTATAAGAAACGCTGACGTTTCTTCACCTGCGGCGAGGGAAAGCTCGCGGGAAATGCCCGCGATATAGCTGCCTGCCGGGCGGCGCTCGCTTAGGTCGCGGTAAAATCCATCGAGCGCGGGTCTATTTCCCACCGCTTCAATAAGCACATGGCCGCTTTGGTTTTTTACAAAACCGCCGAGGCGGTATTCCTCCGCCAGCCGCGCCACAAACGGGCGGAAGCCCACGCCCTGCACGATGCCCGAAACGCGTATGACAGCCTTAAACATTTGGCTTGAGTCTACCATATTTATCGTAACGCAAAACTCCTTCATAGGGTTCGGGGGTCACAACCCCCGGGATTGTCAAGGGGCGTCCCCTTGACTTCCTTCCGGCTTCGGCGGCATGCACGCGTCCGGCGAAGCCGGAGCCCTAACGTCCGGCACAGCCGGAGCCCTTTGGGCCGAGGCCTATGGCCTCGCGTGGGCCAAGACCTGCGGCCTTGCGTGCCGAAACGGATGAAAAGCGGAGCTTTTCGTTCCTCTCACGGGTTGCCGCCCGGAAATGCGCAGCATTTTAGGCAAACCGTGCAACCCCGTCGCAACGGACCCTCGCGCATGTGACGGAACGGCACATGCGCGAAACGCGGAGCGTTATGTTTCCAGTTCTATGCTTTCCACGTAGCATGCGTTTCCTTTATTTGTCGGCGTTCCCTCCGCGCCGCATTCGGGGCAGGAGAAGGAAAAGCGCGCTCGTTCGAATTCTTTTTTGCAGCTCTCGCAGTACAGTGTGGAGCGGATGATGTTCGCCTTGATCTTTGCGCCCTGCGCGACGGTGTTTTCCGCGAGAAGATCGAAATAGGTCTGCACGCATTCGGGCACGATGCCGCTATCCTCTCCTACGGCGAGCATCACCTTTACAACGCGGACGGCGTTTTCTTTCTTCGCCTCGTCGCATACGATTTTGACGATCCTTTGGGTGAGGGAGAGCTCGTGCAAGCTTCGTTTCCTTTCTTACTAAAAACACGTGCCGCGCTTTTTCTCCATTATAAGCGCGCCGCTCCGGGCATGCAAGGGATACGGGTACGGGAAAGATTGTGAATAAAAATACAAATATACTTTATGGCGGTTAAAAGATATATCGCCCGCAAGCATTGACGCTTCGGCGCGAAAGCTATATAATTTCAAATGCAAGCTATCGCGGGCACAGGCGTTTCTCACGATGCGGGAGCGGTGCGTTCCGGGAACAGGCAGGAAAATAAAAATACAGAATTGTTTCTTTTTTATCAATTGCCGACGCTTAGCAAAACCCGGGCGGGGAAAACGGCCGCCTTGGCTTTCAAGGTGCGCTTAAGTCGTTTCAACATCATTCTGGGGGCTAAAAGATGGATAATATCACCCTTCTGTCGCTGATCGTTTTCATCCCCTTAATCGGCGCGTTTTTGCTGCCGCTTGCGGGGAAGGTGCATAAGATGCTTCGAAACGCGCTCGCGCTTGTGTTTGTGCTTGTGCCGTTCGTGCTTTGCCTTCTTTGCATCCCCGCGGCGCTCAGCGGCACGCCGTATTCGTTTAACTTCGAACTGCCGCTCGGGCTCAATTTCGGCTTCCTTGCTGACGGGCTTGCGCTCTTCATGGCATGTACGGCGTCGTTTCTGGGGCTCGTCATCATCGTATACTCCTACGGCTACATGTCGCATTTCGAGCACCAAAACGAGTATTATCTGATGGTTGTGCTGTTCCTCGGGGCTATGATGGGCATTACGCTCACCACGAGCCTCGTATTTTTGTACCTCTTCTGGGAGATCTCGGCGCTTTGCTGTTGGAGGCTCATCGGCTTCTTTCGCGAGGAAGAATACGTCCGCCGCGCCAACAAGGCGTTTCTCATCACGGGCGCCGGCGCGCTTGTAATGCTGGCGGGCTTCCTCATGATCTACGCGCAGTACGGCACGACGGACTTAATTGCACTTCGCGGCAAGGCGGTGTCGAACGCGGCGGTCGCGCTCATCCTCTGCGGCATCCTCTCCAAATCCGCCACGCTGCCGCTCCATTCGTGGATCGCGGACGCGGGCATTGCGCCGACGCCCGTTACGGCGCTTCTCCACGCGGCGGTGCTCGTAAAGATCGGCGTGTACGCGTTTGCGCGGCTGTTCCTCGTTACCTTTGAAATGGAAATGTTCTGGCACACGGCGGTGCCTGTGATCGCGGCGGTGAGCGCCATACTATCGGCGGGCGCTGCCATCGCGGAAAACGACATCAAAAGGATCATCGCGTATTCCACGGTGAGCCAGATCGGCTTTATCTTCCTGGGCCTTTCGGTGGGCGGTGAGCTTGCCGCGGCGGGCGGGCTTCTCTACATACTCATGCACGGCATTTCAAAAGGCGGGCTGTTTTTGTGCGCGGGCGTCGTGGAGCATAATTGCCACACCAAGGACATCACAAAGCTTGGCGGGCTCTATAAGACCATGCCCGTCACGGCGGCGTCCTTTTTGCTTTGCGCGTTGAGCGTTATGGGCATTCCCCCGTTCGGAGGCTTTTTCAGCAAATACATGGTGGTAAACGGCGCGGTGGAGGCGGGTCATCCGTGGATCGCTGCGGTATTCCTTTTGGGCGCGGTGATGACGGTGATCTATCTGCTCCGCGTATTCGTAAAGGTGTTTTTCGGGGAACCTAACATGGAGCATATGCCCAAAGAGGGCTCGCCCATCATGGTGGCCTCGGTCGGCTTCATGGCGGCGTTGTCGCTTGTAAGCGGGTTTCTCATCAGCTACCCAGCTTCGATGGCCGCCGCGGCCGTAAAGCAGATGGCGGAGGTGATACGATGAGCGAAGTATTTTACCAAACTTTGCTGTTCGCGGTCATTCTGATACCGGCGCTTCTCGCGGGCGTCACGCTTTTGACGCCGAAGAAGGCCAAGCTTTGGCATACGGCAGCCCTCATTCTCGGATTTAGTGTGAACCTCGCGCTTTGCATTTTGCTCTACGGCGCGTCGGTCCGTTTCGAGCGCGAATGGCTCGGTTTCGGTATCAGCTTTTCCTTAAGGCTTTACCAGTTCAACGGTTTCATCCTGCTCGCGGCGGCGGGGCTTTCGTTCCTCGTGGCGCTCTATACCGCGGCGTTTGCATGGAAGCGGGACTATAAAAAGCAGTTTTACGCCTACATGCTTTTGACGATCGCGCTCGTCAACGGCGCGGTGCTCGCGGACAACCTCCTTGTGATGCTGTTTTTCTGGGAGGCAATCTTGGGCACCATGTTCGGGATGATCTATTTGGGCGGCAAGGAAAGTTTCAAAACCTCCGTCAAGGCGGTCATCATCGCGGGCGTCGGCGACCTTTGCATGATGCTCGGCATCGGCATGGCGGGCTACCTTGCCAATACGCTTTCGATGAGCGGTATAAATAAGCTCCCCGTGGAGGGCCTCGGCGCGGCGGCGTTTGTACTTTTGATGATCGGCGCCATATCGAAGGCCGGCTCTATGCCCTTCCATACATGGATACCCGATGCGGCGAAGGACGCGCCCATGCCGTTTTTGCCGTTTTTGCCCGGCACGCTCGAAAAGCTTTTGGGCATTTACCTTCTCGCAAGGCTCTGCACGGAATTTTTCGATTTCCAAAACGGCTCCGCGATGAGCACGGTGCTTATGACCATCGGCGTATGCACCATACTGTTTGCGGTGATGATGGCGCTCATACAGAAGGATTATAAAAAGCTTCTTTCCTACCACGCGATAAGCCAGGTGGGCTACATGATGCTCGGCATAGGCACGGCGCTGCCCGTGGGGCTTATCGGCGGCGTGTTCCACATGCTCAACCACGCGGCGTATAAGTGCCTGCTGTTCCTCACCGCGGGTTCCGTGGAAAAGCAGACGGGTACGACCGATCTCCATGGGCTCGGCGGCCTGCATAAAAAAATGCCCGTCACCATGGTGAGCTTCCTTGTTGCGGCGGCGTCCATTGCGGGATTCCCGCTGACCAACGGCTTTTACTCCAAGGAGCTTGTTTTCGACGCAGCGCTTGAAAGCGGGACGATCTTCTATATCGTGGCGCTCCTCGGCGCGTTCTTTACGGCCGTGTCATTTTTGAAGCTCGGCCACGCGGCGTTCTTCGGCAAGGAGGGCGAGGCCGTGAAGGGGAAAGAAATCAAGGAAGCGCCTGCTGCCATGCTCGTTTCGATGGTTTCGCTCGCGGCCATCTGCTTGGGCTTAGGCATATTCCATACGCCCGTCATCACGAACCTTATCGCGCCCACGCTCACGGGCTATGAGGAGGCGGAGCATTTCGCCACGCACACCAATTGGCTGCTCGTGGGTATTTCCTGCGGCGTGCTTGCGCTTGCGGCGGTGAGCCACTTCCTGGGCTATAAGAAGACCGGGAAGGGCCTCAATGCGGCGGATCATTTCCATTACGCGCCGGTATTGAAGGATGTGTACGGGCTTGCCGAAAAGAAATATTTCGACCCGTACTATGTGGGCGGCTTCGTCATCAGGGCGTACGCGGACGCGTCGCTATGGGTCAACAATATGATAAGCCTCTTTTACGATAAGGCGGTGCCGCGCTTGACCGCCGCGCTTTCGGGCGTTGTGAAGGAAGCGCACAACGGCAGTCAGGCGCGCTATGTTGTGTGGATACTCTTCGGCATGGCGCTTATGGCCGCCTTGTTCGTGTTGTTTATTTAGGGAAGCGGGAGGAAGAAACGTGTCGCTTTTGTTTGTTGTAATTCCTCTTTTCATGGTGGTCGCGCTCAATTTGCTCTATAAGCTTTTGATAGGGCGGGACGCGCTGTATGCGGCCATGTTTGCGGCTTTGGCGCAGGTGGGGCTTTCGGTATACTGCCTCGTGCAATGCGTAAGAGCGGGCGCGAGCATCGACTCCTTTTACATTACGGGCTTCAAGGTGGATTGGATCGCCGCGACGGTGCTTTGCATCATCGGGCTCATCATCTTTGTGACGGCCGTCCTCACCAAGGAGGTCGTGAAAAAGAGCGTGTTCCAGTTCGCAAACGTTTTGCTCCTTCTCATGACGGGCATGAACGGCATCGTCATGGCGACGGATATTTTCACGCTGTATGTGTTTATCGAGGTCACGAGCGCGGCTTCGTTCATCCTCATCGCGATCAACAAGAAGCGCGACGAGCTGGAAGGCGCTTTCAAATACTACCTCATGAGTGCGCTTGCAACGGTGATGATGCTTCTTTCCATCGCGCTCATCTTCATCATGGCGGGCGGCACGAGTTTTGAGACCGTAGGCGCGTACGTAAAGGGCCTTAAAGGCAGCTATCCGCCGGCGCTGATCGCGGCGATACTGCTATTCGTAGGCGCGGCCAGCATCAAATCGGGCGTGGTGCCGTTTCATACATGGGTGCCGGACGCGCACTCGAGCGCGCCTTCGCCGGTTTCGGTGGTGCTTGCTGGCGTTGTCATCAAGGTATCGGGTGTGTACGCGCTCATGCGCGTGTACCGCGATGTGTTCCAAAATGACCCCGCTTTGGGAAAGGTGCTGATGGTACTCGGCATCCTCTCCATTCTGGTGGGTGCTTTGGGCGCCATCGGCCAGACGGACATCAAGCGCATGCTCGCATTTTCGAGCGTGAGTCAAATCGGCTATATCGTGCTCGGCGTGTCTACGGGTTCCGCCATCGGCCTCATAGGCGCCATGCTGCACTTTTTCAACCACGCTACGTTCAAATCCCTCCTGTTCGTGGACGCGGCGGCCATCATCACGCAAACCGGCACGCGCGATATGAATAAGCTCGGCGGCTTGGGCGAGCGCATGCCCGTTACGAGCACGAGCTCGGTGATCGCGCTCCTCTCCATGGCCGGCATACCGCCGCTTTCGGGATTTTGGAGCAAGCTTCTCGTGATCATCGCGGTGTGGCGCATTTCAAATGCCGCAGCCATCACGGCGCTTCTTTTGAGCGTGCTTACGCTTGCGTATTTCCTATTGCTTCAAAAGAAGGTGTTCTTTGGGAAGATCAAACCCGAACTCAAGGACGTAAAGGAGTGCGCGCCCGCTATCAAAGGCGTGGAAATACTTTTAAGCGCCCTCAACATCATCGTGGGCGTGGCGTTCCCGCTAATCCTGATCGTCCTGAATAAGGGCGGGCTGTTGTAAGGTAAGGGTTTTGTGACCGGAAATCGAGGTGCAATTTGAATCAGACCGTTTTCATTATACTGCTTTGCGGTTTTGTAGCTTCCGCCGTGATCTGCGCGCTCGTGCGTAACCTTGTAAAGGCCGCCGTTGCGCTCGCGCTCACGAGCGCGCTATTATCCGCGGTGATGTTCTTGGTGGGCGCGCCGCTTGCCGCGGTGTTTGAGCTTTCCGTCTGCGCGGGCCTTATCACGGTGGTGTTCATAAGCAGTATCAGCATGACGCGCATACACTCCGATGAGGAGCTGAAAGAAAAGAAAAGGGAAAGACGCAAGCGCTTTTTACCGCTCATTGCCGTGGTTGTGGGGCTTTTTGTCATCATGCTCGCCTTGCTCTGGCCGCATATAACGGAGCTTATCCCCATCGCTTCCGTCGCGCCTTCGGGTACGGTGCAGCAGGTGATTTGGGATAAGCGCACGACCGACCTTGTGGGGCAGGTCGCCATCATCCTAACGGGCGTGTTCGCCGTGCTGGTATTCTTCAAGGAGGAAGAGGCAAAATGAACATATTTTTTGCGATCCTCATCGTCGCCGTGGTGCTGGTGCTCGGCGTAGGCATTTACAGCCTGGTCGTCACACGCAATCTGCTTCGCATTTTGCTTTCGGTGGAAATACTGATGAAGGGGGCGACGCTCCTTCTTATCGGCGCGGGCTACCTCACGGGCGATATGGCCACGGCGCAGGCGTTTGTGATCACCGTCATCATCATCGAGGTGGTGCTCTTGGTGGTGGCGACGGGCATCGTGCTCGGCGCATACCGCGCCAACGGCACGCTCAATACCCGCGAACTCAACAACTTGAAGGGTTAAAGGAGGGGACAAAAATGTACGATATCATCATTTCCCCGCCCATCGCATTTTTGATCCTGCTTGCCGTCTGCGCGCTTGTGCTTTTTGTGAGCAGGCTTCTTGCCGCGCGCGGGAGCGACGCGAAAAACAAGCTCAACGCGTATGCCTGCGGCGAGTCCATGGAGGAAAATCAGGCGCAGCCGGATTACGCGCAGTTTTTCAAGTTCGCGTTTTTCTTCACCATCATGCACGTTGTGGCGCTGATGGTGGCTACCTCCCCGGACGGTATATCGCCCATAACGGGCATATACCTTGGCGTTACGGGGCTTTCGCTCTTCATGCTGTTTCGCAAGGAGGGCAGATAAGCTATGGCAGTCGTCGATCGCATCATCAACTGGGCGAGGCTCAAATCCCCGTGGATCATCCACTTCAATTCCGGCGCGTGCAACGCGTGCGACATCGAGGTGCTCGCCTCGCTTACGCCCCGCTATGACGTGGAGCGCTTCGGCATCCAGCAAAAGGGCACCCCGCGCCATGCGGATGTTCTCATTTGCTCCGGCCCCGTCACCATGCAGCAAAGGGAGAGGCTCATCACCATTTACGAGCAGATGCCCGAGCCCAAATTCGTGGTGGCCGTGGGTACCTGCGCTTGCTCTTCCGGTGTTTATTCCGGCTGCTACTGCGTGGAAGGCGGCATCGACGCCGCCATCCCCGTGGACTTATACATCCCCGGCTGCCCCGCGAAGCCCGAGGCCATCATCGACGGCGTCGTGAAGCTTCTCGAGGGCTTAAAAGACGACAAGCATGAAGGAGGCGGCAACTGATGGAAAACGAACGCTTCTATCTCGAAAAGCTCGCGGAAAAATTCCCGTCCGCCGGCGCGGAAAGCGCTTCCGTGAAGCGAAATAAGCTCTATGTGGAAATACCGCTTGCAGACCTTCTCGACGCGGCGCGGTTTTTGCACGACGAGCTCGGATTCGACCACCTGTGCACCATCACGGGGCTCGACAACGGCGAGCAGTTTGAATTTTTGTACCATCTGGCCCATGAAAACGGCTATCTTCTTACGCTCAAGGTGAAGACCGTGCGCGATAACGCCAACCTCCCCACGGTGCTACCCGTATACGAGGGCGCGATCTTTTACGAGCGCGAGCTTGAGGGCCTCTTGGGCGTTCATGTGGAGGGGCTGCCAGAGGGCAGACAGTACCCGCTGCCGGACAACTGGCCCGCGGGCGAATACCCTTTAAGGAAGGACTGGAAGCCGAAAGCACAGCGCGAAGCCGAAGGAGGGCAGGAGAATGGCTAAGATCACCGTACCGCTCGGGCCGCAGCATCCGGCGCTCGAAGAGCCGGAAAGCTTTCTTCTCACCCTCGAGGGCGAAAGGGTGGCCGCCGCCAACGTCGGCATCGGCTATAACCACCGCGGTATGGAGAAGGCGACCGAAAGCAAAACCTACATTCAAAACATCCACTTTTTGGAGCGCATCTGCGGCATCTGCTCGCATTCCCATTCAAGCTGCTATGTGCAGGCGGTGGAGGAGATCGCGGGCGTAGAGGTGCCAAAGCGCGGGTATTACCTTCGTGCGCTCATAGCGGAACTTGAAAGGATACACAGCCACCTTCTGTGGCTCGGCGTGGCGGGGCATGAGGTCGGTTTCATGTCGCTTTTCATGTACGCGTGGAAGGACCGCGAGATCGTGCTCGACGTGCTCGAGATGCTCACGGGCAACCGCATCAACTACGGCATGAACACCATCGGCGGCGTAAGGCGCGATATAACGCCCGAACAGACCGAAAAGGTTCTCACGGCCATCGACGCGCTCGAGGAGCGCACCAAGTACTACGCAAACGTCGTGCTCAACGAGGAAACGCTCGTAGAGCGCCTGTTGGGCGTGGGCAAGCTTTCCGCCGAGGACGGGCTTCGCCTTGGGGCGACCGGCCCGGTACTGCGCGCGGCGGGCGTAAAGCGCGATATCAGGCGCGACGCGCCCTACGGCATCTACCCGGAGCTCGATTTTGAGGTGATTACGGACGACCATGCGGACGTGTACGGCCGCACGGTGGTGCGCGCGCTGGAGCTTTTAGAAAGCTACAAGCTCTGCCGCCAGATATTGAAGCAAATGCCGGAAGGCCCTATCTCCGTAAAAGTCCCCATGCGCATCCCCGCGGGCGAGGCGGCAAGCCGCATCGAAGCGCCGCGCGGCGAGGATATCCATTACGTGCGCTCTAACGGCACCGATAAGCCGGAGCGCGTAAAGGTCCGCGCCCCGACGCTCGCGAACGCTTCCGCCATATCGCACATGCTCGAGGGCGGCTACCTTGCGGACGCGCCCATCGTGATCGCGGCCATCGATCCTTGCTTTTCCTGCACGGACCGCATGGTGAAGGTTGTGCGCAAGGAAAGCGCCGAGCGGTTCGATTGGGAGGGGCTTCGCAATTACGGTATCGAATGGTATGCCGCGCGCGGCGTGAACCTGAAAAAACTGCGCATCGGCAGGGAGGGTATATAAGCGTGGGGAAGGCTCTGTTCCAAATTCTCATATTTCCCGGGTTCTTGTTCTTGGGCGCGATTTCCTTGGCGTTTGAGTTTATCGATAGGAAACTGCACGCCAAGCTGCAGAACCGCATCGGCCCGCCGTGGTACCAGCCGCTGGCGGATATCATAAAGCTTTTTTCCAAGGAGACCGTGGTGCCGCGCGAGGCGGATAAGCGGCTTTTCAAATGGATACCGCTGTTCGCGCTTGCCGCAACGACTGCCGCGTTTTTGTACATCCCCATCTGGGAGAAAGGATCGCTGTACCCGTTTGAAGGCGATCTGATCGTGGTGCTCTACTTTTTAACGATCCCCACGCTAACGTTTTTCCTCGCGGGTTGGTCGTCCACTTCGCTCTACGCGGAGATCGGCTCCATCCGTGCCATGACGCAGCTTTTCGCGTATGAAGTGCCGCTTTACCTTTCGCTCTTAGGCCCCGCGCTTCTTGCGGGCACATGGTCCATAAGCGGCATCACGGCGTTTTACGCGACGCATCCCATTTTGACGATTGCCAACATACCGGGCTTTCTCGTTTCCATCGTGGCCGTGCAGGGCAAGCTCGAGCGCGTGCCGTTCGATATCCCCGATGCCGAGACCGAGATTGTGGGCGGCACGTTCACCGAATACAGCGGCAGGCTCTTAGGGATGTTCCGCATGACGCTCGACAGCGAGCTCGTAGTGGTGGCGGCGCTTATCGCGGCGGTGTTTTTGCCGTTTTTCATCCCGGCAAACCCGGTTTTAGGCATGCTGGTGTTTCTTGTTAAGGTATTCATCGTGGTGTTCATCCTCGCGGTGATGCGCACGGCGCTTGCGCGGCTTCGCATCGACCAGATGATCGCGTTTTGTTGGAAGGTGCTTGCGCCCGTCGCGCTAATGCAGCTTCTCATCGACCTCATCGTGAAGGGGGCGGTTCTCGTATGAAAAAACGCGCGGGTAAAATGGTCCCTTATATGATGGGGATGCTTATCAAAAAACCGGCGACGGTAAAGTATCCTTTGACGCCGGCCACCGTGCCGCCGAATTTCCGCGGCGCGATCAAATTCGATCAGGATTCCTGTATCGGCTGCAAAATGTGCGAGCGCGTCTGCCCCGCAAACGCCATCAGAATCATCAAGGTGGAAGGGGAGGAAAAGAAGTTTCAGGCGCGCATGCATTTGGACCGCTGCATCTTTTGCGCGCAATGCGTGGACTCCTGCCCCAAGCATTCGCTGCACAGCACCGACCGTTTCGAGCTCGCCACGCGCGACAAGAGCTCCCTTGAGGTGGATATTTAGTTGAACGACCTGAAAAAACTCCTGTGCGAATTTTTATCCGGCGCGGAACGCCTTGCGGTGCTCGGCGCCGGTTCCACGCTGCGAGGCGACGACGCGGCGGGCATGGCGCTTACGGAGCGCCTTACGGAGCGCTTTGAAGAAAACGAAAACATCCGCTGTTATCCGGGCGAGACCGCGCCGGAAAATTACAGCGGCAGCATCAAGCGCTTTCGCCCAACGCACCTCCTCGTGGTGGACGCGGCAGACATGGGGCAAACGCCCGGCGCGGTATTCCCCATCGACCCCAACGATGTAGGCGGGATAAGCTATTGTACGCATATGCTCCCGTTAAAGGTGATGCTTACCTACCTTGCGCAGGAAACAGGCGCGAAGCTTTTGCTTTTGGGCATACAGCCGAAAAGCATGGAGTTTGAAGCGCCGCTTACCATTGAGGCCGAAAAAGCCGTAGACGCGCTGTATGAGGCGGTCGCGGAAGCGGCGGGGGCGTTAAAGTAACGGCAATTGGTACAAGCGCGGTATTGCCCGGGGAATATCGCGCGTTTTTTATTCTCTCCACGCGGCGTTCATGAGCGCATGGAAGCTTGCGGCCCGTTCGCCGTGCAATGCGGATACATAGCGCAAAAACGCGATTTGCCATTCCGGCGGCGCTTCAAAATCCGAGCGTTCCTTTTCGATGCGGCGGGCGGCGGCGGCAAGCTCTTCGGTACCGAGAAGAGAAAAAACGGTGTCGTATTCTTCCTCCGAAAAGCAAAGCGGCACGACCTCCAGCCAATCCTCGAGGGATTGTACCTCGCGCGAAAGCATGCTGAGTTTATCCGAAAGGAAGCGGCAGGAGGAAAGTTCGTTTATAAGCGCGCGAAGGGCATCGTCGGGCATGGGCGGCGCGGAGCGCAGCCGGATGCTTACGGCGGGCCGCGTCTTTAAGATAAACGTGGTGAAGACGCGTGGTGCGCCATGCACCATAAAAAGTTCCAAGCCTATAAGAAACTTTTCTTGTGCGAAATTCAGGAGGTATCCTGCCGTTTTCTCATCAGCTGCGAAGCAGAGCGCTTCTATCAGGCGTTGCGCCGCCTGCCGTACGGCGTTTGCGCGAGACGGAAAATCGAGCGTCTCGAGCCTATAAAATATCTGCCCCTGCATCGCGGGCGGCATATCGAGCGGCAGAGGTTCTTGTTGGAGCATGCATCTTCCCATGGCGTTGAAAAACACGGGCTCGAACAGGTTGATGAGCTGCTCGTCCGGCTCGGGGCAAAACGAAGAAAGCAACTGCGCCGCGGCGTTTGCTTCAAAACAGGAGAGGAAGCGGATTTCCGCGTACAGGATATTCAGATACGCGCCGATATACTCGATCCCTTCCAAGTTTTCGATTGGTGAAGAAATCGGATAGTCGATGGAGCAGGGGATGTCATGCGCGGCCTGCAGCGCGTCATAGCGGGAGAAAAACGCAGGCAACGCCAAAAAGATCGTGTCGTTATACGCGCGGTTTTTTGTGGTAAAAGGGTGCGAAACAAGTCCGTCGTAAGCGGCGCGCGCCTCTTTGATACAGCTTTTGAGATGGTCTCTGCTCCGTTGTAAAAGCGTGCGGAACGCTTCCGTTTGCAGAAGCTTCACGGCATCGCCCATGCCGCACCGCTTCAAAAAGAGGCCCATGGAAAACCGAAGGGAATGAAGCAAATCTTGCGCGCGTTCGATGCGAAGCGAGCTGTCGCCCATGGCAATAAGCGACGTTTCACGCGCAAGGAGGGATAAAAACTCACTTTTTAGGCTGCGCACGCCTTCCGCCGCCGCACGCGCAAGCGCCGCATCAAAAAAGGCTGCCGCGTCCAACGCGGAGCCCTGCATGGCGGGTACGCTCATTCGTCCTCCCCTTCGCGTATGCGCCGTCCGAGATCTTCAAGCAAGGAACCTGTCAGATACCCTACATCGCCCTCGCAGTCGCCGTCGAAGTGCCGCTTCATGAAGGCGATGAGGTCGTCGTCCGCCATAAAGTCGAGCGTTTCGTTTTTGAAGTAATAGAAGGCGTCCTGAAGCTCCGCAAGCGTTTGCGCATAGCTCTCCTGATCGAGGTAGGGGGAATCGCAAAACGCATAGATGAGCTTTTCTAAAACACCCTCGCCAAACTCCACGCGCCCCGTTTCTTTGAGCGAGGAAAAGCGCGCGCTCGTAAGCGCCTGAATATCGCGCTCCGTGAGCCGCAAACCGTATTTCACGCTCAAAAGGTTGCAGTCGCGAAGGCGCTGCTCCTGCAAAGCCCGCTGCGCTTCCCACAGCGAAAGATCATGCGCCAAGTTCATCACCTCGGGCTTATTGTACCCGCGAAAGCAAGCGCGTACCAGTCTTGAAAAAAAGCCGTGTTTATGGTATAGTACAGGCAGGAAAAAAGTGGCCCGCAAGCGGGTCACTTTTTTGTTGCAAATATTATTTGTGAGTCGGTATTGACAGTATAATTTGCAGCGGATATAATACAACCAAGTAATACGTTTAACATTTTTTTGCTGTGATATATTATCTAAACCGTTTATTGAGTTAAATCCATCGAGAAAAGCTATGTAAATCGGCAACTTCATGAGGCATTTTTTTTGCACATTGAGAAAAACGTTTAACCTTAACGATCATTATGATAGCACGTATATATAACCTTAACGTAAAAAGAAGGGAAAAAAATCGTTTATGAAACAATTGTCGGTGCTGCTGGTCGGAGAATCCTGCTTTACCACGGTGACGGAATATAAGGGTGTGGACCATTTTTCGGAAACCAATTATCATGAGCCCGCTGCGATCCTAAGAGGTGTGTTGGAAGGCTGCGGGCACCGTGTCACGCATATTCCCTGCCACCGCATCGCTATGGATTATCCACGCACGCCGGAAGCGCTTTCAAAATTTGATGCGGTGATTTTCAGCGATGTCGGAAGCAATTCGTTCCTCCTCCTGCCCGACATGGTCAAAACCGGGAGTCGGGTCGTAAATCTGCTGAAGCTTACGCGCGATTATGCTGCTCAAGGCGGCGGTTTTTGCATGATCGGCGGTTATATGACCTATCAGGGCATGGATGCCAGGGGCAAATGGAAAGAGTCCGCTATAGAAGAAATATTGCCGGTCGCGCTGCAGTATGGAGACGATCGAGTCGAGGTGCCCGAGGGTGCGGATCTGTGCTGCGATCCGGGCAGCCACCCGATACTTGAGGGCCTGCCCGCTCAATGGCCGTACATCCTCGGCTATAACAGGGTGCATGCCAAGGAAGGGGCGGAAGTACTCGTTAAATTCGAAAACGACCCCATCATCGCCGCAGGACGGTATGGCGCGGGGCGAACGCTGGCTTATACGACCGACTGCGCACCGCACTGGGCGCCCGCTGCCATGCACAAATGGGAACATTATGCGACGCTGTGGGATAACATCGTTCGATGGCTCGCACAGGCATAATCTGCGGATAAGAACGGCTTTCAAAAGATAGGAACTGTGAGGTAGAAGTAGATGAGCATAAGAAAAATTTCCGCAATGACAGGGCTCTCCATCGCGACTGTTTCTCATGCGATTAACGGCAGCAAGCCCGTATCCGAAGAGAACAGGAAAAAGGTACTTGACGCGGCGAAGTCTATCGGCTATCGGCCGAATCTGGCCGCACAGTTTCTGAGAACGCAGAAATCGAATACCATCGCCCTTGTGATACCGACCGAGGAAGGCAACACAAACGCAAACTTTTTCTATATGGATGTACTTCTCGGCATTCGCAAGAAATTGCTGGAAACAGGCTACGACGTTATTGTTTCGAACTACGGATTGACTTCCGACCAGGAAAAGAGCCTAAGGGCGGTCAAAGTTTGCCAGAAACAATGGGTAGACGCTGTGATCTTTGTGCCTTCGAGCAAGAGCCGCTCGCAGTTGGAAGTGCTTCAGGCTATGGCAGTCCCCTTTGTTCTTGTCGACAGAAAGGTGGACGGAAGCGGTTTTAGCTATGTGGGGTCAAGCAATGAATCCGGCGCGTATGAGGCGGTTTCCCTCTTCGCCAAAAACGGCAGAAGGCGGATTGGTTTTATCGGCGGCAATTTAAACCTTTCATCGGGGTTGGAGCGCTATAACGGCTACCGTCAGGCGCTGATCGATGCAGGTCATGCATATGGCGAGGAGTATGTTCAGATAACACACGGTTTTTCTGTCGAGCGCGGACGGGAATGCGCAGGAGCGCTCCTTGAAAAAGGCGTGGATGCGCTGTTCGTTTCCGACAATACGCTGACGATGGGCGCAGTGATGGAGCTGAACCGGAGAGGCGTTTCAATTCCGGAAAGCGTTGCCTTGATCGGCTATGATGATTTCGACTGGATGGACTTGACTGCCCCGCCGCTTACGACGGTGAAACAACAATCCTACCAGATGGGATATGTCGCTGCCGAGATGATGATGCGAAAGCTTTCGGGTATGGATGCGGAGGAGATGATGACGCTTGGCACGGAGCTGGTTTTGCGCGGGAGCCACGGTTGACCGCCCGTAGCAGATACTCCGTAAAACGGAATGGTTTCGGAAGCCCCTGAGCTTCGGAGATATAAATAAATAAGGAGGACACAATGAAACGTTCACTCGCAATCCTTTTGGCCGCAGTTATGATGGTTTCTGTTGCTTCCGGCTGTTCTGTACCCGGCCAGCAAGCGCCGGATTCGCCTGCAACTACAGATGCATCCGGGACCGCTCCCACCGCTGCTCCCGGCGCGGAAGACAATCAACCTGCGGCCGACGCTGCCAGCTTAAAGGTTGCATTATCCACGGAACCTATTTCCATGGATCCCCATGTTGGAAACGATTCCAACACCTCGACCGCTCTGATGCTTGCCTTCGAAGGGCTGCTCAATGTTGTAAACGGTGAAATCGTACCGGGTATGGCGGAATCCTACGAGGTATCGGAGAATGGCACGGTCTATACTTTCCATCTGCGCGATGCCAAGTGGTCTGACGGCAAGCCGGTGACCGCATCCGATTTTGCCGATACCTACAAGCGCATGCTGACGAGGCAGGACGCCATGGACCTGGCCTACCTGATTTTCCCCATCAAAAATGCGCAGCCGATCAACGCAGGTGAAATGGATGTGTCGGAGCTCGGTGTGCAGGTTGTGGATGAAAAGACTTTGGTCATCACGCTTGAGGCAGCTTATCCTTTCATGATCACGCTTTTTGCATCTACTCCCATGTATCCGATCCGTGAAGACCTGGCTTCGTCACTCGGTACGGCCTATGGTTCCGATGCGGATAAATTTGCATGCAACGGGCCGTACATCCTTAAGGAATGGGCACACAGCGACCGCATGGTCTTTGAGAAGAACCCGGACTATTGGAATGCAGATGCGATAAAAATCGAAGAGGTCACTTTGCTTCTCGTGGCGGACGCCAACACCATGAAAAACATGTACGATACGGGCGAGATCTACTTTATGGCCCTGGAATCGGATATGGTTCCCGCTTATGAGAACATGCCGGAATTCCAATATTTTGTGAGCGGCGGTGTGACGTTTATCGCGCTTAGCTTCAATGGCAACAGTGAGGAAACCGCGCGGATTATCCAAAACCGCAATTTTGTCAACGCGCTTTCCGCAGCCATCGATCGTCAAGCGCTCGTTGATGCGATGTTCCCGATGAACGCACCGTTCACGGGCGTTATCAACCCTGTGATTTCCGATGAACTCGGTGGGAAGTGGTCTGACCATCCGGAATATGATGTGACCGACGTATACCACAAAACCGCTGCCGATCCGGAGGCCGCACAGGCCTTTATGAAGGCGGCTTGCGAGGAACTGGGGTATGCTTCGGCAACCGACATGCCGACTTTTGACTTCTTTACCCAAACGGGTGAGGTGCAGCGCACACTGTCCGAATATTTCCAGAATGTCTGGCAAAGCACATTCGGCATCAACATCGAAATTCGCCAGCTCGAGTTTGCGCAATATTGGGAGAACCTCTACAACCAGCCATATGATATTGTTCGCACCGGATGGGGTCCGGACTATGACGACCCGTTTACCTATTTGGATATGTGGGACAGCCGCGGCGGCTGGAACAAAACCGGCTGGAGCAGCGATGCATACAACGATCTTATTACCGCTGCCAACAAAGAATCCGACTATGCAAAGCGCAATGATATGTTCTCACAGGCGGAGAAGATCCTGCTGACAGAAGCGCCGATCATACCGCTTTACGTTTCCCGCGGTGCGCTCGTGCTCAGCGGCAACATCCACAATGTAAGCATCAATACCTTCGGTGCACGCTTTGACTTCCGCTATGCAACCATCGGCGAATAAAACCAAAACGAAATGACAAAGCCGGGTGGAGCCGCCCAGTAAAGCGGGCGGCTCCGCTTTATAAGTACCGACATAATTGGAGGACACATGAAACTGCTGAAATATGTCGCGAAAAGAATAGTCTCCGCGGTGATCATGCTTTTCATTTTGATTACCATCACTTTTTTTATGGTAAAGCTGATCCCCGGCAGCCCTTTCACAAGCGAGAAGATGCAAGCCGGCAATAAGGAGGCTATTTATGCCTATTACGGGCTTGATAAGCCCGTTTATGAACAATACCTTATATATATGGGTAACCTTTTAAAGGGTGACTTCGGCATTTCCTATAAAATCAGGGCAATTTCCGTCAATCAGATCATTGCCTCGTCCTTCCCGTACTCGCTGGACCTTGGCCTAAGGTCGATCGCCTTTGCGCTGACCATGGGCATTTTGCTTGGCATTATAGCCGCTTACCAACGCGGGCGTGCGATGGATACGTTTACGATGGTTCTCGCGATCATCGGCACATCCGTGCCCTCGTTCATCATCGGCTTTTTCATACAGTACGTGTTTGCGGTCAAATTAAAATGGTTTCCGGTGGCGCAGTATGAAAGCGTGCTGCATACGGTGCTGCCCACATTTGCGCTGGGAATAGGTATGATGGCCACCATCGCAAAATACACGCGCTCCAGCATGCTGGAGGTCATTTCATCCGACTTTGTGAAAACCGCCGATTCCAAAGGCCTTTCAAAACCGCGGATCATATTCGTGCACCAACTGAGGAATGCGCTTATGCCAGTAGTAACGCTTCTCGGGCCCATCGTTGCGAGCGTCATCACGGGCACATTCGTGGTGGAGAACGTGTTCGGCATCCCGGGGCTTGGACGGCATTATGTGACCTCCGTTCAGAATCTGGATTACACGCTCATCACAGGGCTGACGATTTTTTTTGCCGGCATTCTTGTTTTTATGAATCTTATTGTGGATATCGTCTATGCGATCATCGATCCGCGCATTAGGCTTGCCTAGGAATGGAGGTAATACGATGGAAACCTATACGCAAGCGCCCGGCGGCGGCAAGGGAAGCACGCTTTTTGAGCCTGTCGGCATCAAAGCCAATGAGGCGGAGAAGATCCGGCGGAAAAGTCAGACCTATCTTCAGGATGCCTCGCGCCGCTTCCGCCAAAACAAGGCGGCCATGCTGGGGATAATTTTAATTCTATTCTTTGTGTTGATGTCGTTTCTCGGTCCTGTGCTGTGCGGATATAATTACAACGCCGTGGACATGAAAGCGGCCAATCAAAGCCCCTCGGCCCTTCATTGGTTCGGTACGGATGAACTGGGACGCGATATGTGGGCGCGTGTTTGGACAGGCGGACGCACATCGATCAACATCGGTGTGATCGCGGCCCTTCTGCAAGGCACGTTAGGTATTATCGTCGGCAGTATTGCGGGCTTCGTGGGCGGGAAAGTGGATAACTTCATCATGCGCATCGTGGAGTTTATGACTGCCTTTCCTTACCTCGTATGGGTCACGCTTCTCATGATGGTAACGGGCTCCGGCATATTGCCCATGATCCTTGCTTTGACGCTGACCGGTTGGCTCTCCATGGCGCGGCTTGTTCGTGGGCAGATCTTGTCGCTCAAGAACGAGGACTATGTACTTGCGGCAGTATCCCTCGGCTCCGGGGCAAAACGGATCATTTACAAGCACATGATCCCAAACATGATGGGCGTCATCATCGTCAACATGACCTTTGCTATACCCGGGGCTATCTTTTCGGAAGCGTTTTTGAGCTTTATAGGAATCGGCATTGCGTCGCCGCAGACGTCGTGGGGGCTGCTGGTAAGCATGGGCATGAAGCAGATCTACAATTATCCGCTGCGCCTGCTCATACCTTGCATATGCATCAGCCTGACAATGCTTTCCCTGCAACTTATCGGGGATGGGCTGCGCGACGCACTCGATCCCAAGCTGCGCCGCTAATGGGGGGTGAGGAGCATGAACGAAGTACGAACGGAAAGAAACGATATACTCGAGGTCGAGAACTTAAGCGTATCCTTTATGACCTATGCGGGGGAAGTGCAGGCCGTGCGCGGCGTGAGCTTTAACCTGCATAAGGGCGAGATCATTGCAATTGTGGGCGAATCGGGCAGCGGGAAGAGCGTTATGACGCAGTCGCTGGTAAAGCTTCTGCCATCGCCGCCATCCGTCATCAAAAGCGGGAAAGTCTTTTTAGAGGGCAGGGATATCTCACGATACGATTTTAAAAAGCTACGTAAAGTCAAGGGCGCCGAGATCGCCTACATTTTTCAAGACCCGATGACGAGCCTGAACCCTACAATAAAAATCGGCTCGCAGGTGATGGAAGGCATACTCGCGCACGGCAGCATTACAAAAAAACAGGCGTATGCCCGTGCGCTGGAGCTTCTTCGCAGTGCGGGAATTCCTGACCCGGAGAAGCGCATGCACCAGTATCCGCATGAGCTTTCCGGCGGTATGCGCCAGCGTGTGATGATCGCCATCGCCATCGCCATGAGCCCCAAGCTGCTCGTGGCGGACGAACCTACCACTGCGCTCGATGTTACCATACAATCTCAGATTTTGGGCGTGCTGCGCGATATTAACAAAAAAACCGGCATGTCGATCATACTCATCACGCATGACATGGGCATCGTTGCAAACATGGCGCAGCGGGTTATCGTCATGTATGGCGGCAAAGTGGTGGAAACAGGTCCTGCCGTCGATATCTTCAATGCGCCGAGGCACCCGTATACACGAAGTCTGCTGGCGGCCGTGCCACGCCTGGATATCGATTCCAGAAAGCCGCTCGAATATATCGTGGGCTCGCCTCCGGACATGCTTGACCCGCCGGCCGGCTGCCCATTTGCGCCGCGCTGCAAGTATTCGATGCAGATCTGCTATCAGGAAATGCCGGATTGCACGGAAATCGACGCCGAACACAGGCTCTACTGCCATTTGAACGATGTGCGCGCAGAAGCTTCCAGACGCATGTTCGAGAATGACTGCCGTATAGCGGCCGGGAAAGAGGTGTAAAAGAATGGCGAAGGGATCGACGCTCGAAGTCGAGCATCTGTGCAAGTATTTCGACCTTGGGGAAAAGACGGTCCTCAAGGCGGTAGACGACGTATCCTTTGACATCAAAAAAGGCGAGGTGCTGGGCCTCGTGGGTGAATCCGGCTGCGGAAAAACCACGCTTGGGCGCACCGTCAAGCTGCTCTATCCTGCTACTTCAGGTACCATCCGCTTCGACGGGGAGGTGCTCGATACGCAAGACAAGGCCAAACGCAAGGCTTATTCACGCCGTTCACAAATGATTTTCCAAGATCCCTACTCCTCGCTCGACCCGCGTATGACGGTGGCGGAGATTATTTCCGAAGGTCTGGAGGTCCATGAAATCGGAAATGCAAAGTCCCGGCACGACAGAGTTATTGAACTTCTCGAGATGGTAGGGCTCAACAGCGAGCATGCCAACCGCTTCCCGCATGAATTTTCCGGGGGCCAGAGGCAAAGGGTCGGCATTGCACGCTCCCTCGCCCTCGATCCGGATTTTATCGTTTGCGACGAGCCTATTTCGGCTTTGGACGTTTCCATTCAGGCACAGATCGTCAACTTGTTTAAGGAACTGCAGCAACGCCTGAATTTGACCTATTTGTTTATCGCTCATGACCTTTCGATGGTCAAATACATTTCGGACCGCGTGGCGGTGATGTATCTCGGCAAGATCGTGGAGATCACGCAGTCGGCGGAGCTGTACGCAAACCCTTGCCATCCGTACACGGAGTTCCTGCTTTCCGCCATTCCTATACCGGATCCGGAAATCGAGGCGAAAAAAGAACATGTGCGCCTGACGGGGGAGATACCAAGCCCCATCCATTTGCCGAAAGGCTGCTCTTTTCAAGACCGCTGCCGCTATGCGGATGCATCATGCAAGGAAATCAAAATGGAACTTTTTGAGGTAAGCCCCGGCCACTTATCCGCGTGCGGCAGAGCGAAAAAGAACTAAAAGTCAGGAGATGTTATGATGGAAACGATGATGAAAGTCAGAAAACAGCGCCTTGAGAGAGGCTTTTCGGCAATGAGCGAGCAGAACGTCGATATGTGGATTGCCGCCGGGCGCGACTTGATGCATAAAGGCGAGCCGATGTTAAGCTACCTGCTCACCTTTGCGATGAGCGGCCCGGTAGCGCTTATCTTGACAAAGGACGGAAGTGCCTTTGCCATTAACTCGCCCATGGAGAGCGAAGAACTCGAAAGCATGGGCATTTTTACCGAAGTGATCGTCAACGCCGAAGGATACGAGGGGATCAAGTCCATCGTTGCGGAAAGGGTACTGCGCTATGCTCCCAAGCGGATCGCTCTGAATTTTTCCGAAAAAGATGTTACATCTGACGGTCTTTCTTTTACGTTACACGGCATACTGACGGAAGCTTTCTCGCGGGGCGGCTTTAAAGGGGAAATCCTCTCCAGCCAAAACCTCATGAAAGTGCTCCGTGCTAATCGCAGCCGCGAAGAGATAGAGCTTATCCGCACCGCGGTGCAAGAGTCGATGAAAATTTATGAGGAGGCGCGCCCGAAGATAAAGCTCGGCATGAGTGGCATGGATATACAGCGCCTTTTCCAAGGCATTGCAGACAGGAAAGGCTATGATTACTCCTGGCCTAAATACGGTAACCCATTCGATTCGATCGGCACTCGCTCTTCCTATTTATGCAAGCGGCCGCCGGAAGATGTGTTCATCGAGCGAGGCGACGTGGTGAATGTGGATTTCGGCATCATTGTGAAAGGCGCTTCAAGCGATAACCAGCGCACCTTTTACGCGCTGCGCGCAGGGGAAACGGAACCGCCCGAGGAAGTGACGCGCGCATTTGAAACGATCGGTGAGGTTAATCAGGTGTTGGCGTCACACATGAAGGCCGGTGTAAAATCCGGCGATATTCTTCGGTACGCCAACGAGGTATTTACAAAACGCGGTTATCCGGAGCGTGCCGGAGGTTTTGGGCATGAGATCGGCTTCTATGCGCATGACGGCGTTCTTTCACCCGGCACTTCGCGCTGCGAGCCGGAGATTGACGCCACTTTTTTGGAGGGGATGACTTTTACGCTGGAACCGGCCATCCTGACCGGCTTTGGCCGGGTATGCCGCGAAGAGGTTGTAGCGGTCGGCAAAGACGGCGGGGAGATCCTTAGTACGCTGCAGGAGAAAATATGGCTCATAAGGGAATGACCGGATGGAGCTCTATACTTTGGGGAGAGAAGCAGGCATGATGGGATGCAAAAGACCAAATATTTTGGTCGTCGGCAGTTTTGTGATGGATTTGATCTTAATCACGGACCGGGTACCGGAGGATGGCGAGACCGTAATCGGAAAAAGCTTTCAGAGCGCGACGGGGGGGAAGGGTGCAAATCAGGCCTTGCAGGCGCAGCGGCTGGGTTGCGAAGTGACGATGGTGGGCCGCGTGGGAGACGATGCCTTTGGCAGGGAACTGACCAATGCGTTAAAGCTCGAAGGCGTAGACGTTACGCACGTCCGCGAAAGCGCCGGATGCGCATCCGGGGTGGGCAATGTTATACTCGCCCGTAGGCCGGGCGGTCCACTCAACAACCGCATCATTGTAGCGCCGGGTGCGAATATGCAGCTTTCGGTGGAGGATGTTGCTTTCCTCTCAGAGGATATCCAAAACTACGACATGGTGCTCCTTCAGCTTGAGATCCCAATGGATGTGAACGAGGCTGTTCTACGCTATGCGGCTGCCGCCGGGGTTCCGGTCATGCTGAATCCCGCGCCCTATCAGCCGCTTTCCGATGAGGCTGTGAACGCCGTTTCCTACCTTTGCCCCAATGAAACGGAAGCGGCGTACATGCTGGGCTTTACACCCTCCATGGATGAAAACGGAGTTTCTGCGGCGGACAGCCTCCGCATCCGTACTTTTATGAAGGCGCGCGGGCTGAAAAAACTGCTTTTAACGCTTGGCGAGCACGGCGCAGCCTGCATTACCCAGGATGCATCCATGTATTGCGCGGGCGTTGCGGGCGTACGGCCGGTTGACCCAACCGCAGCGGGGGATTCTTTCCTCGGCGCTTTCTGCATGGCCCGCTGCATGGGATATGAGGACCAAGTCGCGCTGCATTTTGCCAACAGAGCCGCGGCTATTACCGTGTGCGGCATGGGAGCGCAGCCAAGCCTACCGACCCTTTCCGGCGTTATGGAGGCGATGTCCCCGGAGGATAGGGCGCGCTTTGAAAAACTGAATGCGCTGCTGCCGGAGGCAAATGGCGGGCCGACGGATAAAGGGCGCTCGGCATATGATGCTTTCGTACGTTCAGCCGCGCGGGAAACGAGGAACTCGCTTGAGAAGCTCGATTACCATACGTTGAACGCGGTCGCGGAACTGATCCTTGATGCAAAACGTAAGGGGAACAGGCTGCATGTTTCGGGTATAGGGAAGCCTGCGCACATTGCGGGATATGCGGCTTCCCTCCTTTCCTCGACGGGCACACCCGCATATTTCCTCCACGGTACGGAGGCGGTACATGGTTCCTGCGGCCAGCTGGTTGAAGGGGATGTGGTAATCTTCATTTCCAACAGCGGGGAAACGGCCGAGATGAAAGCCGGCGTTTCGGCAATCAAAAACAACGGCTGCTTTGTTATAGGCGTCAGCGGCAACGAAAATTCCTGGCTCGCGAAGGAAAGCACCCTGCACCTGCCCGCGTGCATACAGGAAGAGGGCGGGCCGCTTAACCGTGCGCCACGGAACTCGATCCTTGCGGAAACCATCGTATTGCAAGCTTTAAGCGTCCTGCTTCAGGCCGAGGTCGGCTGGAGCGTTAAAGAGTATATCAGGCGGCACCCCGGCGGTACGCTGGGCAAGCCGGAATAAAGCATAAGCATGCGCGAGAAGCACGCACGGACGGGTACTTCCCCCCTGCCCGGCTCGATGCGGACTTCTTGGAAAGCAATGCTTAAAGTAAGGGAAGTCGAGCCCTTGCGCCTCAAAATTGCCAGTTCGGCGCACGTCTTTGTCATCGTCAGTCGCCGTAGCCCCACTACGGGTTCCTCCTCTTTCACGATCCGCATCTAAACTGCGAGGGTTCGGCTTTCCTTACCTTATGCGATTGAACCGCTACGCACGAAACCATATGCGTGGCGATGCGAATAGGAGGCTGCCCATGAGGGGCAGCCTCCCGGTCGATTCACGGCTCCAGCCGGTTGATATCCCTCGGGAACAGCGTTGCGCGGCGTACGTTTTGGAAACCGAGAAGCTTCGCCGTGAAGCGTTCGAGCCCCAGACCCAGCCCGCCGTGGGGCGGGAGGCCGTATTTGTGCGCCATGAGATAGCTTTCAAAATGCTTCGGCTCCATTTTGCGCGCAATCATCTTTCGTACCTGCGCTTCGTAGCTGTGAATGCGCTGCCCGCCGGTGGTGATCTCCATGCCGCGAAACAGCAGGTCAAAGCTCTCGGTCAAGCTTGGGTCGTCCGCGCTGTCCATGGCGTAAAACGGGCGCTTGCTCGATTTGTAGTGCGTCACGAACACGGATTCGCTGCCTGTCTGCCGCTCGATCTCCTCGCAAAGCCGTTTTTCCTCCTCGGGGGAAAAGTCCTCATAGTCCTCAATCGTCATGCCGCATTTCTTTTGAAGAAGCTCCTTTGCCTCCATAAAGCGGATCGTGGGAACGCTACTTAGAGCCGGAAGCTTTGTATTGAGGAGCTTAAGCTCCGGCGCGTAATTCGCCTCAAGAAAGGCGAGGGCGGCTTGCAGCATACGTATTTCCGTGCGCATCAGTTCCTCGAAGCTTTTTATAAAGCCCATCTCAAAGTCCACGCTCGTGTACTCGTTGATGTGGCGCGAGGTATCGTGCTTTTCCGCGCGGAACACGGGTGCGATCTCATACACGCGCTCGTAAACACCCACCATCGTCTGTTTATAAAACTGCGGGCTTTGGGCGAGGTAGGCGGGGGAGCCGAAATAGTCGAGCGCAAATATGTTTGCTCCGCCCTCCGCGCCGCTTTGGACGATTTTCGGAGAATGGATCTCCGTAAAGCCGTTTTCCAAAAAGAATTTGCGGAGACCCGCGCAAATGCCCTCCTGCACTTTAAAGATAGCGCGCTCCTTGTCGTTGCGCAAGGTGAGAGCGCGGTAGTCTAAGAGCGTTTCTATTGAGGCCGCGACCTCTTTGCCGTTGATCACGACCGGCGGCTCCGCGGCGGGCGCGGACAGTACTTCCGCCTCAGTAAGCCGCACCTCGAAGCCCGTTTTGCTGCGCGGCTCCGCGACGACTTCGCCCGTCGCGTATATCCACATGCCCTCTTTGAGCGTACCGAGCGGGAAGCGCGCAAATTCGGACGCGTACACGCATTGGAGCAGGCGCCTGGGCCCGCTTAAGATCACGAACGCAAAGTCCGACATCTCGCGTATTTTATAGATCATCCCCCGAAGGCGTACCGTTTGCCCGATAAGGCCACTAAGCGCCTCAAACTCCATATGGGTAGAGGGGATCTCGTTATTGATATAGCTTAACATGATAGTTGCCTCCTGTCGTTTTATTGAATTTTACCGTTTCGACAGGCCTCATCCGTTCCGGCATAATCTATATGCCGCATACGAACACCTCCTTTCAGGCCCGAGAAATAAGAAAAGCCGCACCTGTGCCGGTGCGGCTGAAGATTGCGATTTTACGCCCACAAAAGCCTCACGGACACAAGCGACTTTGGCGCCTGACCCGTGAGAGGCGGGCCAAGCGCTATAGATCGGTATCCGTGTTGCGGAAAGTAAACATGAGGGTCGCTCCCAAGCAAATGTTTTCCCTATCATATGACGAAAAAACAGGTTTTGTCAAGCTGTTTTCCATGCGAAATCTGTTGACGAGCCTCGAAACGGTACCTATACTAAAAAGAAAAGAGCCGGACCGCAAAAACCCGGTTTCGGGCAGTATGCGGGTAAATTTTTTTGCGGCATACCGGCGGAGGCAATTCGCGTGGAAACCGTTCCCTACCTTTCTTCGGAATGGGCGCGCGCGGTGGAGCGGGCTCTCAAGGGCCGCACGATGGGCAACATCACCGCCACGGCGACCTTCCATCACAACCATACCCCCTCGGGGAAGGACCAATATCTGCACCTAAGCTTTTTGCAGGGCGCGTTTCAAGAGCTCTCGCTCGGCGAGGGGGACGGTCCTGCGGCTACGTTCTGCCTCAACGGCGATTACGACGTGTATGCGGACGTCCTTCGCGGCAAGCTGGACGCCGCGCGCGCCATCTCCACGAACAAGCTCAAGCTCAAGGGAAACCTCATGCAGATCATGCGCCTTACACCCTTTATGCATGTGATCACCGACGCGCTCTGCGCCGTTCCCACCAGCTTTTGACCCTCTTTTAAAATACCTTTTTCCGCACCGCTCGGCTCTTACGCCGTGCCTTGACACGGTTTTGCTGTTTCTGGTATAATAACGCTTGCTGAGGAGAGATGTCCGAGTGGTTTATGGAGCCGGTCTTGAAAACCGGTGATGCCGCAAGGCACCGGGGGTTCGAATCCCTCTCTCTCCGCCAAAGAAAGCGAACACAATTTGATATACGGAGAAGTACCCAAGTGGCTCAAGGGGCTCCCCTGCTAAGGGAGTAGGCTGGGGTAACTGGCGCGAGAGTTCGAATCTCTCCTTCTCCGCCAAACCCGCTAATCATCTAGGTTAGCGGGTTTTTCATTCCAAAATCATAAAGGGCAAAAATACCGCGAAATATCGAAAAATACAATCCTATTACATGCGCTATTACATGCGTAAAATCATTGCTTTTTGAGTTTATCGACGGCGTTCCTCGCGTCCGTTACGTCCGGATGTATATACTTACGTGTGCTCTCAAAACGACGCTGCCGCATCACCGCTTGGATCGCTGCCGCCGGGATGTTCTCCTCACTCATGGCAAGCGCGCTGCCCGTGGTATGCCGGCACGAATACGGCGGCAGTTCTCGGCAGCCCCACTCCTTCAGCGTTGGTTTGAAATGATCGTAGAAGTCCTCGCGGCACATATTGAGAAGCTTTTCGCCTTCGACGCTGTCACAGATACGTTGCAAGACCGGCACAATGAAATCAGGGAACACGATGGGCTTGCGTTTGCGTTCTTTGGTCTTTATTCCACAGCCGAAGATCGTGCGCTGCTCCCAGTCGATCATGCCCTTCTCGGCGCGCTGTAACTCTCCGGGCATCATGCCGCTATAGATCATCAACAGGATATAGCAGGGAAACAGCCCGCCGGCTTCGTAATGCTGCCAGAAAATCTTGATCTCTTCGGGGCTAAACGGTATACCCTCTTTTTCGTCCAGCTCCGGCAGCACCAAAAATTCGGATAGGTTCGTCCGGACCTCCTCTTGGGCCCTTGCCCGCTTATACAGGTGCGACAGGAGATTTTTCATATCGCGCGCCGGATAGAATGTTTCGGTCTTGTCGTCAATCACGTCCTGCAAATCCGCGATCGTGAGCTCCTTAATTTCCTCGTCGGCAATATTGTCCAAGCGTCCCCACGCGATCTTATATGACGTCTGCCGAGATTTTGACAACTTAAGCATCGGGCCGGTGGACCAGTGTTCATACAGGGTACGGAGCGTTTCCGGCCGCCTAAGTTTCTTGTTTTTCTTGCCGCCGGTCTTCAGTTTGTCGCGTAGATTAGGGAGGGCTTGCAAGGCTTCGGATCGTGTCTTGAATCCCCCTTCTTGCGCCGTATCCCGATTGCCGCCTTTATATCGAGTTACCACAGCCGTATAGGTTTTTCCGCGTTTTACGACTGTTCCCTGCCCATTGCCGCGCGCTTTCGTTTTGGCGATCCTCTTAGCAAGCTCCTGCTTCGCGCCACAGTAATTACAAAAGATACTGCCGGTGGGCAGCTCGCACTTGCATTTTCGGCATTCCATGTTGCTAAAACCCCCGTTTTGTGGTATTTTGGAGGTGCAAAAATACGCCTCACCCGGGCCGTATACCTTGCACCCGCTGCCCATCCTGATCGCAACAGGATGGGCGGCTTTTTGTGCGTTTAAAACTGTAGAGCGTCGGCTAGCTGGACGCCGAAAATAATGCTGACAATGATACTGATTGCCATGAGGACGGTAAAGAAGATCACGCAGCCTTTGATCGTTTTAAGGTGCTTTTCGGATTTCTCTTGGGCGATGAGTCGATCGTAGGCCATTAGAAGGTGAAGCTCTTCAGGGGTATGCTCTAAGCTTTTTTCGTAGTATGTTGGCCCATAGCCGTCATTGGAATAACGAATTTCATAGGCCTTTTCAAAATCTTCAGGCGTCAGTTCCTGCTTCTTTTGCTCGTACTTATCTTTGGTAATTTCCCATTTAGAATAACGCGCATTTACCCTCTTTAAGATGTACTTTTCCATATGAGAAACCTCCCCATTTTATTTATCCTGCCGGATGGCAAGTTTTGCTGCGCCTTTTCTTCACAATTTCCTCCGTATTCTTTTCAATTAGGATAACGGGCATTTCTTTAACCAGATCGCAATTTTTATAGTGTTCCATTTCATGCAATACTTCCCTGCGTTTCGCTTCATCACTTAGCCTAGAATTTACGCTTATGAATGTGTGGCCATTGATTGATTTGATAAAAGCCTTAATGCTGAGCGGCATGTCTACTTCACAAATGAAAACGTCGTATTTCTCACTATACTCCATCTTCTCCGTCTCGATTCATCACATCAATTATCTGAAGAACAGCATCAACAGCTTTATCATCCATTTTTGCGGAACGAGAAAACAACACTCCGAGCCGTGGGTTTTTGTGCATCGCCTCTGCAATATCCTCCATGCTCATTCCATGGGGGAGGTTATACTTTGTCCGAAGCGCAAACTCCGCTTTCGCGTCCTCCTCAGCCTGCCGCTGAAACTCCAGTGCCTTTTTTACGTTACCATCGAACGCTTCCAACACATGGTCGGGAATTTCGGCGATAAGGTCTCCGTTGTCATAATCCGTGGGATCATTGGTTCTACCCAAAAGATAGTCCGTGCTGACATGAAAGAAATCGGCGATCCGAGAAAGAACGTCTACGGAAGGAATTACTTCTTTCTTCGCGGATTCATACTTTCCAACGGTGGAGCGCTCAACCCCGATGATCTTGGCAAGCTCTTCTTGCGTAACTTTCTCACGGGACCTTAACTCCTTAAGCCTTTCTGCAAACATCCGCCGTTTCACCTCCACGAACTTAATACACACATTATAGTGAACATAATTCACATTGTAAATAATTCTGAATATATTTCAGAATTATACTTGAAAATGTGAACTACACGCGCTATAATGTGAATACGATTCAGAATTGGAGGTGAAACGCTTGAAAGAATTGAGGCAGGCGGCGGGATATCCCACCCAAGAAGCTTTGGCAAAGGCTGTAGGCGTTGATAGGTCAACGGTGGCGAAGTGGGAAAGTGGCGTTGCTTATCCGCGGTGCGAGATGCTTAGTTTGCTGTCAAAATTGCTGCATTGTTCAACCGATGCGATCCTTGCGAGCTTGCAGCCGCCTGTCACAGACGACCTACTCGCGGACAAGCTCGCCGCGATCGACCAAACAGCGTAGAAAGGAGGAACCATGGAAAACTGTAAGACCTGTGCGGAGCAAGCAACTTGTGTCGTTGATTCAGCAACGTGCCTGACCGGGGTCTCTGATTCCCCCAAAAAGCAAATTGCCAACATGTCAGAGAGAGAAATACTCCGCAAGCAGCTGGAACTACTCGCGGAGCGGTCGGAAACGATCATCGATGAGGCCCTAGCAGATGTAACAAGCGCTATGGTACTTGTATTCTCTTCGCTTCAACAGCTGCCTTAATGATTATGGTATATGCCGATGCGACCATATCTGCTGTTGTTTTTGATTCGGGAAACTCATCGCGCGTTAAATAGTCCTTTTGAATCATCGCGATAACAATATCCCTCGCGATTTGAGCATCAAGCTCACTTGCATATGCGCCCATAACAATTCACCTCCCTTCTTAGGGAGATATTACCAAAATTTACGATTGGTTTCAACAAATTGCGAAAGGAGGGCAACCCGTGAGCGGTCAAAGCCTTGCAGATATCGAGCATATGGACAAAGAGTTTTTGCAGGCGGAAGACGTCGCGCCCCTACTTGGGCTGAATCCGCAAAGCCTCCGCTCCCAAGCGCAGGACGATCCGGCGAAACTCGGCTTTCCGGTTATCGTATCCGGTCGGCGTGTTCGCATCCCGCGTGACGGCTTTGTGCATTTCTGTCGGTACGGGTACGCCCACGGGGGTGAGGTATGACCGCCTTAACCAAAGAGCAATTTCTCGCCCGCGTCCAAGCCGACCGGGAACGCCGCGAGAAGGACAAGCCCCGCACGCGGACAAGCCTGTGACAAAAAACTTAAGAAAGGAGAACCGCGCCATGAAACTCAAGATGCCTGTGTCTGAAATGACGGAGAAAGAAATACTCCGCCAACAGCTGGAACTGCTGGCGGAACAATCAATGGATAGCACACATAATGCGGAAGGGCTTGCGACCTTAACTTCTGCAATGTGCGAGGTTATGAGGACGGTTGATCAGATTTTTGTTTTGCACCAGTGAGCCGATCGCTCAATTCCTCAATAAAATCGGCTAATGCCTTTGCGCCCGAGCGAGTGATCGCTATCCCGCTGCCATTGTTCTGGCATAGAAGTTTGGCAATTTCAATCGACTCTCTCATTGCAGCCTCGTTACTCATTCGAATCATCGATAATTCACCTCCTCTCTTGTGAGGATTCTACCAAAATTTACGACACGATTCAACAAATACGAAAACATGATAAGCCCAAAGAAGGGAGGGGGAGGGTGGTGAGGGTCACAAACTGGTGGGGACTATTTTTTACCTTTATCCTGCCGTTTCTGCTGTTCGGGCTGGTGGCGGTGGGGGAGAGGAAAGAAAGGAGGAAAAAGGCGTTTGAAAAACATCATCGAGCGAATGGAAGAAAACAACACCGAATACAAGATCGCAGTTTTTCGACAGAAACAGAGCCTTCCGTATGAAGCGAAAGTCAGGCACGCGGAAGTCCGAGCACATGAATTCTATGATGCGCTCGATGGAAATTGCTTCATATCCGTCGGAGGCCTAGATAGCATTACACTTTTGCTGTTTCTGCGTTCCATCGGTATCAATGTTCCCGCGGCGTCTGTTTCAGCACTGGAGGACAAGAGCATTCAGCGGATCCACCAGGAGCTCGGCGTAATTGCCCTTAGGCCTCAAAAATCTAAAGTGGAGGTCATCCGAGAGTTTGGGTATCCCGTTATTTCCAAAGAAACGGCCGGGAAAATCGCCCATATTCAGAATCCCACTCCGAAAAATGCGACTGTGCGTCACGCGATCATGACCGGGGAAACAGGCGAGTTTGGGGGCTTCCGTAAAGGAACACGCATGAAGCTAGCAAAGAAATGGCTTCAAATTTTCGGCGGGCCGGAGAATGAGAAGGAGGGTACTAATTATCAAACGGCTCCCTTCAAGGTGTCAGACCGCTGTTGTTATTACCTAAAGGAAAAGCCGTGTGACGATTATGCCAAAGAGACTAGGCGCTACCCCTATATGGGGCTCATGGCCTCCGAAGGTGGGCGTCGACAAAAGGCACTCATGATTAACGGCTGCAATTATTACGGCAAAAGCACCACCCGTAGCGCTCCATTTGCGATCTTCAGCCGTCAGGACCTCCTTCAGCTCGCTCTCGATCTCAAATCCCCCGTGCCGGAGATCTACGGCGAAATAGTACGCGATTCCAACGGGACACTCCGAACCACCAAGGCCCAGCGCACCGGATGCTCCATGTGTGGCTTCGGCATCCACATGGAGAAACGTCCGCACCGCTTCGACCGATTGCGCGAGAGCAATCCCAAAGAATGGGCGTTTTGGATGTTTGATATGGGCTGGGGCGAGGTCCTTGACTATATCGGCGTGAAATGGAGGTGAAACGTGCTGCTACGTAATGAAAAAGCACCGCCCGAAGTGACAGCTTCAAAGCGGCGCAAACCAAAGAACCTACTTAATATTATAGCCTAAGGAGCTAAAAAGTCAACATGCGTAACCGCTACGATATCCTGCCCTGCGGCCGCGCGGTGGTTTACCTTCGGGGAGCGGGGCAGGAGCACGCAGTGCTGATTGATACCGCAGACCTACCCGCCGTAGCCTCCCTCAATGGCACGTGGTACGCGGAAAAGCGGAATTGGACGCTGTACGCGGCAATCACCGTTCGGGAGCCGGGCAAACCGCGTTACACCATTCGGATGCACCGCTTCCTCATGCAGCCGCCTCCGGAGATGGAGGTGGATCACCGCAACAATGATGGGCTCGACAACACCCGGCGTAATCTGCGCGTCGTATCTCCTGACGCGAACAAGGCCAACACCCGCCAATGGGGCGGCGGCCGTGATATCGGATATCGCTGGTATGAGGCAGGGTGCGTGAAGCCGGATTATGACTACCTTGAATATCTGATTTAGGAGGACAAGCAATATGACCCCGAACATCACCATGAACGTAACCCTTTCCACGCCGGAGGCCGCAATCGCTTTTATCCGGGCTGTAGCATCAAACATGCCCGGCGAGGCAGAGCAGATAAATAAGTCGTTGCCTCCCGCAGCCGCTGCCGTGGCCGCAGCTGTAAATGCCGCGGTGCCTTATGTTGAAGCTCCCACATCCGTGCCTGCGCCAGCGGTAAACCCTACCCAGGCGGCAGCTGCGCCGCCTGTCCCTATGACCCATGTACCATCAATACCTACGGCGTTTGTTACGCCGCCGACCCAGCAGATGCCGGGGGGACCTTCTAACACTGTGCCGACTAGCGCGCCGGTATACACCTTTGACGATCTCGCGCGCGCCGCAGGGCCGCTTATGGACGCCGGCAAGACTGCTGACCTGCAGGCGCTCCTGCGCTCTTTCAATGTGCAGGCGCTTACCCAACTGCCCAAGGAACAGTATGGCGCATTCGCCACGGCGCTGCGCGGGCTGGGAGCACGGATATGAGCCAGCACGCCCTTCTGTCCGCCAGCAGCTCGCATAAATGGCTGCACTGCCCGCCCTCGGCGCGGCTGGAGGTGCGGTTCCCCGAGAGTACCAGCACGTACGCCGAGGAGGGCCGCCTGGCCCATGCGATTGCCGAGCTGAAGCTCCGCAAGCACTTCACGCCCATGGGGCCGCGTACGTTCACCAACGCGCTGAAAAAGCTGCAGGCGGATTCGCTATACCAGCCGGAGATGCTCGGCCACACCGATACGTATCTCGAATACGTCCAAAAGGTTTGTCACGCCTATACCAACGCGCCGCATGTCGCCATAGAAAAACAGCTTGATTACTCCGGCTATGCGCCGGAGGGCTTCGGGACCGGCGACTGTATCATCATCGGCGGCAACAAGCTGCATGTCGTCGATTTCAAATACGGCAGCGGTGTACCGGTGAGCGCCGAAGCAAACCCCCAGATGATGCTCTATGCGCTCGGCGCGCTCAATGCCTACGCGCTGCTCTATCTGATTGACCGGGTCCAGCTGACGATCGTACAGCCGAGGCTCGACAGTGTTTCGGAGTACGAGCTCAGCGCCGACGAGCTGCGGGCATGGGGTGAGAGCATCCGGCCCGTTGCCAAGCAGGCTTTTGACGGCGCGGGCGAGTTTTGCGCCGGCGACTGGTGCCGGTTCTGCCGTGCGAAGTCGCAATGCCGGGCGCGGAACGAGCAGTACACCGCGGTGGTGTCCGTGCTCGAGGCCTTCGGCAGGGCACGGCCACCGCTTATCACCAATGAGGAGATGGGAGAAATCCTCCTACGAGCTCAACCGATCGCCGCATGGGTGGCGGATCTTCAGGAGTACGCCCTCAGCGCGATCCTGCGCGGCGAGCTTGTGCCTGGCTGGAAGGCCGTGGAGGGCAGGAGCAACCGACAATTCTCCGACACCGACGAAGCGTTTAAGGTCCTCACGTCCGCCGGATACGACGAAGCGATACTGTATGAACGTAAACCGATAACTCTAACCGCTGTCGAAAAGCTGACCGGCAAACCGAAATTCGTTGGGCTCCTCGGCTCTTACATCATCAAACCGCCCGGCAAACCCACCCTTGCACCGGAGACCGACACGCGCGAAGCGATTAAGCTCAACCCGACAGCCGCGGAAGTGTTCACCGCACAGCCCCAATAGTAATTACTTTTATCATTACAAGGAGGAAAATCATCATGACAACCAAACTCACCCAGGTTACGACAAACGAGGTTCGCATCAGCTACGAGCACCTGCTCAAGCCCTACGCTAACCAGCCCGGCGCGGAGGAAAAATTCAGCGCTACGCTGCTCATTCCCAAATCCGACTACGCCACGAAACAGCGCATAGACGCCGCGATCCAAGCCGCCGCCCAGGAAGGCCTGACCTCCAAATGGGGCGGCGTGCGCCCGGCGCAGCTTGCCGTGCCTATCTACGACGGTGACGGCGTGCGCCCTAACGGCGAGGCCTTCATCGCTGAGTGCAAGGGTCACTGGGTTATGACGGCTAGCAGCAAGCAGCGACCGGAGATTGTCGACGCCAACCTGAACCCCATCATCAACGCTACGGAGATCTACAGCGGCATGTACGCGCGCATCAACCTTAACTTCTTTGCTTACTTCAACAGTGGCAAAAAGGGCGTCGGCTGCGGTCTCGGCCCTGTACAGAAGACCCACGACGGTGAACCGCTCGGCGGTCATGTCAGTGCCGCGGAAGCGTTCGGTGGTGCGGCTCCTGCACCGCAGGTGCCCGCTTATCAACAGCCCTATCAGGCTCCGGCACAACAGCCCTATCAGGCTCCGGCACAACAGCCATATCAGGCCCCTATGCAGCAGTCGTATCAAGCTCCTGCGCAGCAACCGCAATACGTTCCGCAGCAGTATGCGCCGCAATCGGCTCCTGCCGGCGCTGCTCCCTGGTCCGCTCCCGCTCCGCAGTATCAGGCGGTTGACCCGATCACTGGCAAGCCTATTTCTCAGCGGGCGCCGATCGCGGGGCTGTAACCATGTATCACCTCAATATCGACATTGAAACCTATAGTGACGTCGATATCAAAAAGGCGGGGCTGTACCGATACGTACAGTCACCCGCCTTCGAGGTGCTTCTTTTTGCGTACAGCATTGATGGTGCGCCGGTACAGGTCGTTGATCTAGCGCAGGGCGGATGGATACCTGCAGAGATATTAAATGCGCTCACAAATCCACAGGTATTGAAGCATGCTTACAACGCCGCGTTTGAATGGTACTGCCTGTCAAAATACCTTCAGCAAATATGCGTTAACCCTTTTCCTGTTGGTTATCTTATGCCGCTGGAGCAATGGCGCTGCACAATGTTGCACGGCTTGTACTGCGGCTACACCGCAGGCCTTGCGGCGACCGGCGAAGCGCTCGGACTCCCGCAGGATAAGCGTAAGCTTGGTATTGGCACGAGCCTAATCCGCACGTTCTGCGTTCCCTGTAAGCCTACGAAGACGAACGGAAACCGCACCCGCACACTTCCGACGCATGAGCCGGAGAGATGGCGGCTTTTCAAAGATTACTGCACCCAGGATGTCATCACTGAAATGGAAATCGAGCGCCGACTTGCCGCATTCCCCGTACCTGAAGCAGAGCAGCAGCTTTGGCAGCTCGACCAGCGTATAAATGCCCGCGGCGTCCGAGTGGACACACAGCTCGTCGATAGAGCGCTGGCCATTGATGCCACGGTTACGCAGAGCCTTACCTCCGAGGCGATTATGCTCTCAGGCCTATCTAACCCCAAGAGCGTTCAGCAACTCACAAAATGGCTTGAGGAGGAGATTGACGAGGAGGTCCCCGACCTGCGCAAAGAAACCGTGAAGGATCTCCTGAAGAGCGATTTAGAAAGCGATGCAGCGCGCCGGGTGCTTGAGATCCGCCAACAACTTAGTAAAACCTCTACCAAGAAATACGCTGCCATGCGCGAAGCCGTTTGCGATGATGGCCGTGTGCGAGGGCTCCTACAATTCTACGGGGCTAACCGTACCGGACGCTGGGCGGGGCGACTTGTACAGGTGCAGAACCTTCCGCAGAACCATCTCCTTGCGCTGGATCTCGCCCGCGAGCTTGCGGCCGCGGGAAAGATTGACGCCCTGCAGCTCCTTTATGGCAGTGTACCGGACACACTCTCGCAGCTGATCCGGACGGCGTTCATACCCAGCGGCGACCACGTTTTCCTTGTGGCAGACTTCTCAGCTATCGAAGCGCGCGTGATCTCCTGGCTCGCCGGTGAGCAATGGCGCATGGATGTATTCGCTACGCACGGTAAGATCTACGAGGCTTCAGCCTCTCAGATGTTCGGTGTACCCCTCGAGGAGATTACAAAGGACAGTCCGCTGCGGCAGCGTGGCAAGGTCGCGGAGCTAGCGCTCGGCTACCAGGGCAGCGTCGGTGCACTCACTAAGATGGATACCGGCAAGAAGCTGGACCCGGAAGAAATGCCTGAAATAGTTAAGCGCTGGCGTGAGGCCAACAAGCGCATAGTTGATCTTTGGTATAGCGTTGAGAATGCTGCGCTCACCACGATGCGCACGGGGCAGCCAAGCGGCACGCACGGCATCATGTTTGCCAGGGAAGGGGATTACACCACCGGGCAGGATTTCCTCACCATCACACTGCCCAGCGGCCGCAAGCTCTATTACGTCAAGCCGTTCCTCTCTCCAAATCAATGGGGGAACGACAGCCTTCATTATTATGGTATGGACCAGCAAACGAAGAAATGGACGGTTGTCGATACCTACGGCGGAAAGCTCGTCGAGAACATTGTGCAGGCCACTGCACGGGACTGCCTTGCTGTAGCTATGCAGCGGCTGGAGGCGGCCGGCTTCTCAACAGTCATGCATGTACACGATGAAGTGATCCTAGATCAGTGGCAGGCGACGGACGACGAAACAATGCTCAATGTCGCATGCGGTATCATGGGTGAGCCGATACCCTGGGCACCCGGCTTGCTTCTCAAAGCGGATGGATTTGCATCAGGTTTTTATAAAAAAGAATAGCCCTCTTTCGAGAGCTATAATGGCGGGATGGGAAGGGATTGAACCTTCCGGTGTATGTACTGCAGTCGATCATTCTCATACTGATGCGTCCCTTGTTGGTGTCCATAGCTTCCGCTCCATCCCACACACACCGACACCGCCTATACCATTTTTCATGTTTCCGCCCTCCTTAATTAGCTCGTAAACAAATTCCATGAAAGCCACATAAAAGAATAGGACGTCGACCGGGACCTTACAAACGAACGCTATGAGAAGACCGATTACTGCCAAGAATTTCTTCCATTATAACGTATCTGCCTCATAAGTAAAGGAGTAAACCTCCATGACATACGACCGTCAAATTATCATCTCCACCGCCGGCAGCCGCCGCGCAACAAAGTGGCCGCCGTCCACCCTTTGGTGGTCGGAGCTCGTCGAACGCCTGCGTGTGCCTACCCGTGGCGTGGAGACCCTAGCGGCCTATTTGGTCATGCCGAAGGCTAAGCAGGACGAGCTGAAGGACGTGGGCGGCTTTGTTGCCGGCACGCTGCAGGGCAACCGCCGTAAAGCGAAGGCCGTCACCGGCCGCGACGTCGTCACCATCGACGCCGACAGCATCCCCGCCGGTGGCACTGCTGACGTACTGCGCCGCGTGGAAGGTCTCGGCTGCGGGTATTGCATTTACAGCACCCGTAAGCACGAGGAGGCCCGCCCACGCCTGCGCATCCTCCTGCCACTCTCCCGCACCTGCACCGCGGACGAATACGAGCCCGTTGCAAGGAAGCTCGCCGCACTGATCGGCATGGAGTTGTGCGACCCGACCACCTTTGAAGCTTCACGCCTCATGTATTGGCCCAGCTGCTGCGCGGATAGCCAGTACGCTTTCACCTTCGGAGATAAGCCCTTCGTAGACGTCGACGGCGTATTAGGCATGTACCACGACTGGCACAACGTCCTCGACTGGCCGCAGGTGCCCGGCGTCGACCAGGCGCAGCAGCGCCTCGCTGCGAAGCAGGGAGACCCCACAACAAAAACCGGCATTGTGGGTGCGTTCTGCCGCACGTATGATATCTACCGCGCCATGGACGAGCTCCTGCCCGGCGCGTATACCCCGACTGATATCCCCGACCGTTATACGTTCGCCGGCGGCAGCACCACCGGCGGAGCGGTGATCTACGACCACGGCCAGTTCCTCTTCTCGCACCATGCCACCGACCCCTGCAGCAGCAGGTTAGTTAACGCCTTCGATCTTGTCCGCCTTCACCGTTTCGGCGACCAGGACGACGACGCGCTGCCGAACACCCCGACCAACCGCCTGCCGTCGTATACGACCATGTGCCAGCTCGCCGTAGCAGACCCCACCGTGGCCGCGCTGCTCAACGCTGAGCGCTACGAGGCAGCCGTGGAGACGTTCACTGGCGCCGGTGCGCCTGTGCCGGCTGAAGAGGACGCCGCCAATTGGATGAGCATGCTTGCGGTCAGTGCCACGACGGGCGCGCCTGCGAAGACCACGGATAACGTTCTGATCATTCTCGAGCACGACCCTTTATTAAAAGCAAGGCTCGCCTTCGACGAATTCGCCAACCGCGGCCTCGCGCTCGATGCGCTGCCATGGGACGGCCGCCGCGGCCGCCGGCAGTGGACGGATAACGACGACGCCGGCATGCGCCATTACATCGAAAAGGTGTACGGCATCACAGGGAAGGAGAGAATCCTCGACGCCACGGCGCTGTGCGCGTTCAAACGCCGCATAAACGACGTGCAGGACTATCTCAACTGCTTGGAATGGGACGGCGTCAAGCGCCTCGACGCGTTGCTGATCAATTACCTGGGCGCGGAGGATAATCTTTACACCCGTGCGGTGATGCGCAAGAGCCTGGCCGGCGCCGTGGCACGCGCTATGACGCCGGGCGTGAAATACGACTATATGCCTATCCTGACAGGTCCGCAGGGCATCGGAAAGAGCACCTTCCTGCGCCTCCTAGGGCGTCGGTGGTACTCTGACAGCCTATCATCGTTCGAAGGTAAAGAGGCCCGCGAGATGGTGCAGGGCACATGGATCAACGAGATAGGCGAGCTCAACGGCATGACGCGCTCGGAGATCACCGCGGTAAAGCAATTTCTCTCTCAGCAAGAAGACATCTACCGGGAGCCCTACGGCCGCCGTACCAACGCGTATCCGAGGCGCTGCGTGTTTTACGGCACAACAAATGACGCTGAATTCCTCCGTGACCGCACGGGCAACCGGCGCTTTTGGCCGGTGGACGTCGGCCGGAGGGTTCCCCTTAAAAGTGTGTTTAAGGATCTTGCCGACGAGGTTGATCAGATTTGGGCAGAGGCCTTTGCTGTGTGGCAGATGGGTGAACCCCTGTACCTGTCCGGAGAGGCTGAAAAGATTTCCATCAAGCAGCAGGAAGAGCATCGTGAGAGCAACGCCAAGGAAGGCCTTATACGTGAGTTCCTTGAAAGACAGGTGCCGCTTGACTGGGATAAGCGCACGGCCAGCGAGCGCCGCCTTTATTGGGTCAGCGACTTCATACACGGAAATATTGAAACCGCGAAACGCGAGCGCGTATGTGTTGCGGAAATCTGGTGTGAATGCTTTGGCGGCGATATGAAGTTCATGAAACGTTCCGATTCCAACGAAATCACCGGTATTCTTACAGGGCTTGAAGGCTGGGAGCGGCACACGAGCACGCAACGGTTCGGGCCGTATGGCGTCCAAAAAGGGTTCGTAAGGTCTGTAAACTTGTAAACCAGCGTTGTAAACCAAGAAAAGCTAGTTTACAAAGCTGTAAACTATGTAAACCAATTTTTTGAGGATAGTTTACGCGCTAGTTTACACAAAAATGCCTAAAACACTTAGAATTTATCTATTTGTAAACTATGTAAACCAATATTTGTTTGGAGGGTAAATAAGTGAGGAATAGAGGATATACCACACGCCTAATACGCCTAATGCGTGATATGTACCACGCGCGTTACGCGTGCGTGCGCGTGTACGCGCGAGAGCGATATTTGCAGGGAGGATTGACCCGTGGTTGAAAAGAACATCGAAGTGCACCTGCGTGATCGGGCAAAGGTGCTGGGAGGAAAGGCCTATAAATTCGTCTCTCCTGGAAACGACGGTATGCCGGACAGGCTGGTATGCCTACCGGGTGGGCGCATCGCTTTCGTAGAAACAAAGGCGCCGGGTAAGAAGTCTACGCCGTTGCAGCTGAAAAAGCAGGCAGAGCTGCGGGCTATGGGGTTTTTAGTGTTTAAGGACATTGACAGCAAGGCAGCCGTGGAATCGGTACTTGCGATCATCGGAGGGGTGAAATGAAGTTCGTACCGCATGCTTATCAAGGGTATTGCATCCAGCGTATGATTCAGGATCCGTACTTAGGTGAATTCCTTGATATGGGCTTAGGTAAGACGGTGATCACGCTGACGGCCGTCAACGATCTCAAGTACAACCGCTTCGAGATCAACAAGGTGCTGGTGATCGCCCCGAAAAAGGTCGCTGAAGCGACATGGAGCAAGGAAGCAGCGAAGTGGGATCATCTGAAGCATCTGCGGATTTCTCTAGTACTGGGCAGCGAGAAGCAGCGGATCCGGGCGTTGAATACCCCCGCGGACCTGTACATTATCAACCGGGAGAACGTCGTGTGGGTGGTGGAGTATTACCGCAATGCGTGGCCGTTCGACATGGTAGTGATAGACGAGAGCAGCAGCTTTAAGTCTCATCAGGCGAAACGCTTCAAGGCCCTCACGTGGGTACGGCCGCACATAAAGCGGCTGGTGGAGCTGACCGGCACGCCGGCACCGAACGGGCTGATAGATCTGTGGGCGCAGCTGTACCTGCTGGACGAGGGAGAGCGTTTGGGGAAGCGCATCGGGCAATTTCGAGAACGGTATTTCGACCCGGACAAGCGCAACGCGCAGCAGGTCTTCTCATATGCGCCTAAGCCCGGAGCTGATGAGGTGATCCGGCAGCTGATCGGTGACATCTGCATTTCCATGAAAGCTGAGGACTACCTGCAGCTGCCGGACATCATCACCGACGACATTCCCGTCATGCTGGATGCCGCGGCACTGCGCCAGTACAGGCAGCTGGAGCGCGAGATGCTGCTGCAAGTGGATGAAAGCACCATCGACGTGGGTACTGCCGTGGCGCTGTCCAATAAGCTTCTGCAGCTATGCAACGGCGCTGTATACGACGACGCCGGCGCGGCGGTTGAGATCCACCGATGCAAGATCGAGGCTTTCCTGGAGCTGATCGAGCAGCTTAACGGTCAGCCGGCGCTGGTGTTTTATAACTTCAAGCACGACCTTGCCCGCCTCGAAGCGGCGCTGCAGAAATCCGGTCTTCGGGTCCGCCGGCTGAATGGCCCCCAAGATGAAACGGACTGGAATAACCTGCAGATCGATATACTTCTTGCGCATCCGGCCAGCTGCGCGTACGGCCTTAACCTCCAGGACGGTGGCAATCATGTGATCTGGTTCGGGTTGAGTTGGTCCCTGGAGCTTTACCAGCAGGCCAACAAGCGCCTGCACCGGCAAGGGCAGACGCAGAAGGTTATCGTGCATCACCTCGTCGTCGACGGCGGCCGCGACGAGGACGTCATTGCCGCTTTGAATGATAAAGGTGCCACGCAGGACAGGTTGATCGAGAGCCTGAAGGCGCGAATCGAAAAAGTGAAAGAGTCCCCACAAAACTAGATTACGCGCGCATGGCGCGAAGGAGGGAATGCGAAAGTATGAGATGCAGGGAATGTAGGCACATGTCTGCAGAAATGATCAAATCAGGGCGCAATATCTGGTATTGCATGATATCAAGAACCGAGTGCCTGCCCCATAGGATCATTGCGCGAAGCCGTGCAACTGATATACCGACCAAAACCGCGCCGAAGTGGTGTCCCTTGCGCAGGGACGATGAACTGCAAGGGGGAGAAGCAAAATGACGGCCGTGTCCGCCCCTATAGTATCTGCGCCGGATGAAGAAGCTCTGATGCAGGCCCACGAAAAACTTGTCCATTATGTGATTTGGCGCGAGTTCGGCAGAATGAAAATCGAGTATGAGGATGCCGTTCAGATCGGTATGATGGGCCTGCTAGAGGCCATACGCACCCATGATCCTGATCGCGGCGCATCACTCAGCACCTATGCCGTGCTTTGCATCAAGAGCGCTTTACTGAAAGCGTATCAAACCGCAAATACCAAAAAGCGAAAGGCTCCGGCTCCGCTTGTCAGTCTGGACGCTCCCCTCAGCGAGGATGATGAGCGCACGATGCAGATCTCCGATCCCAGCCAGGACGTTGAGAGCGATGCGATCAACCGCGTCAGGGTTGAAAAGCTTATGGATCGGCTTGGTGACCGGGATCGGGCAATCGCGGAAATGCTTATGGACGGCGTTCCTGCCGCGAAGATCTCGGAGAAAACCGGTTTAAGCCGATTCCAGATCGACGAGCGAGTAAAGAAAATGCGAAAGATCGTTACGGAGGAAAAGATCATGACGGAAACCAAGGAAAATCAGGGCGTCAAGGATACGCTCGCTACGATGAACAATTTCCTCTTCGCGCAGTTGGAGCGCCTTGGCAACGGAAGCCTAATGGGCGAGCAACTCAGGGAAGAAGTTACCCGGGCTAAAGCTATGGCGGATATTTCTACCCGAATCATCCAGTCGGGCGAGCTGGTGCTGAGGGCGCATGTTTTTCAGGATAGACGGGTTGATACGGGCAGCACTATCCCGAAGTTGCTGAGCGGCGATGAATAACATAAGACGTCTCCGCCCTGAAAAAAGGTTGTTGACGCCCGAGCAGCATGAATGGCTGGTGAAAAACGTTACTGATCAGTCTCGCAAGGCCGTTTGTGAACAGCTCAACGCGACTTTCGGCACGGCCTTGACGGAAAAGCAGATGCACTCCTACTTAAAAAATCACCACATCGGTGTTGGCCGAGATACACGTTTCAAGCCTGGTGTGGCAGCATACCACCCACCCAAGGGGGTTCGTATGAGCCAGGCAACGGAGTTTAAGCCCGGTAACCGCCCTGTAAACTGGAAGCCCGTGGGAAGTGAGCGGATAAGTAAGGACGGATATGTTGAGGTCAAGGTTGCTGAGCCCCGAACGTGGCGACAAAAACATGTTGTCATATGGGAGCAACTGCACGGCCCGCGACCCAAAGGGTACGCAGTAATCTTTGCTGATGGCAACAAACTAAATCTTGTGTCCGACAATCTACTTCTGGTCACGCGCCATACGCTACTTGTCCTCAACCGCCTGGGTCTGTTGTATAAAAACGCGGACCTTACCCGCTCCGGAGTAGCCATAGCGGAACTGATCGCCGAAATCGAAAACAGGCAAAAAGACGGAGAAAAGCACGTTCAAACCAGAAAACAGTCTATTTTACAGGAATAAAAAAGGCTCACAAGTTCCTCAGATCCTCATCGGACAAGTCGTTTTCAAGATCATCCCGACCAACGTCGGTGCCGGTTACGCAGGGGGAAAGGTCACGGCTCCGTAAAAACAGAGCCGTAAACGAGCACTATGGTCTCCTCGGAGGGCGGGGTGGTCCCGGAGGTCCTGGAGGCCATGGGGGTCCCGGGGGGCCGGGCGGATACGGGGGGCGGGGTGGCCCTGGTGGCCCCGGAGGACCAGGCGGCCAGGGGGGTCTAGGTGGCCTTGGCCGACGGCAAAGCCCCGGAAAAAACCAACACAAGAAGTTGTTTATCGGCGGCATAGAAGTCCCTCCTTTTATGGCATTTTATGCGAACGAACTGCAAAGTGGGAAAGAGATAACGAGAGGAGAAAAGTCATGAAGATATTCAAATGCTGTGTAAACTGCGCGAACGGAGTAAAAGCGCCTGTACCGAAAAGACCGAACGCCTATATTTCGCAGGGGCGAATTGATGAGTTGAAGCTCTTTAATGCCACTAAGAGGCATTGCATTGCCGTGTATAATCCGAGAATCTATAACGCCTTTGAGCGTCGGCATTGTAAGGGCTTTGAGCTGCGGAGGCTGTGGGATGGCGAAACGTACTATATGCCGCCCGTGCCTGACGATATATAAAAATAAAAACCACCCGCCAAGTGAACGAAAGATTCTTATCGTCAGATGGCGGGTAGCAAGAAGCGCGGGTGGAATACGCCCAAAGCTTCACAAGTAGTATCGACCAAGAACATAGAGGATATACGCAAGGTGGCGATGAAAAAATGGTGAAAAGGCTTGATTTGTAGATAAAACAATATCACCCGCAATCCGCGAAGCCCCAAGAAGCTGAACGGTGTAGGTGACACTGTAAATTTAGTATATCAGGTGTAGCGGATAAAGTCAAATTGGGGAGGTAGAGCAAGATGGTAAAAGAATGGCGCAAAATGACCACAGCAGAGCGTTTACGGGCATTCGCATGTTTCTTGAACAACGTTTTGGCGGAGCTGTTTCTGACCGCTGCGGACGAGCTCGATGAGCTTACGAAGGAGAATGAACGGCTGCGGGAAGCGTATATGACCGAGCCGGAGGATGGAGATCACATAGAAAAGCCCCCGCCTATCGGCGAGGGCGAGAAGAGCGCTGGACTTTCAATGCCAACCGACCGTCCGCCATCAGTATATGCCCAAGTCTCTAAAAAGTAAACAATTGGGGGTATTACCTTGAGGAAAACACACTACCGCGATTATGCAACTGAGGCCTTCCGTTTCCTAGCCCGGGAAAGATCTGCTGAAGCTTATCGCAATAAGATATGGAATGAGGCTATAGAGCGGCAGAATCAGGCTGAAGAACGTGTGATGGCAGGCCTGTCTTGCGGTCCTACGGAAGGCGCGCTAATGGCTGCTGAACGCGCGGTGGATGAGGTAAAAGCCGAGCTTGCAGATCTGGAAGCGGCAGAGTGGGCGGCCTTTACGCTCGGGGTAGTCAAGGGTTCGGAAGCGATTGAAGCGCTGCGCATTGTATACATGACAGCCCCAGACCTTGAGCTCGCCCCGGGTGATATCCATGATCGGACGGTTGCCGCGAGCCAAAAGCTTCACGTAGGGGAGGCGACCATATACCGCTGGCTCGGGTTCGCGCGAAAGCTGTTCGCAAAAAAAAGAGGGCTTCGGTGCGATAATTGATAGTAGCGCGACCTTGTCAAGTGCTATAATGGGTACAGTCGGAAGACGTGTAAGGAAGCTCTCGCAGGCACGGGAGCTTTTCCATTGGTTGAAAACCACTCCCCTTCGCGATATAATGTGAAAAAATGGGAAAGGGGTGCACTCATGGATTTTAAATTGTGGATTCTCGGGCATCTTGCAAAGTATTCCAAGGATGATTATGGCCGTGTTTTGACTGGGATCACGCATCCGCCCTATTCTGTTTCTATGCTGTATCAAGCGATGAAGGATGAAGGGTTTGTACCCGTACCGGAGATGAGTGTGCTCATTGAAGTGCTTAAGGAAATGCATCGATTGTATCTGCTCGACATTGAGAGGCTTCAGGAACCAATCAGCTCGGATAACGACGGCATCGTGAGGCTTACCAATACGGGAGCACTTTTTTACATCGACAATGCGGAAGCACGATAAGCAGATTAACTAGAACTTTTAGTAAAAGCGCCTCAATCGGGGCGCTTTTTTCTGTGGCAAAGCGTAAGCTGAGAAAAGTGAAGCTCCCCGGCCTTGGGGAGCTTCATTCGTATACGGTTTATTCTTCTTCGAGCTCGTCCTCGTACAGTAAGGGCGGAACGTACTTTTTTCCGTGTTCATCGTAGAAATGTACATGCTTATCCTCGCATTTGAATACCTCGTGCTCAGGGAAAGCTTTTTCTACTCTTTCGAATTCGTCGTAGGAGTTGAGAGATTCAGCTTCGATGCTGGGGGTGCTAAAGTATGTATCTAATGGTCCATGATACTGCTTTGCACGTACCGCACCTTCGAAATCACTGACATTGGAAACAAAGATCCAATACTTCGACATAATGACACGACCTTTCTCTCGCCTTTAGGGCGCTTTTGGTTAATCATACAACGCGTAATTACACGTTGCCCACCCTAGAGGCAATATTTTTTACTTACACCGGAAAGGAGTTGATCCCCCATGCCGAAACTGACTGCTAAGCAGGCGACATACGTCGAGGAGTATCTCGTTGACCTGAACCAAACGCAGGCCGCGATCAGGGCGGGGTATGCTCCTAAGAATGCCGCCAAGATGGCCTCCGAGCTTATGACGAAGCCGGTTATACGTGACGCGATCGCGGTAGCCATGGCTGCGCGTTCCGCTCGTACCGGCGTTAATGCCGATCGCGTCGTACGTGAGCTGGCGCGCGTTGCTCTTTCACAGCCTGGGAAGGTTATTCGATTCCGGGACGCTACGGTTATAGAGGGCGCAACGGAAGATGATCTTGCGGCAATTGCCAGTGTGAAAGTAAAGACCATACCCACAGCAGATGGCGAAGGTATTGAACGTGAAGTGCGCATGGCCGACAAGGTTAAGGCGCTGGAGCTACTCGGTAAGCACCTGAGCATGTTCACGGAGAAGGTCTCACTGTTCGGTGCGCTGCCGGTGCAGATCGTGGACGACGTGCCGCATACGGCTGCCGTGGTCCCGGATGAAGAGGCAGGGGATGATAAGGAGTGATCCAGCTTTCGAAGCTCATCGCGCCTGCGTTTTACCCGGTCCATCACGACATTGCTACCGGTGCGCATACGTACTACTGGCTGAACGGCGGCCGTGGCTCGACCAAGTCTTCTTTCGTCGGCATTGAGATCCCGCTCGGCATTATGCGTGACGCGGCGCAGGGGCTCATGACGCACGCGCTGGTGATGCGCCGATATGAGGTCAACTGCCGCACCTCGGTGTACGAGCAGATCAAATGGGGTATCGAAGCGCTAGGTGTCGCCGATCAGTGGGACGTCGGTATCAGCCCCATGCAAATCACCTACCGCCCGACGGGGCAGCGCATCTATTTCCGCGGAGCCGACGACGTTACAAAGGTCAAGTCCATTAAGGTCTCGAAGGGCTGGATCAAATACCTTTGGTATGAAGAGGCCAACGAGTTCGAGGGTGCCGAGAAGATCAGGACGCTGAATCAGTCCGTTCTTCGCGGCGGCGGCTCATTCGTGGTGTTCCTCACGTATAACCCGCCCCGGAGCGCCGGCAGCTGGGTAAACCGCGAGGCGCAGATCAAACAGCCTGGCAAGCTGGTCCATAAAAGCGATTATAGAACTGTTCCTCGTGAGTGGCTCGGGGAGCAGTTTTTTCTTGATGCCGAGCACTTAAAAGCCGTCAATGAAAAAGCGTACAAGCATGAATACCTGGGCGAGATCACCGGTACCGGCGGCGAAGTATTTGAGAATCTCAAGCTGCGGCCGATTACCGAGGACGAGATCAAGGTGTTTGACCATATCCGCAACGGTATTGACTGGGGCTATGCCGCGGATCCGTTCCATTACGGGCGTCACCACTATGATAAGACCCGCCGGCGGCTATACATCTTCCGCGAGATTCACCAGGTCAAGCTTTCCAACCGCGCGGCCGCGGCGCTGCTTAAGCCCGTTGTCGGGAGTGAGATCATCACCTGTGACAGTGCGGAGCCGAAGAGCATCGACGAGATGCGAGACTATGGCCTGCGCGTACGCGGTGCAAAGAAAGGCCCTGACAGCGTGGAGTACGGCGTCAAGTGGCTGCAGGACCTCGAGGCGATCATCATTGACCCGGGACGTTGTCCGAATGCGGCGCGCGAATTTACCGAATATGAGCTTGAACGCGACAAAGAGGGAAACTTCAAGGCAGGTTTCCCGGATAAAAACAACCACAGTATCGATACCGCGCGGTATGCCTGCGAGGACGATATGCGGCGGCCCGGCGTGTCTATCTTGAAATGAGGTGAGCATATGCCCTATATAACCCAAACCGACCTGATTAACGCTGTGATCGCGGGCAATGCCCCCATGAGCACGGCGCAGATCGTTACAGAAGAGATCCGAAACTTCAAGGCTTCACCGGAATATGCCGAGATGAAAGCCGCCGGCGAATACTGGCGCAACCGTAGCGAGGTGCAAAACAAAACGGTGAAGATCTCCGGTCGAAGCAATACCAAAATTGAGCATCCTGCCCTGCGCAAGCTCATCCGTCAAAAGGTAAATTACCTGCTGGCAAGTCCGTTTTCGATTTCGAGTAAATCCGAGGCGTACGCAAAAGCGCTCGATGAGGTGTTCAACGAGCCCTTCCGCGCAAAGATCTCCGGTATGACCACGGACGCCATAAAGTGGGCTATAGGATACCTGCAGCCTTACTTCAAAGCCGGAAGGCTTTGCTGGGCGCGGTTGCCGGCGACGGAGGTAAGGCCTCTTTGGGAAGACGCTGAGCATGAGCAGCTGAACGGATTTATTCGTTTCTACCAGCAAACGATCTATGAGGGTACCCTCAAGCGTGAGATTACCCGCGCGGAGTTCTGGACCGTGGAAGGCGTGCAGTATTTTGTCAGCACCGACGGCGACACGTTTCGTGAGGATCTTGAGCGGCCGCCCGTGCCGCACTTCACGCTTGGTAAAAAGGCATACAACTGGGAGCAGGTGCCGCTTGTATGGCTCAAGTACAACGACGACGAGCTGCCGCTGCTGCGCTTCGTCCGCGAGATGATTGACGACATCAACTGGCAGAAGTCCATCACGTCGGACGTGCTCCGCGACATCGTCAATTTCATTTACGTCCTGCGAAATTACGGCGGAGCGGACCTTGCCGAGTTCATGGAAGACCTGCGGCAGCATTTCGCAATCAAGATTGAGGGTGACGGCGGCGTCGACAAGCTTTCCGCTGACCTCAACATTGAGGCCGTGATGAAGTTCCTCGAGGAGCAGCGCCGCGATCTCTACGACTACGGTAACGGTGTGGACACAAAGGACCCGAACCTGGGCACGGCCTCCGGCGTTGCGCTGAATTTTAGGTATACCGACCTTGACGCCGACTGCCGCGACCTCGGTGAAAACCTTAAGGCCTCCCTGCAGCGCGCGAAGGTATTTATTGACCTATACCTGCAGGCGATCGGCAAGGGTAGCTTCAAGGATCAGACCTTCGATGTCACCTATGCCGTCGACATGCCTGTGAACGAATCCGATACAGTCAAAAACTGCAAGGATTCCGCGGGCATTATTTCGCAACGTACAATCGTCGAAAACCACCCGTGGGTAAAGGATCCCGACGAGGAGATCAAACAGCTCGAAAAGGAGCGGCAGGAAGCCATGAAGCTTACTGCGCAGGTATACCCGGGCGACGACGACCAGGGCGGTGAGGATGAATGAAGTCCGCCGAATATTGGCAGAAGCGCGCTGAGGCCCGCATGGATCGCGGCATGGCGTCGGCCGGTGAGGTCCTCGATCAACTTGAGCGAGCCTATGTGAAAGCCTCGCGCGAGGTTGAGAGCGAGATCCGCAGGCTATACGAAAAATACGCCGATGAGTACGGCCTTTCTTATGCCGAGGCTATAAAGTACATCGACGCCTCGGACTATAAGGAATGGCGCATGACGCTGGCCGATTATGTGGAGCGCATTAACGCCACCGGCGACGCCGAACTGCTGCGGGAGCTCAATACGCTCTCCACGCGCTCGCGTGTCACACGCCTGCAGTCGCTCGGGACGGCCGTGAAGGTCAATTCCTCGGAGCTGGCCGCAAAAGGCGAGGAGCTCGTCACGCAGCTACTCGGCAATACCTATGCCGGCACCTATTACCGCGCCGCCTACGACTTCCAGCGCGGCGTCGGGTTCGGCAGCTCGCTTGAGATGCTTTCCGCCGCCGATATCGCAAAAGCGATATCGTACCCGTGGAGTGGGGCAGACTACTCCAAGCGCATCTGGAAGAACGCTGATGCGCTTACGTCCGTGTTGAGCGAAACGATCACGCAGGGGCTAATTCAGGGCAAGGACGTCCGGCAGATGGTCGCGGCCGTCAGGGACGCCACTGGTACGGGGCTATATAACGCCCAGCGTCTCGTCCGCACGGAGACGGCCTACGCGGTAGAATCTGCGGAGCTGCGCAGTTATGCAAACAGCGGTGTGGAACAGTATGAGGTCCTCGTTTCCCTCGATGAGCGTACTTGCAAGAAATGCGGTGCTCGCGACGGTGAGATCCATGCGGTCGCTGACGCGAAAACGTCGGTCAATTACCCGCCGTTCCATTCCAACTGCCGGTGCACCACCGTGGCGCATTTCACCGACGAGCAGATGGCCGAGTGGGAGAAGCTCGGCGAGGAGTACACCGGCGTTCAGGATGAGCCGGGCAAGCGGTTTGCTCGTGATGTTGCCGGCAAGGGCGTTATGCTGCCGGGTAATCTAAAATACGAGGATTGGCTTGATCAGTACGTTAAGGGCGATCCTGCGTATTTGGCGAAAATGAAGGCCTACCAGAACCACTTCGCAGATGCGAAGCAACTTGAAGATTACACGGTGCGGCTTGGAAAGAACTACGTACCGGCTTCGCTTAAAAAGTTCCAACTCCTCAAATACGGCAATGCGAATGAATGGGGAATCCTGCAGGCGCAGTACCGTGCCATGGGTTATTATGATGCGGCGGTAAAGGTTGAACCTGAGATTACCCGGCACGTAAAGAGTATTGCCGCGGACATCGGCATGCAGCCGGTTGGACTGGAATATCGGGTCAAAGGCAAGGAATCCTATCTGCGAAAAGTCCGTGGGGATTATAAGCAGGCGGGAAACTCGTTTGAAATAAACGATATTCTGCGATATACTTACCTTGCGCCGCCTGATGAGGTTGTCGATAAAGCTCTTTCAAGCATTGAACGGCACACTGAAAGCGGGTATAATACTGTTAGGGTCAAGAATACTTGGCTTGACAAAGCAAACCCTTATAAAGGCATAAATACAATTATTGTCTCTCCCAGCGGACAGAAATTTGAATTGCAGTACCACACGCAGGAGAGTTTTGACCTTAAAAATGGTGAAATGCATACGCTGTATGAGGCATGGAGGGTAATACCCAACAAGGCCTCGTCTGAGGCGGTCGCATTGATGGGACAGATGGACGATCTTTCAAGATCGCTTCAAAAGCCCTCGGGCGTTGAAAGAATCAGGTGATAAAATGCAGTATTATTTGATCAAGGACAAGAACGCGGTCGGCAAAATTGACGCGCATGTTCCTTATCTGCATGATTCTCAAAAAGGATGGGTTGTCGATGACGATAACATCCTTATGGATCGGATCATGGGGTACGACGGCGAATTCATTGGCCGTACCGCTGTGCTTGAGCAGGTCAAAGAAATCAGCGAGCAGGAAGCTTTGGCGCTGATACAATAAGCAACATAATTCTTATGCCTTAAAGCATCTCGAAAGAGGTGCTTTTTGTTTTGCCCCGCCGCGCCGGGTAAAGAGCGCGGGCCGAAATGCGGGCGGGTTACCCGTAAAAAACCTTATCGGAGGATTGAAAAATGATCATCGAAAGCATCAAAAAGTTGCTGGGCGACGAGCTGGCTAAACAGGTCGAGGCGGCGCTCAAAAGTAAAGGTTCGGACGGCAAGGATGTTGATCTGGTCGCGGGAAACGACGGCACCTATGTGCCTAAGGCCAAATTTGACGAGATCAACGAAAAGCATAAGGCTGCCGATCAGCTCGCGAAGGACACCCAGAAGACGCTGGACGGCCTGAAAGACGCCGGTGATCCGGTAAAACTTAAGGCTGATCTGGAAGCTGCGCAGAAGGCTGCCAAGGAGGCCGCCGACAAGCACAAGGCCGACATGGCCGAAAAGGATCTCAATTTTGCGATTCGCTCTTCCATCACCGACGCACACGATCCCGCGCTGGTTGCCGGGCTGGTTGATAAAACCAAGCTCAAGCTGCTCGACGACGGTAAGGTTGCAGGGCTGGACGATGTGCTGAAGGGTCTCCGCACCGAGAAGCCTTTTCTCTTCAAGCCGGCTGGCGACGACGAACCCTCCCTCGATGGTGCGAGGCCTGCGCCGGCGGGTGGCGATGATAAAGGCGGCAACAAGCAGCCAGCGACCCTCTTTGATGCGGTGCGGCTGCAACTCGAATCTCAAAAATAACATTTGGAGGTATGAAACATGCCTGTAACTCTGGTTGAAGCACAAAAGAACGTCCAGGATAAAATTACCTTGGGCGTCATTGACGAGTTCAGGAAGTCGAACTTCCTGCTCGAGAATCTTACTTTCGACGATGCGGTGAGCCCCACTGGCGGCGGTGCGACGCTGACCTATGGGTATACGCGCCTCGTCACCCAGCCTACCGCGGCGTTCCGCGCGATCAACGCCGAGTACACGCCGCAGGAAGTTACCAAGCAGCGCTACACCGTCGACCTGAAGGTTTTCGGCGGTGCGTTCGAGATCGACCGCGTCATCGCGAACATGGGCGGTATCGTGAACGAAGTTACCCTGCAGATGCAGCAGAAGATCAAAGCAGCGCAGGCTCTGTTCAATCAGACCGTCATTCTCGGCGATTCCGCGGTGGACGCCAATGCTTTCGATGGTTTGGAAAAGGCGCTCACCGGTTCCAGCACCGAATTCAACGGTGGCGGCGAGGATTCGGCAATCGACCTTTCCACGTCGTCCGCAATCGACAACAACTATAAGGCTTTCCTTGACATGCTCGATGAGTTCCTTATGGGCCTCGACGGCAAGCCGGGCGCCATCATGGGCAACACCAAGCTGATCGCGAAGATTCGCGGCATTGCCCGTCGCGCTGGCGCTAACACCGAGACCAAGGACAGCTTCGGTCGCAACATCGCTAATTACGACGGCATTCCTTTGGTCGACCTGGGTGCCAAGGCCGGTTCCAACGACCCCGTGGTTCCTGTAACCGGAAGCAGCACTTCTCTCTATGCGGTCCGCTTCGGTATGGACGGCTTCCACGGCGTTTCTATGGCTGGTCAGGCGCCGGTTAAGACCTGGCTGCCTGACTTTAAGACGGCGGGTGCCGTGAAGAAGGGCGAAGTCGAAATGGTCGCTGCGGTTGCGCTTAAGGCCACGAAGTCCGCGGGCGTGTTCCGCAAGATCAAGGTGGCGTGATATGGCTAAGATTCACGCGCCTAACAAGGAATATACCGGCGTTTCCGCGTCGGTGCCTTTTGTGAACGGGGTTGGCGAAAGCGACAACTCCGTACTGCTTTCTTGGTTCGAGGCCCACGGGTATAAGGTAGAAAAGTCCGAGGAGAAGCCTCTGGCCAAGATGAACAAAGCCGAACTGCTGGCGGTTGCCGCCGAAAAGGGAATTTCCGTGCCCGATGGCACCACCAACTCCGAAATCGTGAAACTGATCGAAGCGGCCCGCGCCCAGTAACGTGGGCCGCCTCCGAAAGGCGGGAGGAACATGCTTGAAACGCTGCTTGGACTTCTCGGTGATAACGTAAACGCGGTCGCCGCTGAGTTCTGTCTCGATGAGTGCCGACAAACGGTATTAGATTACTGCCATATCGATGAACTGCCGACAGAGCTGGAGGGCATGGTTATTCGAATGGCAATCGACCTGTATCGGATAGAGGGGTATGGGAAAAAGGATCCTCCTAAAGGGCCAGTTACTACGGTGAAGGAGGGAGATCAGTCTGTTTCCTATGCCACGGACCGTACAACAGCAATCGCAGGGAATAAGGCAGCAGCGGAGCTCTTAAAGGACTATAAGGCCCGCCTTGACTCCAAATACCGAAAGCTGGGGTGGTGACCTAATGTTTGAAGATATGGCCGCAGCAATCGCTGCCGAACTCCACAACCACACGGTGCAGCCCCTCAAGCGCGGCGAAAAGCATACAGGCGCGGAGGGCGGTATCTATTATGACCCACCCACGGCCGACGGTGAGCCGCTCAGCTGCAACGTACAGCCTTACAGCGAAGAGCTGGCGCGGCAACAGTACGGGCTTGAGGTCAAAACCTCGAAGCGCATGTACTCGCTGCCGGACGCCCGCCTGCAGGTCAATGCGCTGCTGGAATGGCGGGGCGAGACCTATCGCATTACTGCGCTGCCGGACAGCCGCGGAATGACCGTAGCGCTGCTGGAGGTGGAGTGATGGAGCTAGATATTAGTATCGACGTCAAAAACGCTTTGCGGCGCTTTCGGGAGCTGGGCGACAAGGTGGAGACCAACGCCGAGCAAGCTGTTATGATGGGCGCGCGCGTCCTGCAGGCCGAAGCTAAGCGGCGTGCGCCATGGAAAACAGGCTTGCTCCGGCGCAGCATCGCGGCTCGCGTCGTCCACCAGAGCGATGACGTCGTGGGGCAGGTGGGTACCAACGTCCACTACGCCATCCACGTCGAGTACGGCCACCGCATCGGGAAAGCGAAAAGGCGGTATGTCCCCGGACGTTACTTCCTGAAGGGCGCTGCTACAGCGAAGCGCAACGCCGCGATCGGCGCTGTAATTGCCAATCTGCTGAAGGGGGAGTGAGGGTATGCAAAACGTTAAGCCGGAAGTCTACGCGGCGTTGCTGCGGGCCCATCCGCGCGTTTTTCCTACGGCTCCGGACACCGACGCGGTGCTGCCCTGCGTTTCCTATCTCGAGTTCAACAACACAACGGCCGCCGGTGCGGACGACGACGAGTACACCGCGTCCAGCGTGATCATCGTGGATATCTGGGGAGTGACCCCGGAGACAATCAGCGTGGTCATGCTGGATGTCGATCGCGAAATGAACGCGATCGGTTACGTGCGCACCGGCTGCACGGACGTTCCGCCCAAAGATGGCGACGACGTTCATCATAAAAACATGACCTACGAAAGGACGGATTAAATATGGCTGCAAAAGGCATTAAAGGCTTTTCTGGCCTGCGTATCTGGCCGGTAACGGCCAACACAGCATCGACCTATGCGGTCGGCGAAAAAATCGACGTTCCCACGGCCGTGTCCGCGACGACGGACCGCAAGAGCGAGGACTACGAGTTGCCGGCCGACGACGGTATCTATGACAGCGGTTCGGAGTTCACGAGCGAGGATTTGGAGATCATTGTGCAGGAGCTGCCGCTTGACCTTGAGGCAAAGCTCGACGGCGCGAGTTTCGACGACGAGACCGGCGTGTATTCTTGGGGCCCTGAAACGGCGGTCGCACCCAACTACGCGCTCGGCTTCCGAGCGCTGAAGCGTGACGGTACTTACCGGATGATCCAGTACTATTACGGGAAGGTGACGAGCATCAAGATCGATTACAAAACGCGCACGGACAACAAGGACGGCAGCCGCCACACCATTCACATGACCATGTTCCCGCGGTTGGCCGATGGTCAGCACGTCCGCAAAAAAGACACCGTGACGGGCTCGGACCTCATTTGGCTGAATACCGTGGATGCGATTCCTGTCGGCGGCTAAAAGCTGAAAGAAAACAAACGTTCATAAAGGCGGGAGGCCGGACGCTTCCCGCCTTTTTTAGGAGGAGGGCATCATATGAGTATTTTTGGAAAATCCTTGTGCACCACCGTTACGGTGCGTGGTTATAAGCTCGAGCGCCTGCCGCTTGAGGGATATCTTAACGCTATTGAGAAGCTGCAGGAGTTGCCCGGCGGACTGCTGGCGGCGTGCTTCCCGGGCGCGACACTCGACGACATTTTCGACAAGCTGAAAAGCCTTGACGAGCAGGTGTTTACTGAGTTGATCGGCAACGCTATGACAGTCGCTCCCGCTTATGCCATAAAGGTGCTGGCTTCGTTGACCGGCATTCCCGAGGAAAAGCTGCTGCAGGATCAGCAGATCGGGCTGGACGGTCTCGCTGAGATCGTGGAAGCGTTTTGGAAGCTGAACGGCCTTGAAAATTTTATCAGCGCGATCAGGCGGCTAACGACGCAGTCGATCCCGAAATCTGGCTTGCAGACCTGATCGCTATGGGCATAAAGCTCGGCATTTCCAAAGCTGAGCTGATGCATGAATATTACTTTGACGAAATTCCCCTCGTCTTCGACCGTTACAATGCTCTTAGCAACGGCGACAGTAAAAAAGAAGATGCGTTTGCTGATGACTTGTGGTAAGATTTTGCTATAAAGAAGTCACGGGAGGGAGAAAGCAAGTGAACGCTCCACTTCGGTTGCATTGCATCGGAACAACCATTGCCCTTGGAAAAGCAGATTTGACGATTTGCGAAGGCAATATTTTGATTTCCCATAAAAAAACAGAGAAAACAATCCCCTTGACGTCTGTAAAAGAAGTGGTTCTTGACGAGCCCAGAATGCTTATGAAAGGTACACTCACTATCAGTACCGGCAAGGGCGTAACCGGATTTATTCCCGTTGCGGGCATATTAGCGGGCGTTGGGCAAGAAGAGAAATTTATTTTTGCAGATGAAGAGTTATATAATGCTCGAGCTATAAAGCAATTTATCGTTGATTTTTTAAAGGGAAATACGTTGCCTCCAAGTCAATCATCGATTGCTGACGAGATCACCAAATATAAAAACCTACTTGATAATGGGGCCATTACGGAAGATGAATATGCCGCCCTAAAAAGCAGATTGATAGGTTAGCAAGAAAACTAAAGCGCTGAAAGCGTCCCACGGGGGGCGCTTTTCTTATACCTAAAAGGAGGTGAGCTCGTGGCTCAAACGGTTGAGGAAATTATTATTGATCTACGGCTTAAGACGCAGGCTCTCGAGGAAGGTCTTGCTGCTGCAACGCATCAAATTGAGCAGTTCACCAATAAATCTGAAGCTGCCGCAAGGAAGCAGGCTCAGGCAGCCCAGAAGTCTGCACACGAACAGGAAATTGCATATGCTGCGATCTCTGCGGCCGGTATTGCGGCTTTTGCTAAGATCACTAGCGCGATCCAAACAGGCATTACTGCAGCAAACGCTTATATTTCTGCACTCACTGGCTTACGCTCTGTCGCTGACGGAACGGGTCAGGACTTCGGTGCCCTGCAAACCCAACTGAATACGCTTACAGCCGACGGCCTTATTCCCGTCTCGGATGCTGCCACCGCCCTGAAAAACCTACTCGCACGCGGCTTCGATGCAAACCAGGCAATCGACATGCTTAACCGTCTGAAGGATTCTGCCGCATTTGGGCGGCAGGCCTCCCTTACTATGGGCGAGGCGGTACGTAGTGCTTCGGAAGGTTTGAAAAACGAGAATAGCATTCTGGTCGACAATGCCGGTGTTACGAAGAATGTCAGCGTTATGTGGAAGGAATACGCCCAGCAGATCGGCAAAGGCGTTGATTCCCTTACCACGGCCGAAAAGCGGCAGGCCGAATATAACGGCATCATGAACGAAACCCGCTTCCAAGTGGGCGACGCCGCGAAGTATGCCGCAACCTACGCGGGCGCGCAGGCCGAATTGAGCGCCTCTACGCTGCGCCTCGAACAGGCGCACGGCAGTGCCATGCAGAACGCTTTACTGCCGTTCGTGCAAGTATTATCGTCGATTGTAGACGGACTGGCAGGCTTGACGCAGTCGAGCCCTGAAGCGGCTGCTGGGCTTACGGCTGCCGCGCTGGCGGCTGTGTTGACAGCTGCGGGGTTCGCTGCTGTGGCCGTCGCTGGTAAACAATTGACAGTGGTGCTTATGGCCTTGAAGGTGGCTGCAGGCCCGATTGGGTGGATTTCTTTGGTTGTCGGTGCGCTTGCCGGATTGATAGTCAACCTTACCTCCGCATCACAGGCGACCGAAGAATATACCCAAAAGCTTCAGGACAGCATCAACACCACCAAGCAAAGCATTGCAGCTTTACGGGAGTATCAGGCAGCCCTCAAAGATAACGCGACGGCGGACCTTGTAGCCGCCCGGCAAAAAATCATTGATCAGTTTCCCGAGCTCGTTACCGGGTATGATGCAGAAGGAAATGCGATCATAGCCAGCAACGATGCAATTCAGGCAAAGATTGACCTTCTTGATAAGCAGATTGCAAAGCAAAAAGAATCACTGCTTCTTACAGCCAATGCGGATATTGCTACGGCCTCATCCAACATCGAAAGGTTGAGTAATGAATACAACGAGCAGGAGCGCATTCACGATGAAGCAATGGCCGAATATGACAGATATGCGGCTATAGTCGAAGAAAAAGAACGGCAAATTAATGAGGCGAGGGCAGCGGGCAGGCAAGATACGGCGGGGCAAATCGAGGCTTCTATGCGCGGGGAGCAGGCGTCCATGAGCGCGTATTATGCGATCGCAAAAGCAGCCATCGAGGAAATGAGTAGAATAACGGGCGAGAGTGCTGCGAATCAAAGTACCCTTTCCCAAAGGCGCCTCCTCCAATATGAGCAGGAAGCTTCTGCTATGGGTGCGCTGACAGAAGCACAGCAATATCTCGTTCAGGTCGAAACGGATCAGGCGCTGGCCTTTGGTCTTACGGCCGAGCAGTTTCGTGCAAATGCTGATGAAGCAATAACCGATACGGACCGCTTGGCTGCAGCTGAACGTGTGCTTGCCGCGCAGGCCGCCGTCAACTCCGATGCGGTTAAGGAATGGGCCGACCACGAAAAAAACCTCAAAAAGGTTCAGGATTCGAATGCGGCTGTCATGCAAGCAGAGAAGATCAAAGGCTACGCCGCTACGGTCAAAGCTGGAGCGAAGGGAACGAGGGAGTACGCCGAGGCGCTTAAGGGCCTTTCCGAACATTTTAAAATGAGCGGAGAAGCGGTAGAGGCGAACATCGACGATCTCGTCGGGTTGGCCGATATCGGTCTCGACGGTGCCACGAAAGCACAGGAGGCCTTGCGCGCATCCCTTCAAGCGGCAATCGCTGATTATAAAGCTACCGGCGCGGCCGGTGAAGAAGCTGCTAAAAAACTTGAGCTGTTTCTCGCTATGATTGGGCAACCTTACGGCGGTGGATCTTCCTCCGGCGGCGGTGGCGGCTCCACGCGTAAAAAGGCTTGGGAAGAAGAGCTTGACATGATCGAGCGCGTGAGCGACGCGGAGGACGAATACGCCCAAGCCTACCTCGATCACATCAACAGCCTGCTCGCGTCCGATCGCTTCTCAAAGTCGGAGCGTAAGCGCCTTGAGCAGGAACGCGCCTACGCTGAAATGCAGATCAACGGCCAGCTTGAGCAGGCGCATATCGATTATCTCGAGCGTGTACTCCGGCGCGAGCGCTTAAACGCTGAGCAGCGCCTCGACGTGGAACAGCGCCTCTTTGAAGCCAAGCGCGCGCTCATGGATACGTACCAGGACTTCGCGGACGCTATTACCGGTGCCATAACGGCTAGGGCCGAAGCGCAACGCGACGCTGAGCTGTCCGCCATCCAAGCGCAGATCAATGCCGTGAGTGACTGGGAAGACGCCCAGAGCGACGCTATCCGTGCTGTGATGGATGAGCGTCTTGACGCCATTAACGCCCAAATCCGTGCGCTGGACGATCTCTCTAAGGCGCAGGATCGCGCTGATAAGGACGAGCAGGACGCCGACAAGCTCCGCCGCCTGCAGGCTCAACTCGAGTACGAAAAAGACGAGCGCAACCGCCTGAAGCTCACCGAGCAGATCGCGGCGCTCGAGGCGGCTACGAAGAAGAGGCACGATCAGGAGCAACTTGAGGACCAGAAACAGGCGCTGAAGGATCAGCAGGAAACCATACGTAACGAAGCTGACGCGCAGCTTGAAGCGGTTCGGCTGCAGGCCGAGCAGGAGCGGACGATACTCAATGCTCGCCTTGCCGCGGCACAAGCCTATTGGGAGCAACGGCTTAGTGGCGAAAGCATCATGCAGGAAGCGATCCTGTTCCTACAGCAATCCAGTCAAGAAGAGATCATGGCGCTGCTTGAGAAGTATGCACCCGAGTATCTCAACAAAGGCAAGCTCCTCGGCAGTCAACTGCTGGGTGGGCTGAAGCCCAAAATCGATGCTTGTCTTGCCGAGATTGCACGCCTGCGGGCTGAAGCGGAGAAGCCCATCACCGTAACGGTGGTATATAACACCATCGGCTCTCCGTCGACGGGCGGCACGTCAAGCGGTTCGAAGTCCTCCGGCGGGGTGCGCAGTCTGCTTAGCTCTATCTCTTCTTTCGCTGCAGCACCTGACGCGGCCGTGAAAAGCCTCCTCGTGTCCGCACAAAGCAGGGTGGACAACTTCGCCGCGCGAAGTCTGCAGGCGGGTGTCAGATCGACCAGCGAAGCCGGTAATGCGTTCGGAGTGGGGCAGAAGGCCGCTGTGCGCAACGTGAAGGTGGAGCAGACGGTTATTATGCAGCAGCCCGTGCCGACGCCGTATCAAAATGCACGGGCGTTGCGGCGCGAATCCGAAAACCTTGCAAAACTGCTCTAAGGAGGTATGCGGGTGCGGACGCTTAAATTCATATCTTCCCGTGGCGAAGCGGCTTTCACGATCGATAAGCCTACGCCGCACGTTTTCGGGGATCTCCGGGGCACGGGAAAGCCGGAGATCCTCATTCTTGTTTCGCAGGGCAGCAACCAGGACGGCGAGACGCTCCATGACGCGTTCTATGAGCCCCGTGAAATGGAGTTTTCGGGGTACGTTTACGGCGATACCCAGTATGTTATGTACCAGCGCCTGCGTGAGCTCAATGCCGTGATCGGCAGTAAGGTGCCGCTACGCATCGAGTACACCAACGACTACGGCGGCTATTACATCAACGGCATCGTAACGGACCCGCCGAGCGAAGATGCCCGCGTGCGCATCAACGGACACTACAAGCCCATCAGTCTAACGATCCATTGCCCTGATCCAATCTGGCGGCCGATCGCATCCGAAGACGCGGTGACGATCGCTTACCGCGCCGGGCGGTTCAAGTTTCCGTTTTCAATCCATCTGCCCGGCGTAAGCTTTGGAGGAGGCGGATATCGCGGTACAGTCATTAACCTGGGCGACGTCGCGACAGGCTTTGAGGCGTGGATCACCGGCCCGGCAGTACAACCGAAATTAACGAACGCCACCACGGGCGAGTTCATGACATTCGACCGTACACTGCAGGCCTATGAGAGCCTCTACGTTAATACGAACGCTCTTGAGCAGACGGTGGAGGTCATCAACAACCTGACCGGCGTCTCCACGAAGGCCCTTGACGTCCTTAAAGACGTCGACATCACAGGCTGGGAGTTCTGGCAGCTGCAGCCGGGCGCGAACGACGTTCAGTATGACAGCGGCTCGGATAATATCGCAGCCGCAACGGTTAAGCTCAGCTGGCAAAGCGCGCTATCGGGGGTGTAAGTATGTATGACATCTACAGGCCCCGGCCGACCAATCGCGGCATCTGGGTTTATGACCGCTCCCGCGAGCGCGTTGGGCTCATAAACGAATACACTTCCCTCATCATGGAGCGGCAGCATTTTGATATTGGCAAGTTCTCTCTGACGCTCCCTGTGAGCGCCACAGATGCCGACACGCTTGAAGATGACCGGATTATCTGCCTCGGGCAATCCGGTGCAAGGGCGGGCATTGTACAGCGCATCGAGCAGGATCGAGAACGAGGCCCGAAGTTCGTTAAAATCGAAGGGCGCATGCTCAAAGGCCTTGCACATCGACGCATTATCGTACCGCCGACCGCCACGGAAGACCCGGAGGCGCTCGGATGGGACCGCACAAACGGCACGGCGGAGGAGGTCTACCGCCACTATGTTAGCCGGCACATCGTCAGCCCGACTGATGTTAACCGGGCGCTGCCGGGCGTCGTACTCGATGATCTCGCGGCTCCTCCTCGCGGGATCTCGACGCCCTGGCAGTGTCAGCATGATGAGCGCCTGGAGGATGTTCTGCCTGAAATCGGCGCGTGGACTGATATGGGATGGGATATGCGCTTTGACGTACGCACCAAGCAGATTGTCTTCGTGTGCGTCCCCGGGCGCGACCTCACGCAGGGTAATGCGGAGGGGAACAGTCCTGTAATCTTCAGTGAGGGCTTTGGAAACATCGTAAACACTCGCGTACTGCTGGATAAAAGCGAATTTGTCAACTCGCCGTACCTCGGTGGAGCGGGGGAGGATGAGAACCAGCTCGTGCTTGCTGCCTACGTCGATGATGCCGGGCAGCAGATCGCCGAGCCGCTCACAGGATGGGACCGGCGCGAGGGATGGATCAGCGTTGGTAACGAAACGGATCCCGCAGCGCTGATCACCGGGGGGTTACAAAAGCTTCACGATGGATGGCGCTACATCCGCGGCTTGGAGGCTACTGTTACGCCTACAGGCGCGTTTTCCTATGGCGTCGATTGGGACGTTGGCGACAAGGTGACGGCCATCGTGGACGTGCTGGGTAAGCGCTTGCGCTTCGATGCACGCGTCACCATGGCGCGCGAAGTGTACGAGCGTGCAGGCTCCAAGATTGAAGTCGTGCTGGGTTCCGAGGCCCTGAAGCTGACGGATAGAATCACTGAATTGCGGAAAAGGAAGTGAGATAGGGAATGGTTAGAGAAAAGAGCGGGTTCTGGGATAGCATCGAAGCGACCGCGACCACACCCGCCGATGAACGGACGTATGACAGCCGCGAAATGACTATGCCCATGCGACTGCTGCTCTCCAACGGCGTGGATGTTGAACCGGACGCGCTGAAGGTGTCGCCCGGGGCATATGAACGGTCCTCACAAATCGCGCCCGGTTATGCGTGGATCCGTGGGCGCTGGTACGAGCTCAAAGATGACGGCACCGGCGGCGCGCAAACGCTTACCTTGCTGCATGACGCTCCCGTCCAGTATAACCGCATCGATCGCGTCATCCTGCGCTACGACGAAAACTACACGCTCGACGGGCAGTTTATTCGGGCGATTGTGCTGAAGGGCATGGAGGCTGAGGTGCCGACGGCGCCGGAGCTGACCGATCTGGACGAAATCACGGAAAAATCCCTTGCCCAAGTGCTTGTCACGCCGTCGCAGCTATACTTCCTGCCTGAGGACATCGTCAACGAGCGCGATAACGAGGCCGTATGCGGCCGCGTACGCTTGCGCCCCGGTACAGACGTAACGGCCCACGCCGCGCGTCATGCTGCCGACGGCTCCGACCCAATCAAGGTAGGCGCCACGGCAAACAAGGCGGTCTACACCGGTACGGGTGGCACGCTGCAGGCTGGTACGCTTCCTGTCGCCGCGGGCGGCACGGGTGCAAACAATGCCACGAACGCCCGCACTAATTTGGGGGCGGCGGCGGCGACGCAGGAGATCACCGGCACGCTGACAGCAGCAGGGTGGACCGGTGCGTCTGCTCCGTATACGCAGACTATCACCATGGACGGTGTGTTGGCAGCCTCGAAGGGCAAGTTGAGCCTTGCACAGGGAGCCACGGTGGAACAGCGCAAGGCGGCACGTAAAGCCAAGATCGACGTAAGCGCACAGGCAGATGGCACGGTAACGGTGATTGCAGACGGTGAGAAACCAGCAATCGACCTACCCGTTGTCCTGCATATTTGGGGGTGATCGTATGCTAACAGGAGGATTTCAGGGAGGCGGGGTAGACTTCCCGGAGGTGTTGAGCGCCGGGGATACAGTTATCTACGCCAAGCAGGGGATGCACCAGGCGAGTAATACCTCTTTCGCATACTGTGGCGTGGGCTGGGGTTTTGTTGCCGTGAAAGCAATGACTGTGAGAATACATTACTCCATCGAAACACGCAGCAGTTATGCCAGCTATGAAAAACTTAGGCTTAATGGTATCGATGTGCCAAACAGCGAAATTACTAGTAGCGGTAACCCCGTACAGAAAACGATCGACGTCGCATTGTCCGTAGGTGATCGAATCGAATTGTGGGAGCGCACATCACAGATGGGCGAATTTACTGGCTACACCATTACACATAAATTTGAGGTTTTTATTTCAGCGCCGGAGGTACAGGCTGCAATCAATGATATACTCACTCCCACAGCTACGTAAGGAGGCACACCATGGCTCGTATCGACTATAACATCGAAGACCGCGATGCCACGCTGGCCGCGTTGACTGCGGCAGGGCGGCAGATCGTGGAGGACGTCACCATCGACCTTGTGGACGGCGTTTTGCAGACCTGTTACTGCATCGTGCAGGACGCGCCCGAAGAATAAACAGCGCCACCGAGGGAGCCGAAAGGCTCCTTTTTCGCGCGCTGAAAGGAGGCATATGAACCTTACCACCATAAATAAATCTGTCAGGTCCGCTTTCCACGCGGCGGGCTACCGCGGGCAGGGTACTACCGTCGCGCTGATTGATAGCGGCTGCAACCTGCGCGACAACCGCGTCGCCTGCGTGCCGGGCTTCGATGCTCCCGACGCCGAGGGGCACGGCTCTATGATCACCGCCCTGCTTCTCGAATGGCTGCCCGAGTGCAGGATCCTTTCGTACAACATCAAAGGGGGTACGGCATTTGGCAGTATCACAAATGCGCTGAGGGATATCCTACAACGCGCCAAGGCGGGCGGGCAGTACCTCGTGAACGTGTCACAGGCCACAGGTTATGATGCCGATCACGAGCAGCTTATCAACGAGCTTGTGGCCCGAAATGTGCCGGTGTTCGCCGCGGCCGGCAACGACGGCGGCGAGGGCATCGGTATTTATCCATCCCACTACTGGGCGCCGATCTGCGTCGCGGCCCTAAATAATGACGGTAGCCGCGCGAGCTTCAGCACGTTCCACGGCGAGATGGACTTCGCCGAGGTTGGCACGGGCGTCGCTGTGACCGTGAACGGCGTTACAGGCGTGTACAACGGGACAAGCGTCGCGTGCCCGATTCTGCTCGCCAAAGCTGCCTTGGTTGTCTGTGAACAGCCGGGCATCACCGAACCGCAGCTCTACTCCACTTTGAAGGCCGCTGCGGTGGATCTCGGGGCGGTCGACTGCGATCCGTACACGGGATGGGGGCACGTGGCACCGAAGCCGAGAGGAAAGGAGGAAAACGTGAGCAGGATACCCGCATTTCTCGCTTATCTCGAGACGAAGTTAGGCAATATCTACGTTTGGGGAGCACAGGGGCAAGTCGTTTCCTCTATGGCAAACCCCGAAGTGTGGATAAAAAGCCGCGAAACTTCAACCAAAAACGCAGACCGCGCTATTGCCTTTTACAAGAAAGTCAAGGCGTCCGGGAAAAATCCAATTGAGGCCTACGACTGCTCGGGCCTCATCATGTACTACGTCCAGAACCTTATGGGTTGGTCAAAGGGTGATAGCAGCGCAGAGGGGCTGTATAGCACCTGTAAAAAGCTCACAAAGGCACAGCTTGAAGCGGGCGACCTTTGCTTTATCTACAGCGCCAAAGAAGGCAAGATGGTGCACGTAGGCGTCTACATCGGCGACGGGCAGACCGTCGAAGCATACGGGCGCGATCGCGGTGTGGTAAAACTGCCGCTGTCAGCAGGTGAATGGACGCACTACGGGCGGCTTGCTGTTTTGCAAGAAGATACGAAGGAGGACAATACCGTGGCAAAAGTGATCACAAAAAATCTAAAGTATGACGCCGACGTAGAGGCTTTGCAAAAAGCGCTCAACGCGCTCGGCTATCCGTGCGGCACGCCTGACGGTAAAGCCGGCGATAACACTCTAAATGGCATTGCGGCGTTCTGCGCGGCGCACAGCGCGCCTGTGACCGTGGAAACACCTGCCGTTCTGCCCGACGAAATTGCGCTGTCCGTCGAAATTAGTGGTAAGCGGTACGAGCTTACGCTGAAACAAGCATAAGAATAAGTAAGTAGGGGGAATAGACGATGGCAGAACGGGACGTGCAAGAAATCCTTTTAAAGTTGGAGCGCATGGACGAAAAGCTCCAAACCATAATCGCCCAAGGGGCAGACCATGAGGAAAGGCTCCGCTGCATTGAAAGCCGTCCTGCAAAGAAATGGGACGTTGTTGTTACCGCCGTCCTGTCTGCAATGGGTGGTGGCATCGCTACTTTGCTCATAACGTCAATACAAAAATAAGGAGGATAATATGGAACAAGCCATTATGGAAACTATCCTGCAGGTCGTGGCAACGCTGCTTATTACGCTCATCGGCGTGCTGGGCACATGTTTGACTACGCAGATCGCCAAGAACAAGCAGCTCGCTGGCATTGCGGCGGCGACCGACCAGGTCATCCTTGCCGCGCAAACGACCGTAGGAGAATTGCAGCAGACCCTTGTCGGCAAGCTTAAGGTAGCAGGTGGGGGCAAGCTATCGGACGCACAAATCGCTGCGCTTGGGAAAGCATTATTGGATAAGACGATGGAGAAATTGAGCACCCCGACGATTCAGCTCTTGAAATCCGCGGCCGTTGATATCAACGCTCTTATCACCGGTACAGGAGAGGCTTGGATTGCCAAGATTAAAGCGCAGTAATTTTACAACACATAAAATAAGCGCCCCGCTCTCCACAAAGGAAGGTGGGGCGCTGTTATAAAAAGCGCTCGCTAGGCGAATAATTTTCGAGAAAAGAAACATGCATACACCCGATTATTGCGCGCCTATTTGAACGCTACTAGCGCCGGAGTTTTACGGGCGCGCGTGAAGTATGTCCAGCTATGCCAGAGGCATATGTTAAAGCATTACTGTCAATATTGAGTCATAAGTATAGGTGTTTAAACCTGGTTGGATATGTGACTGTTAAATTGGTTGTTTGATAAATAAAAACATTCACATTATTGCTTTATATGCAAAAATATGTTAAAAAGGAGAAAATAGATGTGTATATTGGAGCTGTTTGATATGGATAATCGTAATATACTAATTGCACTAGCATATATAAAGCAAACAGATAATCCATTGTTGATATTTTGCAATTATATCCTCTATTCTTTAGCGGTTTCTGCTCAACAGAAGCTTGAATATTCTGAACTCAAAGAAAAAATCCAATCTGAGTTTGGCCTAAATCTACCGACACAACTAACCAAAACATGTTTGCGTATCCTTGACAAGAAAAGCCAGATACTACGTTTACCAAGTGGGGCAGGATTTCGTTTCAACGACCCAGCTTTTAAAGTGGAAGAGTTTAATGCTTTACGTGATTCATTAAAGATAAAAGAAGAAGTTGTTATCAATGGTCTTATTACCTTTGTCAGCGAAATGAAATGTGTATGGTCTTATGATACCGCAAAGGAAAATCTTATTCATTTTTTAATTCGCAAGGAAAATGCCGCTAGGCTCTTTACAAATGGTGATATAGAAAGTCCAAGCATATGCAGCGCCTATGTGCCTCCGGATTGGTATGTCGGTAAGTATATTACACATCTTCTTGATAAGCAAGATGATACCGTATCTTACTTGAAAGATGTTGTAAATGGGCTTATGGTATATCTTGGAGTATACCAAATGCAAGACTATCTTCAAAACAGCACACAAAAATTTACTGGAACTGATTTCTATATAGATACAAAACTATTGTTACGTGCACTAGGATTCTCGTGGAAAATTGAAGTTGAAGCTGCTAATGAGATGATTAACTTATTAAGCAGAGAATATAATGGGAATATTTGTATATTTGAGCATACGGTTGGTGAGATAGAGGGAGCTTTGTCGAATGCCTCAGATGATTTAAAAGCTGGAAAGCAGATATTTGACAATGAGTTACGTGCATTTGCAAAAATCAACAAATGGGATGCTTTTGATTTTGACGTATATGTACAAAGTTTGAGGATTAATATCGCAAATAAGATAAACTGTCGCGTGCAACCGGCGGTTGAATGGACTGACCTTAATTCAGTTAGGTACAACTTGAACTGGGATGCATTGCTTGCATTTATAAGAGATAAGCATCCAAAATGGAAGGAACGAGCTGTTTTAAATGATATTAATTCAATTAATTATATAAATATTTTGAGGAGAGGAAACTACACGGTAACATATGGCGGAAAAAACAGGTTACCTGTTTTCATCACTTCAAATACTGCTCTTGTTTGGGACTTCCGTGAATATGTGTCCCAATATAAAGGTACTGACGCCGGGTGCTCATATTGGAGTATAAATGCCTTGCCTATAATTTCCGATAATATGATAATTTGCAGATTATGGGTACCAAAGGCCCATTTGTATACGAAAATTCCTGAGCTCACATTAGCCCGCAATGCATTTGCAGCTCAAAGGGTGACTGCAGATTTTTTTGAAAGGCTCAAAATCAATGCGAAAGAGTTGGAAAGGAAGCATGGTACTGCTATTGATGTTAATTCTCTTTCAGAATTGCAAAAGATAAAAATAGAAGAATTAATTTATAAAAATTCATCCGGTGATTCCGAAGCAATTGATGATAATGTTATAGGACTATCTATAGATGAATTTTTTTACCTCGAAAACAAAGATATGCGTGAGGCTATAACTCGGTACGAGGAAACCCAGGCTGCGAATCTAGATATTATTAGAGCGCAAGAAGAACAACTTATTGAGTCAGTTTCATTACGATTCCAAAATAAAATTGGAATACGACGCTCCCTCATTTTATTTGCTGAGAATTGGTTTATTATTGTAATACTCATGTGCGCGGTTGTTTCTTCTTCACTAACGATAATTTTAGAAGCAAGTCCTTTGTGGCTAACTTCGATAATTATACCCGTTTTGTTAAAACTTTTAGAGCAAGTATTGAAAAAGCCATTCATTACTGAGTCCGTGCTTAAAAATGCTGTTTGCCATGTTTGGAAGAAATATAAAGAGTTTATATCAAACTCATTGACAAAATCAGAGAAAGAGCTAGAAGAAAAAATAATTGAAAAGTGCGTTAATGAAACAAAAATTCTTCAAAAACATAAACGCTATTTTGAAAGCAATACACCCCCGCATACTATGCTAGTAGAGATATAAATGACATAACCTTGCGAATGTAATGGAGGATCAAGGCCGGTATGCGGACAATACCGTGGAGTGAAAGTTTACGGCAACGGTAAAGGTGAAACCAGTTCAATGATAGTATACGGCCCCGCGTTCGCGGGGCCGTATACTAAACAAAAGTACTATTCGCACCCGCTTCGTTGGTGGTATAATTTATCGAGGAGGGTCGATATATGGGGCAGGAATTGACAATTGCAATCGTAACCGGGCTATTTTCTGTTGTAATGGTTTATTTGGGACATAAGATTGAGCAAATAAACGGTGGGAAGCTCTACAAGCGGGAAGTTTTAGAAAAGCAGCTTTTTCTAATTTTTGAGCCGTTGGACAAGCTCATGTTCGAAAATCCTAATATAAAAGATGACAAGTTTATCGAGGATGTGAGCGCAATGGTAAGCTCCAATTACTCGTTAATTCCTGTTAAGTTTTTGAGCTTCTATGCCGAAACGAAGAAAGGTTTATCCGGGGAGACGGTCGCAGCGCTTAAGAAATGCGTTTCCGCAAATTATAACTGGCTTAAAAAATCGCTTAGGTATCCATATGATAAAGAGAAAATCGACAAATCGTTTTTAGATAACAGTTTGAGTCCGATTGCTTTGAAAATAACTCTTGCCATATCTATATCCGCGTATCTTGCGGCTATAATGACATTTCCTGCTTTGCAAGAGTGGATGCGTGAGCTAACTGCTACGCCGCTCACTTTTCTAAAAAACTTCCTTATAGCAATCGCTCTCGTATTGATTTTCACAATACTTGCGTGGTTGCAAAGGAAATTTATGAAGCTCATTGATCGTGTGTTCCCTCGAGGAGATTAAGCCGAAAGTCAGGCGGCTCACATAAATATATCCGTTGTGTGGTGGATAGTGTTAGATAAAGCGGAAGACCGAAATACTGGCCAGTACATAAACCTCGACTACAAACGCGTTGCCGGGTATGGCGGCGGCGTAGGCCGTTTTCCAGCCTTCTACGCCGAGGGTGCGAAGGGCGGCTTTAACCGATTGTCGTTAAAAAAAGGGACCTCAAAGAGCGGATAAAGCAGAGGGCTGAGACCTTGGATATGAGCGTGAGCTCGTATTTGACAGGGCTCGTGGAAGACGATCTTTCGAAGTGTGAAGACGCACAAAAATAACCGTTTTATTACATGCCTATTACATGCGAACGCCAAAAAACCTAGATAAATAGGGCATTTTGTTACCCCTGCTAAGGGAGTAGGCTGGGGTAACTGGCGCGAGAGTTCGAATCTCTCCTTCTCCGCCAAAGCATTATGAACCGCATAATAACGCGTTTCATAATGCTTTTTACGGAGTTTTGAGTCTGTGTCAGCTTAGACAACCAACAAAATTGTATTTTACCTGAACGCTCTGCCGAAGGTTGGTATAATTTTCTTCCGACTCGGACAGCTCCCTCTCATAATCTGCAAGCATTTTTTTGAACAGGCTTTCCGGCACGTTCCCGCTGATTTTTTCCTCGAACAGCCTTTTGCTTGCGTGGATCAGTTTTCATTGCTGGACGGCAAAGTTTGCATGAGGGCAAAGAAATGCTTAGGCTCACCGGTACTAAAATATTCATACCAGGATTCCAGCGTGTTTGATTGAAAGACACCTAAATGCTCAATAATTTGTTTCGCCCACAACAAAGCTCCGGTGGAACTTGCAGTAATAAGGTTGTTATCCGCTACAGATGGCTTGTCTATATAAAAACTTTGCCCTTTATAATCAGGAGAAACCATTTCAAGAAATCCCGGCCCGTTACTGGTATGCGGACGCTTATCCAATAGCCCAAAGCTGGCAAGCGCAGCGGTAGCCCCACAGATTGCACACACCGTAGCGCCTAAAGATAGAAATTCGCTTGCTTTTTCGATGATAGCGCCATGCCTTGGGTCGTTCCATGTATCTGCGCCCGGCAATAGCAACATGCTCGTTTCACGCACAACAATATCATCAACTAAGCAATTTGGCACGATTGTCATCCCGCCCATTGTGTTAATTGGCTCTTTAGAATAACTAACCGTTTTGAGCGGTACACGCTGTTCCCGCTTTTTGAAAAATCGGCCGGAATTCAGCTCCGAAATAACATGCCCCAGTTCCCAGTCGGCTAAAGTATCAAGAACGTAAACATAGGTTGTAAACATAAATTTCCTCCATTTTTATTGTGTTTCCTTCTGACTAGGTAGATTGATTGTTTGCTTTTTATTGTACCGTGTAATTGTTGACAACATTATGGCAACAATCTATAATGATAAAAAGAAATTTTGAAAGGCTGCTATCCGATGAAAGTTGAAAGGCTTGTTAGCATTATTATGATACTCCTTGATAAAGAGCGTATAGGCGCACAGGAGTTGGCAAATATGTTTGAAGTTTCACGCCGCACAATCTACCGCGACATAGACACTATCAACATGGCAGGTATTCCTGTTCGCGGGGCATCGGGCGTGGGCGGGGGCTTTGAAATCATGCAGAAATACAAGATTGATAGAAAGGTTTTTTCGACTGCCGACCTTTCCGCTATTTTGATGGGGCTTTCCGGTCTTTCCAACATGATACGGGGTGATGAACTGGTAAACGCCCTTGCGAAAGTCAAGAGTTTTATCCCCGCCGACAGGGCAAAAGACATTGAAATAAAAGCAAATCAAATATATATAGATTTAAGTCCGTGGATGGGCAACAGGAACATACAACCATATTTGGAAATTATCAAAACAGCTTTGCAGGAAAGCAAGCTGCTTTCCTTTGAATATGCTGACCGCTACGGAAATAAAACCGCACGAACAGCCGAGCCGTATCAGCTTGTATTGAAAAGCAGTCATTGGTATTGGCAAGGGTATTGCCGTAAAAGAAATGATTTTCGCTTATTCAAACTATCCCGCACTTCAAACCTGCAAATACAAGAGGAATTTTTTACGCCGCGAGATTATCTAAAACCGCAGTTGGATTTCACTGATATTTTGGCAACTATGCAAAAGAAAATCAAAATTCGCATTCATAAATCTGTCATGGACCAGGCACTTGATTATTGCACTTATGAACACTTTTCGCCGGACGGTGATGAGCATTACATTGTTAGTTTTCCTTTCATAGAGAACCAATACTACTACAATATTCTTTTCAGTTTTGGGGATAAATGCGAGTGTTTAGAGCCGTTACATATCCGCACAGAAATGAAGCGTAGAATATATGATATAGCTACCTTATACGAAAACTAGAACAAGGCGTTTATTCTCATATTCACAATACTTTATGGTCGCCATATTGTGTTATTTCGTTTGAACCGAGCATGCAGCCGATTAGCGGCCTTTCACTATCATCTATCATCATATGATAGCCCATCGCCATCAGGTTTGTCTGCCTCTGATCGGCAGTTGCTACTAATACGGCCGGTCCGGGTTCAATGAATTGATATGCTTTGGATAAAAGACAAGGGGAGGGTTCTTTTGCCTTGATAAGCGTCCTCGATAATGGAAAAAACAAAAAACCATCCCCTTGTCCACCCGATGGTCACGGCGCACGTCCTCAATCCCTTCTCTTGCCTGCCGCGCGCGCGTGCGGTACAATCGCTGTATCGGATATACGGAGGATATGTATGCACAACGTTGATGAAAATTACCCCCAAGCCAAGCCCGCGCTCTACGCCATGCTGGCCGGGCAAATGCGCGCGTTGCTGGAAGGCGAGCGCAATCTTATCGCTAACCTCGCTAACGCTTCGGCGCTGCTGAACACGGCGCTGAGCGATATCAACTGGGTGGGCTTTTATCTTATGACAGAGGGCGAGCTGGTTTTAGGGCCCTTCCAAGGCAAAGTCGCGTGCGTACGCGTCGCCATGGGCAAGGGCGTGTGCGGTACGGCAGCGGCACAGGATGCAACGCAGCTCGTTTATGACGTGCACCGATTTCCGGACCACATCGCCTGCGACAGCGATTCCAACTCGGAAATCGTTATACCGCTGCATCATGCGGGCAGGGTGGCAGGCGTGCTGGATATCGATAGCCCCCTCGTCGGGCGGTTTGACGAGCAGGACCGCGCGGGGCTTACGAAGATCGCACACGAAATCGAGCAGGCATGCTGGTCATAAGAAAGACCTGCCTGCAAGCAGGGGAAAGATGACAAGCTCCGGATCACGGCTGTTGAAAACGTAATTCGCCCTCCTGCTCCTCGCTTTAATCAACCGGGGCCATCCACCGGCTTCCCAGAGGTCTCGGATACGAAGGAAGTAAGCCGGATGGCGTTACGTCCGGTGTTTTTGGCATAGTAAAGGGCTTGGTCGGCGGCATGGAAATAGTCCCAAAGCCGCACCCAAGGCATAGGGATCGAGCTGCATATCCCTTGGGAAACGGTGATGGGGGGATATGGCTCGCCGTCCCGTTCGGCAAGGGACAGCGCCATCACATCCTGCCGAAAGGTCTCGGCAATTTCCATCACCGCACTGTCGCTGCGGTCCTCGTAGATGATCACGAACTCATCTCCGCCGTGGCGGGCACAAAAAAGGCCGCGGTCGATCAGGGTATGGAGCAGCTTGGAAAGCGCCTGAAGATACCTGTCTCCCGCCATATGCCCCAATGTGTCGTTATACTGCTTAAATTCATCGATGTCCAAAATTTCAATGGCGAGGCGGGTCCCGTTCTGAAAAGCACGGTTGAAGGCGTTTTCGGCGTATTCGTTCAGCCATTCCCTATTGGGGAGGTTGGTAAGAAAATCCCTGCGGGATTTATCGAGAAGCAACATGTTCTCCGTTTGCATTTGCCTCTGCTCGGTTTTGATTTTTTCCAGATCCTCACGGAGCTTGATGCTGTTTTTCAGGCTAACTTGGTTTTCCTTTTCCAGCCGCTTGGATAGGGTAAAGTGCTCGGCGCAAACGGCGAGATACTCCTCTTGCCTACCCATGCCCGCGTAGTAGTAGGCCTTGTAGGTCATAAATTTCAACATCAGGTCGGTAATGCCCGTTTGGGCGACCAGATCATCGATGCCGCAAAGAAGCCGCCAAAGCTGGTCGAAATATCCCATCTTATGTAAAAAGCCGCACAGCGAAAAAAGCTCGTCGAACACGCCCAGCAAAGAGGGTACGTTTTCCACTTCGGCCAGCATTGCCTCAATGGCGGCGTTTCTGCGAACATGGTCTCCCACGGTGTGGTAATATTTGACCTCAAAGGAGAGCGCGGCAATGCGGGCGTCGCTGTGCATTTTATCGCGCTTTTCGTTTTGCTGCTCGAAGTATTTCAGTGCGGAGGCGGCGTCTCCCTCTTCCAGATAGCATACGGCCAAGGCGCTGCAGGTCATGCTCAGATTTCGCTGCCGGTCTTCCGTGGGCGGGCTCACATCAAAACTGGACAAGGCTTTTTTAAAGGAGAGGATGGCGGCGTCTATATCGGTCAAGTCGCGGTAAATGCTCCCGATATTGAAATAAGCCACGGCCGACATATATGGATCACCCGATTGCTCCGCATATTGGAGGGAATTCAAATAGTGATCCATCGCCATCGAAATGTCGCCCGTGTAAGAATTGTGGATGCCCAGCATGTTGTAGGACCTGGTGAGAAGAAACGGCTCAGGCGGCTGAAGCTGATACTTAAGGCCCAAAAGCAGGTTGGAAACGAAAGGGGGGTATTCGTTTTTTACAAAATAAGATTCGGCCAAGTAATAGTAGGCAAACCCCATCAATGCATTGTCGTTTAGTTCCTTGCCGGTAACGAGCAGGCTCTCGCAAATCGCTCGGGAACGCAGGCTGTCCGCTATGTGCAGCGTCGTGACCGATTGAAGCTGTGCCCGGATGTCGTCTCGATACCGATAAAAATCCATAGGGAGCCTCCATGGCAAGAAAGTCCAAAAGAACAGGAACTATATTTAATTTATTTTATCACATTTCACCGCTGCCGAAAATGGTCGAAATTGAAAACCGGACAAAAAGGTCCCGGGCTTTAAAAGAGTATAATTGCCACTTATCCGAATATTTTTTTGTACAGATCCTCTCCGAAGGCAGTTTGTAAGGGTTCGCCCGGTATGACCTTAAAAGTACGCTCGCCGTTGCCCAACCGCTGTGCGCGCAGGAATTGCGTTTGCTTATCACAAAGGAATGCGGCAGCGTAAGTATAAAGGTGCGTCACCGAAAAGACCTCCACATCGTTTTCTACAAGCGCCTTTGTAATCTGCCGGCAAATTTCCGAACCTTCACGTTCGTTTGTGGCTGCAAAGGACTCGTTGAACAACATCAGAGCGCCGCTTTCCAAATGATCGGCGACTTCGCTCATGCGTGTAAGTTCCTCATCCAGCTTGCCGCTTTTCATAGCCGAATCCTCTTCTTTCTTAAAGTGGGAAAACACGCCGTGGCGGATGGGCGCGGAAAAGTTGTCCGCGCCAACGAACATTCCGCTTTGCGCCATGAGCTGCGCTTGCCCCATGCTCCGCAGAAACGTAGATTTGCCGCCCTGATTTGCGCCGGTAATCATATATAGCCGTTTATCGGCAGCGTTCAGCTCGTTACCGACAACGGCAGCGTTTTTCATCAGCACAAGGCTTACGTCGTATAGCCCTTCCCATGAACGGTCTTTACCGGTAGCGGGGAGCAGGTTCGGGAGGCAGATCGGCATGCCCAGCGCTTGCAGCTTATCGAATAAATTAAGGCATCCGACATAGAATGCCAACTCGCTGCGCAGCATGGCGAAAAAACCCTCCAAATGCTCCGCGGCTTGCGCCAGTGCGTTTGTGGCTTCGTTGATGGCGCGGTCACGCCGTTTTCCAAGATCTATGGCTCCGGCGTCGTCGCGGGAAGCGATAGTATAGGATGGGGCAAAACTCCAACGCCATCGGAAGCCTTTGCGGTTCTTGCGGCGAAGTACATAACGGACGCTCTGCAAGTAGTTCCCCAATGTGGCGCTCACCAGCATACCTTCTCCATCTTTCAGTTCATTTAAGTGCGCGCGCACTTCGGCAAAATAAGCATCGTCCAGTTCCCATTGGAGCATGGTTAAGAGACTGCAAAACCCTTCCGATTGGAAGCCGGATAATTTATTGTCCGCAACCAAGCGCAGTTCCATAAGCATCCCGGTATATATCTTCATAAGCTCGACTGCGCTTGAAAAGGTGCTGGACAGATAGGAGGAAGAAAGCCAGTGCCATGAATTTCTTCTTTTCTTTTCCGTTTCGACGGTAATCTTATAGAGCTGCCGCACGGCGCCGGGGTTTCGAAAAGCGTCGCGCAGGTTTTCCTGCCTGTAACGGATTTCCTCTATGGATTGCAATGTACAAAAGAGCGCGGAGGTGCACGCAGCGTATATGACTTCATCCTCCTGCGCCATGCTTGATAAAATGCGTTTTAGCTCAAGATCGGCGGCCAAGATATCCTTGCCGAAGCAGGGAGTGGCATTTAAGTCAAAATCTTTATCACGGAACATCAGGTTGGCCTTCATTTTCTCAACCTCCTGCAAAGTTGTTCATAGGTAAGCCTGTGCTTGCCGGCGATATGGATGGCGTAAGCAAGGCCATCCGGCGGTTTCCGAATGATCTTGAATGTGCGTTGCGTGGGGTCATCCTCTTTGATTGTGCTCATCATGCTGACCGTTTCCGGCCCATGTGAGGCCAACTCATCGAGGAAGGTCACGAAAACCGCAGGTGCGCCCAACCCAGCGAAAATATCCATCATATGCCCGCCAAGCGATAAGGCGTCCGATAGAGTGGTAGAGGCAAATATCTCATTGACGATGATGATGCTCCGGTTTGTGGCTCTGTCGAGAAGCTCGCGGAGCCGCATAAGATCATCCTGCAATTTACCGTTTAACGTGGATAAATCTTCCTCACGCCCAAAATGGGTGAGAATGCTGTCGAATAAATACAATGCCGCCTCACGGCCGGGTACACACAAACCCAACGAGGCAAGATAGTGTATCTGCCCGAAGGCGCGAGCAAAGGTTGTTTTGCCGCCTTGGTTGGGGCCGGTAACAACAATGATGCGTTCCGGCTTATTCAGCGTAAAGTCGTTAACTACAGTTTTGCCATACTCTATACGCGCCAGCGCAAGATCGAAACCGTCAAAATCATAAAGGTGCTCCGCGGTGGTGCAGAGCATGGGATAACAGAAGGGGAGACCAGCTTGCCGGAGCGGTGTGATAAAATTCAGCCATGATAAGTAAAACTGTATCTCGCGTGAAAATCGCAGGATCGTTTCATCGTCAAAGTGCAAATACTTGGAACAAAAGTTGTTGAGATCCGCAAAAATATCCTTGTAGAGTTCCGAAAGCATATTCAGCACGGCAGCTTCCACGTGCGCGGCATAGGGTTCCTGCATGATCTTTTGCCGATAGTCCTTTACGTCGCCCTGCCGGAACTTTTCGAAGGTTTTGAGTATTTCCTTGGAATGGTCAGTCTGCCCTTCGTACTTTCGGACGCGGATAGTACCGTTTTTAATGAGCATGCAATATTCCACGGCGGAAAACTCCTCGCGCAGCCGCTTCACGCGGGCGTAAAGCCCTGTAAAGCTTTCCGACGCGCAGTATGCGGATAGATATTCCGCAAACCCGCAAAGCCCTGCCGAACGGAGCGTTAATGCGCAAAGCCCTTCCGAGAGTGCAGAGACTGCTCTGCAGTACCTTTCCGCATAATCCAGCATTTGCCCCCGCGTGAGGTAATTGTTGCACCAGCCATCGTGGGAGGCCAGAGAAGAACGCATCGTATTCATGGATTGTCCAAGGTCATAGACTGTTTTGGAAAAGCCGGAAAACAAAATGCGAAGTTCTCCATCCTCCATCTCCCGCATTATATCCTGACGGTAGACGATGATCTCGGTGTCATGCAGCGAAGTGTAGAAGAACCCCTCCAGTTCAAATGCTTTTTTCTCTTTCAGCATAGAGTCAAATATTTGGTCAAGGTTCAAATCCTTGAAGCAAGCAGGCGCGTCGGTTTGCCGTGGACTTTCATATTGATCCCGCGTGGGGAACAGGATGCTGAAAAACATATAAACGCCCTTTCTCAGAGACAAAAAAGCCGATGTCTCTGTAGTTTATACAGAAGTCATCAGCTTTTAGCGGTTTCGGCTTTCGCCGTGGGAGCACTTCTTTCCCGATCTCTTTTTTAATGTGTGGCTACGTGCTCGGTAAGGTACCGTAGCGACATTGACATAGCCGAAGAACAGCGCCAAAAAAGCATCAACGGTCATTGCCCCCGCATAGAGCAGGGAAAGCGTATCCTCCGGGATTAGGCCGGTTTTGCCGCATGCATCGTGATAATGTAAAATCTAAAAAACCAAAGGCAATAGGCTGGTGGCAATAATGCTTCATTGTATTGTCTATCATCCGGGTATAAAATACTGCTAAAGTTCATCATTTGGTTCCAATCGGTAAGCTTGCATAAGCTGTATTCTTGTCTTCTCAATTAAAAAAGCTGACGATCCTGCTTAACGCAGAAGTCATCAGCTTAAAAAGCGGTTTCGGTTTAACCGTGGGAGAACTTCTTTCCCTCAAATTATTATAGCATGGATAAACTCTTCTTTCAAGAAAAACGCCAAATTAGGGGTGTTAGGGCGTATGCACATCCGTCAAGCCGAGCGGATGATCGATCTTCAAGCACGTGGACTATGCACACCGGATCGAGTCCTTTGCTCAGAGGGATATTCTCGGCGGACGTATGGGGAGACGAGGCCGGGAGGGCCTATAAGTCCTCCAAATCACCTGCGGGCATATCGATTTCGATGTTGTCTCGGGCAAGATCATTGTCGATCACCGGGTATGCGTCCGAGATAGGCCTGTCGACGGTATCGTCTACGATAAGCCGTTTTTTCTTGGGTCTCATGTTCATCACCTCAGGGTTAGGGTGCCCGAAATGGGAGGAGAAAAGTCATGAATAGCGATTGCGCACAACAAATCACAAAAAAACTCTAGGATTGTCGAGGGGCACACCCCTGACAATCCCATGGCTTCTCGTTTGCATGATTCATTTGCCGTACTTTTCGAATGAAGAATGAAATCGCTTCGCCGATGAAAAGTGAAGAATATCGGCAGGCCTGCTGCGCAAATCGTCGATTCTAATTCTATTTTAATATTCGGTTGATTTTTTTATAAAGCATGGCGAACCTCATTTTCAAGCTGAAACAGGGTGCAGCCTCCTTTGTGATGAAGGGCTTCCGCTGCGCCGATTGCACGCACCCTTTCAAAAAAGGGCGATCGCAGAACCTCTAAAATGGATTGCGTTTTGAGGTTGATTTCAGAATATGGGGAAAAGGGGCATGGCTCGGCTCCGCCGTTGGCACTAATGTGAAAGAAGCCGCGCCCGGCGGCTAAACAACCGCCCATCGCTTCCTCGTCGCCGGGGAAGGATACCAGTATGATACCCTTGTTTTGTTTATCCTTTCGGAAAAGATCGATCCTCGTCTGCAGTTCCTGCAGTTCATTTTCGTTCAAAACCAGATACTCCGTATTTTTTTCGATCGGCACATATTCGACATAAAACAGGAGGCCGCAGCCGCGTTCCCGTAAACCGCGCAGAAACTCGCCGCCGGTAACGTAGTCTTTATTTTCACGCGTCACGGTAACGGAAACGCCGTACAAAATGCCTTTACCCTTAAAAGCCTTGGCGGTATTCCATAGGATCTCCGAAACGCCTTGGCCGCGCCGTTCGTCGGTTTGGGACTCAGCCCCCTCTATGCTCAAAACGGGGATCAGGTTTCGATGATCATCGAAAAGCGTTAAGTAACCGCCGTCTATCATCGTACCATTGGTAAATATCGGAAAAATCATGTTGGCATATTGTGCGGCCAGCTCAATCATATCGCGGCGCATCAACGGTTCGCCGCCAGCCAGCAAAATAAACGATATGCCTATTTCGGACGCTTCGGTAAAAATGCGCCGCCAATCCGCAAGACCCATTTCATTCTGCTGCACCTCATCGGAACAAGCGCCGTTTGCCCTTGCATAACAGCCGGTGCAATGCAAATTACAGTTGGTCGCTATGCTGGAAATAAGAAAAGGGGGGATATGCGTGCCGCCCTTTTCATACCGGCTCCTAACCTTTGCGCTTTTGCGCAACGAAGATATCAGATTTAGCATAAACGCCTGACCGCGCTTATCGCCTAAATAAAATTGATTGGCAGTATCGGCAATATCTTTTATTCCGCCATTCATAAAATCGTTCAAGTTCAGCACAATAAGTATATCTCTCCTTTTGAAATCCCCGCGTCCGGATGCATGCTATAGTACAATTCTATTATAAAATTTATGCAAGTACATAGCTTTTTCTTGTCAAGTAAGAGAAAGCGTACCATTGTGCTTTGGTGGGATCGAACAGCGGCTATGCCGGTACGAAAAAGAATCTTTAGATGCAAAAAAAACTCCCTTTGCAACAATGCATGCAGGTGTGCCAACCGCAAAACAGCAAAAGGAGGTTTTGCCATAAATGACATATAAAGTTTATAACACGCAGTGCCTGACCCTATGGCAAAGCTATTTTTCGGGTGGAATAAATTTCAGCAAATCGCCTATGTCGCAATTCAGTACCGTACAAATACGAGCGAGAACGTCTCGCATCCGCCGCCCGGGAGCACCGCAGCGCGACAGGCGGAGGCGAAAAAAACCCGAAGGTTCTCGCGGGCATGGCTCGCAAGACATGCCCGCGAAAGGCGGAGCCTTTTTACCAAGGCCTCCTGCCGCATACGAAATGCTTTTTCCAATAGGAGGTTTTGTACTCGCGCTTTACGACCTTGCCGTTACTGGAGGAGGCGTCTATCATGAGGCTGCTGCTGATAATGATGCCCACATGCCCCACCTTGGAGAAGTTGTCGCTATAGAAGAGGATAAGATCGCCGGCTTTCAGCTTGTTGATATCGGTGATCTTTTCCCAGTCGCTGACATTGGAATAACCCGCGGCGGTAAGCCTGTTGCGGTTGCTGCCAGCCATCTTGAGGCAGTAGTATACGAGGCCGGAGCAGTCGAAGGTATCGGGGCCGCGCTTGCCAAGTATGTACTTCTTTCCCAGCTGCTTCTTAGCGGTGGCGATCATTTCGTCGACGTTGGCCTTGCGGCGTTTCTCTTTCGCCTTGGCAGGGCTCATGACTGCATCGTCGGAGTACAGGCGCTCCATGGTGGCGGGGCCGGCGAGGCCGTCTGCGCTCAGCTTGTTGCGCTCCTGAAACGCCTTGAGTGCTGCGGTGGTCTCGTCGCCGAAATATCCGGTGGCGTGGCTCATATAGCCGAGGTCGATAAGCTGCTGCTGCAGCTCCGTCACGTCATCGCCCTCCATCCCAAGCTTAAGAAGGTATTTGGGCGCTTCGTCCGCATAGATGAGAGCGAGCGTTTCGGGGCCTGCGATGCCGTCCTTTTGGGCGCCGATCTGGCGCTGGAAGCGCTGCACAGCATCCTCGGTGGCCGGGCCGAAGAGCAGCGTAGGCTCGTCGATATCGAGGTAGTCGAGGTCCATAAGCCTCTCCTGCAGCTCGGTGACACGCTCGTTTTCGTCGCCGCGCTTAAGCGTCGGGTCGGGCGTAGGCGAGGGCGTAGGTATTGCGGTGGGCGTAACGGACGGCGTCGGTACGGTGATGATCACTTCGCCTGTTGAGGTGTAGCCCGTGATCGCCTCGTCTCCCGCGCCGGAGATCATCGTAACGTTCTTGGTTGCCGCGGCGTTTTTGGGGCCGGAGGCAAGAAGCACTACGACGAGCGTCACGAGGAAGACGGGGACAAGCGGTACGCAAAACGCCAAAAAGCGGAGCTTCCGCGGCAGCTTGTCCGCAAAAGCGTAAAGATTTCTTAAAAAGACCCGGAACGAACGTTTCAATCGCCGCATGTATTCGCCTCCTTCTGGAAAACGCGGGAAAATCAACGAAAAGACGCCATGAAAAACATAAGACCGTCGTTTTTCTCAATTTTATCCGCGCTTCGTCCATTTGGCAATGCCATGCGGTAAGAAGTCAGAGAATATTCACAATATAGAGAGTGTCAACTTAGCGTTATCCGTCGCCCCTCAAAAGGTTTTCGGCATAGTCTCTCAGCCCGGAATACGTGTTTACGCTCCTTGCGCGCGTACCGATCTGCTCCCGCACATAGTCGGGAAGTTTTTCGTAGTATGCACGCGCTTCATCGTTGGCGCGCATCAAATCGAACACGCTCTTGTATTTGGGTTCCATGATGAGCTCCTTTCCTTGTTTTACTTAGGTTCCCCTTGCCTTAGTATGAGCATATCCTCATTGTTCGATTTGCGTTATAATGAAAAAAACGGAAGGGATACCGTGCACATGCCGCAGATCGATGAGCTCATACGAAGCACGAGAAAAAGCATAAGCCTCAGCGTCACGCGGGAAGGGCGGCTCGTGGTGCGCGCGCCCAAGCGCGCGTCCATGGCCGTTATCGAGGAGGCCGTAAAAAAGCGTTCCTTATGGATATTGGAGAAACAGCAGCAAAGTCTCGCGAGGCTTGACCGGTTTCCCGTCCATGTGTATGCGGAGGGCGAGGCTTTCCTTTTCCTGGGGAAAGACCTCACGCTTTATTATTCGGCGAACGCAAAAAAGGCGTTTGCCTCGGGAAGTGTGCTTTTTGTACCGGCGAACAAGCGCGAAAAAGCGGCGCAGGCGGTGGAGACGTGGTATAAAGAGCAGGCGCGCGTGCATTTTGCATCGCGGCTCGAATATTTTTCTGCCGCCATGGGCGTAAGGTATACGTCGCTTCGGCTGTCCTCCGCGGCGGCGCGTTGGGGCTCCTGCGGCGTAAACGGAAGCATCAACCTCGCGTGGCGGCTTGTCGCCGCGCCAGATTGGGCGGTCGATTATGTGGTGGTCCATGAGCTCGCGCACATCCTAAACCGCGATCATTCCGCGGCGTTTTGGGCGGAGGTGGGGCGCATATTGCCCGATTATAAAAAAAGACGGAAGGCCTTAAACGAATACGCGCCGCTGCTTTTAGACCGGTAGGGGGCAACGAACGCTTTTTTTGCGTGTATTTACGATAGGTTGATAAGGCTTACGATATGGTTTTGCGCGTCCTCTACGGCGGAGAGCTTAACTTTGCCGATGCGCTCCCGCTCCTTATGAAAGCCGATCTCAGGCAGCAGCGCCTCCAAAAACCCGTTGACCTGCGGCGAAGCCCCCATGGCCGCCGTAACGATCTCCTCTTTTTCGAGGTGGGAAAGCACCCTCTTAAGCCTTGAGCGTTCCGCCTTCGGCAGTTCTTCAAAGTACGCAATGTAGGGATTTTTGATTACCGGTTCTAAAATTTCGTTAACGGTGACCCTATATAGCTTTGAAAGTTTGAGGAGGGTGTCTAAGTCCGGCAGAGCGCTCCCCGTTTCCCACTTTGAAACGGCCTGCCGCGATACCGAAAGCTCGGCGGCTAGACTTTCCTGTGTGAAGCTATGCTGTTCCCTGAGAATTCGCAAATATTTTGAAGTAAGCTCCTGATCCATCTAAGCTGCTCCTTTCCGTTTGTTTAAGCATAAACGACTTGCTTTGCCTTTACAAGCAAACGCCCGTTTCCTCGAATCAACCGCCGGTTGCGCCTGCGTGCTTGTGGGTTTTGTTTCTTGGTTATGCCTTGACGGAATGCCGTATCGCGGGCATAATGATAGAAATCCCAGAAAAAAAGCAAGATTTTTGCCGGAGGTCGTCATGGCTTTTTACTTTGAAGAACCTTCTCATACCTTCGGGGAGTACCTTTTGGTGCCCTCGTATTCCTCCGCGCGGTGCACGCCGGAGCGCACGGTTTTGAAAACGCCGCTTTGCCGCTTCAAAAAGGGAGAAGAAAGCCCGCTTTCCGTCAACGTGCCTTTGGTTTCGGCTATCATGCAGTCCGTATCGGACGATAAGCTGGCCGTCGCGCTGGCGCGGGAGGGCGGCATCGCGTTCATCTACGGCTCGCAAACGATTGAGAGCCAGGCGAATATGGTGCGCCGCGCCAAGGGGTACAAGGCGGGCTTTGCCCCGAGCGATTCCAACATCATGCCCGATCAGACGCTTGAGGATATTTTAAGGCTCAAGGAAAAGACCGGTCATTCAACCGTCGCCGTCACGCACGACGGCTCGCCCACGGGAAAGCTTTTGGGCATGGTGACGAGCCGTGATTACCGCCCCAGCCGCATGGAGCGGAGCGTAAAGGTGAAGGAATTCATGACCCCCGTCGAAAAGCTCGTTTTCGCCTACGAGGGCGTGAGCCTCAAGGAAGCCAACAATATCATTTGGGACCATAAGCTAAACGCTTTGCCCATCATCACAAAAGAGGGCGACATGGTCGCGTTCGTATTCCGCAAGGATTATGACAGCCATAAGGAAAACCCCCTGGAGCTTTTGGACGCGCATAAGCGCTACGTCGTAGGCGCGGGCGTCAACACGCGCGACTTTGAAACGCGCGTCCCGGCGCTTGTGGAGGCGGGCGCGGACGTGCTCTGCATCGATTCGTCGGACGGGTTTAGCGAGTGGCAGGCGCGCACGCTCGCGTTCGTGCGCGAGAGGTACGGTTCGGCGGTAAAGATTGGCGCGGGCAACGTGGTGGACCGCGAAGGATTCCGTTTCCTCGCGGACGCGGGGGCGGATTTCATCAAGGTCGGCATAGGCGGAGGCTCCATCTGCATCACGCGCGAGGCAAAGGGGATAGGTCGCGGGCAGGCGACGGCCGTGATCGAAGTCGCCAAGGCGCGGGACGAATATTTTAAGGAAACGGGCGTTTATGTACCCATCTGCTCGGATGGCGGTATCGTGCTCGATTACCATATCACGCTCGCGCTTGCCATGGGCTGCGATTTCTGCATGCTCGGCCGCTATTTCGCGCGGTTCGATGAGAGTCCCACAAGCAAGGTGCTCATAAACGGCGTCTACATGAAGGAATACTGGGGCGAGGGGAGCGCGCGCGCCAAGAACTGGCAACGCTACGACATGGGCGGCGGCGCGAAGCTTTCTTTCGAGGAGGGTGTAGACTCTTATGTACCTTACGCGGGCAGCCTAAGGGACAACCTTTCCGCCACGCTCGCCAAGGTGCGTTCCACCATGTGTAATTGCGGCGCGCTCACCATTCAGGAATTGCGGGAAAAAGCAAAGCTCACCCTCGTTTCCGCCGCGAGCATCAACGAAGGCGGCGCGCATGACGTGCTGCTGAAGGATAAGACGGCGGGGTATAACGAAAAATAATAAAAACTAAGATAACATAGGCTCCCGAAGAACTTCGGGGGCCTATGTTATCTCAATTTATCTTATCCAAACTTACTTCTTCTTTTTTCCGCCCGCGGCTTCCGCGGCCTCCTTAGCGGCTTTTTCCTCTTCGATCTCCATGAGTTGGATATCCATCAGCCGCGTTTCCGCCTGATCAGTGAGGCGCGGTGTGGCAAACTCCATGGTTTTAGCGTTGAAAAAGTAGCTCTTGGCGTTCTTCACGTCGCCGAGCTTCATATAAAGCTCGGCCGTGATGATGCAAAGCTGCTGCTCCTGCGGGGGCGTAAGATCGAGATGCATGTATACGTCGAGGTAGGCGTCGAGCGCTTTCTGCGTGGTCGCCATATCGAGGGCTGCATCCCCGCAGTCCTCATACAGGCGGCTGAGCTTTAAAAGGATGTTGGCTGCCGCGCTCTCGTGTTTCATGAAGTACACAGGTCCGCATATGAGCGCAAGGTAATAGCCCGCGAACACGGCCGCCGGGGTGCGCCGCGCGGCGAAAAGCTGGTATACGCTCGGGTCGAGATCCTTAAATTCCGGCGGCGGAGGCGCGTTGGGCTTATCCGGCTTTTGAAACATATCGTTGAGAGTACTGTAGAGGCAATGCGGGCAGGTGGTGACGTCGTAATGCAGCGGTTCTATGCCCTTATAATGGTTGCGCATATCCTTGTCGGTACGTTCGATCATCAGCTGCGAGGGCTTTACGCGCAGCCCTTTGAAGCTTTTTTTGCAGACGGGGCACACATAGCTTTTTTCCATCAGGTGCACCGTGTCCGTGGTATCCATTTCGAATGTATACGCGCCATGCCCCTCCGGGAATAACGGAAATACCAGATGCTCGGGGGGCTCCGCATACGCTGTGGCCGCCCGCGCGGCCGGCGCCGCGGGTGTGGCGCTGCGTTTGGTCGCGGGGGAGGAAGAAGCGGATTTCTCGGGCGCGGGTGCCGTGCTCATAGGGGGATGCAATTCTAAAAAAGACGAGCCCGCGCGATTTATGAGCTCTGCGTCTATCTGCGCCGCGCGCTTTGCAAGCGCTTCCATGAGCTCCAGCGCAAGCCCGGGCTCTTCGTTTACGAAATCCGCGGCATTGCGGCGGTTTATGGAAATGGTGATCACATCCGTGAGCGCAACGGCGGAATACGGCATGCCTTGTTCCGAAAAAAGAGCGTATTCCCCGAAGAAATCGCCCGTGCCGTATTTTCCGATAAGCTTCTGCGCGGGTTTTTTATAGGCCGAAAAAAGACCCACTTCTCCGCGCAGCACAATGTGGAGCGAGTCGTTTTTGTTGCCGCGCGAGATAACATCCTCCTTCAAATATTTGGAGGCGTAATGTAAACCGCGCAATACGCCCAGATTCATGCGCTTCACCTCTGTTAACTGAAGTTCGTTTTCCTAGGAAAACACTACCGTAACAGTTTCACTATATACGAAATAACGCTAAGCCGCAACAAAATCTTTCAAAATGTAACCAAAAACGCGGAAAAATATACAGCCTTTCCGGATATGCACAGGAAACGGGAAGCGTTATAATATGGGAAGTGCTTGTTATTGAGGGTATATTTATGCGTCAATATTCCGTTCGGCCGTTTTCTGAAGGCGCAGGCGCGTTTTGCGGCGCAAGGGTTCAGCACCGGTTGCCTTATAAAAACATCCGAAACGCGGTCGGCAGCGCATAGCTTTTAAGGAGCTCCTCCCCGCTCGCCCAAAGGAAGCGTTCATCCGTATTTGCACATTCTATCGTGTGGCAGGTCATATGCCATACGATGTGCGTGAATACATGCTCGCGCTCGAGCGTGCTTAAGAGGGAAACGGGGGATACGCCCCATGATGCGGCCAAATCGAGCGCAGACTGCGCATCGAGCTTGCCTAAAATGTTCGGCAGTTCGAAAAGCCCCGCCAGAAGCCCTTTTTCGGGGCGTTTTTTTACCGCTGTAAGAGCGTTGAAGCGAAGCAAAAATACCGTGCGCTCCTCCTTGCGCCTTTCCTTTTTGGGCGCGCGAACGGGCAGCTTTGAAGCGGTATTTTCTCGACGGCCCGCGCAAAGCCGCATAATGGGGCAGATCTCGCATTTTAAAGCGGCGTTTGGCAGGCAGACCGTTGCGCCAAGCTCCATGAGGCCTTGCGTCAGCTCGTTCGCGGGTACCTTTTTATAAATGGGGCGAAGCGCGTCTTCCACGCGCTTTTTGGCGTCGGGCGCGTCTATGCACAAACGGGAATCCGTCACGCGGGAAACGACCCGCAGCACGTTCCCGTCCACGGCTGGCGCGGGGCGGTCAAAGCAGATGGAGGCGATCGCCCCCGCCGTATACGGTCCTATACCAGGGAGGCTGAGAAGCCCTTCGAGGGTATCGGGGAAGCTGCCTCCGTGCGACGCGACGGCGACCGCCGTTTCCTTGAGCCGCCGCGCGCGGGAATAATAGCCGAGTCCCTCCCATAGCTTCATGAGCTCATCGTCGTTGCACCTCGCAAGCGCAAAAACGTCGGGGCACCGGGCGAGAAAGCGCTCATAATAGGCTTTTACCGCCTCCGCGCGCGTCTGCTGGAGCATAACTTCACTGAGCCAAACGCGGTAGGGGTCACGATCGCGCCGCCAAGGAAGCTCGCGTGCGTTCTCCCTATACCAGCTTACGAGTGCTTCCCCAAAACCCTCGGGCAAAACGTACGCGCCCGCATCCTCGTTACTTTTCGGCTCCATGCTTTGAACCCCTTCCCGCTTCTCGGTCCTATTGTAGCATACGCCGCCACAAATAACTTGAATTTTCCCGCCGATTTGAATAAGATATATTTGTCGAATATTGTTGGTTTATGGTTGGTCAGCCGTCCGTGCGAATAAGTTTTTTACGGCGCGGAGCGAACGGCAGGAGGATAGCGCATGGATGTATACATCGCCAGACAGCCGATCTTCAACCGCCAGATGCGCGTCTACGGTTATGAATTGCTGTACCGCAAAAGCCGGAACAATTTTTACGAGGGTACCGACGACGATGAAGCGACCGTATCGCTCATCAACAACACGTTTCTCGTTTTCGGCTTGAGCGAACTGGTGGAAAATACATGCGCCTTCATCAATTTTTCGGAAAACCTTCTTCTCGACGATATCGTGTACATGCTCCCAAAAGAGAAAGTCATCATAGAAATTTTAGAGCGCGTGGAGCCGACAGAAGACGTGATCGAGGCCTGCAATAGGCTGAAGCAGCACGGCTATACCATCGCGCTCGACGATTTCGTGCTCGATAAAAACACCGACCGGTACGCGGCGCTCATCAACGCCGCGAGCATCATCAAAATCGAGTTTCCGAGCATCAACCGCGAAAACGGCGCCGAGATGGCCGAGATGATCAAGCACTACCCGCGCATCGGCTTCTTGGCGGAAAAGGTGGAAACGCGGGAGGATTTCAAGTTCGCCCGCGAACTCGGCTTCCAGTTCTTCCAAGGCTATTTCTTCAGCCGTCCCGTGATGTCCAACGCCACGGAGATAGACTCGCTCAACGCCAACCTCATCATGATCTTCAATGAGCTCGGCCGCAAAGAGCCGGATTACCGCACCGTCATGGAGGGCATCCAGCGCGATGTGGGGCTTTCCTATAAGCTCTTGAAAATGGCGAATTCCGTCTATTACGGTTCTAGGACCCGTATCAATTCCGTGAAAGGCATGCTTGTGCAGATCGGTACCGACGAGGTGCGCCGCTGGGTGCAGCTGATGATGCTGCGTGGCGTGCAAAAAGCCGAAAACGCGGAGCTCATCAAAAACTCCATCGTGCGCGCCAAGATGCTTTCCCTTATCGCCAACGAGCTTGGGGACTGCAACGAGTCGGACTATTTCATAGCGGGTATGTTCTCCTCGCTCGACCTATTATTGAACACTACCATGGAAAAGGCGCTCACGGGCCTTCCCATCTCCGAGGAGGTTCGCAGTGCGCTTATAGGCGAGGAAGGGAAGCTTCGCTGCCACCTAGATACGGTCATCGGCATCGAGCGCGCGGATTGGTCGGTCCTCGATAGCAAATGCGATTATCTCCGTCCCGAACCCGAAAAATATATGGACTACTATATGCAGTCGCTCAGGTGGCAGCAGGCGATGACGCAATAAAGGTCGCGCATGTGCCGTTCCGTCACATGCGCGAGGGTCGCTGCGGCGGGTTTTACACGGTTTGCCTAAAATGCTGCGCATTTCCGGGCGGCAAACCGTGAAAGGAACGAAAGGCTACGCCTTTCATCCGTTTCGGCGCGCAAGGCCGTAGGCCTTAGCCCAAAGGGCTCCGGCTTCGCCGGACGCGCGCATGTCGCCGAAGCCGGAATAAATCAAGGGGCCGCGCCCCTTGATAATCCCCGGAGGTTCGGGGGCCTCGGCCCCCGGACCCTTCGGGACGGTAAGAACCGTTCCGCAAAGATGCGTGCGGGTATATCGTTTCTGTTGTAGGGCGGGATGTCTCATCCCACCGCGTATACCGCTGTGGCAACGAAGAACCAACTGTAGGGGCGGATATTATCCGCCCGCGAGGATATCAATTCTTTAATATATCGAGGGCAATATGGAACATGCGCTTTACAACGCCTATGTGGACATCCTTCACGAGGAGCTTCTTACCGCCATGGGGTGCACGGAGCCTATCGCGATCGCCTACGCGGCGGCCGTCGCGCGGGAGATATTGGGCGTTTTGCCCGAGGGTATGCGGATCTTTGTGAGCGGCAACATCGTAAAAAACGTGAAAAGCGTGATCGTACCGCATACGGGCGGGCTCAAGGGCATCGCGGCCGCGGCAGCGGCGGGGGCTGTCGCGGGGCGCGCCAGAGAAAAGCTCGAGGTGCTTTCCTCCGTTACGGGCAATCAGCTTAAGGAGATTGCGGCCTATCTTGAAACGGCTGAACTCACGGTCGAAGAAAGCGACCGCGGGTGCGTGTTCGATATTGAAATACAGGCGTACGGCGGGGGACATTCCTCCATGGTACATATCACGGGCCGCCATACCGACATCGTCCGCGTCGAGAAAGACGGCGATGCTTTGATTTGCCGCGACGCGGCGGAGAATGATGGCCCGCAGCTTACCGACAGGGGACTCCTGGATGTGGAAAACATCGTGCGCTTTGCGGATGAGGCGGATCTTAATGACGTGCGCGATGTTTTGGAAAAGCAGATCGCCTTAAATACCGCCATCGCCAAGGAAGGCATCCGCGGCGATTACGGCGCGGGGATAGGGCAGATCATGCTCGCGTCGTTCGGCACGGGTGTCGCCAACCGCGCAAAGGCCATGGCGGCGGCGGGGTCGGATGCGCGCATGAGCGGCTGCGAGCTCCCCGTGGTGATCAACTCGGGCAGCGGCAACCAGGGCATCACCGCCTCGGTTCCGGTGATCGTCTACGCGGAGGAATTGCAAAAGGACGAGGACACCCTTCTTCGCGCGCTCCTTGTATCCAACCTCGTCACCATCCATTTGAAAACAGGCATAGGAAGGCTTTCGGCCTACTGCGGCGCCATAAGCGCGGGCTGCGGCGCGGGTGCCGGGATCATGTATCTGCACGGCGGGCGGCAAAGGGAGATAGCGCATACGGTGGTGAACGCGCTCGCCATCAATTCGGGCGTCATCTGCGACGGGGCAAAGGCGAGCTGCGCGGCTAAGATCGTATCCTCCGTGGAGGCGGGGCTTTTGGGCATGTATATGTACATGCGCGGCAGTGAATTTTACGGCGGCGACGGCATCGTAACAAAGGGCGTGGAAAATACCATCAAAAATGTGGGAGAGCTTGCGCGCGAAGGGATGCGGGAGACCGATAAAAAGATTATCCGGCTGATGCTCGCCAAAGATTAAGCTTCAAATTTATTTTATGCGCGGGTCTTCGGGCCCGCGTTTGGTTATTTAAGGAACTCCCTCTTATCTTAAACCGTTATGTAAGGATAGGCGAAGTTGTTTTAGCCCATACCATGAAAGGATACTGTATCGGAGCAAAGCATGGTTTTCAGCAGCATCGTATTCCTGTTTTATTTCCTTCCGGCGCTTCTGGTGCTGTACGCGATCGCGCCGAAGCGGCTTAAAAACCTTGTGCTGCTTCTTGCGAGCCTCACGTTTTACGCGTGGGGCGAAGTACGCTTCCTTTTTATTATGCTTGTCCTTTCGGGCGTGGATTTTTTGTGCGGCAGGGCTATCGATAAGCACAGGCGGGATGAAAAGAAGGTAAAGCTCTACTGGTTTATCGACGCGGGGGCAAACCTGTGTGTGCTTTTGTTTTTTAAGTACGCGGACTTCTTTCTTGGGAACGCTAATTTGGCTTTCGGGCTCGATCTGCCTCTCTTAGGGATACCGCTCCCCATCGGCGTGTCGTTCAACACCTTCCAGTCCATCTCCTATATTACGGACGTGAAACGGCAGACTACGAAAAGCGAGCCGAGCTATTATAACTACCTCACCTATACCACGCTTTTCCCGCAGATCATCGCGGGGCCGATCGTGCGGTATGTGACGGTGGAAAACGAGCTCGACGACCGTCCCTTAAGGTTGGACAACGCCGCAAAGGGCCTTAAGCGGTTTCTCATCGGCCTCGGGAAAAAGGTGCTTCTCGCCAACAACATAGGGCTTCTATGGGAGACGGCGCAAAATGCCGGAGCGGCGGAAACCTCCGTGCTCTTTTCGTGGATGGGCCTTATTGCGTTCGCGTTCCAGATCTACTTCGATTTTTCCGGCTATTCGGATATGGCCATTGGCCTTGCCCGTATTTTGGGCATGTATTTCGACGAGAATTTTAACTACCCCTATATCTCCAAAAGCATCACCGAGTTTTGGCGCAGATGGCATATGACTTTGAGCGCGTGGTTCCGCGACTATGTGTACATACCGCTCGGCGGTAACCGCAAAGGGAAATGGATTCAGCTTCGCAACATGCTCATCGTTTGGGGGCTCACGGGCTTCTGGCACGGCGCGTCGTGGAATTTTCTAATATGGGGCCTCTATTTCGGCGTTTTGCTCGCCGCGGAAAAATTCCTGCTCGAAAAACCGCTCTCAAAAGCGCCCGTCGCCGTTTCGCATCTGTACACCTGCTTTTTCGTGCTCATCGGCTGGGTACTGTTCAGCTTTGAAGACATGGGGAAGATGGGCGAGTATTTCGCTCGCCTATTCGGCATCGGAACGCCTTTCTACAATGCGGCGGCGCTCTACTATTTGAGAAACAACGCGTTCCTCCTCATCGTTTCGGCTCTGTGCTGCACGCCGTTTTTCAAAAGGATTTCGGAGTGCGTGAAGGGCATGCGCACCGTCAACGCGCTTTCGGCCGCCGGTTACGCGGCGCTGTTTTTTGTCACGGTCGCGTATCTCGTGAACGGCACCTACAACCCGTTTTTGTACTTCCGCTTTTAGGAGGCGTTTATGAAGAACGAAAAACGCTTTTTGGCCGCTGTGTTTGCGCTCTGGGGAGCGCTTTTGGCGCTGAGCCTTTTCCTCCCCAAAAAGAATTTTTCCGGGCTTGAAAACCGCTATCTTGCGCCGGAGCCAAATTTCACTGTGCAGAAGCTTCTCGACGGTAGCTACATGAAGGCGTGGGAAGCGTATATGAGCGACCATTTTGCGTTTCGCGATACGTTTGTGCATATAAAGGCCGCATTCGAGATCGCTTCGGGCAAAACCGAAAACAACGGCGTACTTATCGGCCGCGGGCGGCTCTTCCCCATTGTGGAAGCGCCGAACGAGGAAACGCTTATGAAAAACACCGAGGGCGTGAAGGCGTTTGCACAAAATTCGGACATACCGACGTATGTTCTTCTTGCGCCGTCGGCTGCCGCTATCTATCAGGACGCGCTTCCGAAAAACGCACCCGTAACCGACGAGCTTTCCTATATCGAAAAAATCTATGTTGGGCTTTCCGGCGCGGCAAAAGGCGTCCCTATAACGGAAACGCTTCTTAAAAACAAAGATGCGGGCATTTACTACAGGACGGACCACCATTGGACGACCTACGGTGCGTACCTCGCGTATTCGGAAGCCGCAAAGCTTATGGGCCTTCCCGATCGTGCGCGGGAGGAGTTTCAAGCGGAAACGGTATCCGAGACGTTTTTAGGCACCCTCCATTCTAAATCCGGCGTGCCGTTTTATACGCCGGATAGCATAGAGGCGGTCCATGCATCCGGCGAGCTTTCCGTTTTGAACGGTAACCTTACATGGAGCGGGGAAACAGGCCTTTATTTCCCCGAATGGCTTGAAAAGAAGGATCAATATTCCTACTTCTTAGGCACCATGCAGGCGGCGGCAAAAATAAAGACCGCCGCGGGAACCGGGCGGCGGCTCGTGCTGTTCAAGGATTCCTACGCGCACTGCTTCGCGCCGTTTCTGATGCGGGATTACGACGAGATACTCCTTGTGGATCTTCGCTACGCAAATGCGCGTACGCTCGAATTTCTGGATGTTTCCTCATATGACGATGCGCTGTTCCTTTATAGCTTCGATGAGTTTTCGCATACGCTTGGAGCGGGGAAGCTGGGGTAAACGATAAATATCCATACAGCAGGGCAGGCGGCTTGCCGTCTGCCCTGCTATATATGGTTTTTCTATTGGATATGTCCCTCAAATACTTCCTGCGCTTTGTCCACATCCGGCCCGATGACCATCATCACATAAAGGCCCTTTGTTACTACGCGGCCCTGTTTGGCCATCTCATACGGCTCGGGCAGGTAGGTGCTGAAGATATCCTCCACCGACTGACGGGCGGCCTCAAAATCCTTCTCAATCTCAGCGACGTCCGCCTCCGTTTTGGCCTTAGCAAGAAAAACGCGCACCGAGGAAATGTTGAATCCTTCATAGAAGGCGTGTTCCTCCATGCTGTCGGTGCTTCCGCCGTAGCTATTTACATAATAATCGTCTTCAAGAGGGAAAAGCGTACCGTAGTTCTCGTCGGAAGCGATGATCTCGTTTGCGAGTTCCTCAAGCGTCACATCGGCCTTCCTATCGGTGTCATTTTTGGCGCAGCCTGAAACGAGAACGGGCGTGAGCGCAATAAGCGTTGCGAAAAGCAAAGGCATAAAGCGTTTGAACATGATAAAACCTCCTTGTTCTTCTACACACCTATAACGTAAACGCCCGTTTCGGGGTTGCAACAAATATTTTCCTGCGTTATGCTAAAGCTGTTATGATATCGATGCTTCTTTTAGCGGTCATTTATCTCTCGTTTATAAGCCTCGGGCTTCCGGACCCGCTTCTCGGGTCCGCATGGCCGAGCATACACGGCTCGCTCGGCGTGCCGCTTTCCTATGCGGGCTTGGCCTCTATTATCGCGGCGGGCGGCACGGTGGTGTCGAGCATCGTAAGCGTGAGGCTCATCCGCCGTTTCGGCACGGGGAAGATCACGGCCGCGAGCGTAGCGCTCACCGCCGTGGCGCTTCTTAGCATCTCCGCAGTCAACAATTTCTATGTGCTGTGCCTGTTGATGATACCGCTGGGCCTAGGCGCCGGCTGTGTGGACGCGGCGCTCAACAACTATATAGCGCTCCACTATAAGGCCAAGCACATGAGCTGGCTCCATTGCTTCTGGGGCATCGGTGCAACGCTCGGGCCGGTCGTCATGTCGGCGGCGCTTATAGGCTCCGGTTCCTGGCAGGCGGGGTACCGCACGGTAGCCTATATACAGTTCGGGCTTGTGGCGGTTCTTGTGGCGTCGCTTCCTTTATGGCGCAAGGTGGAGTTAAGCTCCGCGCCGGAGGGCGAGGCGTCTGCTGCGGAACCGAGGGTTTTGAGCATCGGCCAAATTTTGAAGCTGCCGGGCGCAGCGCCTGCGCTGCTCTCGTTTTTCTGCTACTGTGCCATAGAGTATACGGCGGGGCTTTGGGGAAGCAGCTTTTTAGCCGTCGAGCGAGGCGTAGCGAAGGAGACTGCCACGCAGTGGATATCGCTTTTCTATTTCGGCATCACGGCGGGGCGGTTCCTCTCGGGTTTCCTCACCTTTAAGCTCTCAAACCGCAGCATGATCAACCTCGGGCATGTCCTCATAGGCCTCGGCATTTTGCTCGTGTTCTTGCCGTTCCCGGTCGAAGCGCTTCTTCCCGCGTTTTTCCTGATGGGCCTCGGGTGCGCGCCGGTGTATCCGAGCATGCTGCATGAGACGCCTAAAAATTTCGGCGCGGAAAACTCGCAAGCCGTCATGGGCGTGCAGATGGCGGCGGCATATATCGGCGGCACGGTCATGCCGCCTTTATATGGCCTCCTCGCTACCCAACTCACAAACGCTCTGTTTCCGTATTACATGCTCGGCCTGCTTGCTCTCATGGCGGTCACGATGCAGTTGCTCAACCGCCGGGTGGACGCGCTCAAAAAATAACGTTTTCTTTATACGGCGGATAAAAACAGGCCGCTTGCGCGGTATTTTTTATTCGCCATCGTTTTACATTGCCCGTTGCAAAACCGATGCGTCCGATGTATAATGTCGTTCGGTACCGAATGATAGGAGGCGGAGACGCGGTGGAACTGCAGTTGGAGCACGCGCTCGCTGCCCGTTTACGGGCATGCGGGCATTTTCTATACTACCAAACGGGCGGCAAGGCGGGGCAGAGGCGCATCCTTGTCACGCTATTGAAGCGTGGCAGCCTTACGCAAAAGGAGCTGCAGGATACGCTTGAGGTAAGCGCCGCCGCATTGAGCGAGATACTCGGCAAAATGGAGGAAGCCTCGCTCATCGAACGGAAAAAAAGCGACGACGACAAGCGGCAGGTAAGGCTTTTGCTTCTGCAAAAGGGGCGGAGTGCGGCCATAAAGGCGCAAGAACATTACGTGCGGATGCTCGATAGGATGTTTGAATGTTTGAGCGACGCGGAAAAAAACACGCTCGACGAAATTTTGGGAAAGCTCGCGGCTCATTTGGATACGCTTAGGGCCGACCCCATTTTGGAAGCGGGCGCGGAAGGCGCGCATTGTAAGCAGTGTAAGAACTAAGGAGTAATTTGACCGTATGTGGAAGATCCTTATAAAGAGCATAAGAGAATATAAAAAGGTATCCCTTCTGGCTCCGGCGTACGTAACGCTGGAGGTTGTGATCGAGTGCATCATACCCTTTATCACGGCGCAGCTCGTGAATGAGATCAAGGCGGGAACCGGCCTCGATACGATTTTGAAATACGGGGCCGCGCTGCTCGTTATGGCGAGCGTTTCGCTCACGTTCGGCAGGCTTTCCGGCAGCGCGAGCGCCACGGCGGCCAGCGGTTTCGCGCGCAACCTTAGGAAGGATATGTTCTATAACATTCAGTCCTTCTCGTTTGGAAACATCGACCGCTTTTCTTCCTCATCGCTTGTTACAAGGCTGACCACGGATGTGACAAACGTGCAGCATGCGTATATGATGATCATCCGCGTAGCCGTAAGAAGCCCGCTGATGCTTATTTTTGCCATTGTTATGGCCTTCGTTATGGGCGGAAAACTCGCGCTCATCTTCGTGGCCGTGATACCGGTGCTCGCCATAGGACTTTACTTCATTTTTAAAAAGGCGTTTCCGATCTTCAAGCGGCTGTTTCCCAAATACGACGCGCTCAACGGCTCCATTCAGGAGAATATACAGGGTATCCGCGTGGTGAAATCCTTCGTGCGCGAGGAATATGAAGAGCAAAAGCTCAAAAAGGCCGCCACGGCGCTTGCTTCCGAATTTACGACCGCGGAAAAGATACTCGCCTTCAACAGCCCCTTCATGCAATTTTGCCTGTATGTGAACATGGTGTTCATTTTAACATTCGGGTCGTACACCATCGTTACCACGCAGGGGCTTAATTTCAACGTAGGCCAGCTTTCCTCGCTCATGGTCTACAGCTTCCAAACGCTCATGAGCCTTATGATGCTTTCCATGGTATTTGTGATGATTGCCATCTCGGATGAATCCATGCACCGCATCGTGGAGGTGCTTCAGGAGCACAGCACGCTCGTAAACCCCGAAAACCCCGTTTACGACGTGAAGGACGGTTCCGTGGAATTCAACAGGGTGAGCTTCCGTTACAGCAAAAAGGCGGAGCGCATGGCCCTCGAAAATATAACTTTAAGCATAAACTCCGGCGAGACCATCGGGATATTGGGCGGCACGGGCTCGTCAAAATCCTCGCTCATACAGCTCATCCCGCGCCTTTATGACGCAACGGAGGGCACGGTGAAGGTGGGTGGGCGCGATGTGCGGGAATACGATATCGAGTCGCTTCGAAACCAGGTTTCCGTAGTGCTCCAAAATAACCTCCTGTTCGCGGGCACCATCCGCGAAAACCTCCTCTGGGGCAACCCCGATGCGAGGGACGCGGAGATCAAAGAGGCCGCAATGCTCGCGCAGGCGGACGATTTCATCATGCAGTTCCCCGACGGGTATGATACCCATATCGAGCAGGGCGGCACCAATGTGTCGGGCGGGCAGAAACAGAGGCTTTGCATCGCGCGCGCGCTTTTGAAAAGGCCCAAAATACTGATCCTCGACGATTCGACAAGCGCGGTCGATACGCATACCGACGCGAAGATACGTCAGGCGTTCAGCCGCTACATACCGGATACGACCAAGATCATCATCGCGCAGCGGGTCGCTTCCGTGCAGGACGCCGACCGTATCGTGCTGATGGATAAGGGCGGGATCGCGGCCGTCGGCACGCACGGCGAGCTTTTGAAGTCGAACGAAATTTACCGCGAGATCTACGAATCCCAGGTTAAGGCGGGTGAACAGGCATGAAAAGACGCGCCATACTCAAGAAAGGCACCATAAAGCGGCTTTTGAAGATGCTGTTTCAGTTTTATCCCGTGGCGTTGCCGCTGGTGGTCGTCTGCATTATCTTCACGGCGGCGGTATCCTCCATGCCTTCCATCTTCATGCAAAACATCATCGCGGTGCTCGAAGAGAATCAGGGGGCCGACTGGGCGACTGTGGGGCCGCAAATATACCGTCTTGTTTCGATCCTTGCGGCGTTCTATGTCGTCTCTCTCGCTTCGTCGTTCACCTATAACCGCGCGATGGCGGTCATCACGCAGGGCTCGCTTCGGAAGATGCGCGAAAAGCTGTTCAACAGCATGGAAGGCCTTTCCGTCAAGTATTTCGACACGCACTCGCACGGCGATATCATGAGCTTATATACCAACGATATCGATGCGCTCCGCCAGCTCGTTTCCCAAAGTCTGCCGCAGCTTTTGATCTCGGGCGTGAGCGTTCTTACGATATTCTCCATCATGCTCTACTTCAGCGTATGGATGGCTATGGTGGTGCTTTGCGGTGTAATACTGATGCTGTTCGTCGTGAAGAAGATCGGCGGCAACTCCGCCAAATATTTCATGCGCCAGCAGATTTCCATAGGGAAGACCGAAGGATACATCGAAGAGATGATGAACGGGCAGAAGGTCGTGAAGGTGTTCTGCCGCGAGAAAGCGACGGCGGAAGAGTTTGACAAGGTCAACGACGAGCTGTTCCATAACTCGGAGCTGGCCAACAAATACGCCAATATTTTGGGCCCCGTCATCGGCAACATCGGCAATTTGCTCTACGTCGTCGTAGCTGTGGCAGGCGGCGTCTTCATGCTCGCGAAGACAAAGAACATAAGTCTTTCGGGGTTTGCGTTCAGCATCAGCGTGGTGGTGCCGTTTTTGAACATGACGCGCCAGTTCTCGGGCAATATTAACCAGGTGTCACAGCAGGTAAACGCGGTCGTCATGGCGCTCGCGGGCGCGGACCGTATTTTCACCGTGCTCGACGAGCCGCCCGAGGAGGATAGAGGCTATGTGACGCTCGTTAACGCCCGCGAGGAAAACGGCGCGCTTATTGAGTGCGAGGAGCGTACGGGCGTTTGGGCATGGAAGCGTCCAAATGCGGACGGCACGGTGAGCTACGTAAAGCTTACGGGCGACGTTCGTATGCAGGAGGTGGACTTCGGCTATACAAAGGATAAGCCGGTGCTCCAAAATATCACGCTGTTTGCGGAACCCGGGCAGAAGGTGGCGTTTGTGGGCGCGACGGGCGCGGGCAAAACCACGATCACGAACCTCCTGAACCGGTTTTACGACATTGCCGACGGCAAGGTGCGCTACGACGGCATCAACATCAACAAAATAAAAAAATCCGATCTGCGGCGCGCCATCGGCATGGTGCTGCAGGATACGAACCTCTTCACGGGTGCCGTTATGGAAAACATCCGCTACGGCCGGCTTGACGCTACGGATGAAGAATGCATTGAGGCGGCGGAGCTCGCGGGCGCGCACGATTTCATCACGAGGCTGCCCGAGGGCTATCAAACCATGCTCACGCAAAACGGCGGCAACCTTTCGCAGGGCCAGCGCCAGCTTATCGCCATCGCGCGGGCGGCCGTGGCCGACCTGCCGGTGATGATCCTCGACGAGGCGACGAGCTCCATTGATACGCGCACCGAGGCCATCGTGCAGCGCGGCATGGACGCCCTGATGAAAGGCCGCACGGTGTTCGTGATCGCGCACCGCCTCTCCACGGTGCGCAATTCCGACGTCATCATGGTGCTCGAGCACGGCCGCATCATCGAGCGCGGCAGCCACGAACATCTGATCGAAGAACGCGGCAAGTATTATCAGCTTTATACGGGAGCGTTCGAACTGGAGTAATATAGATGCGAAATACCGCTGCGGAAAGGGGATCTCCGATGAAAAACGGGAAGATTTTTGCCATAGCGCTTACGGTATTCCTCCTTGTACCATTGCTCTTCGGCTGTAACGACACGAAAAACGAAGGCCTGTGGGATGCGCCCGCACCCGCGGGTCTTGCCGCGCTTAGCGTCACGCTATCCCGAAGCGATATCGAAACGGGATTTACAAAAAGCGATACGCATATCGCGCTCAACGGCGGTTCCGCTTCGGTAACGGGGCGGGGCGCCGCGGTGAGCGGGAGCACCGTCACCATTACGTCGGGCGGCGTCTATGTGGTGAGCGGCACGCTCGACGACGGGCGGATAGAAGTTGCCGCGACGAAAGACGACGATGTGCGCATCGTGTTCAACGGCGCGAGCGTCACAAATAAATCGGGGGCCGCCGTCTGCGCCTCGCAGTGTAAAAGGCTCGTCGTCACCTTGGCGGCGGGCACGCAAAACACGCTGACGGACGGCGGCGCAAGCTTCCTTTACGCCGACGAGGCGGCCCAGGAGCCAAACGGCGCGCTCTTTTGCAAGGACGATCTTACGATAAACGGCGAAGGGAGCCTCATGGTGAGCGCGGGCTTCAAAAACGGCATTTCCACCAAGGACGATCTTCTTATCCTGAGCGGCGAAGTTACGGTGAACGCCGCAAACCACGCGCTGTACGGCAAGGATTCCGCCGCCGTATTAGGCGGCATGATCGAACTTACCGCGGGCGGCGACGGTATCAAGACCAATACGGTGGACGATCCGTCGCGCGGCTGGATATTGCTTTCGGGCGGCAATATTTTGATCTCCTCCGCAGGCGACGGGGTGCAGGCGGATACCGCGCTCGAGGTCACGGGCGGCACGTTAAAGGTGACAGCGTGCGGTGACAAAGAAGAGCGTGAAGCCGCCCAAGGCGCCGGTTTCGAGGGGCTCAAATCGAACGGGAGCCTTTCTGTTACATCAGGCGAGGTAGTTGTCGTAAGCTCCGGCGACTGCCTTCGCGCCGCGGGGGACATGCTTCTGGCCGGGGGCTCGCTGTCGCTTTCAACGTCCGGCAAAGCCGCGCAAAGCGGCGGGCTTCTTTCGGTCACGGGCGGTACGGTGTCGGTTGCGCGGTCCTATGAAGGGCTCGAAGGCGTTTGTGTGGAGATATCGGGCGGGCTTATCGGCATCAACGCGGACGACGACGCCATCAATGCCGCCGGCGGCGCGGACGGCGTAAAAGAGGTTGATACGGCCGAGTGCCATGTCAACATCACGGGCGGCGATATTTCCTTCCTCGCGCGCGGCGACGGCGTGGATTCCAACGGCGATATTTCTATATCCGGCGGCACGATCAACGCCTTTATCGATTCCACGCCCGATAACGGCGCGATGGATTGCGACGGCGCACTTTTGGTCACGGGCGGCGTAGTCGTCTACGGCGGCACGGGCGCGGGCAAAACGCCGGACGGCGCATCAACGCAAAGCTATGTTCATTTGGAACAAGCTCTCGCGGCGGGCACGGAGGTGAGGGTGGAAAAGGGCGGTACGGAGCTTATAAAAGTGAGCCTGCCTACCGATTGCGCATACCTTGTGATTTCCGTGCCCGGCATGATATCGGGCCAAAACTACGAGCTCTTTAGCGGCGGGACGCGGCTTTCCGAGATCGCGGCGGGCACGGGCGGCGAATTCTTAGGCGGGCGGGGCAAGGGAAACTGACGCTTGCCCGGCGCTTCGTTAAATCCGGTTATGGGCGCGTATGCGCTTCGTCTTCATGGCACGATTATGCATTCTGAGATGGCTCCCTTAAGCAGCGCTGCACCGCTGGTATCACAACAGGTCGTCCAATCTGCCCGCTGTTCTCTGCGAGCCAAGAATCCACAGCAGATCGTTTTCTTCAAGGCGCATATTTATATCGGGGAAAATGATGGGATAATGCTCTCTCTCCAAACCAATCAGGAGACCGCCCCATTTGTTTTTGATCTTTGCGTCTTTGATTCTTGTGCCCGGCAGCCCGGTGCCTTTTTCAACCACCACGGCATAGCAGAGAAGCTGGTTGACCTCGTCGTATTGACCCTCGTGCATTATGAAGTCATGAAGCGTGGGGAATTCCACGCCCTCTTTTTTTGTCAGATTGGACTTGGTGACAATATCGAGATTGCTTAAATCGATGAGCTTTCCGGCAACGAACACAATATCTCCAAGCCGGAGTTCCTCATTTGCTTCAGGAATGTTTATATGCTTATGGTCGCGGATGATCTTGATTGCCCGCAAACTGAAATGCCTAGTGCCAAATAGCTCGTACAAGGGTTTGTTCAGCACGTTTGACTCATGAACAAGCTCAATCTTGGTCACATATATCTGCTCGTCGAGCCAGCTGTGATTGGGTTCGGACTCAGCCCTTTTCTTAAGCTTCCTTTCATTGAAATTACAGAGAAAGCGCACTTCTATCTTCAGGTAAGGAGCCACCAGCCAGTCGGAATGGGCGATGAGGAAGATAAGCAGCACTGCGGCGATCAGTATATAAGCCACGGAGAAGGAGAACATGATCTGCAAAGGCAGTATAATAAGGAAAATCACGACAGCCAGCCGCAATATGTTCAGCACAGTCAGCGGCAGTCTGTTCGCATTGTTGTTAAACCAAAGCGGTATGAAATACTCATTCTTCCGGAACAGGCATTGCCGTATAAATGGGGCCATGAACGAAAGTGTGATAAGCGAAGTAATGATTGAAGCGGGCAGTTCCGCCATATAAGAGGAAAGAAAGGGCCACAATACCGACGTTCCGGCGAAAATAACCCCCAGCATGATGACGGTATAAATCGCCAGTTGGGAGAAATGTTTTTTTAAAAAGGCGATCCATTCGCTTCCCTTCTCTGCTTCAATCTGATTCTCCGATGTATGACGCTCTAGGTAGTTGGAGAGCCTTTGCGGCAGATGTCTGCTTAAAAAACCGTAAACCCCGTCTGCAGAACGAATAACGAAAGGTGTGGTGAAGGTGGTGATAATGGATACCGAGACCACAATGGGGTAGATAAAGTCATCAATCAAGCCCAAGGATATTCCAAGAGACGCGATGATAAAGGAAAACTCCCCGATCTGCGCCAGCGAGAGTCCGCATGGCACAGCCGTTTTCAAGGGCTGGCCGGAAAATAGCACACCCAGCGAGGAGAAGATAGATTTGCCGACGATAGTGGCGATAGTAAGCAGCACAATCGGTCCGGCGTACTGCACAATGGTGGAAGGATTGACCATCATCCCGACCGAGATGAAAAAGACCGCGCCGAAAAGGTCTTTGATGGGTTTGCTGATATGTTCGATCTTTTCCGCGTGGATCGTGCCCGCCAATAGAGAGCCTGCAAGGAAAGCACCTAGAGCGGAGGAAAAACCGAGATGAATGGACAGGATTACCATTCCAAAGCATATTCCCAGAGAAAAAATCAGCAGAGTCTCATCATCCATCAGCCTATTCGCCCTCTTGAGAATCGTCGGTAGCAGATAGATTCCGAGGATGAGCCAGAGAGCTAGATAAAAGACCATTTTGATAAGGCTGCCGACCAATTCTCCGCCGGATACTCCCTGACTGACTGCAATCGTAGACAGCATCACCATCATAAAGATACCTGCGATATCTTCGATTATCAGTGTTCCAAAGACGAGCTCCGTAAATTTATTTCCCTTTAGTTTCAAGTCATCGAAGGCTTTAATAATAATAGTGGTCGAGGACATCGACAGCATGCCGCCAAGCAGAACGCTGTCCATTGTGCCCCAGCCCAGCAATTTTCCGCAGCCAAAGCCTACGAGAAGCATAAAAACAACCTCCGTGATTGCGGTGATGATCGCTGTGCCGCCGACGGAAGCAAGTTTGTGTAAATTAAACTCTAAACCGAGGGAGAACATCAGTATAATGATGCCGATCTCACTCCATGTATTTATGCTCACGGTATCGGTTACTGCCGGGAACAGATTAAAATAAGGGCCTACTATAAATCCGGTGATTATATAACCCAGAACCAGAGGCTGTTTTAGCTTTTTAAACAAGAGGATTATAACCCCCGCGATTAAAAGCATTAAGGCCAGATCGGAGATCAACGCGGGCAAATGCAAAACATCCACTCCTTTCACCGCTGGCGGGAAGCGCCCGCTCAAACCCGCAGGTGCAAAACACCGTCAATCGTCTTTATTATCAATGGAACTTTTTAAGCAGCACATCAGCGATGGAAATATTTTTTCAATAATGATAAACAATAACGGATATAGATCGAGGATCTTTCAATGCTCTGCCAGCTTATCCGTCCGGATTTCAGATATTTCCTTATGAAATATTATATAACATAAATACTGTTTCAATAGTGAAAGCTTTGCAAAAACATTGGAAACATTGTTCCAAAGCATAGAAATATCTCGGAATTTTTTAGAACTATGCTGAGCGAAAAAGGGGCCGTCATTTTATCTTAATTTTAAAGAATTATAAATACGAAATAGTATTTTACATAGAAATAAGTAAATCTGTTGTTTACTAGAAACTAAGGAATGTTTCAATAAACGCAAAAACTATTTTCTATTCCGCGAAAATTTGCTATACTCTAAACAGGAAACCAGACTAAGCAAGAAGCCAAATCGATAACTTTACACAAATTGCCGCCGCGTTTCATTTTCGTCCGAACGCGCGCGCGAAAGCGACTGCCGCAGCCGTTTTGGGAGGGGCGACCATGAGCCATCTCGCAATATTTTCCGCGCTCTATTTGATTGTCGCTTCGCTAAGTCCCGTTATGGGCATGTATGCGTTGCGCCTTCATAAAAACGGGACCATAAACCGGATCTTTTTCTTGATATGCATCTGCCTCATGCTGTGGGCGCTGGGCTTTTCCGTGGTCGCGGCGGCGCCTGACGAAGAGACGGCGGTAGCATGGATGCGCGTTTCCGCCGTCGGGTTTGAGATCGTATATAGCGCTGTCGTGCATTTTGTGCTGCTCCTTACGGGGCATACGAAGCTGCTCTTGAAAAAATGGTTTTACCCGCTGCTCTATTTGCCCGCCGCCGTCTGTCTGTATGCGTTTTCGATATCGCCGGAACTGACGGGGCAGATACTCCGTTTTTCCTATACAGGCGCGGGCTGGATACGGAACACGCCTCTCACGGCATTTGATACGTTCTTTCGGGTATACTATATCGCCGCCGTGGTCATAAGCCTTCTTTTGCTCTACTTCTGGCGGCGCAGGTCGGGGAGCGCCGAAGTCAAAAAGCAGGCCGGTCTTTTGATCGCGTCGTTTTCGGCCTTCATTTTTCTGAGTACCTTTACGGACATCCTCAACGGCCAAGTCATCCACCTGCCGATGCCGCAAATGGCACCGGTATTTTTTGCGCTGCCCATCGGCGCCATTCTTTACTGCATCAGAAAATACCATATGATGCGGGACGCTGCGTCTGGCGGGGAGGAGCCTATCTTAGACGACGAACGTCGCGCCGTCGTGTTCCGCGTCGCATCCATAGGGCTTATTGCGGGCGGCGCAGTGCTTTTCGTGTTTCAGTATTTCTGGCGGAGCGATTCCGATCCCGCTTTGGCAATTGCCGCAAGCGTGCTCCTTGTGGCGCTCGGCGTGATCGCGGCATATATCCGGTGTGCGCCCAAGGGGTTTTTCTATCTGGAAGCCCTGCTTATCTTTACGACATTGGTTGTTACACCCATCCTCACCGTCAATATGGCCCCGGCGGGCGGCGCCGCCATATGGGCGTTCCCCGTGATGATGATCGTGAGCGCCTTGGTGTTCAGCTCGCGCGACATGCTGTTTTCGGCATCGCTCACCATCCTATTCAGCCAGGTTTACCAGTGGGCGGTAGTGCCTTCTGCCGATATCACCGTCGATGACCGCGTGTATGCGGGCCGCCTGGTCGTTTTAAGCGGCATTGTGGCGATCGCGTTTTTCGTGCATAAAATCTATACCGAACGCCTGAAGGAAAACGCCGCGCAGTCGCGCACACAGAGCCTCGTGAGCGGCGTCGCCTCAAAATTTTTCCTCTCTGACGGGGGGGATGCGCCCGAGCATATGACGGCGCTTCTCAAAGAACTCTCGGAATTTTTCGAGGCGGATACGGCGCTTATCTGCGCGGTGGAAAACGAGTACGCGGAGCTCATAGGCGTGCATCAGTACACGGCGGACGGCACGGAGATGACGCTGCAGAAGAAAATGCTGTGCATGGAGCGCTGGGAGGAGTTTTGGCGCGAAAGCGAAAGCTTTTCAAACGCGGACGGTAGCGAGAAGGGGAAGGCCACGCGGGTGGAAAAGCTTCGGAACACCCCATGGATATTCGTGCCCATCTTTGAAAACGGTAAGCCCGTGGCATTCATTTACATCGAGATCTCCCGCACCTTCTACGCATGGACCAAAGAGCAGGTCGTAGCGGTGCCCGTTGTTTCGCGCATCGTTTCGGACGCGCTCGAAAAGCTGCGCGCGGAAAACCGCATCAAATACATGGCTTATTACGACGGCCTCACGGGGCTTCCAAACCGCCAGCTTTTCCACGACCGCGCCGAACAGGCCATCCACCTTGCCCGCCGCTCCGGCAGCGTGCTCGGATTCATGTTTTTGGATCTCGACTTTTTCAAGTCCATCAACGACACGATCGGGCACGACGGCGGCGATAAGCTTTTGGGGATACTCGGCCAAAAGCTTACCGGGTGCCTTCGCAAGTCCGACACGGTCGCGCGGTTTGGCGGCGACGAGTTCTTGGTGATGCTCAACAGCATCGCGGACGTAGAGGATATCGTCGGCGTGGCCGATAAGATCATGGCCATGTTTCAGGAATCCATATATCTGCAGGGGCAGGAGGTGTTCGTCACCGCGAGCGCCGGCATATCGGTGTTCCCTGCGGACGGCGAGGATGTGCAAACGCTCATCAAGCATGCGGATATCGCCATGTACACGGCCAAGGAGAAAGGGAAAAACCGCTATGAGTTCTGCTCGTACAACATGAAGGAGCGGGTAAAATACCGGGTGAACCTTTCCAACCACCTCTATCGCGCGCTCGACCGCGGTGAGTTTCAGGTGTATTACCAGCCGCAGATCGACCTATCCAGCGAGAAGATCGTGGGGCTCGAGGCGCTTCTTCGCTGGCAGCATCCCGAATATGGGCTGCTTTCGCCAGGTGAGTTTATTCCCCTTGCGGAGCAGACGGGACTTATCAACCCTATCGGCGCATGGGTGCTCGAAACCGCATGCACGCAGGCCGCGGCCTGGACGCGGAGCGGCTACGGCGAAAAGCGCGTGGCGGTGAACATATCGGTGGTGCAGCTGAGAAACTCCGAGTTTGTAAGAACGGTAAAGGAGATCATGCGCAAAACCTGCGTCAACCCCGCGCAGCTCGAGCTCGAGATCGCCGAAAGCACCATGATGTGCGAGCCCGATTATATCGTCCGCGTCCTTAACGATCTAAAGACGCTGGGCATAAGCCTTTCCATCGACGATTTCGGAATCGAGTATTCCTCGCTGAACCGCCTCAAGCTCTTGCCCGTGGACAGGCTGAAAATGGATATGCAGTTCGTGCGCGGCATCGATAGAGGCGAAAAGGACCAAGCGATCACGACGGTCATTATGGACCTCGCAAAAAACATGGACGTGAAGCTCATCGCCGAGGGCGTGGAAAACAGCTCCCAACTCGATTTTTTGAAGGACCGCATGTGCGACGAGGCGCAGGGGTATTTCTACTATAGGCCCATGCCGGCGGCGGATGCGGAGGAGATTTTGAAAAGGTGATAAAGGGGTTAAAGCAATGAGAAATGCGGTGGGTTAAGATATTCCTTAAATGTAAACGAAAGGCGTTAAGGGACCAGGAGGGATTCCGATTTCCCTCCTTAGGTCCCTTAACAATCCCTTATCCTCCTTAAAACGGCCGCTATGCGGAGCTTGAAAGATGCGAATCCGCGTTTTGCTACCGCTCACGTTCATCACATGCTTTTGTGAAAATCCCGGCTTTTGTCTTGGAGATTATTCAGTCAAACAGTTTTTCCACGTCCTCTACGCGCAGCACCCTACCGAATCTGCCGTCCCAAAGCGCGTTGTGGTAGGTAACGGAACGCTCCGCGCTCATAAAGGGCGCGCCATAGTCGCCCGCCGTGTGACCGCTTTCGAGGATGAGCATTTCAAAGCCGTGTTCAAAACCCGCCTGTACGGTGGCGTTGATGCAAAATCCCGTTTCCATTCCAGCAAGGATGATGGTTTGTATCCCTTTTTCACGAAGATACTCCTTCAGCCCCGTTTGGTAAAAAGAGCTCGAATGGCGCTTGTCGAAAACTCTCTCGCCGCCGAGCGGCGCGACCTCGCTACAGATCTGCCACGGCTCGGTATCCTTCGTAAGGGCGCCGTTTTTCTCCTCGTGGCGTACGTAGACGATCTCGACGCCCTTTTTGCGGCAAAATGCGAGAAGCCGCTTGATGGTATCAAGCATTTCGTGCCCACGGTAGGTACAATCCTCCACCAAAAGATTCTGTACGTCTACCACCAGAAAACAGCTTTTTGAGGCTTGCGGCATAAAAAGACCTCCTATGATTTTATAAGTCCATTATCCCGCGGGAGAAATTTCTTTGCAAGGATATTTTCGGTTGACAGTGCGGCGTAGGGCCGTTATACTTCTTTTGGCGCTATGTAAGGTAAGGGAAGTCGAACCCTTGCGGTTTAGAGGGCCGGAGAGCACGCCATCGCTGTGTTGCCGGTACTCGCCGTAGGCACCGCTACGCCTGCGTCCGGCGCCTTGCGCTGACATGCTTTCCGACCTGCTAAACTCTGCGATCTAAAAATTGCCAATTTGGATGCAGGTCGTGAAAGAGGAGGGCGCCGTAGGGGGATTCTACGGCGACCGACGATGACAAAGACGTGCGCTAAACTGGCAGTTTTAAGGCGCAAGGGTTCAACTCCCCTTACCTTAAGAAAACGTACATTGGACGGGAAGGTTTATTATGCCCTCGAACGCTTGATTTTCGAAATTGAAAACGCTCGGTTGCGCAGCATGGCGCCGCCGTCATTTCGCATACGAAAATCAAGCAAAGAGCCGCCTTCGGTTTTGCCTTGCGCAAAGCGTTCCGCTTTCGCGCTATAAAGGTTTTGTTTACCGCCGCGCAGCGCATATCTTGTTTGGATATGCCGCGCGGCGGTTTTTTATTTGGGCGGCTCGGAAAGGGCAGATATGCAATACCATTGGCGCGCGAGGCCGGAGAGCCTTCCGCGCGTAATAAAGTACTGCGGCCGCTGCGGCTGCAAAACCCCGTTTTACTGCAGTAACAGCTTCCGCGTGAACGCGCAGAAAAAGACGCTTGACGTATGGCTCATCTACAAATGCGAGGTGTGCGACGCAACATGGAACATGGAGATATTCTCCCGCGTCAGCCCGCACGCCATGAAAAGGGAATTGTACGAGGGCTTTTTGAAAAACAACGCGGGGCTTGCCGCACGATATGCCTCGGACGCATCCGTCCTCGCGAAGAACAGGGCGGAGGCGGACTTTGACGCGCTCGCCTTTATAGTGGAGGGCGAACTGCCGGGCGAAGGCGAAGAAGCGGAGATCGTGCTCACATGCGACTTCGGCGCACGGCTCGATAAACTTTTGGCGCAAAAGCTCAACCTTTCGCGTTCCGCCGTGCAGAAGCTTATGGAAACGGGCGGCATACGCATTGCGGACGGAACGGCAAAAAGCATGAAAAATTTGCGGGTGAAAGGGAGCGTAAACCTCACGCTCTCGGGGGAGGTGTTTTAGGGTAAGTTAGCGGCATTGCTGGTATCCGCCTGCCGGCCTGCAGCAGTCGTTCCTTACAGTAAAAACCGCTCCTTGATGATGCGCGCCGCCTCCTCGGGCGGGAGGTTTGTGTTGTCGATGCGCAAATAATGCGCCTTTTGCACTTCGCCGGGCAGAGAGTTGAGCCTGTATTTCTCCTCAATCCACCGAAACAGCGTTTCGGAGTGCTCCAAATTGCGCTTGCTGGGCTTATGGAGAAGCCGGTTTTCGGTCTTGTTGCGTTCAAGCCGCAGTTTGTAGTCGGCCTCGAGCTCCACAAAGTACACCGTCGCGCCGCGCTCCTCGAACATAGCTTGTATGCGCGCGATATACTCCCAGTCCGCCTGCGCGTCAAACGCCCACATAAAGGTGAAGATCATGCCGTATTCGCCGCTTGCGGAATACGCGTCGAATATCTCATGCCGAAAGAGTTCCGTCAGGCGGCTTCGCTCCTTGGGCATGTTTTCAAACAACTCCGAAACGATGTCGATGGTCATATGGTTGTGGAAAAGCTTCAGGTCCGTTATTTTGGCGAGCTCCTGCCCCACGGTCATTTTGCCTACGGCGTGCGGCCCCAAAATGATCACAAGCTTCATGAACGGCTCTCCTTCCGGCATTTTCTGCGTTTTGTACAATTGAGTCATTATACCACGAAGCGCACACCGCATAAACTGTAAGGCAGGATGACCATATTCCACTATGTGCCTTCATGGCTTTGCCGAAAAAGGAGGTTTCTCCATGCGTCTTATCGCCACGGCGCGGGTCAAGCGTTTCATGGCCTCCGCGCTCATCTTTTTTGTGCTCGCGTGTTTTTTCGCGCTGAGCTTTGTGCTTCTCAAGAAGGACGGTGAGGCGCGGGCCGTGTTTTCCGTATGGAGCGGCAGCGCCTTCGAGACCAAGAACGCGCTTTTGATGGACGCTATGCGTTTTGTGGGCTCCTGTACGCCGGAGGATGCAGCGAAAACCTGGGCGGAAGGACTCGTGAAACGGAGCGCCGCGCTCCAATACGCCGTGATGAGCGATATGCTCAAGGCAGAGTATGCAAAAAGGCTTGGAACGACCGCGCCCAACTGGGTCACAGGCGTATCGAGCCCTTGGGTGGAAAGCTATACAATAGAAAAGTTGGGGGAGGGGAGCGAAAAAGGCAAAGTCGCGGAGCTTTCGTTTACGCTTATGACATCCACAGGCGAAGCGGGTAAATATACCGCGTCGCTCCTTCTTGCCGTGGAGAACGGCTTCTGGCGGGTGGCGGGTATTTCCATGGACGAGGCGCTTTACCCTTATACCGGCTTTTAACATGCGGCTCTTTGGCTTGACCGCGCCATAAAAAAACGCTACTATGCTTTTAAGGTAAGGACGCGATTTCCTTTACCTTAAGAAAATACGGGAGAACAATATGGACGACAAACACGTATTGGCAGCCGCCTTGGGCGAAAAACTCGATATGGAGGGTGAGGAGCTCGCGGAATGGTTCGAAACCCCGCCGAGCGACGACCTCGGGGATTATGCTTTTCCCTGCTTCCGCCTCGCGAAGACCATGCGCAAGTCCCCTAACCTCATTGCCGCGGAGCTTGCGAACTCTGTGGAACTGCCGGCCGGCTTTTCAAGGGCGCAGGGCGTGGGCGGCTACGTCAATTTTTTTGTAAACAAGGCGGACTACGCAAAGTCCGTGCTGACGCGCGTTCTTAAGGAAGGCGAGCTCTACGGCTCTTCCGAGGAGGGCGGCGGCAAAAACGTATGCATCGACTATTCCTCCATCAATATCGCAAAGCCGTTTCATATAGGCCATCTTTCCACCACCGCCATCGGCCATGCGCTATACCGCATCTACAACTTTCTCGGCTATAAAAGCGTGGGTATCAACCATTTGGGCGATTGGGGCACGCAGTTTGGCAAGATGATCGTGGCCTACAAAAAGTGGGGCGATAAGGAAGCCGTGGAGCGCGAAGGCGTGCGCGCGCTTGTGGAGCTTTACGTGCGCTTCCACAAGGAGGCCGAAAAGGACGAAAGCCTTAACGACGAGGGCCGCGCGTGGTTTCGCAAGATCGAGCTCGGCGATTCGGAAGCGCTTTCGCTTTTCAACTGGTTCAAGGACCTCACCATGCGCGACGTGATGCGCGTGTATGAGCTTCTTGACGTGCAGTTCGACAGCTACGCGGGCGAAAGCTTCTACGAGGATAAAATGCAGCCCGTGGTGGATGAACTCCGCGAGAAGAGCCTCTTAAAGGTGGATCAGGGCGCGAGCATCGTGGATTTGAGCGAATACGATATGCCGCCGTGCATCATTTTGAGAAGCGACGGCGCGACGCTTTACGCCACGCGCGACCTTGCGACCGCCATCTACCGCAAGAATACCTACGATTTCGCAAAGTCGCTCTACGTGGTCGCCTACCAGCAAAACCTGCATTTTCGGCAGTTCTTCAAGGTGCTTGAGCTCATGGGCTATGCTTGGGTGAAGGATATGGAGCATGTGAGCTTCGGCATGGTGAGTTTTGACGGCGCATCGCTTTCCACCCGCCACGGCAACGTGGTGTATCTGGAGGACGTACTCAAGGCCTCCATCGAACGCACGCTCGAGATCATCAAGGAAAAAAGCCCCGATATCGAGGATAAGGAGGCCGTCGCACGCGATGTGGGCGTGGGCGCGGTTATATGGTCGGTGCTCTACAACAGCAAAATAAAGGACATCAATTTCACATGGGAGCGGGCGCTCAATTTCGACGGCGAAACGGGCCCCTACACGCAGTACACCTACGCGCGGTGCCAATCGGTACTCCGCAAGGCCGGCGCGTTCGACGCGTCCAAGCCTGACTTTGCGGCGCTCACGGACGCTTCCTCCATGGCGCTCATCCGTGCGCTCGCCGCGTTCCCCTACGCGGTGAAGGCCGCTGCAAGTAAAAACGAACCTTTCCTCGTTTCCCGCGCGGTGATGGATATCTGTTCCGCGTTCAACAAGTTCTATTACGACAACCGCATCATCGGCGAGGCGGAAAACGTGAAAAACGCGCGCCTCGCGCTGTGCGAAGCGGCGGGCACGGTGATAAAAACGGGGTTATACCTCATCGGTTTGAAAACGCCGGAGAGGATGTAACAATTAATCTTGACATCGTCATACGGCTGGAGTAGTATGAAAACATATCATACGGCTCCGGCCGTATGACGTTTTGGGAGGCGCACATGGAAAACGTAAAATTGTTCGAATCCGAGCTTCGCATCATGGCATACATCTGGGAACACGACAACCCGCCCGCGAAGGACGTTGCCGCACATTGCCTCAAAACCTATGCGTGGACGAAAAACACCACCTATTCCATTTTGAACAAGCTCGTCGCAAAAGCCTATATCGAGCGCAGGGAGCCGAACTTCCGCTGCGTGCCGCTTATCGAGCGCGAAAACGTGCGGCTTGACGAGGCAAAAAGCGTGGTCGGCCGCTTTTTTGACGGTTCGTATAAGCTTTTATTTGCGGAACTTTTAGCTGCGAAAGCCATCTCGCCGGAGGAACTCAAGGAGCTCAAAGACATGATCGAGAGGTCATAGTATTTGCTCCCCCAACAAAATCCTGAAACATCTTGGCGGTCTATTTGCCGCCGGTCTGCGTCAAAAATGCTCGGAATACGTCCCGGTATGCCTGCGCTTTTTTCCTTGCTAGGCGACAAATATCCTCGCCAATCTGAATTCATGATTTCATTGGAGAAGCAATATGCTTACAACCGTATTGACACTATCCCTTTACGGAGGCATCGCGGCCGCGGCGGTCGTTTTGTTCCGCCTCATACCGAGGCTTATGCCCAACGTGAAGTTTTTGCTTTGGTGCCTCGTGTTTTTGCGGCTTATTTTGCCGCTCGACCTCGTTACGATACCGTTTGCGGTCAGTTTGCAAACGGTGGTACCCGCTTCTTCGATCGCAGAAGCGCTTCCCGCCCGCGCGGCGGAGACGACGGCGGAAACGCCCGTCGAGGAGAACCGTCCGGAGCCCGCGACATCTTCTGTGCCCGCCGTGCCGAAGGCTGCAGCGGGATTCGATTGGATGGGCTTACTTGAGGACGTATGGCTTGCCGGCATGGCGACATGCGCTCTTCTGATGGTATTCTTTTATGCTCGCGCGAGTTTCAAGAAAAAGCACGAAACGTCTGTGAAAGGCGTTTACATGAGCGACCATGTGCTTACGCCCATGGTGATGGGCATTTTCCGCCCGAAAATTGTGCTGCCCGCCTCCGTAAACCCCGAGGCGGCGGGGAACATACTTTTGCATGAGCGCACGCATATAAAGCGCGGCGACCATATCGCCAAGCCGCTTTTTTTGCTCATCGCGGCGGTGCATTGGTTCAACCCGCTCGTATGGCTTGCCTACCGCCTTGCCGTAAGGGATATGGAGATGGCGGTGGACGAGGCCGTGCTTCGCGCCTCGAGCGCGGATACCCGTAAGGCATACGCGACGGAACTCTTGAACGCCGCGCAGGGCGGCGCGGCTGGTTTCCCGGGCTTTGGCGAAAGCGACGTAAAGCGGCGCATCAAAAGCATTTTGAACTTCAAAAAGCCCTCGCGGTGGATCGCCGCCGCGTCGGTTTTGCTCGTGATCTTTGCCGCCGTGTTTCTGCTTGCGGGCGGGGAAAAGGCTGTAACCGCGAAGCCGCTTTATGCTTATAAAAGCGAATACGTGGGCGATAATTCCAACACCGTGGGTCTTTTGGCGAGCCTTCCTTACGGCGCGGCGCTGCAAAAGACCGAATTGCGCACCGACGCGCAGCCCTACGGCATCGTTGCCACCTATGATTTTTCGTACTTTAACAGCATCCCGGAAGACTACGAGGCGGTTTGGGAGGATAACGCCGCCACCGTGTTCGCGCTCATCGGAAATGTGGATGAAATCTACTTCAACTCCGGCATGAACACCTACTATGCCGCCTACCGCGGGGACTTCGAGGTGAGATTCAAGCAGGATATGCGCCTGTTTTCTAAGGATGAGGCTACCTTTGCCGCTTTCCTTGCGGAACTCGAAGAAGCGCCCGAACCTTCGCCCTCCGCCCCGCCCACGGTACAGCCAAGCGTTGCACCTGCGCAAACGCCCGCGCCTACGCCGCAGCCGATCATAACGACTTTGCCGGGCTACGTGATGCTCGGCGCGGACGATATTATGGCGGATTTCACCATGATCCTCCCGTCCGACTGTACCTTCAACGCCTTTTGGGATTATGCGGATTACCGACGCGACGGCTTATACGCTGGGGACATCTCGCGGCGTGCCTATTATATGGACGGCCCGGAGGCGCAAAACTACGGCCAACTTATGGATAACCATACCTCGCAGATCGGCGATTGGGAGGAGGCTGAAGTAAACTTCAAAAATGTTGGCGCATGGGCATCGGGGCTCGACAGGGTGGTGATCGGCCGCTTCAACAGCGACGATTACGACGATGTGCTAAGCGGCGGGAGCTACGACCATATCACCTATTACTTGATCTTTAAGGAGGTAAGGACCCTCGTCAACGGCCTGGGCGACGAGCTTTCCTACCATCCGTGCTACTCGTTGGACTTCGCCACCGTTTATTACGGCGCGAACGGCACCGAAACGGAGATCTTTACCGAAAAAGAGATCGCGGCTATGGTGACCTCCTTCACGCTCAAGGGGGAAAAGCTCTACGAACCGAAAAAGAGCTTCGATGAAATGGTGAAGATGGCGGAGACGAAGATCATCGACGCACTCTTAAACGCCCGTACGCCGGAGGCAAAAGCGATGTACATATCGATGGGGAAGCCCGAGAACATCCTCCCCGACGGCCTCTCGAGCCTCGGTTCCTGTTCTTACGGCGCGGCCGCCGAGGATGGGGTGCGCGTGTTCTCCTATTGGTTCAAGCGCGACGGCATGGAGCTTACGGTGCGCATCGGCATGGATACGGGCGAGTTTTTCGGTCTATCGTCGAATGTGAGCCAAACGCCAGAGCCTACCCCCGCGCCCACGCCAAAACAATAACTTCCCTTGCTTTACGCGCCTTGAAAATATTGCACCCCTATGAAATCATGATTTCATAGGGGTGCAATGTTACGCCCGATATGCAATAATTACGTATAGGAGGCGCGCTGTGGACAGGACCATCTTGCATTGCGATTGCAACGGCTATTTCGCTTCGGTCGAGTGCATTTTCCGACCGGAGCTTTGGAGCGTACCCATGGCCGTCTGCGGCGACCCGAAAAACCGCCACGGCGTCATTTTGGCAAAAAACGAGCTTGCGAAAGCTTACGGTATCGTCACGGCGGAAACGGTCTGGCAGGCGCTCAAAAAGTGCCCCAAGCTCACGCTCGTCGCGCCGCATCACGATAAATACCGGGAATTCAGCAAAAGGATCAACCTTATTTACGCACAGTATACCGATCAGGTGGAGGCTTTTTCCGTGGACGAAAGCTGGCTGGACGTCACGGGCAGCTTGCACCTGTTCGGCACAGGCAAAGAAATAGCCGATACCCTCCGCAAACGCGTGCGCGAGGAGATCGGCCTTACCATATCCGTGGGCGTTTCTTTCAACAAAACCTTTGCGAAACTCGGCAGCGACTATAAAAAACCGGATTTTACCACCGTCATCACGCGGGAAAATTTCAAGGACATTCTTTGGCCGCTCCCCGCACGAAGCATGCTGTACGTGGGGAAGGCCGCCGAGGAGACATTGACGAAAAACGGTATACTTACCATCGGCGATATCGCGCTTGCGGGGCGCGAGCGCATTAGGCTTATGCTCGGGCGCTCGGGCGAGACCATATGGGAATACGCCTGCGGCATGGAAAACGAAGCCGTGAAGCGCCTGGGCGAAGAGGATGCCGCAAAAAGCATCGGCAACGGCATCACCTTTTCGCGCGACCTTTTGGGGAAGGACGACGTCCGCGCGGGCCTCACCATGCTTTGCGATACGGTGGGCGCGCGCCTAAGGCGGCACGGGCTTTACTGCTCCACCGTGCAGGTACAGATCAAAAACCCGGCGCTTCACGTCATTTCCCGCCAGAAGCGGCTCGAAACATGCACAAACTCCACCAAGGAGATACTCGACGCGGCCATCTCCATCGTCGAGGGCTCGTGGAATATGGCTTCACCCATCCGCATGCTTACCGTTACCGCCATAAACCTCAACGCGGACGGCGCCGCGCAAACAAGCCTTTTTGATACGGGCGGCGAAAGACGCCAAAAAAGCAGACGGCTCGACAGCACGGTGGACTCTATCCGCGCCAAATTCGGCACGGAGGCCATTTCCTACGGCAATACCCTTTCGCAGGACATCATTCATAAACGGGACGAGGAAGGGGAATAGGCAAATTCAGCGCAGGAGAAATTGCGCCCCGAAAACGGCGGCCACGCCCAGGACGATGCTTAAAATCATATAGCAGATCGCAACGCCGATGTTCCCGCTTTGCATAAGGTCCGCCGTCTCGAAGGCGAATGCGGAAAAGGTTGTAAAGCCGCCGCAAACGCCGACCTTGAGCACGAGGACGATCCTCGGGTCGAGCGCCTTGTTTTTTGCCGCCAGGACGGCGAGCGCGCCGATCACAAAAGAGCCGATCACGTTGATCATGAGGGTTTTGACAGGGAATCCGCTACTTGCCTTGACCGGCAGCAAACCGATAAGATACCGTAAAACCGTGCCCACAAATCCGCCCAGGCCCACCAAAACACAGTCCGCCATAGATCCTCCCAACATCTTACAGCCATTTAACTGTTGTAAAATGTAGAAGTCATCAGCCGGTTGGCGGTTTTGGTTGCCCATGGGAGAACTTCATTCCCGAAATGCCGAAAAATGCATTCCTGACGCGAAGATCAGCATATCACAAAGGCAGTCTTTTGAAAAGCGAAAAGCTAAAATCATACAGGCGGCGCAGATACGCCGCTTTCTTTATGCATATAATATTCAAATTTACCCTGTATTTTAGCGAAAAAGTAGGTAAGTACGAATAATTATAAAAATAATTGCTTGACAACAGAATATATATGCATTATATTTGACTTCGAAACAAGACGTGGGAGACCGCGCAAAAATAAAAAGTTTTGATCCGGAGGAAATAAAATGAAGAAGCTTATGGCCCTGACGCTTTCCGTGTTGATGCTCTTTGCGGCCGCCGCCTGCTCCAGCGCCGCGGGGGAAACGAAAGGCGGGGAAGACGCGTATTCGCTCGTAGAGGCCGGCAAACTGACCGTGGCCCTCAGCCCCGATTTTTCGCCGATGGAGTTTGTGGACACATCAAAGACCGGTCAGGAGCAGTATGTCGGTTTTGACATTACGCTCGCAAAATTCATAGCGGATGAACTGGGTCTCGAGCTCGTGATCAAGCCCATGTCGTTTGAAGCCTGCCAGACCGCCGTGCAGCTCGGCGCGGTCGATATGTCCATCTCCGGCTATTCGTGGACGGAGATCCGCGCGCAAAACTACAGCCTGTCCGATTATTATTTCGCGGGCGATAACGAAACGCAGCAGACCATCATCACCCTGGCGGAAACGGCTGGCACATTCTCGGACCCCGCCGATTTCACGGGGCTGAAGGTCGCCGCGCAGGCCGCGTCGCTGCAGGAGACCCTCTGCAACGAACAGATCGCGGATTATGCTTCCGTCGAGCTTTTTAAGGCCATCGACGACGCCGTGCTCGCGCTTAAAACCGGCAAGGTGGACGCCGTGGCGGTGGCGTACGGAAACGGCGAGGCCATCATTGCCAACAACCCCGATATCGGCATGTCCGGCTTTTTGTTTACGGTCGACGACACCGCTGCCAACAATGTGATTTTGCTCAACAAAAACGCGGCCGCGCTGACAGAAACCGTAAACGAGGTCCTCGCTAAGGCCTATGACGCGGGCTATTACGGGCAGTGGTACACGGACGCCAAAACGCTCGCGGGTATCGAGACCGCCGCGGATGTTTCCTACGACGACGAAGGCAACGCGCCGCAGGAGTAAACAACCGGGTTCCGGCTCCTGAAAATCGGACGGATAGGACCCACTGGGTCCTCCGAAGGAGTTTCGGCCAACTAACCCCGGGCAAATTTTCGAGTTTTCTGTCATTCTGAGCCCGCAGGCGAAGAATCCCCCAGGGTTATAGACGCAAGAGCGGTACGCGCATCCCTCTCCCCGCTGCTTTTGCGGCTCCAAGCAGGGGATTCTTCACGCAAGGCTCTGCCTTGCATTCAGAATGACAGGAAAAAGCCACACGAAAACGCGGAAGTGATGAGATAATCCCACCGTACATGCAGACATTATTCTGTATCCCCAAGGAGGTACTCCCATGGATCTAAGTACGATCCTTCAAAATATCGTAAAGATCATGTCCCAATATTGGGATGTGTTTTTGATAAAGGGCGTAAGCGTTACGCTGTCGCTTTCGGCGATCACCGTGTTTTTCGGCGCGATCATCGGGTCTCTTCTGGCGTTTGCCCACATGTCGCACTTAAAGGCGCTGCGCTTTTTCGTGAGCGCGTTCGTAGAGTTCATCCGCGGGACGCCCATCCTTTTGCAGCTGTATTTCGGCTATTTCATTTTGCCCATGCTCTTCCCCTCGCTTGGGCTCAACGATTATTCGAGCATCGCCGTGGCGCTTGTCATCAACAGCGCCGCCTATGTATCCGAGGTCATCCGTTCCGGCATACAGGCCGTCGATAAGGGGCAGACCGAGGCCGCGCGAAGCCTGGGCCTTCATAAATCGCACACGATGCTGCGCGTCGTGCTGCCGCAGGCCGTCAAAAACATATTGCCCGCGCTCGGCAACGAGTTTGTGATGATCATCAAGGAGACTTCCCTCGCCTCCACGTTTTTCGTGGGCGACCTCATGACCTCGTACCTTACCGTAAAGGGCGCGACGTACCTGTCGTTTGAAAGTCTGCTCATCGTGGGCGTAATCTATTTCATTCTCACGTTCAGCCTGTCTAAGCTCATCGGCGTATACGAGCGTAAGCTCAAGACCAACGAATAGGGGGATACTTTTGTTATGGAGTTTTTATCAAAATCTTCGGCGCAGGCCGATTTGAATGCGCCGGTGATCCGCACCGTGGGGCTTACAAAGGATTTCGGGAAGCTGAAGGTTTTAAAAGGCATCGACGAGCAGATTTTGCGCGGGGAGGTTGTATCCGTCATAGGCCCTTCCGGCAGCGGGAAAAGCACGTTTTTGCGCTGCCTCAACAGGCTTGAGGAACCCACGGGCGGCAAGATATTTTTTGAAGGCGTCGATATTACCGGCAAGCGTGCGGATATCAATTTGCACAGGCAGAAAATGGGGATGGTATTCCAGCAGTTCAACGTGTTCCCGAACATGTCCGTACGGCAAAACGTCACCCTTGCGCCGGTGCTCCTCAAAAAGAAGACGAAGGCGGAGGCCGATGCGCTCGCCGCGGAGCTCTTAAGCCGCGTGGGTATCCTCGATAAGATCGACGAGCGGCCGAACCGCCTTTCCGGCGGGCAGAAGCAGAGACTCGCTATCGTCAGGGCGCTCGCCATGGAGCCCGACGTGATGCTGTTCGACGAGCCTACGAGCGCGCTTGACCCCGAGATGGTGGGCGAGGTGCTCGACGTGATCAAATCCCTCGTGCAGGGCGGCATGACCACCGTGATCGTCACCCATGAAATGCGCTTTGCGCGCGAGGTGAGCGACCGCGTGATGTTTATGGATAACGGGCTTATCGTCGAGCAGGGGAGCCCGGAGGAGATTTTTAACCGCCCCTGCGAAAAGCGCACGCAGGATTTCTTGAGCAAGGTTTTATAAGGCAGCCGATATGGAAAAAGAAAAGGCTTTACATGCGATCGACGAGCACGCCGCTTTGTTTACAGGGATCAGCGACGCCATATGGGGGTATGCCGAGCTTTCGCTCAAGGAATACCGCTGCGCCGCTCTTTATGAAAAGGCGCTTATCGACGCGGGCTTTATTGTGCAAAAGGGTTTACACGGCATAGAGACCGCCGTCGTCGGTAGCTACGGGCACGGCAGGCCGGTCATAGGTATTTTGGGCGAATACGACGCGCTTTCGGGATTATCGCAGCAAGGCGGCGTCGCCGAGCGATTAAAGGAGCCGGGCATGGAGTGCGGCCACGGCTGCGGGCACAATCTTCTCGGCGCGGGCGCGTTTGCGGCGGCGTATGCCGTAAAGACCTATCTTGAAAAGAGCGGCAAGCCCGGCACCATCATCTTCTACGGCTGTCCGGGTGAGGAGGGCGGCGCGGCCAAGGCGTTTTTCGCGAAGCAAAACGAATGGTACAAGCTCGATGCGGCGCTGAGCTGGCACCCGGACGATGTAAACCAAGTATCGACCGGGAGCTGCATGGCGTGCATCCAGACCGAATACCGCTTTACGGGCGTCGCCTCCCACGCGGCGGGCGCCCCGGAGCATGGGCGAAGCGCCCTTGACGCGGCGGAGCTTATGAACATTGGCGTTCAGTTTTTGCGCGAGCATATGGCAAAGACCGCTTCCGTCCACTACGCCGTCACGGACGCGGGCGGGCTTTCGCCCAACGTGGTGCAGCCCGTATCGAAGGTCCTTTATATGGTGCGCGAAGCCGACGTGCAGCGCGCGCTTAAACTGCAAGCGCGCGTCGATAAGATCGCCGACGCGGCCGCGATGATGACGGAGACTACGCTCACAAAGCGTTTTATCGACGGCACATCCAACACCGTGCCGAACCACGCGCTCGAAAAGCTTCTCTATAAAAACTTCGAAGCGCTCGGCGTTCCATTTTATACGGAAGACGAATTTGCCTTTATGACGGCGCTCAAGGGAACCTATTTTGAACAGGTTTCGGGCCTTCCGGGGCTTGCGGCTATGCGGGACGATTCCCTCGCGCAGCTTGTGGAGAAGCTGACCGACGGCGGCATGCGCGCGCTCAACGATTTTCTCATGCCGCAATACTTTGGCACGGAGACTAGCCCCGGCTCTACGGACGTGGGCGACGTGAGCTGGCAAACGCCCGCCGCGCAGATCAATACGGTCACGTTCCCGAGCCTGTGCCCGGGTCATTCGTGGCAGAACGTCACTTCGGGCAAGACCTCCGTCGCGCACAAGGGCATGCTGCACGCGGGGAAGGTGCTGGCCGCGGCCGCTATCGATATCATAAACGCCCCGACGCTTCTTAACCCCGCGCGCGCCGAATTCAAGGAGCGCACAAAAAAAGGCTTCGTATCCCCCATACCGGATGGGGCGAAGCCGGAGATCGTTTAAAGCGTAAAGCCGTAAGGCTTTCCGAATCGACACAATGCGCCTGCGCAAGGCCGATCTTGTACTTTTTCGGGATCTTTCCTCCTTTTGGGCAGTATATATACCCGCATGCATGCGGCTGTGTTACAATGATACGGCCCATGAAAATATGCATAAGGAGGAAACTAAGATGAGGAAAGTGTTTATCACGCTCTTAGCGCTCGCCATGCTTTTCGCTGCGGCGTGCGCACCGACGGTCGCGCCGACTCCCGCGCCGCAGACGCTGGCGCCTGTGCCGGAAGCGCCGGAGGCGGAACCCAAGCTTCAAAAAGACCTTGTGATCCTGTATACCAACGACGTCCACTGCGCGGTGGATGAAAGTATTGGCTACGCAGGCCTTGCCGCCTATAAAAAACAGCTGGAAGCAGACGGAAACCATGTGCTCCTGGCGGATGTCGGGGACGCCGTGCAGGGCGCGCCCATCGGCACGGTCTCCAAGGGCTCCATCATCATCGATATCATGAACGAGCTCGGCTACGATGTGGCCACGCCCGGCAACCATGAGTTCGATTACGGTATGCCTCGCTTTTTCGAGCTGACGGAGATGGCAAATTTCCCCTATGTAAGCGTCAACTTTACCGACCTTAAGACGGGCGAAAAGGTATTTGAGCCCTATACCATACTGGAAGTCGACGGCGTGAAATTCGCCTTCGTGGGCATCACCACGCCCAAGACCATCACTTCTTCCACGCCCGCCTATTTCCAGGATGAAAACGGCGAATTCGTTTACGGGTTCCTGCAGGATGCAACGGGTGAAGGCGTATACAATGCCGTACAATCGGCTGTGGACGCCGCCCGCGCGGAGGGGGCAAACTACGTGATCGCTCTGGCGCATTTGGGTATCACCTCGGACGCTTCGCCGTGGACGTCGAGCGAGGTGATCCGAAACACATCGGGTATCGACGTGGTGCTGGACGGGCATTCCCACAGCGTGATTGAATCGGAGCGCATCAAAAACAAAGCGGGCGAATGGACGCTCCTGTCCTCCACGGGTACCAAGCTTTCCTCCATCGGCATGCTCCTCATTACAAAGTCCGGCAATATAACGACCGGCCTTATCTCCGATTACGCGGAGAAGGATGCGGCTGTGGATACCTTCATCAAAGCCGCGCAGGCAGACTTTGAGGAAATGCTCAATACCGTCGTGGCCAAAACGGATGTGGATTTGACCGTCATGGAGCCCGGCACGGATGTGCGCATCGTCCGTAACGCCGAAACCAACTTGGGCGACCTTTGCGCCGACGCTTACCGCACAATCGGCGAGGCGGATATCGCATTCGTGAACGGCGGCGGCGTACGCGCCTCCATCCCTGCGGGGGATATCACCCTCAATGAGATCATCTCCGTGCATCCGTTCGGCAATTACCTCTGCGTCGTTGAGGCGACCGGGCAGGAGATTTTGGACGCGCTCGAAATGAGCGTGCGCAACACGCCGGAGGAGAACGGCGGATTTCTTCAGGTCTCCGGCATCACCTTCACGATCGACGTAAGCGTGCCCACCTCCGTGACGCTCGACGAAAACGGCCTGTTTGCCTCCGTCGGCGAAACGCGGCGCGTAAGCAACGTCTTGGTGAACGGCGAGCCCATCGACCCCGCCAAGACCTATACCCTCGCGAGCCACGACTATCTTATTAAAAACGCGGGCGACGGCTACACCATGTTCCAGGACAACGTACTTTTGCAGGATGCCGTCATGCTCGACAATCAAGTGCTCATCAACTACATTACCGACTATTTGGGCGGTGTGATCGGCCAGGATTACGCCGATCCGTATGGTCAGGGCCGTATTATAGCGGCGGAGTAAAACGATAAAGCAAATAATCTTTGAGGGCGTGCTACGCGGGAAACGGTTGCGGCACGCCCGTTGTTTTGGTATGCTCTGGGAAAGGAAGCAGAGTAAAACCAAAAGTAAGACTGTTTATTTATCGCAGCACATGGACCGAAGCTTGGCGGAGGAACGGTATGGCGGAAAATTATTATAAGCCGTGTAAAGAGTTTGATCAGTGCAATGAACTGATCGAGAAATACTTCCTGAGCGAGCAGTATGAAAAATGCTTTGAAGGCCATTTGAAGCTGGCTGAAAAGGGCTATCCGCTGGCAGAATGTCAAATCGGATATTTTTATTATGAGGGGTTTGGCGTCGATAAGGACTTTAAAAAGTCTTTCTATTGGACACAACGCGCCGCAGAACACGGGGACAGAGATGCCCAGAACAATCTCGCGGAACTGTTTTATGGGGCGGGCGTCGTTGTGGAGAAGGATATCGGGAAGGCCAAAGAATGGTATAAAAAAGCTGCGGATAACGGACACAAGGAAGCTTTGGAGAAATATCGGGCATTAGGGATCGAGGCAGACTAGAAATTTACGATCCTATATCATCGGAACATCATACGGGAAGAGGATAAGAAAAATGAAAAAACGCCCTAAATACAGGAGCTTGACGCTTACGGCGTTCGATCCTGAATGTGATTGGCCATTCAAGACGACGATACAGGATCTACCTTCCCGCCTTCTGCTTCAAAATACCGTCCACAAGGCTCTCTATATGCAATAGGGAGCCTTTGTCTATCCTGTAATCGAAAGGGATGATGCGCTTGCCGCCCGCGAGGTACCGCTCCGCGAGGCCGCCCGAAGCGGCGCTGTCGAGCGCGGGGAGCTCCGGCGGGGTGATGACGGCGTCGTGCAGGCGCAAAAACCTTGATACCTGCTTGAGGTCGTCCGTGAAGCAGACGGGGTAGCTTTTTTGGTGATCGGCAAACAGCGCGAGCTGCTGCAAGATAAGCTGCGAGAATTTGTTGCTTTGGCAGAGTATCCCGACGCTGCTCGACGGAGGAAGGGTGGAAAGGTCTATAATGGTCTGGCGGCTTGGGGATACGGCTACAGCCACGAGCGGTATGCTGTGGGGGCTCAATAGCTCCGCAAGCTTTTCGTGGTGCGTGAGCGTCGTGAGCACCAAATCGAAGCCGCCCAAAAGCCGCGCGATATCGTCCTCCAAAAGGATGCCGTCGAGCAGAAAAGCGGATATGGCGATGCCCGGTATGTATTGGAGCTGGCGCTTGAAGATGGAGAGCGATTCGGGGTTGCAGTCGATGATGGCGACGGACACGGCCAAAACGGAGGGCGCGCGCTTGGCGGCGGTGAGACGGAACAGCGCCTCGATCTCGTCGTGCGAAAGGTTCCAGCTTTCTAGCTTTTCAAAAAGCTGGTCCATCAGGCGGAGCGCAAGCCGCCTTTCTTCCACGGTATACACGTCGCGGTCGTTGTACACATAGCTGCCGCTTCCCTGTATCACCTCTATGATGTTGTTGTCCGAAAGCTCCTGATAGGCCCTTTTTACCGTGCCGCGCGCCACCTGCAGCCGCTCGGCGAGCTCGCGCTCCGTGGGAAGCTTATCGCCCGGCAGAAGCGCACCGCTTTTGATCTCGGCGCACACCTGCTCCACGATCTGCTTGTAGATGGGTTTATTGGCCTCAAACTGAATCTCGATCATGGCTCCTCCATTTGGTACAGCTTTAGGGCTGCTATTCGCCACAACATTGCGATAAGTTGGTTCTCAAAATGAGATTGGTTTATTTTTCGATGGACCAATTGACGAAAACAGGCCCATTCCTATAACATTTATTGTAGGCCAATTCCCGCTGCCTGTCAAAAAGCTCTTCTTGAACGATACGGATCGAGGTGGATTTGTTGGTAATTTTAAATGGTAAAACGCTTACGGTCGAGGACGTCGCCGCGGTCGCGAGGCGGTATGAGAAAGTTGAGATCGCCTCGGAAGCGAGGATGCGCATCGACGCGGCGCGCGCCTATGTGGACCGTAAGCTCGATGCGGGGGAGGTCATCTACGGCCTCACCACGGGCTTCGGCAAGTTTTCGGATACGCTTGTGCGGCGCGAGGACACCGCAAAGCTTCAAAAAAACCTCATTATAAGCCACGCTTGCGGCATGGGCGAGCCTTTGCCGACGGAGATCGTGCGCGCGGTGATGCTTTTAAGGCTCAACGCTCTTTCAGCGGGCCATTCGGGCATACGGCTTTCCACGATGGAAACGTTTCTTAATATGCTGAATCAGGGCGTACACCCCGTGATCCCGGAAAAAGGAAGCCTCGGTGCGAGCGGTGACCTTGCGCCGCTTGCCCATATGGTGCTGCCGGTCTTGGGCGAGGGGAAGGCGGAATACCGCGGCCAAGTCTACAGCGGGCGCGAAGCCATGGAGCGCGCGGGCATACCGCTTATCGAGCTTGCCGCCAAGGAGGGACTTGCCCTCATCAACGGCACGCAGGTGATGACGGCCATAGGCGCCTTAGCCGCATACGACGCGAAAAATCTCATAAAAACAGCCGATATCGTCTCCGCCATGACGGCGGAGACGCAAAGGTGCATTTTAAAGGCGTTCGACCCGAAGGTGCACGAATTGCGCGGCCAGACAGGGCAGATCAAGAGCGCAAGAAACCTTCTGCGGCTTTTAAGCGGAAGCGGTCTGAGCAGCGAGCGCATCGGGGGCAAGGTGCAGGACGCCTATTCCATACGCTGCATCCCGCAGGTGCACGGCGCGAGCCGCGACGCCATAGGGTACGTATACGACGTCGTCACGCGCGAGATCAACGCCGTTACCGATAACCCCGTCATCTTCCCGGAGGAGGACGAGGTGATATCGGGCGGCAATTTCCACGGCCAGCCCGTGGCGCTCGCGCTCGACTTTTTGGGCATCGCCCTTTCGGAACTTGCAAACATTTCGGAGCGCCGCATCGAGCGCATGGTCAATCCGCAGCTCAATTACGGCCTGCCCGCGTTTTTAACAAAGCACGGCGGGCTTCACAGCGGCTTTATGATCACTCAGTACGCCGCCGCCTCCATGGTTTCCGAAAACAAGGTGTGGGCGCACCCGGCAAGCGTCGATTCCATACCCTCCTCGGCCAATCAGGAGGACCATGTGAGCATGGGTACCACCGCCGCAAGGAAAGCGCGGATGATCCTCGATAACGCCGAGAAGGTGATCGGCATAGAACTATTCGCCGCGGGTCAGGCGATATGGCTCAGCGACGAGGAAAAACTCGCGCCGGTGTTGAAAAAGGTATACGCTCTTCTTCGCGAGGAAGTGAATCCCGTAGAAGAGGATATCGTGATGTATGAACAGATGGAAAAATGCGATAAAATGGTAAAAAGCGGCAGGATCGTTTCCGCGGCGGAATCGGTCTGCGGCACGCTCGAGTGACGAAAATCGGGAGGCGAAAACGATGTTAGGGAATCTCGAGATCGAAAGGGCCATGACCATACGTTTGGACGTGGAGCTGCCGTCTTACCCCGCGTTTGAGGCGGATAAGCGGCGCGCGCCGGACAGGGGGTACCGCCTTACGAAGGCGCAGACCGCGCTCGCTTTAAAAAACGCGTTGCGCTATGTGCCGGAGGAACTCCACGCGACCCTCGCGCCGGAGTTCTTGAAGGAGCTTAAGGAGCGCGGCAGGATCTACGCCTACCGCTACCGCCCCGCCGGGCGCGTCTATGGAAAGCCCATCGGCGAATACAAAGGTAAATGCCTTGCGGGCAAGGCGTTTCAGGTGATGCTCGACAACAATCTCGATTTTGACGTCGCCCTTTATCCTTACGAACTCGTGACCTACGGCGAGACGGGGCAGGCTTGCCAAAACTGGCTCCAGTACAGGCTTATCAAGAAATATTTGGAAGAGCTTACCGAGGAGCAGACGCTCGTGCTGGAAAGCGGCCACCCCATGGGGCTGTTCCCGTCGAAGCCCGACGCGCCGCGCGTTATTTTGACGAACGCGCTCATGGTGGGCATGTTCGACAATTTGGAGGATTGGGAAATCGCCGAGCAGCTAGGCGTCGCCAACTACGGGCAGATGACCGCGGGCGGCTGGATGTACATAGGCCCTCAGGGCATCGTGCACGGTACCTTCAACACCATTTTGGGCGTGGGGAGAAAGTACCTCGGTGTTTCGAAGACGGGCGACCTCATGGGCAAGGTGTTCGTATCCTCCGGCCTTGGCGGCATGAGCGGCGCGCAGCCCAAGGCGGCCAACATCGCGGGCGCGGTGGGCGTTTTTGCGGAGGTGGACCGCTCCCGCATCGAAACGCGCTATAAGCAGGGCTGGGTGAATGTGATAAGCGATGACCTCGGTACGGTGTTCAAGCTGGCCGACGAAAACCGGAGGGCGGGGAAGAGCATTTCCGTTGCCTACCACGGCAACATCGTGGACCTCCTTGAAAAGGCGCTCGAAACGGGCTTCCCTATCGACATGCTCAGCGACCAGACCTCCTGCCACAACGCCTACAACGGAGGCTACTGCCCCGTGGGCATTACCTTCGAGGAGCGCACGGCGCTTTTGCATTCCGACCGCACGGCGTTCAAAAAACGCGTGGACGCGTCGCTGCGCAGGCACTTTGACGCGATATCCGCCCTGCACGAAAGGGGCACGTACTTTTTCGATTACGGCAATTCCTTTATGAAGGCGGTGTTTGACAGCGGCGTGAGGGAGATCTCAAAAAACGGCAGGGACGAAAAGGACGGCTTCATATTCCCCTCCTACGTGGAGGACGTCATGGGCCCGCTCCTGTTTGATTTTGGCTTTGGGCCGTTCCGCTGGGTGTGTTTAAGCGGCAAGGCGGAGGATTTGAAAAAGACGGACCTTGCGGCCATGAGCTGCATCGATCCCGAGCGGCGCTTTCAGGACCGCGACAACTATATCTGGATCAGAGACGCCGAAAAGAACAAGCTTGTCGTGGGCACGCAGGCGCGCATTTTGTATCAGGACGCGGAAGGCCGTACGAGGATCGCTTTAAAATTCAATGAGATGGTGCGGTCGGGCGAGATAGGCCCCGTGATGCTCGGACGCGACCACCACGACGTAAGCGGCACGGATTCCCCCTTCCGCGAAACGGCAAACATCAAGGACGGCAGCAACGTCATGGCGGATATGGCCGTACAGTGTTTTGCCGGGAACGCCGCGCGCGGTATGACGCTCTGCGCGCTGCACAACGGCGGCGGCGTGGGTATAGGGAAGGCCATCAACGGCGGCTTCGGGCTGCTGCTCGACGGAAGCGAAAAAACGGACGAGATCATCCGCTCCGCCATGATGTGGGACGTAATGGGCGGCGTGGCCAGAAGAAGCTGGGCGCGCAACGTTAACGCCGTGGAAACCGCTGCGGCCTATAACCGTAAAAATTCGGGCAGGGCGCATGTAACGCTTCCGTACCTTGCCGACGACAGGTTGATAGAAGAACTTTTAAAAGGAGAATGACAATGGCGAAAATCGTAGAATGCGTGCCCAACATCAGCGAGGGCAGGGACCTTAAGATCGTGGAAAAGGTCGTGGACGAGGTAAGGAATACTTTGGGCGTGGCGCTGCTCGACTATTCGAGCGACGCGAGCCATAACAGAAGCGTCATCACCTTCACGGGAAGCCCCGAGGGTGTGGCCGAGGCGGCGGTAAAGATCGCGAAAAAGGCGGCTGAGCTCATCGATTTGACGAAGCACACCGGCGAGCACCCCCGTATGGGCGCGGTGGACGTGATACCGTTCATCCCCATCAAGGAAATGAGCGTCGAGGAGTGCGTGGAGCTGTCGAAAGCCGTCGGCAAACGCGTTTATGAGGAAGCGGGGATACCGGTGTTCCTTTACGAAGCCTCGGCAAGCGCGCCGCACAGGGAGAACCTCGCCGCCATCCGCAAGGGCCAGTTCGAGGGCATGGCCGAAAAGGTGAAGGACCCGCAATGGACGCCGGATTTCGGCGGCGCGCACATCCATCCCACGGCGGGCGTTGTGGCGGTGGGCACGCGCATGCCGCTTATCGCGTTCAACATCAACCTCTCCACAAGCGATGTAACTATCGCCAACGACATCGCCAAGATCATCCGCCGCTCGTCGGGCGGTTTAGATTGCGTAAAGGCCATGGGCGTGCTTTTGGAGGACAGGAACGTCGCGCAGGTATCCATCAATATGACCAATTATAAAAAGACGCCGCTCTATCGCGTGGTGGAGTTCGTACGCTTCGAGGCGGCGCGTTACGGCGTTCACGTTATCGGCACCGAGATGATAGGCCTTTCGCCCATGCGCGCGCTCGTCGATTCCGCCGAGTATTATCTCCAGATCGAAAAATTCGACGCCGACAGGCAGGTATTAGAGAATTATCTGCTGTAGCTGTAGGGCGGATATTATCCGCCCGCGTATTCGATGGAAAGGAGCCCCAACATGTTCCTCATCACAAACATCGGTAAACTGCAAACCCCCATCGGCACAGAAGCCGCAGGCGGGGAAAAACAGGCGCAAAATCGCGTGTACAAAAACGCGAGCGTGCTTATCGACGCGGATACCATCGTTGAAGTTGCGGAAAACGGCGCGTGCCCGAACTGTCCAAACGATACGGAAACGCTCGACGCAAAAGGCCGCCTCGTAACGCCGGGGCTTATCGATTCGCATACCCACCTCGTGTTTGGTGGCTGGCGCGCGCATGAGATACCCCTTAAGCTCAAGGGAGCGTCGTACCTCGAAATATTACAGGCGGGCGGCGGCATTTTGGATACGGTCCGCCATACTCGACAGACCGGCGAGGACGAACTGTTCCGCCGTTCCATGGGCTTTTTAAACGAGATGCTCGCGTTGGGCGTGACGACCGCGGAAGTGAAAAGCGGCTACGGGCTCGATCTCGAAACGGAATGTAAGCAGCTTCGGGTGGCGCGAAGGCTTCAAAACGAGCACCCCATGGATGTGGTGAGCACTTTCCTGGGCGCGCATGCCATACCGCCGGAGTATACAAATAACGCGGACGCCTACGTGACGCTTGTGTGCGAAGAGATGCTGCCCAAAATCAAACGGGAAAACCTTGCGGAATTTTGCGACGTGTTCTGCGAGCGGGGCGTATTTAGCGCCGGGCAGAGCAGGCGCGTGCTCTGTACGGCAAAAGCGCTCGGTTTCGGGCTCAAGATCCACGCGGACGAGATCGAGGAGCTGGGCGGCTCGGCGCTCGCGGGCGAGCTTCACGCCGTCACGGCGGAGCATTTGATCGCCACGGGGCAAAAGGGCATACGCGCTTTGAAAGAAGGCGGCGTCATCGCGTGCTTGCTGCCGCAGACCTCGTTTTATCTCAACAAAAACTTCGCCGCGGCGCGGGAGATGATAGCTGCGGGCGTCCCCGTGGCGGTCGCGTCGGACTTTAACCCGGGCTCGTGCCCCTCGCTCAATCTGCAGCTTTCCATAAATCTCGCGTATCTCCGGTATCGCATGACCCCCGAGGAGATATTGACTGCCGTAACGCTCAACGCGGCTTGCGCCGTGGGGCGGGGGAAACGTCTCGGCACGATCGAGCCGGGAAAACAGGCAGACCTTACCATATGGGACACGGATTCGTTTGAAATGCTCTGCTACCGCATGGGCAGCAACCAGACCGCTACCGTTATCAAAGCAGGAGGAAAAGTAAAATGAAGCTCATCGAAATGAAGATCAACGGCTATATGGAATTGCTCGCAAGCTCCGCGCCCGCGCCGGGCGGCGGAAGCGCCAGCGCGCTTTCGGGCGCGCAGGGCGCGGGTTTGACCGCCATGGTGGCGGCGCTCACCATAGGGAAAAAGAAATACCTTGACGATCAGCCCCTTTGCGAAAGGGTGGAAGCCGAAGCGGGCGCTTTATCAAAGAAGTTCTTAAAGCAGGTGGACGAGGATACGGCGGCGTTCAACCTTGTTTCCTCCGCGTTTAAGCTGCCGAAAGAAACCGATGCAGAAAAAGCGCTGCGAGGTAGGGAAATCGCAAGCGCGACCCTCGTCGCCACAAAGGTTCCCTTTGCCACGATGGAGCTTTCTCTCGAGGGCTTGAGGCTTACGGCAACGCTCGTGGGGCATTCTAATACCAACTGCGCATCGGACCTCGGCGTAGCCGCACTCGGCCTGAACGCCTGCATGAAGGGCGCGTGGCTCAATGTTCTGATCAATCTGAGCGGCTTAAGCAGCGAAGAGACCGCGCGGGAGTTCACTTTAAAGGGGAAAAACATGCTCTCGGAAGCCGAAAGGCTTGAAAAGGAAATACTCGACGGGATCGGGCTGAACGCCTGATCTCGTGCGCCTGCAAAAAGGAGGCACAGCATGGAACGAAAAACGGATATCGAGATCGCGCAGCAGGCGAAGCTGAAACCCATCTCGGAGGTCGCCGCGGCGCTTAAGATCGACGAAGAATATGTGGAACCCTACGGGCGCTATAAGGCGAAGATCGACGCGGCGCATCTGCCCAAAAGAGAAAAGCGCGGCAAACTTGTGCTGGTGACGGCCATAAGCCCCACGCCCGCAGGGGAAGGGAAAACCACTACCACCGTGGGCTTGGGCGACGCGCTCAACCGCCTCGGTAAAAAAACGGTGATCGCTTTACGGGAGCCTTCCTTGGGGCCGGTTTTCGGCATCAAGGGCGGCGCGGCGGGCGGAGGCTACGCGCAGGTGGTTCCCATGGAGGATATCAACCTCCATTTCACGGGGGATTTCCATGCCGTAGGCGCGGCCAACAACCTCCTCGCCGCCATGATCGACAACCACATACAGCAGGGCAACGATCTTTCGATCGACCCGCGCAGGATCGTATGGAAGCGCTGCCTCGATATGAACGACCGCGCGCTTCGCAAGATCATCTGCGGCCTCGGCGGAAAGCCCAACGGCATGCCGCGCGAGGACGGTTTCGACATCACCGTAGCGAGCGAGATCATGGCCGTGCTCTGCCTTGCGGAAAACATGGAGGATCTAAAGGCGCGCGTTTCCCGCATCATCTTCGGCTACAGCTATAAAGACGAGCCGCTCACGGTGGGGGCCTTAGGCGCGCAAGGTGCGATTTGCGCGCTTTTGAAGGATGCTCTAAAGCCGAATTTGGTGCAGACGCTGGAAGGAAATCCCGCGTTTATCCACGGCGGGCCGTTTGCCAACATCGCGCATGGCTGCAACTCGGTAGCTGCCACCAAGCTTGCGCTTTCGCTTGGCGATTACGCGGTCACGGAGGCGGGCTTCGGCGCGGACCTCGGCGCGGAAAAGTTTATCGATATCAAATGCCGCTATTCGGGCCTTAAGCCGGACGCCGTGGTGCTGGTAGCCACGGTGCGTGCGCTTAAGTCTAACGGCGGCGTGCAAAAGGCACAGCTTCCCGAACCCAACTTGGACGCGCTTCAAAAGGGCTTGCCCAATTTGATGCGCCATGTGGAAAACATCCAAACGGTGTTCGGTCTCCCCTGCGCGGTGGCGTTGAACCTCTTCCCGACCGATACGGAGGAGGAAATCGCCCTCGTCAAAGCGGCCTGTGAGAAGCTGAATGTGCCGGTCGCGGTCTCCGAGGTGTGGGGAAAGGGCTCTTTGGGCGGCGTGGAACTCGCAAAGCATGTGGCCGTGCTTTGCGAAAAGGAAAGCGTACTCAATTACTGCTACGATCTTTCGGAGAGCATCGCGCAAAAGATCGAGGCAGTCGCAAAAAAGGTGTACCGTGCGGACCGCGTCGAGTTTACCGCGGTGGCGCAAAAGCAGTTGAAGGAGATCGAAAAGCTCGGCTTTTCAAACCTCCCCGTATGCATGGCAAAAACACAATACAGTTTTTCCGACGATCCGGCGCGTTTGGGCGCGCCGAACGGATTTGCCATCACGGTTTCAAACCTTAAGATATGCGCGGGCGCGGGCTTCGTCGTAGCGCTCACGGGCGATATCATGACCATGCCCGGCCTCCCCAAGCATCCGGCTGCGCTCGATATCGACGTGGATGACGAGGGCCGCATCACGGGATTGTTTTAAGCGATGGATATCTTCCGTAAATTAACGCCCGGGCGGTATAAAACGTCGCAATGGGCGGGCGGGACGACCACCGAGCTTTTCATATGGCCTGTAGGCGCGTCTTACGAAAAGCGGGATTTTTCGTGGCGGCTGAGCACGGCCAAAGTGGAGCTTTCGGAAAGCGACTTTACGAAGCTCCCGGGCTTCAAAAGGGTGCTGATCCCGCTGAGCGGCGGCCTTACGCTAAAGCACGGGGGCGAGCCTGTCTTTATGCTCGGACGATACCATGCGCACCGCTTTGACGGGGCGTGGGATACGAAAAGCCGCGGGTGTGTTATAGACTTCAACCTGATGATGAAAAAGGGGTCCGCCGAAGGCGACGCGGAAGCGGCGGTACTGAAGGACAAGGAAGGTATCTCCCTGATTTGCGGCGACTTGGGTCCTTCGTGCCGGGATGTTCAAAGGGCCGTATACTGCTTTGAAGGGGAGGTACGCCTTTCTGGCGACCGGCAGTGCCTGACGCTTGCGGAAAGGGAATTGGCGCTGATACACGGACTGTGGGGGGAGATAAAAATCGAACCGCAAAACGGCAAGCCGGCCGTGATCGTATCGGTAACGATTGGGGCGTGCATGTAAAGCTATTAAAAAACGGAAAATAGCAAGGGCGTATTGCAAGGAAGCAGCATTGCAATGCGCCTTTTTTGCACAAAATAGAAAGCCGATAACGCTTGCCTTAGGCCTTTCGCATCTGGTATAGTATATCCAAGCAGATTACTTGGAATTAAAAAGGACGGGAGGGATGCCCATGGCGGAGAAAAAGATTGATCTGAGCCTGACCGTGTACGAACTGTGCAGGGAAAATTCCGAAACGGCGGAAATTTTAAAAAACCTTGGTTTTACCGACATCACAAAGCCGGGCATGCTTCAAACGGCGGGTCGGTTTATGACCGTTCCCAAAGGGGCGGAGATGAAACATATCGATTTGGCGCTTATCAGACGGGCGTTTGAGGAGCGCGGCTATAAGGTTACGGAAGGAGGATCGTATGAGCGAGTTCATCAACAACCGCGAGTATAGGAAAAATGCGCTGAAAAACATTTTAAGGCAGTTGCACGAGGGAAGGGCCGTCGATGAGGTGAAGGAGCAGTTTTCGGCGGCGTTCGGCGGCGTTTCCGCCGAGGAAATATCCCAGGCGGAGCAGGCGCTTATAAGAGAAGGCCTGCCGGTAAGCGAGGTGCAGAGGCTGTGCGACGTGCACGCATCGGTATTCAAGGGCTCCATAGAGGATATCCATAAGCCAGTGGAGGAACCCGATATGCCCGGCCATCCCGTCCATACCCTCAAAGCGGAAAACCGGGCCATAGAGGCGCTTATAGAGGCGATCCGCGACGGCGGTTCAGGCTTGAAGGAAGGGCTCGAAAGGCTGTACGAGGGCATCGACATCCATTATAAAAAGAAAGAAAATCTCCTTTTCCCCTACATGGAGAAATACGGCATAACCGCGCCGCCCAAGGTGATGTGGGGTGTGGACGACGAGATACGGGAGCTTTTGCGCAGCGCGCAGGAGGCCGCTTCGCCAAGCGCGGCCGAGCCGGCGTTCACGAAGGCTCTCGATATGATCTTTAAGGAAGAAAATATCCTGCTCCCCATCCTTTTAGAAAACCTGACGGACGACGAATGGAAGAAGTCGGCGGAGGAGAGCGCTGAATTCGGGTATTGCCTGATCGATAACGTGCCCGCGTGGGAGCCCGCGCAAAAGGCGGAGCAAAGCGCGTCGCATGCGCAAGCGCCCGCGGGCGGGATACATCTCCCCACCGGCTCATTTACCGCAAAGGAGCTTGAGCGGATATTCAATACGCTGCCCGTCGATATCACCTTCGTGGGCAAGGACGATCTCGTGCATTATTTTTCGCAGAGCAACGAGCGCATCTTCCCGCGTACGACCGCTGTCATCGGCCGAAACGTATCCGATTGCCATCCGCCCGCGAGCGTGCATGTGGTGGAAAAGCTCGTGGGGGATTTTAAGAGCGGTGCAAAGGACAGCGAGGATTTCTACATCCGCATGAAGGACAAATACATCCTCATCCGCTACTTTGCCGTGCGCGGCGAGGACGGAGAATACATGGGCGTGCTCGAGGTAACGCAAAACATAGCGCCCCTGCAGGCGATCTCGGGGGAGAAAAGGCTCTTGTCGGAGTGATAGATGAAAAATAAAGTGCGGTCGTTTCGGGGTTTCCGAAACGGCCGCATTCATAATATCTTACTTTTCCGCCGCGGCCCTAAGCATACCGGAGCCTAATCGAACCCGCCTGCGCCGCACGATTTGGCCGGTTTCTGCGTTGTCGTCGGCCGGAATAGCACCACTATGCCTTTCTCTTCCGCCTTGAAACCGACTCAAATCGTGCGGCCGTGCTCTGAAGGCGGTTGCATGGCCGACCAGGTTCGCTTAGGCTCCGGTATGCCTAAGCCTTATGACCTCCGGGTCATCCAAATACTCGTCGAAGCTTTCGCGCCGGTCGATGATCGAATTGGGCAAAAGCTCTATGATGCGGTTGGCTACGGTTTGGATCACCTGATGGTCGTGCGAGGCAAACAGCATCACGCCCGTGAACGCCGTCATGCCCTCGTTGAGCGCGGTGATGGCCTCGAGGTCGAGATGATTGGTGGGATCGTTCAAAATAAGCACGTTTGCGCCGGAGAGCATAAGCTTGGCGAGCATGCAGCGCTGCTTTTCGCCGCCCGAAAGAACCTTGGCCTGCTTCAACGCATCCTCGCCCGAGAACAAAAGCCGGCCGAGCCAGCCGCGTATGGTGGTCTCGTACTGGTCGCGCGAGTATTGGCGGAGCCAGTCCACAAGGTTTAAATCCACGTTATCGAAATAGGCGGAGTTATCGGAAGGCATATACGCCTGCGTGGTGGTGACGCCCCATTTTATGCTGCCCGCATCCGGCTCCGTTTCCTCCATGAGTATTTCAAACAGCGTCGTGCGCGCAAGCTCGTCCTCGCCTACAAAGACGAGCTTGTCCCCCGGCTGCACCGTGAAGCTTACGTTGTCGAGCACCTTGCGGCCGCCGACGGTCTTTGTTATGCCGCTCACCATAACGATGTCGTTTCCCACCTCGCGGTCGGGCTTGAAGCTGATGAACGGATAGCGGCGCGAGGATGGCGCAAAGTTATCCATCTGCAGATTGTCGAGCATCTTTTTGCGCGAAGTGGCCTGCTTGGACTTCGCCGCGTTGGCGCTGAAGCGCTGTATGAACTCCTGCAGCTCTTTTATTTTTTGCTCGTTGAGCTTTCGCTTGTCGCGCTCCTGCCGCGCGGCGAGCTGCGTGTATTCGTACCAGAAATCGTAATTGCCCACGTACATCTGTATCTTGCCGTAATCGATATCCACGATGTGCGTACAGACCTTGTTGAGAAAATGCCGGTCGTGCGAAACAACGATCACGGTATTCGGAAAATCCAATAGGAATTCCTCAAGCCATTTTACCGCGTACAGGTCGAGGTTATTGGTGGGCTCGTCGAGAAGCAGAATATCCGGCTTTTTGAAAAGCGCCTGCGCTAAAAGCACCTTCACCTTGCGCGGCCCGTCGAGCTCGGCCATTTTCATCTGGTGGTATTCGCCCGTCACGCCGAGGCCGTTCAAGATGGTCTCCGCGTCCGATTCGGCGTTCCAGCCGTCGAGTTCGCTGAACTCTCCCTCAAGCTCCGCGAGGCGTATGCCGTCCGCATCGTCAAAGTCCGGCTTGTTGTAGAGCGCATCCTTCAATTGGATGATCTCATAGAGCCGCGGATGGCCCATGATGACGGTCGTAAGCGCGGTGAATTCGTCAAAAGCGTAATGATCCTGCCGTAAGACCGTGATGCGCTCGTTGGGGGTCACGTTCACCGTACCGCTGCCCGGTTCGAGCTCGCCCGATAAAATGCGGAGGAACGTGGATTTTCCCGTGCCGTTCGCGCCGATGAGGCCGTAGCAGTTGCCGGGCGTGAACTGTATATCCACGTTTTGAAACAGCGGCTTTCCGCCGAATTGAAGGGAAATTCCCTGTGTGCTGATCATACCTGTTCCTTACCTTATTATAATCGGCTCATCATACCACATCTATGCTGAATTGCAAAGCTATAGGCGGAACGGAACCTTCCCCCAAACGGGAACGTTGCATGTATAAGAGGACCGACGGGAGGAAAAACGATGAAGAAAAGTATTCTTTTTGCGCTTAGCATGCTTCTTTTTGCCGCTGTGGGCTGCGCGGGCACGCAGATACCCGAAGGGACTGCCAAACCACCTGTGCCGACGATAGCGCAAACGTCCGCGAATACACTCGCGGATACACTCGCGGACACGCCCATACCCGCGTTTGCGATCGAGCTTAAGGACCTGCCCAATCCGTATTTGCCGAGGGAAGCCGCTAAGAACGGCGATTATGTGGATGTACATGGGAAGGTGGATAACGCCGCCGAGCTGACGGAATTTTACGAGGCCGTGGATGCGGGAGAAAGCGCCGCGCTCCGCGTCGTACGATATACCATAGAGGGCGATGCCATCATCGCGGATGTCGTGTTCGACGGCGATGTGTTCCATTTGACCTGCGATACCACGCGCGACAAGTTCGGTGCGGGGGAGATAACGAGAAAAGCATATCTTTACATGCTCGCGTACGAAACGGAAGAATATCAATACATGTATTTGACGAACGATCCCGAGATCACGGACGAGCTTTTTGAAAGCGGATTTGACGGGTATCTGCTCCTTGTGGAAGGTGTTTCCAAATAGCGGTATAAAAAAAGCCCGGCGCGCCGGACTTTTTTTATACCGTTACTTATTGTGCCAGCGCCTTTTCCTCGAGCATCTTCTTCGTATCCTTTTCCACGTCGAGAAACATCAGCACCACAAACATCAGCATAGCTACGACCATCGGTACCCAGCCGATCATGGCGTTGATGGTATGGATGGTCGCGGCGGGCTGCTCTTTAACGCCGGCATCAAAGCCCGAAAGGTACATGGAAACGGTGATAAGCTGCGTCGCGCCCGCCACGGCGAGCTTGCTTACAAGGTTATCGGCGGTTGATACCAGGCTGTCAAGGCGGCGGCCGTTTTTCCACTCGATGATATCCACGATGTTGTTGCGGTTGGTGCTGAACATGACGAAGGTGATAGTCACCGCTATACCCACCGTGGCGGCGTTCACGTAAAGCGCGCCCACGGAAAACGGGTCGAGCACAAACCAGAGCTTGCCCACGATGAAGATGAGCGCCGCGAGCAGCATCGTCTTTTTGCGGCCGAGCGCCTTATCGACGGGGGAAACGAGGAAGGAGGCGGCTACGGCCGCCACAAGGTATGCCACCTGTATGGAGGTCGCCGCGCCGGTACTCTTCATCACGTAGGTGGCGTAGTAGGTGAGGCAGGTCATCAATAAGAGATTGATGATGTTGTAGCAGATGATGTAAAGCATGTTCAAAACCCAAGAGCGGTTGGAAAAAAGCATTTTCGCAACGGCCTTGGCCGAAAGGCGTTCTTCCTTTTCGGCGATGGGTTTCACGCGTTCTTTGGTGGTGAAATAGTGGGCGAAGCAGCCAAGGATGCATACCGCGCCCATCACGACCGCGGTATACATAAACCCGCGCGAGCTTGCGCCGCCCTGCACCACGTTGCCGTGCCCGTCCAGGCCCCCGAAAAGCTTCAGGAGCGGCAAGCAGGCCACAGCGCCTATGCCGGAGCCCAAGCAGCCGCCGAGGTTACGGAACACGTTGATGGAGCGGCGGTCGGCGTCAAGGTCGGTCGCAAGGCTTCCCATGCTGTTGTAAGGGATGTTCACATAGGTGTTGAAAAGCTCGAATACGAGATAGATAAGAAGCGCCGCGATAAGCTGCAAATTGCCCGTGAGGCCGAAATCGGTAAACAAAAGTACCACTGTAACAGCCCATGGCACGGCAAACCAAAGCGCCAGCGGGCGGCAGCTTTCGCCGTTTTTAAAACGATGATTCACCGCCCAAAACCCGATGAGCGGATCGTTGACCGCGTCCCAAATGGTACCGATAGTGAGGATGGCGCCCGCAAGGAGCACGTCCACCTTCATGATGTTGGTGAGGAAAAACAGATAATACAAGCTTTTGAACTGGTACACCACGTTGCTCGCAGAAGAAAACGCGAGAAAACCGAGTTTCTCTCCCATGCGCACGCGCGGGAGGGAAGTGGTCTTAACGTCCATCATAAAAGCTTCTCCCTTTTTCGGCATGTTTGTTGAATTTTTATCATTATGACATGTTATTTCGGTATGTGCAAGGTTGAAAGACTCACACGGCCAAAGTTCTTATTAAGCTTGTCAAAGTGGTTTTGGCCTATTGAAAGCAGGGGGTCATAACTATAGCTAGCGATGCAGATTTGTGCTATCATTGTAACCGATGTCCAATTTAATTTAGAAAGCATCGAAGATTATGAATGAATTGCATTACAATTACATTGCTTTAAATGTGATCTGTGCTCTTTCACTCTATATAGTTATGCATGCGTCTCAACGCAATGTTTTATTAACTTGCGAGATGAAAAAGCATTTTACCCTTGCGGCTTCGATAACGATCATGGTGATCGCGGCAGAAGTCGGGAGCGTTATTTTAGAAAACACCGCCACTGTGAACCGCGTTCTTGTTTATATTGTGAATGTGATCGGCTTTTCTCTCTCGCCCTTTATTGCGATCGTTTTATCTAAAGCTTATCCGGTGAAAACACAAAAAATCAGAGCGGTACTGACAATTCCCGCGTGGATCAACGCTGCCCTTGTTATAAGTTCTCCGTGGACAGGATTGATTTTTCAGGTCGGTGAGAGCGTTTATATGCGCGGACCGTGGTTTTGGGTATATATCTTTACATATATGTGTGCGTGTTTGGCACTGATTGCGGAATCCTTCAATGCCATGAAGCATTATCAGTGCCATACAGAAAGCACTTTTATCCTGTTGGTCATCTTTACACTTGCCGGAACCTTCGTACAGATCATACTGCCCACTGTGCATACTACCTGGGTATGCATAACCATGAGCCTTATCCTCTATTATGTTTATTTTTGCGAACTCTCGGAAACACAGGATTCTTTGACCGAATTGCTAAACCGCAGCGTATATGATCGGCATATTGAAAATTTGAAACAGCATTCCGATGGCAGCGTTATCGTATTTGATCTGGATGATTTTAAACAGATCAATGATGTACATGGGCATCCGTGGGGCGATTCCTGTCTTCAAATTATAGGGAGGCTCATTCGGGGCTGTTTTTTGCATATGGGATTTTGTTACCGCGTCGGCGGAGACGAATTCTGCGTTATATGCCGAACAGCAAATGAGCAGCATCTCAAAGATGCGATCGGTATGTTTCATACAAAGATAGACGAGGCCAGAAAAAACAGCAGCGGTACATTGCCGATGGTTTCCACGGGATACTCCATATTTCACGGTTCGCAAAAAGAATATGCTGCGGCTATGATAGAGGCGGATGCTCAAATGTATCATTTTAAAAATAACAGGAAGCGGAATATGGACATATAAGTATAATCTTGTGTTTAGATGCGGCAAGCTGATCGCTGTTAGGTATGGGCGGCAGAACAAAATCTGCCGCCCGCTTTTTTAAGTGGTGTGAGAGGACGGGGACGCTCCCCTTTTTTAACTCGCGTGCACATTTATTCGTCGATCTTCTTCTCGCAGGCGCAGGCCTTGCAGTATCCGTATACCTCCACGTTATGGCCCACCACCTGAAAGCCGTCGTCCTTTACGCGCGGAGTAAAGGCCTCCATGGGGCAGTTTTCCATGGGGATGATCCTGTGGCAGGACATGCAAACGGCGTAGTGCTTATGGTGGAAGCGGTTGAGCTCGTAAAGGTTCGTGTCGCTGTTCATCACCGTAAGCTTTGTCACGACGCCGCTTTTTACGAATTGCTCGAGCACGCGGTAGACCGTGGAAAGCCAAACGGGGTTTTCGCCGCCCTCGAGCTTGGCGCTTATTTCAAACGCGCTCACAGGATATTTCTCTTTTTCAAGCACCGCGAGCACCTGCTCGCGCGCCTTTGTTTTTTTGAGGCCGTCGGGCCATGCGATCTGCTCTTTTTTCATATCTCCGTTACACCCGCCCCCTTTGCGACCGTTTCGCTGCGCCTACGGACACAAGCTTTTTGATGGCGAGCACCATTACGAGCACCGCTACCGATACGAGCGCCGTAAAACCGCCCGGCGCGACGTTTAAATAGTACGAAAGAAAAAGCCCGAGCATGATATCGAGGACGCTGAAGAGGATCGAGTAGAAAAGCGTGGACTTGAAGCCCTTTTCAAGCTGTAGGGCCGTGGCCACGGGAAGCGCGATCATGGAGCTTAATACGAGTACGCCCACGATGCGGATCGAGGCCGAAACGGCGGCCGCCACAAGCACGTAAAACACATAGTTGAGAAGCTTTACTTTAACGCCGGCGACAAGGGCCGCGTCCTCGTCGTAGGCGATGTAGATAAGCTGATGGTACAGGAGCATGATCGTTATGACGGAGAGTATGCTCAATCCCAAAATGAGCAGCATGTCGAACTTGGTCACGGTCAAAATACTGCCGAATAAAAACGAATCCGCATTCGCGCCCACGCTCCCGGAGCTTATCACGGTGATGGCGACGCCCACGCTCAAGGAAAGCACGATGGTCAAAATGAGGTCGGCGTATTTTTTAAAGGAATTCCGCAAAAACTCGATGAGCGCGCCGCTTAGGGAGGTGAACACGAAAGCGCCGAGCACAGGGTTCACGTTGAGCGAAAGGCCCAGCGTGACGCCCGCGAGCGAGGCGTGCGCCAGCGTGTCGCCGATCATGGAATGGCGGCGGAGCACCAGAAAAATGCCTATGCAGGGGCAGAGCACGGAGATGCATACAGAAACGAACAGCGCGTTTTGCATGAATACGAAATTCAGCATGTTCCCGTCTCCTTATCCTTCAGGTATTCGTGCGCGTACTGTTCGGGCGTGCAAAGATGGCCTTTGCCATTTGAAAGGTGGTAGATGGAGGTGGAGTTTCGTATCGCCGCGTTGAGATTGTGCTCCACGGAAACAATGGTAAGCTTGCGCTCCGTGTTGAGCTTTTTCAAAAACGCGTAAATGTCGCGCTGGCTGTCGGTATCGACGCCTGTGGAAGGCTCGTCGAGGATCAAAAGATCCGGCTCGCCCATGAGAGCGCGGGCGATGAGAACCTTCTGGTATTGCCCGCCCGAAAGGTTGCCGATAAGCTCGGAAGCGTAAGCATCCATGCCGACCTGCGCGAGGCTTTCGAGAGCCGCGCGTTTCCCACTCATTTGCAGCAGTTTGCCGTAGGATATGAGCGTCTCCTGCACGGTGATGGGGAAGCCCGCGCCGGCAACGTCCTTCTTCTGCGGCACGTAGCCTGTCTGGCGCGCGCGGCATACGATCCCGCCGGAGGTGGGTTTTAAAAATTTCAGGATGAGCCGTATGAGCGTGCTCTTGCCGCTCCCGTTATCGCCCACTACGGAAACGTATTCGCCGTCGCGTATTTGCATATGGAGGTTTTCGAGCACATACGGCGGCGTTCCCGTATAGGAAAAATATAGATTCGACGCTTCGATCACGCGTGTTTTCCTTGCCTTTCGTAAATCTGCGCTCCTATTATAGCGCGTCATGCATCCGAATGCAAATGCGAACCATTTGCACTTGACAGCGCGGGATGCGGAGGGTATCATGGTTGTTGCAAACCATTCGCAACAACGGAGGAAGTATGTTTAAAAAAGTTGCGGCTCTAAGCCTTATTCTTGTGATCCTGGCTCTTTTTGCCGCGTGCGGGGCAGCCCCGCAGAAAAGTAACGAAGGGAAGCTTACGGTGCTCGTAAGCTTTGACGCCATGTACGAGCTCGTTTCCGCCGTGGGAAAAGAGCGATTGAGCGTTTCCGTCATCGTGCCAAACGGCATGGAGGCGCACGATTTCGAGCCCAAAGCGCAGGATATCGCGGCGCTTAGCACGGCGGACGTGTTCGTGTACAGCGGCCTTAATATGGAGTCATGGGCCTCGGAAGCCGTCGCTTCCGCAAACAACGAAAAACTTATCGTCATGGAGGCGTCAAAAGATGTGGATCCCATTCTGCTTTCGGGAGGCGGGTACGATCCGCATGTGTGGCTGAGCTTGAAGGCCGCCGTTCTTGAGGTCGAAAATATTAAAAATGCGCTTTGCGAGGCTGATCCGGAAAGTGCTGCATTTTATAAGGAGAACGCAGCCGAATTTACCTCTGAGCTCGAGGCGCTGTATTCGGAGTATGCGGCCAAATTCGAGACGCTTACGAAAAGGGATTTTGTGACCGGCCATGCGGCGTTTGGGTATCTCTGCCGCGATTTTAACCTCGCGCAGATCAGCGTGTCGGACGTGTTTGCAGAGGGAGAGCCCGGCGCGCGAAAGCTTAGCGAGCTTGTGGAATTTTGCAGGGCAAACGGCATCACCACCATTTTTTCCGAGGAGCTTGCAAGCCCCGAGGTGTCCGAGACGCTCGCGAGGGAGGTGGGCGCTAAGGTGAAAGCCATCTATACGATGGAAAATGCCGAGGACGGCCTCACGTATTTGGAACGCATGGAAAAAAACCTGGCGGAGATCTACGAGAGCATGGCGGGCTGAACGCTGAAAAATAAACCGACTTATTTGCGAAACGGATATGCGGCTGTTAGCCGTATGTCCGTTTTTACAGCAATCCGCCAACCGCGTGCAAGGAAGCGCACCGGCGGAAGTGGCGCTTTTCCCGAGCATATTTTAAAATGAAAAGCGCGTATATGGGAAAAGCGGCAAATCTTGTACCGTGTGGCGTACGCCTATGTGAAAAATGAGCAGGGTGCGCTTGACGTTGTTTCCGCCTCGGTCATAAAAGCGCTGTGCGTAAAGCCAAAGCTTGCGGACGAGAGGGCGGAAACGGCATGGCCGTACCGCGTGGTCAAAATCTGATTGCCGGGTCAGAGTATATACGCTGAAAACACAGCGTATCAAAAAGTGCCATTTAAGACACTTTTTTGATACGCATTTTCATGCTATAGGTCACTTTTGTAAAAGGTATATCCTGTGAGCCGTCGCCGACTGCCCAATGGGGATTATCCGCTTTCTCAACGGCCGCGGTTCTCTGCCTCCAACCGCGGCCCACCTCGCTTGACACGGACATTCGCTTCCTGTAACATGCAATCAGCAATCTTTTTCCATTTCAAAACCAATTTTAAGGAAGTGCGGCCATGCTTGCGGCGAAAGAAAAATACCCCTCTCTATATAAAAACCTCGGCGCCATACAAAAAAAGACATTTCGCCTTTGCGCGAAGCTTGGGGTTTCCATATTAAAAAGCGCGGAGCCCATCCCGTTTTCGGAGCTGAAGGGGAGCTCTTTCCGTCCCGTAAAACCCATGGAGCCATGGGGCAGGACGTTTTCGTGCGCGTGGCTCAGGCTTGCGGGCATTGTGCCGCAAAACGTCGTTCATCCCATGCTCGTGCTCGATAACACCGGGGAGTGCCTCTTGTACACGGAAGACGGCGCCCCGTTCGACGCGGTCACCTTCGTGAATACCAATGGCGACCTGCCGCAAAGCGCCGGCAGACGCCGTTTGAACGACCTGCCTTTCCGGCCGGGCGAAAGCTTCACCGTGTACGGCGATTGCGGCTTCAACGGCTTTATCCCGATGCAGTTCGACCAAGGCCTGTTTCGCGGCGCGTGGGTGGGGGAAAGGGATGAGGCTGCCTTTGCCTACTATTACGATTATCTCACGCTCCTGCTCCTCGCGGGTTCCACAGAGGACGCGGCGCTTTCTAAGACGCTCGCCTCCGCGCTTCAAACATCGTTTGCTGTATTTCAAAAAGGAAGCGCCGTAAACGCGCGGGAAATTCTGGCGCCGCATTTGAATAAGGGGTCCGCCGACGAGTTTCTCTTTACCGCCATCGGCCACGGGCATCTCGATCTCGCGTGGCTCTGGCCCATACGCGAGACCGTAAGAAAGGCGGCGCGAACATATTCCATCGCGCTCAAAAACATCGAGAGATACCCTTGGTATATTTACGGTACGAGCCAGCCGCAGCAGCTTCTTTGGATGAAAGAAAAGTATCCTTCCGTGTTTGCGGGCGTCAAAAAAGCGATTGCGGACGGCCGCATCGAGGCGCAGGGCGGCTTCTTCGTCGAGTGCGATACCAATCTGCCTTCCGGCGAGTCTCTCATCCGCCAGGCGCTTTACGGAAAGCGCGTCTGGGAGGGGGAATTTTCGCAAAAACTGCGCATGTGCTGGCTGCCGGACGCGTTCGGCTACAGCGGCAACCTGCCGCAGATCCTGAAGAAATGCGGCATGGATTATTTTTCCACCATCAAGCTTTCGTGGAACAGGGTAAACGTGTTTCCCTACCGCACGTTTTACTGGCAGGGCATTGACGGGAGCCGCATGCTCGTGCATATGCCCCCCGAGGGAGATTACACGAGCGCGGCCGGCGCGCATAACGTCCTTGCCGCCATGGCGCGCAATCCCGAAAAGGAGCTTGAAACCGCGCTTTTGGTGTACGGCGCGGGCGACGGCGGCGGCGGCCCCGCCGAGCGGCATGTGGAACTTTTGCAACGCGAATGGAGTCTGGGTGGTCTCCCGCGCATAACGCCGGGCAAGGCGGAAAGCTTTTTCGACGAGCTTTCGAAAAAGAACATCGAGCACAGCTACACGGGCGAGCTCTATTTGGAGACCCATCAGGGCACCTACACCACGCAGGGCAAAAACAAGTTTTATAACCGCCTGTGCGAAAGGCTTCTGCACGAGGCGGAGGCCGTTTCCGTGCTCACGGGGCTTTCGCTTCCCAAGGAGGAGCTCGACGCGATATGGCAGGAAGTGCTTCTCTACCAGTTCCACGATATCATCCCCGGCTCGTCCGTCAAGCGCGTGTACGACGAAACAACCCCGCGCTACGAGGCGATCGCAGGGCAACTCAACGGCTTTATCGGCGAAGCGCTGAAGGGAGGCGCGGAAAAGCCCCTTGCGGCGGTCAACCTCACCTCGTTTTACCGCGACGAATACGTGAAGCATGAGGAAAAGTGGTACCGCGCGCGCGTAAAGCCCTATGCGGCCGCGGCTTTGGAGGAGGCGGAGGGGAGCGCGCCGTCGCTTGCCTTTGCCGAAAATACCATGACAAACGGCACACTGACGCTCACCTTCTCGGAGACCGGCGAGATCGTATCCTGCAAGCACAAAAACGGCCGCGAGCTTTCGGGCGGTTTCTTGAACCGTCTTATGCTCTATCAGGACAGGTACATGCACCCCTTCAACGCGTGGGATATCGACCAAAGCTATTACAAGCGCCGCGCGAAAGCTTTGAAGGCGCTTTCGAGCAAAACGCAGCTTGACGGCAGGCGCGTCGTGCGAAAAAGCCTTTATAAATTCGGCAAATCCTCCGTTTGGCAGGATGTCATTTTGGACCTCGACAGCGATACCGTCCGCTTCGAGACCTATGCGGACTGGCATGAGACCTTCAAAATGCTGCGGGCGGATTTTGACCCGAAAGACTACGGCGATACCGTGCGCTGTGAGATACAGTTCGGCAGCATCGAAAGGAAGACGACGGAAGAAAACAGCGTCGAGCGCGCGCAGTTTGAAGTTTGCGCCCATAAATACGTCGCCGTGCAGGGCGAAAACGGCGGCTTCGCGCTTTTGAACGACTGCAAGTACGGTCATCGCGCCAAAAACGGAAAGCTGAGCCTGAATCTTCTCCGTTCGCCCGTTTTCCCGGACCCCAAGGCGGATAAGGGCGAGCATCGCTTCACCTACGCGTTTTGCCCGTTTGAAAAGGACGATCTTCTTAAGCCTGTGCGCGAGGGTTATCGCCTCAACAACCCCTTGCGCGTAAGCGATTGCGGGGAGTTTGAAAGCCTGTTCTCGTCAGAAAACCCCGCGGTGGTCCTTGAAACCGTAAAGGCGGCCGAAAACGGAAGCGGCGTAGTATTGCGTCTTTACGAATCGCTTGGGAAAGACACCGTCACGCGTGTTGCGGCTTCCGTTCCTTATAAAAAGGCGCTCCTTGCCGATATGCTCGAAAACGGGCTTGGGGAAGCGGACTTAAACGACCTTCGCTTTACGCCTTTCGAGGTAAAAACCATCCTTCTGGGCGAGAGGTAAAACCGATGGAGCAAAGGCGGTTGCCGGCGCGGACGCAGCGCGTCAGCGTGGTGGCGGCGGGCTTCGGGCAGAACATGGTGCTCACGTTCGTCAGCACCTTCCTTTTGATGTACCTCACGCAGTATGCGGGGATCAGCAAAAAGGGTCTCGTGGCGGTCACCGCCATAATGAGTGCGGGCAAGGTGTTCGACGCGCTCAATGATCCTCTGATGGGAACGCTCGTCGACAAGACCCGCACGCTATATGATGGGTGGGCAGTTGTTGTCGTAATTTGTACTTTTTTGTCGCGTATTGCAAAAAATATAGACATATATTCTTTATTGTTATAGACTGTGTTTGCCAGATTATCTCAATTGAATGAAGGAGGGTATAATAATGCTTAGAGCCAAAAAGAGCCGCTTGCTTATTGCAGTTCTGATTTCCTTGTTGATGCTTACATCTTTTGCAACCTTTACTTTTGCGAGCACAGGACCGTACAGCACATATTTGCCTGGTTTTAGTCTTCATGGTACACTTGTTGACTATACAGCACGCAGTACATCTACTGGGGGAATGAGCAATACGTGTACCCGCTCAATAGCGCTTCCATCTACCGATGTGGATTATTTTATCACTTGGATAGATCAGCAAAGTATTGGTGGGCCCGTAACCTATGATCTGACGATAAAACAGGGACAAAGTCTATCATATAGCATGAAAGCATATCCCAGTGTGGGAGAGAATGTGCGAGCCAGAGGTCGTACTACAAGTATTCTTATTGATCAAATGGAAGTAAAAGGTTCTATTAACTTCAACTGACGTTATTTAATTATCAGGATTTGTGCGTTTCGGGGTGTATATGCTCGTTGAATTTCGAAAACTTCTCGCTCGTCAGGAGTTCTATATTGCATTATTGTCCAGCACCGCTATAGCGGTGCTGGGCTTGGTTAGCATAGTAAAAGCCAACTATTTGCTTCGCTCGGACTATTATCCTACCGCTTTTCAGGCCGCTTTGGTGATGGGGGGTGACATCGGCGAGCTGTATGCCATTTTTCTGCTGCCACTACTTGCAGTGTTGCCATATGCTGACAATTACCTGCTGGAGCGCAAAAGCGGTGTGCACATCGCCTGTCTGACCCGGCAAAGTCGGCTTCGGTATTTTTTAAATAAAGCCTTTGTTGTATGGATATCGGCAGTAGCTTTGATATTCCTTTCGTATTTATTAAACCAACTGCTTTGTTTGATTGCCTTTCCTGTCATGCGTGTTTCAAATATAAACCGAAGCGGCTACGATATCTATAGTATGGAGGTATTTCGGGAAACAGCGACCAATCCCACGATGTTGTTGCAATTAAACCACCCCTTGCTCCGCAATATCCTGCATACGCTGTATGCCTGTTATTATGGCGGCGGCATCGCCTTATTGGCGTATATGGCAACCCTTTATCTTAAGATGAATCGCGCTCTTGCCAATGTGCTGCCTGTGCTTGTTTTTTCCGCGTTTGTTTACGTGGGAATTATGATATTTGGCGCCAATGGCGTTCTGCCCAGCGGCATTATTTATGCGAGTTCTTATAGAATAACTTCTTATCTGCCAATGATTATTGCCGTCGCGGCAATCTATTGTACAAGTGTTGTTGGTATACTGGTAAAATCTTACCGATCGGTTGACATTTTATGATTGGTGCGTTAGCTTTGTTCCAAGTGATACGCAAGGCAAAGACGACATACATAACCGGGGCGGCCTTAATCAGTTCCGCTGTTTTGTGCGCCTTGCTTCCAAACAGGGTGCCTGAAATCCCCGGTCTTTCGTTTTTGCTTTCCTTTAATATGCAGTTTTCCCATTTCCTTATTCAGTATCCGCTGATGCTGCTGTTCGCATTGCCTCTCTTTTCTGTTGTGCAAAATGACATGCTGCGGGTGCGACATATGACGCAGGATAAGGTTTTTCAGACGGAAGCCGTCACAGCGCTGGTACTGTCGGCGCTTTACGCACTACAGCGAATCGTGATTGAACGGGGGTTCTATCTGGCGATGGGCGGCAAATGGGACGTGGCCATCTTTGCGGTGGAGCTGAGTCTGATCCTGATGACCACCTATATGACGCTCTTACTCTATCTTGCCATAAAGGCACTTTTGCACAAAAGCGTTTGGTCTGTACTGGTGTTGACTACGTTGCTGGCCGTGGACGCCATGACGGCGCTGCTGCATTTTCCATTGCTGCCCGAAAGTCTGTTTCTGTTTACACGTCCCTTAAATTTTGTGGTAATTATGGCGACGGAGGGCATGGCAGAAAGCCTGTTTTGGTGTAGCCTGTCGCTAACTAAAGTAATGGCTTCATTGTTGCTGCTATGGCTGGCGAAGGGAAGGGCGGAATATTATGTATAACCGCCGCGCCGTTCGATTATTGTGGGGCGCTGCGCTGACCATATTGCTGTTTCTGTTTTCACCCTTTGGCTATAGCGGATCGGCACAAATGCAACTGGTTGTTATTTTCGGCGGTTATATGTCTTTTGACGATTTCAGTGTGATCCGTGCATTGGCGTTTTGCCTACCCTTTGTGACGCATCTTGCGCTGATGGGCGACATGTTTCGCGACGATTTCGACACGGCCAACATTTATTTATTTACTCGCGGCAAAAGTAAACGCGGATGGCTGGTTGGAAAAGCTATGGCAGTAGTGGCGCTCTCTTTACTGTACTACATGGTTTTATTCGTAACAGCCTTGTGCTGCTCCGCTGTGCTTGGATATACCTTTGAACCTACGGCAATTTTGCTGACCATACTCGAGCTGCTTTTGACCCTTGCGCTTACAAATACGCTGATTATTCTGTTCGCCGGTCTGCTATCCATTAAGCACAGTCCGCCTGTTGTTTATACCCTCTCGATAGTGGCATATTCAAGCTGGATCGTACTGCTGCCATTGGTTAGCGACTTTAGCACGCTGGTACAAATTGTGCCTATGACACACAGCATAATGCTGGCACATAAGCTTCCCTCCGTGTTTCACGAATTACAGGGACATCTTGGCACCAAGCTGGGTATACCAATACCGCAGACCGTGATTGGAATGTTCATCGGAGGACTTGTGCTGCTTTTCATAAGCACAATGTGGATACAAAAGACCGACCTAATGAAAGGAAACGAAAGATGAGCGTCCGTCTGCTTCACGCAACCAAGCAAATAAAGGGTATAACCGTATTATCTGACGTAAATTTTGAAATGGATATCGGCAAAATATATGGCCTTTGGGGGCGCAACGGTAGCGGGAAAACGATGCTGCTGCGGTTGATTGCAGGATTGATTCGCCCTACTCATGGCGAAGTTCATGTTTTCGGAAAACGCCTTGGCGTGGACGCGGACTTTCCCGAGAATATGGGTATCATCATAGAAAACGTCGGGTTTTGGTCGGAGTACACGGGCATGGAGTGCCTTCGGATACTGGCCAGTATCCGAAAAAAGATCGGCGAAGGTGAGATGCGTCAGGCGCTGTCGCGCGTCGGGCTGGATCCCGACGACAAACGGAGGTATCGCCAATACTCGCTGGGTATGAAGCAAAAACTGGCCATCGCCCAGGCCATCATGGAAAAACCAAACTTGATTTTGCTCGACGAACCCACCAATAGCCTAGACACGGAGAGCGTCAAAAATGTGCGCAGCGTGCTCATCGAAGAACGTGCGCGGGGAGCGCTGATCGTCGTGGCCAGTCACAATCAAGAAGACATCGAGCTGCTAGCCGATGAAACAATCCGTATCGTGGACGGTAAAGTACAATGAAGCATCTATCGGGGAGAACGCGGCTTGCTATATTCATTGTTACGCTGACCCTGATTTTGGTTTTCGGGGTGGGTATCGCCGTGCAAACCAGAAAAGCAATTCAGGATACAGCGTACACCTTTGAAGATGTAAAGAAGATGAAAGTACGATACGACGTCTATGGCCTGCCTTCCGATGAAACGCCCCTGTATGACCCTGCGGAACCGGTTGACACCCTCGCCGGTAATTTTTATATAAATAACAACGGAATCTCAATGAACGATGTGTATGACCGCTCTGATGTGATTGTAAAAGTACAGGCAACGGATGAGCGTTCTTTTCTCTATTCTTCCATATTGACCAAGGTAACCGTGTTGGATGTCTATAAAGGAGATCAACAACTGAAATCTGGCGATATCTATGTGTATGAATGGGCGCAAGTCGATGCAATGAACTTTCTTCTGCTCAATGGTACCTATAATATCATGAACACAGGAGATTCCTACTACCTCTTTTTAAGTCGTTTGCCCATGCCGCGAGGATATAATTATACTCCAAAGGAAATGAGAACTTATCTGTTAACCAATGTGTATATGGGGAAATACAATGTAAAAGTATGCGATGAAATGAAAGTTTTACCTCGAGCGGTAGAATTAAACGATGTCAGCGAATTTCCAGGCTATTCGGCAGTAAAAAGATGGGATATCCTGCCAGTATTGAATAAGCAACTCGAAATTTATCTGGACAATCGAAAAGCAGCATTGGTGTTGTTGGGTATTGAGGACGATTCATGATACGAACCTGACCATCATTTCCGCGTGAGAAGTCATAATTCAGTAAATATCTAGTTGAGAATTAACGCTTTGGAGAGTACCGTCTACTCTGTGGACCATTGCAGCCATAAATCCCAGTGAAATGCTCGGGTGGAATAATCGTCTTACAGTTTTTACTTTCTGTTTATCACATGCGTTGCCTCGAGTGGCTACACAAGATATTGATAGGCATGTACGGAATACCCAGTCATTGCATACTCTTCAGACGAGGCAATCAGGATCAGGCGGTAATTTTCTGTCCATAAATCGAAGTTTTTGAATTTCCCCAATCCTAGAAGAAGGACTTGTCTGGAATATGAACCATACCACGCACATGGGGATTCGAATCTCCCTCCGCTATCCAAAATGCACCATCAAAAATCTCGCATAGGAGGGAGCATCTTACAAATACTATGGGAAAGAAAAGCAACTAGCGCACAGGAGGACAATGCTTTGAAAGCAACAGGTATCGTAAGGCGCATCGACGAACTTGGGCGGGTCGTGATCCCCAAGGAGATCAGGCGGACCCTCCGCATCCGCGAGGGAGACCCGCTGCATAAAACATTGTCAGTGACGGAAATACTCTTATTTAGCCTAAATTCCTTTATAGCACGTAGTAAACGACAAATAATATAAAGAATACCGCAGCCCTCCTGCCAAAAGAAGCTGCGGTATCGACCTGCAAATCCTTTTAAAGTGCATCCATGGTAGCGTAGCAACGGCGCGGGATGGGCCTCATTAACCAACGCGGCACTTATTTGGATGGCAGTATACTATCAAAGTATTTCTGAGAATGCAAGTTTTGCATTCTTTTTTTATTTCAAAGGAGGATATGCCGATGAGTCAGAAGCAACACGTAGATTCTTCTCCCCTGTTCGATGTTCAGAAATGCGCAGTTTGTGGATGTACTGATGATTGTGCCTGCCCCGGTGGATGCTATTGGGTTGCGGACAATCTTTGTAGCCGATGTTCGGATGCGCCTATAGAGGTGCTTTGTTCGGACTGCATGATAAGCGCTGTCGCTGGTGTTCAATGTTATTGCGAGCATTGCTGTGAGAAAAATTGCGATGGCACATGCGGATATGGGAATGAAATGCAAGACGCTCCCTGTAAGGATTGGGAATGCGCCCATAAGGAACAATGCATGAGCGCACTTTTAGCAGGGTTTCAATGGCACAACGATGTGATGTTTGGCAAAATGGCTGACGATGTAGCTAAGGAGGTGACCGCAGATGATTAAGGGCGAGGAAATAAAATTGCCTGGTAGGTGTAATATGTGCGATTCCAGCAGGATGATTTCGGCGAATGGGAACTTCTCGTTCCCTGCCTGCTTTCACCCGCCTTATAAGGGCAAGTGGTGCGCAGAAATTAAGGATTGCCCCATGAGCAATAATGAAAAACGCTATTGGGCGAACATAGCCAGAGAGCGCTGCGGATACTGGGATGTATGCGAAGATCATGCTTGTCGTTGCTCTCCGAGTGCTGCGGTATCGCGGGGATTTAACGAGCAAGTTTACGAAAGCATGCGCTTGCAGAGGTTGCAGGAGGCTGAGGAGGAATTCTGGTATGAAAATTAGCAAAAAGCTTGCTCGGATTCTCCGCGAAGAATTTGGCTTGGATGTGAACGCCGATGATTTTCAACGCCTCTACCCGAGCCAAGACCAACGCGAAGGCGGTGCGTTCGTTTGGTGCTTTGTAAACCCGAAGAAATCAGGTTTGATTGGAAGCGTTTTTCCGGCATCTGAATTCGTAAAGAAAAATGTCAGAATTTCCTTGTCACGACTGAGATGGGGCGATATTGAACTATGGCCCGAGAAAGGAGCCGAGGTATGATCGAGCGCTATAAGGATTTTTATGGATGCACCGCAAGCATACAGCCGGTTGAAGGAGGCTTCAAACTCGTGTGCCGGATACCGAACGGCCGAAAAGTCCGCGATCAGGTGTTCGCGACCCACCGCGGAGCCGTACGGGCCATGCAATACGATTCCGATGGCACCATGCGGCGAGTTGAAGCAGCAAGAAATTCTGAATTAGTGAGATAACTATATGTTTGACGGTTATGATGTGGATGAATGGCTCCTTTTAATTATGAAAGTAGTTGGTGTAATTGTTGCTCTCTTTATCGCGGCCTTCGTTATAACCATCATTCTTCACGGGTGGGGTATCATCACGATTCCTCGGTTCGACATTAATGAAAACACTCTTATATGATTGATATTTCGTTTGGAGGTAAAAAACAAATGGCTAAAATCATTGCAATCGCGAACCAGAAGGGCGGCGTAGGGAAAACCACGACCGCCCTTTCTCTTGCGCAGGCTTTTGCGGAGGCGGGCAGGCGCACACTGTTGGTAGACATCGACCCGCAATGCAACGCTTCGGACACGCTCAAGGCCATGTCTGAGGATAAGGCTACAATGTACGATGTTATGCGCGGAACATGTCCGGTAGAAAATGCAATCCAGCATACGGAACACCGCAGCGGTAAGCTCGACTGCATCCAAAGCGATTTGCAACTTGCCAGCGCAGATATGCAGTTTGCACAGCAAGGCCGTGAACACATGATGCGAAAAGCTCTTGCTGATGTGTCGGGAAACTACGATTTCGTTGTTATCGACACGCCCCCGGCGTTGGGCATCCTGACTATAAATGCCCTTACCGCCGCCCATGAAGTAATTGTGCCATTCGGTGCCGACCGGTATTCCATGCAGGGCATGTTCCAGCTTCGCGAAACCATCAAAGCCGTGCAGGAGTACAGCAATCCATCTTTACGGGTTGCCGGTATTCTACTGACGATGGACAAGCCGCAGACAAGGCTTTCCAAAGGAACCAAAGAAGAACTCGCCGATGTTGCGCGCGCAATGGAAACGCGCATGTTCCCCACTTCTATTCGCTATGCGGAGGCGGCGAAGCAGGGCGCGGCTGAACAGCAAAACGTTATGGAATACGCGCCTACAAGCACGGTAGCGCAAGATTACCGCGCTTTTGCACATGAGATTATGGGTATAAAGCGTGAGCAAGGGAGGGGTCGTTAATGGCAAAAAAACTGAGCGTAGCGGCAAGCTTTTTAACCATGCCTGCTGATAAAGAAAATACTACGTCTCCGCTGCCTTCTTCTTTTCAGCCGGTCTTTCCAGTTCCTTCATCTGATTCCACAGGAGCACTCATCGTAGATTTGCCGCTTTCCAAAGTACATTTTTATAAAGGCTATCCCGAGCTTGCTGAGGATTATCCATTTGCTTCCCAACCCTACAAGGTCATTGAGGACTCGCCAAATTTTATTGAGTTGATGGCAAGCATGGAAGACATGGGGCAGCTTGAGCCCGGCTTAGTCCGACCCGATCCGGAGGGCGGCTATGAAATTGTTGCAGGGCACCGGCGTTATAGGATTCAAGAAATACTTAAGCAGCCTACTTTCCGTTGCGAGATTCGAAATCTTAGCGACGAAGAAGCCGCAAAAATCATCAACGACAGTAATATCTATCGCGATGAACTGCTTCCAAGCGAAAAAGCATGGGCTTACCGGCTGAAATATGAAGCGGCCAAGCGGCAAGGCGCACGCACAGATATAACTTCGCGCCAAAATGGCGCGAAGTTGGGCGAAAGCGATGCTGATTTAACTTCGCGCCAAAATGGCGCGAAGTCGAGCAAGGACGATGCCGATTTAACTTCGCGCCATTTTGGCACGAAGTTGGCCGCTTATAGGGCAGACAAGGAGTTGGCTACTAAAGTTAAAGATAGTGCTCGTACAATTCAGCGTTATATACAACTCACTCGCCTCACACCTCAGCTTCTTGATTTGGTTGACAGGAAAAAGATTAAACTTGATGCCGCCGAACAACTTTCATTTATAAAAGATTCTGAGCAGAAGGATTTGTTTGACTATGTTAGTCTGCAACAAGAATATCCGTCGAAAGACCAAGCTATAGCTATGCGGCAAGCAAGCGAAAAGGGTGAATTAAACCTCACCGTTATATCTCTTTGTATGAAGTCATCGAAGCAAGAATCTACGAAAGCATTCATAAAGCTTGAGGAGCTTGATTCTTACTGGCATTCGAAAACGCCAAAGCAGGCTGAAAACGAGCTTATATGTCTTGCTAACGCAGTTCCTAAGCTGCGGCAGTATACAGCGCTTTTTCCTGAGAACCTCTCAACGGAGGCTTTTATGCAAAAGCTCATGGATTTGACTGAGCGCGTTAACAGGCAGCGCATGGAGCGCCAACCGCCGACCCGCTGAAAGGAGAACTCTAAATGAAACCTAAATGTAGCGACTGTGAATATAAAAAGTTTGTAAGATGTAACGGAAGTCCTAACCGCTATTACTGCATCCACCCGAGAATCATTAAAGGATATGTCAGCCCTTCACGGATGATATGCAGAACCGAGAGGCATTCAGAAAAAATCACCGTGAGCACTTCGCCTAAGTGGTGTCCTTTTAGGATAGAAGGAGTATCGCCATGAAACCACATACCGCAATATCCGCGATTTACCAGCCAACACTTCGGCAGCGCCTTGAACAGCAAGGCGTTGTTTTTTTGGAGCAGGACATTGTAGAGCCAAGCGAATTTCTCATAAAGGTGCGCACTACCACCGCTTCACATGCTATTGCCTACATATCTGTTCTTGAGCCGCGCCACCGCAAGGAGCTGCAAGCAATACGCAAGGCCAATCCCTCGATTTGTATCATCATTATCGCTTCCCCGGGTACGCGCAAGGATAAGAAACTCATGGATGTTTTTACTGAGTTTAATGTCCGCGTTGTTGAGGATGGGAGCCGAACCCTTGTTGATAGCATCATAAATATCATTGAGGAAACCACTGCCATCAATGAAGGAGAAACGTTAGTCGCGGAACCGGTGAGCGTGGATGCCGAGCCTCAGGCACCAGTTCCGCAGCCGCTACGGGAAGAAACACCCGTGAATCCCGTCAAGACGCCGATCCTCAAACCACCTACAATCAAACTGAAAAAGATAAAGGCATCGGCAGTTTCGTTTACGCCCATAAAGGAAGAAACGGAGCAGCCAGCCACCAGCGTTGAACAAATTATAACCTCTCCCCCGCAGCCTGAACCGGTTCAGGTTTCTGCACCGGAGCCTGTATCGCCGCACAAGAAGCACAGGACGCTAAAATTGCCTAAGCCTACCGTACCGGTCGTTATTCCAGTTTTCGGCGGTGCTCATGGCGCAGGCTGTACGTGGTTAGCCGTCCAGATCGGGAGTTACATAAGCCAGCAAGGACACTCCGTTGCGCTGTGTGGTGCATCTGATTTACTCCTTATGGGGTCTCGTTTCGTGCGCGCCGGTGATGCGCGATTCTCCGTAAAAGGTATCGACATTTATCCATATCTAAAACCTTCCGACCTTATCAGCAACGGATATGATTACATTATCTTTGATGTTGGTCTAATCATGAGCGTTGAACCGGACGGCACGCCATATCAAGCGGCAACCATTGCAGACATGCAGGAGGTTATGCGCGCACCGTGCAAAGTGATGGTTGCGGACATTGGCTTATGGCGGCAATCCGCGCTTCTTGAGGTATTGACAAACCGTGTTTGGCAGCAGCTTGCACAAACAATATCAATCGCCGTTTCCTGCCGCGTAGCTCCTGCCGCAGTTGTGGCCTTGGAACGGCAGTATAAAAAGCAAATCGTAATCCTTCCGATTGAAGAACCATTTGAACTGACCGTCGAAGTAATCACGGCGGTTGAGCTTTTATTAAAACCGCTTTTCAAATAACTATAAGGAGATAAACCATGAAATTCTTCCGCAGTAGAATCTTTTGGGGCATACTGGCACTTGTTGCCGCAGCGGGGATAACGTTTTTCGCTATCCCTGCTTTAAATGCCCAAACGCGCGAAACGGTTACCGTAGTACGGGTAAAAGAACCCATACCCGCTGAAACGCAGATCACCGCAGAAATGCTTACCACCGTTGAAATTGGGGCTTACGGTTGCCCCGATGACGCATTTACTACGGTGCAGGCGGCGGCGGGCCTATATGCCTCCGTCGATCTCCTGCCGTCGGATAATCTCGTTCCGGCAAAGCTATCCGCAACGCTTGACCGTGCAAATGAGAGCTTTTACAGCCTACCCGAGATTGGTAAGTTGGCGGTATCTGTGCCGCTATCCTCTCTATCGGCTTCGGTGTCCGGAAAGTTGCAGCCCGACGATATTGTGACCGTATACGGCATCGTTCGCGATAAACAGACGGACACCTACAACGTAATCCAGTACCCCGAATTACAATACATGCGCGTAGCGGCCGTGACCAACGCGACGGCCGTAGATACCGATCAAGTGGATACCTCCGACAATTCCACATCTAAATCTGATGTGGTACCTGCGACGGTTACGCTGTACGCATTTGAGTTTCAGGCGCGCCGTCTCATCGAAATACAATCAACCGGCTCCGTGTACATTGCGCTCGTCGGGCGCGGTGAGGATGCGACTAGGCTATATGATAGATTCGTACCGATAGACCCATATGCAGCAGTTGAGGAAGTGCCTGTAATCATTGAGCCCGAAATGCCGGATGAGGGCGAAGCGCCCCAAATGGCAGAGTGAGGTGCGGTATGGGTGCGATTATTGCGATAACCGGCAAAGCCGGTGCTGGCAAGTCTACGATTTTAAGTAACCTCGCCTGCGTATATGCACATGCCGCCGCGACGGTGGGAGTACTGAGTTGCGATTTGCGGTATGCGTCACTCCCCGGCGTTTTCGGCGAGCTTGATGAAATCCCGCCCGAGAAATCATCGGGAGCGCTGTTCGGGAAAAGCACGCTTAAAGACACCTTCATTGAATACAAGCATGTTCCGAACCTGTTTGTATCCGCGCCAGCTCCAAAGGAGTCTTGTATCTCGTATGAACCGCCTGACGAAAAGGGTATCGACAATTTCTTGGAGCTGTTAAGAAGCACATACGATTACTCTATCATCGAGGCCGGAGAAATCATGTTCAACCAGTTTTCCGCGCGCGCTTGTATAAAGGCCGACGTTCTCATTAACGTAGCTGAAGCATCTTTGCAAGGTATTGCATGGGAACAGAGCTGTTATGAAATGCTGCCGATGCTCCATGACACAGAGAGCATCATCAACGTATTGAACGAGCCTCACGGCCCCTGTGACATACGGAATATTGAGCAGCACCTTGGGCATGAGATTTATCTTAAGCAGCGCTACGCACGGCCGATTACCAACGCCGCGAAAAAGGGCTTGCCCGTTGTGATCGATGCCAACGCCGGGCTTGGAGCGCGGAGGGTAGAACGGAATATTCTCGCGCTTCGTGCGCAGATCGGAGGGGTAATGCAACTATGAGCTATGCATACGATTACCACAGCTTGTTATATGATTCACCGGCATCCACAGAAGCAGCGGTTCGGAACGAGGAAAAGCAACGTATACCGTACCAAGAATTGTTGCAGGATATGCGTAACATCATCACGCGCGATCATCCTGCACTCATTCGCGAGGTGTTCCGCGCGGAGGGCCAACAGACCATGCGTGCACTGCTGAAAAAGGAATTGCATAAACAGCATGTTATCGTTGCCGACGAGGGCATGAGCACGCTCAACACCCTGGTAGATCAACTTTATGCCGATATGTTCGGATTCGGAATCCTGACGCCTTACCTTTACGACGAGGAGGTGCAAGAAATCAACGGAAACCGTTGGGATGATATTGAGATCATCAAATCCGATGGATACAACAAAATTGCGGAGCGTTTCACAAGTGCTCAACAGGCACAAGACATTATCAAGCGTATGGCGCAGATCGGCGGTGTCACCGTGGACGGTTCTACGCCTGACGGTGACAGCTACATCACCGAGGGCGTGCGCATCCATGTCAAGGTGCCGCCCATCATCGACGAGAAGGCAGGCGTGCAGTTTTCCATTCGTAAGCAGCGCCGCGAAAGCTTTACCCGTGAGGAGCTTATCAAGCGCGGAACGGCGACTGACACCGAGTTGGATTTTCTGTCCCTCGCACTCGCGCATGGTGTAAGCATCGGAATCGCCGGTAGCGCCGGTAGTGGTAAGACCACGGACGTAAGCTACCTTCTAAGCACCATGCCCCCAGCGCTTCGCATTTATGTGATCGAGGACGCACGCGAAATCCAACTGGAACGCCAAAGTGGTAATGGAACCTATATCAGCCGCGTCATGCACACAAAAACGCGGCACCATCAAAACCCCGCATATAACATTGATGCGCGGCAACTGGTGCGAGATGCGCTCTGGTGCGACCCCAATATCATCGTACCGGCAGAAATGCGCGGCGCGGAGGCGCTGGATGTCATGGAGGCAGGAAGAACGGGTCATACGATTGTTTCCACGTTCCACGCGCAAGGGAATGAGGACGCGTACAAGCGTATCGCTTCCATGGCGATGATGGCTGGCGCAGGCTACTCAGAAAACACGCTGATTTCCTTTGCTTATGCCTCCTTCCCGCTCATGGTCTATAAAATGCGGCTCGCAGACGGCACGCGAAAATATGTTGAAATTGCCGAAGCGCAGCATAATGCTGCGACGGACGATTACAAGGTCGTGCCGTTGTTTCGTTTCGTGCCCACCGGCAAGGCCGATGACGGAGGAATTACGGGACACCACGAACAGACCAATAAAATTTCGGAGGCTCTTGCCAATCGTTTGCGACTGGGCGGTGCTTCCGAAGATCAGCTTAAGCCCTTCATAGAGTGAGGTGATAGATATGGCTTTCAGCATTCCCATTTTTTTGCTCGTCGCAGTTGGCATACTCCTTCTTGCGCCGATGGAAAGAAGCAAAGGGCGAATCAACGTAGCTAAAACCGTGCGGGCATCCAAACGTGCCCGTATCGTCTCGGAAAACGCACCTGTGCTCTCTCGTTTACGGGAGAGCATTTTACTATCCATAGAGCAGGCGGGCATGAGATTATCTTGGCATGGGTATTTGTCCGCCTGCTTTGTCGCCGCATTTCTCGGCGCAGGGATTGGCGCGTTGACGCACAACCTCCCATTATCGCTCGTTCTCACTTTAATGCTGCCGGTAATCGTCACGCAGTACATTAAGATTAAGTCGCTGTCATACCGGTCTTTCCTTTACATGCAAATTGAGGACAGCTTGAGCATCATTACGAGCACTTACATGCAATGCGAAAACATACGCACGGCGCTCGAAAGCTGCCTTGACCGCGTTGAAGCGCCGCTCAAAAACATTCTGGCCGATTGTGCCAACGAAATTTACCTTGGCACGCATGCCGCTGATGCTCTCTTTCGCATGCGCGCCAGAGTGGATAACCGGAGTTGGAGGCAATGGTGTGATACCGTCATACAATGCCAAACTGACCGACGGCGTATGGTGCTCCTGCCGCCGATCGTGCAACAGCTTGCCGCTATAAGGCAAGCGCAATCGGAACAGGATACAAAAACCACGCAGATTTGGCGTGACCACATCATTATGTGCCTGATCGCGGTCGGGGCTATACCGTTCATTCGGTTACTCAACGCCGACTGGTACGGACTTCTCGTCGGTACAATATGGGGGAAGATCACAATAGCCCTCGTATATGGAATCGTGTGTATCTCAACTCTGTACGCGGCGCGCGTCAACAAGCCTATCAGCATGGAGGTATAGACATGGTACTTTATCGTATTTTGTTATTTATCTCCGTGCTGTTAGCAATATACCTGATTTCCTCCCCTCTTCGAATGCGCGCCAATCGGCGCGCATTTTCACATAAGAATCCCGACAAGCCACTGGACAAACTGCTGTATCCTGCTGTGAGGTTCATAGCGCCAGCGATACACCTTTCGAGCTATAAACGCCGCAAGTTGCTGATCGACCTCGAACGGGCAGAGATCAAACAGACGCCTGAAGCATACTACGCAATCGCGATCATAAAGGCTCTTGGATTGTGTGTGCTGAGCGCCATCCTTTACTTATTAGGTATGGCCGTACCTGCAATTTGCGCATTGATTGCAAGCGTGCTTGTGTATATGCAGCATATCAAAACCATTGATGACAAGCTGAAAAAGAAAGACGAAGCGATACAACAAATACTCCCCCACTTTGTAAGCGTAGTAACAGACATGTATAAGACGGAACGAAACATCGGCAAAATCTTTGAAAACTATTTGGCCGACGTTCCCGATACCCCTTTGACCGCTGATCTTTCAAAAGCAATTGCAGCCATGAACACCAACGGCTCTGTGCCCGACACGCTTTCAATGTTGGATAAGGCGATCGGGCAACAGCAGCTATCCGTCTTTCTTACAGCCTTGTCGGAGGCTCACAAAGGTAACGACCAAACAGTATCGTTCGCCATTTGCATCGAGCAGATGCGTACCATGCAGCTAAATAATGTCCGGGAAAAAACCGCACAGCGGCCGCGAAAAATGCAAGTGGTGAGCGTTATTATGGCAGCGGCCATTATCCTTCTGTTCTTAGTGCCGCTTGTTTTGCAGCTTTTAAGCATCAATTCATTATTTTAGGAGGAAGCCAAAATGAAAAGGAATAAGTACACAAAAAACACGAGGGCCAATAGGCTCTCTATCAAAAGGCAAGCCAAACGATTCTTTCTGTGCAAAAAAGGTGACGCGGGAATCAACTGGCTGCTGGGCATCGTGCTTGGCGTAGCGATCGTTGCCATACTCATTGGCATCGTATCTGCGTCAATTCCAAGCCTCTGGGCAAGCGTTATGTCCAAGATAACCGAAGTGCTGGGCTAACGGCCATCGTCATGGGCGCTTGCTGTTATGTAAGCGCCCTTTATTCTTACAGGGGGGAGGCTCATATGAAATTTCTGAAAGATAAGCGTGCTGAAACAATCATAACAATGATCTTTGTGATAGTGATGGTCTTTACACTCATCGCGACCTTTGTCACACTCTTTCCGCTTTTTGTTATCAAAACCGAAGTTGACGAAATGGCCTCGCAGCTCACCCGCGTTATAGAGCTTACGGGTGAAGCGGGCAGCGAATACGCGGGTGAGTTGGCCGATCTGCGCGCATCGACCGGCCTTGACCCGACGGTGAGCGTGCAACCAGCCGCAGCACAATATCAACTGCGCGAACAGTTCACCGTGACCGTTACGGCGAATGCTACGGTCAACATCTTTACCCCGGCATTCGGTGAACCGCTGTCAATAACCGTTCCGATCACGAAATCCATCACCGGCAGAAGTGAGGTGTATTTCAAACCATGAGCGAATGGATATGGGTAATGATTGCGACCTGCGCTCTTGTGGTGGCATGGGTAATAAACCGCGTTATAAGAGGTGGGTCGAAGTGAAGTTTCTCACAGACAAACGAGGCTCCATCACATGGTTTATCATCGTTTTGATCGTGTTTTTGATTCTCATTGGCGTCACAATCGAATACGGCCGTGCTTCGGCAATCAAGCGAAACGTCGAGGATGGACTATCAAAGGCACTCAACAGCGCTGTACAAATGGCTATGCTTGACGAGTATCGAATGGAGCACATATCCCATATCGACACCGACGCGGCCACCATCGAGGCATACGCCTACATGGATGATGTCCTTGGGCTGGAAGCCCCAAGCTACACGGTAAAGGGCGGCGACGGGCGCACGATCTATCGCATGGAGGGCGTAACGATAACCTCAACCGCGGAGCCGCCGCACATGGAGCTTACATGTACTCTCGTAATCCCTGCGGCCATGTTCAACGATATGACCGGAGGGCTTGAGCTTCGGCTCCCCCTTCATGTTGTATCCCGCAATCAGCGGCTAGAAATTGAGTGACAGGCGCACAGCGCCGGAAAGGACTTCCTATGGATTACAAAATTGAGCAGTTAAAACTCATGCTGGAAGCGGAAACCAACTCTGACCCCGAATTAGGCGGGTATGGCGCTCATTTGAGGCACGAGAATAGCAAAGGCAAATCAATTCAACTCGACGCTGCCGCAATTCAAGCGCTCATCGATCATTATTTATCGCGCGAGAAGCAACAACCAATAGAACGCAACTCAACAAAAATCAAAGTCGCCGGCCATTCCCAAACTTGGCATGTTGTTGATGAAACTGTTATTGATGGAAATCCCTATTTTCTGTTAGAGAATGATGTGTACGGCAACAGGGCGGGGTGCATCATTCTTGACCAACAGGGCAAGTTGATTCTTGATACTGTTTACGACGGTTTCAGTGAAAAAAACATTGCAGACATCACCAGCCGGACAAAAAGCGCAACTGAGAATCTCGACAGGCTAAACGCTGAGAGGACACCCACTAAGCGTTATCCTTTCAACGCGAAAGAGCACGCCCATGACATTAAGTTTGCGTGTAATAGAGCACACAACCAAATGACCGAGGCGGGGTTTGCCAGAAAATATGACGAGGCTGAAAGATTGGAGAAGAAATATGAAAAACTCTCCAACCTTCTGGATTCGATTTTAGGTACAACGGACAACCGCCAGATAGCATGGCTTACAGGCCCCGAGATTGCTCTTGCCAAAGAGACAGTTGTATGGGCTGACCATGAACGTAACAACCACCATCAGCAGAATCCACAAAGACGAAGCGGCCGCGCTCGGTAACAGGAGGAACTAAATCATGAAATACACTTCCAAGCCCTCCATGCGGAGGGCTTTTCTTATGCTCGTTGTTATCCTGCTGCTCCTTTTCAGCGGGTGTATGCCCAAGGCAAAAGCTGAAGCTTATACCCACGCCGAAGACTTCTGGAAACGTTATATTACCGAAACAGCCGATACCCTCGGAATGACCTACGATAGGCAGTACGCGCAATGGTGGTGTTGCTACGCCAGGTATCCCGAGGCCGCTGACTTTGGGCCGCATATCCTGCCGGATGAACTTTATTCCTATCCGGTCAACATCGGCGCTAACTACAATGATGATGGAAGCGACTATTTTCTGAATAATTCGGATACGCTTGCGGAGCTCGGCGAGGAAGGGGCGCAGGCGATCATGCAGTACGCCGCCGACTTTTGGCAGCAGCTATGGGGGCCGGATTATAGGCAGGATAAAGAAACCTACCGCATGGGCCTGCTTTACTACTCAAGCCCATACATAAAAACGCTGGACTACCGCAGTGAGTGGGTAGATGAGATTTACAGAAACAAATACGTTATGTCGGCCGCGCTCGTGACAGACCCATCCACAATATATACCGCGGCCGATGGTTCCTACCATGTTCGCGGTATTGGCTATCTGCAATTCATTTCTGCCGAAAACGACGTGCCTATCGAAAGCGTCGGTATTCGTGTTGGTGTGCCGTACTGCTGCTACATGGAGCTTGGCTTCATGCCATATTCCGACGATGGCCGCGCGCCTGCGTGGGAGCACGGTGCTTATCACAACACGATCTATAGCCGGTTTTCAGATTGGCGTGTATCGGATGATACCGCCATTAATAAAGTACTGCTGCCGAATGCGTGAAATTTGACACGGTTCGGCGGTTTTGATATAGCAAAGATAGATTACAAGTGGGCAATCAATATGCCCACGGAAAGGAAAATGAAATGAGAAAGCTTAGCACCAAATCTATGTTGTCTCTCGCACTTGCTGCGCTTCTGGTGCTCCCGCTGGTACTTGCGGTATTCCAGAGTACTGCTACGGCAGATCATGGCCCGCCCAGCGTAATCGTGACCGAATGGAACACAGGCAAGTCGGGAGGCAGCGGTAGCGGTGGCTCTGGCGGTTCTGGCGGTTCGTCCGGAGGAGGTTCCCACAGCAACCCTACCAATCCCCCCGCTCCGGCACCGACAGACCCGCCGTATGTGCCACCGACCTACACGTACTATACCGTGACGGCAAACGCTGGCGTAGGCGGCACGATCTCGCCCTCCGGCTTGGCATCGGTACGTGAGGGCACTTCCCGTACTTACACCATCACGCCCAACGAGGGGTACGAGATCGCAAATGTTGCGCTTAACGGAGTGTCACAGGGCAAGTTGACCTCGTTGACATTTACCGTGTACGGAAACAAGACGGTGGTGGCAACGTTCCTGAAAATCCTCGATACCGACCTGAGCGTAACAAGCATAACGCCAATCTATGCGCGCGTCGGCCTCTCCATGCTGTCGCTTGTGACCTATCACAACTCCAGCGACGAGGCCGTTACGACAACGCTGAATTTTAGCGCCGGTAGTTCGTCGCAGAGTAAAGGTGTCACCGTGCCCGCGGGCGCAAGCGGCTCCACTGTATTTACG
>JAEXEN010000027.1 GCA_023400985.1 Bacillota bacterium
GCCCGCCCGCCCTGGGGGGGGCGGCCTCCTTCCTTATATTAGCAACTTCTCTACTTTACCTTCAGAGGGCAATCCGTGAAGCGCTTTGTTTCCGAATCTTCGCTCCAGCCGCCTTTTTCTACCGCCACGCTCACGCGATCGTCGGTGGGAAGCGTAGTGTGGTTGTATTCTGTCAACTCATCCACGCACAGCACGATATCGAAGCTTTTTATGTGTTCCCAAGCCTCCGGCATGAGGCCCGTTTCCACAGAAACTACGATATTGTGCGGGTCGGTCATGTCGGGTGGGGCTTCGAGGGATAGCTGCGCTATGGTATTGGCGTCGTAATACTGAATGCCCATGTACGCCGAGCCGAAGCCGCCCTGATTTTGCCGGTCGATAATGAATTCCATGCTGATGCGGTCGGAGATCATGGAACATTGCCTCCCCGTCCAACTCTCCGGAAGCGAGAGGCACATGGTGATGGCGGTACCCGTAAGCTTTTGGTGTATCTTGAGTACGGACAGCGTGCCGCCCTCCAAATTCAGAAGATCATTTCCGACCGTGGCCGTGCCGCCGTTTTCTTCATAGGAGAGCACCTTCACGTCGCCAAACAGCGACGCCGGCGCGGGGACGGGGAGCGCGTCGCTAAAGGCAGTACCCGCCGTGGCGTCGAAGGTGAGCCCCGAAATGCGAAGCGCGACCTGCACGGGGAGCGTGTCATCCGGCCCGCCGGTATAGACTGCTCTTAAGGTTCCCATATCCGTGAAAACAAGGTCGAGCGCTATCGTCTGCATGCCCGTGAGCCCCGCGCCTACGTCGAGATCGATAGAGAGTGAAACATTCCCTGCGGCGACACGTTCCGCAACATAGGACGGCGCGAAGTCGTGGGAAGAAAGTGCGTCATAGAGGGTGTAATTCGTTTCGCTGCCGTTGAGTGAATACCTAGCCGAACAGGTCACCATATTGTCGGGAGGGAAAAGCGAGGTACCGTCTTCACTTTCTGTTTTTGTATATTCGTCCACGGGCTTCACAAGATCGCCCGTATTCCCTTTGAGCGTACCCGTAATGTGCAATATTTCACCGTCGTACAATAGCTCGTTAAGCTCTACGGACAGCTTTTCCGCCCATGCCTGCCAAGTTGCATCCGCCGCGTCCACGACCGTTACCGTAACGGCGGTTTCATCGACCTGTTCGATGGCGGCGCTTACCGCGGGCGCCGTTGCGCGCTCGTCGATTGGGGTATTGATATAGGTCTTCGGGTCCACTGCGGGCTTGAGCCAGGCCTCAACGGCTGCGCGCGCTTCCGGGATGCAAAGCGCCGCCGTGATAAAGATCGCCAAGCAGGCCGCCGCGGCAAGCGTGATGCGCCGGGGAATGGGGTTTGTTTTTCCTTCCTTTATGATTTTCCGGTATATGCTCTCCGGGGGCGCTAAGTTTGCTTCCATGGCTTTATAGTAAAGCTGTTCCTCTTTCATGGCTATTCCTCCTTCTTGAACCTGCTTTTTATGGTTTGCCGCACGCGGTGCAGGCGGCTCGTGATGTTTGCCTCGCTCACGCCGAGGGCCTTGGCGGTCTCCAAAACACTCATGCCGAAATAGTAGTGCAGTACGAACGATTTGTAGGAAAGCGCGGGCGCGGCCTCAATGACCTTCCAAACGCTTCGGAGCGTTTCCGCGCTGGCCGCCGCATCCTCTAAGCTAAAGCTGTCTGCCGCGCTGTATTCCGGCAGGGGCCGCTCCTTCTCTTCCTTGACCAAACGGAAACGATAGTAGCCCGCAATCTCCTTTTGGACGACGCGCATCATGAACGCGGCCGGATTGTCTATATCCGCATAGCCGCGCCGCTCGATACGGCGGTAGAGCTTCGTGTAGGCGTTTTGGAGAATGTCTTCCACGTCCGCCGCGTTTCGCGTTTTTATGACCGCGTAGCGCAGCATATCCTGGTAGGTCTCCTCGTACACGCCCCGAAAATACTCTCTTGCTTCCTGCATCAACTGTCTCCTTTTTCAATTGTCCGGACACCATAACTGACCGCGAAAGAAGGATTTTCCTTGCGAAAGGATTTTATTTGGTCAGGTCGTTATTCGATATGCACCTTTCCGCTCGTATCGGTCGATTCGTAGGTATAGTGTCCCTCGGGAGTGTCAAGCGCGCTTATCGACGTTCCGTTTTCCTGCGCGCCCGCCCGCTCCGCCATACGTTCGGTATCCTTTTTTACGACGAATGCCTCGTCGGGCGTGCTTTGGCACGAAGTGAAGGAAAACAGAAGCGCAGTAAAAAGAAAAACGGAGATCGCTTTTTTCATGGCAAGTTTCCTCAATAGCCTTTTGCGAGGTCGATGATGCTGCCGTCCACGCCGTTGATCGCGAATAATGCGACCAGCTCATTCTCCCCTGCACCGCTTGCAGCGAGAAATGCGCTCAGCTTTTGTCCGCCTTCACCCATAGGCCCTGCGGCCCCGCTATCCGTCAGAACAGAAGCCCCTTGCAGGTACCGGACTTCTCCGCTTTTTATATCCGTCGCTTTATTCTGCCCGTAAAACACCCATGCGGGAATCAAAACTCCTTCGGTCTGCTCCGCGTTTTTTTCGCGGATCCGCAGCAAGCATAACCGAATTTCGCTAACGGTCACATCGAGTTTCACTTCGCCGCTAAAGGTAGTCATAACGGCTCCTTCATAGGTCGCTTTCGAGATGTCCTCAAACAGCCGTATGATTTCGAGGAATGGTTTAAGCGTCGCCGATCGGGTTACCGTATCGAGGATTGTTATGGGGGAATTCCACATGATTCGGACGATGCCGTGATTATCGACCTCAAACTCGATATGTTCGTATGGCCATGGGAGTGCGTAAGAAGCATCATTGCCGAACAGCCGGTTCGTCACGTCGAAAAACAGGGGAATATCGCTAAACTGCCTTGTGTAATGGAAACGATAAGCATAGTTTTCTCCCGGCATTCCATCCGGCCCCGTATCATCGACCAGGTATGCCGCTCCCACATGGAATTGACCCCTCATACCGGCCGCAGCAAAAAAACCATCACACAGCAGTTTGGCATCCTCATAGGAAATAGCGAGCTTTTCCTTTGCCGCATCGGGTAAATCCGCCCCATCCGTAGCCGTCATGTTTCTGGAGGAATACCCGTGCTTTTCATCCTTGCAGGAATAGGTAAGGTTGGGAAGCTGGCTCCCATTGATGCCGGAAATGCCCGTATGGGTAATGATGGATAATGCGTAATCGTGGTTGGATACCGATAATCTCCTACACGTATCATCCGCTTTTGTGCCCCAGCCCGTCAGCATGCCATCCGATATATTTCCTTCGGGGGCAAAGTCGGGAGCGTCGGTATAGGCCTCCTCAATCGCCGTGATCTTTTCTTTGTATTGTGCCTCTGTGCCGCCTTCATAATTGCCTTCGGCAAGGTTCCTTTTCATTTGCAGCAGCGCCTGTTCCAAATCGGTTTTCGTTTCAACCTGCCCCAAATCATACTTTGGCTTTTCACCCGGGAACAGATAGTTGAATATTCCCGTTACCTGCTCCTGCGTAAACAGGCCCGTCGAGGTGCGAAGGATTGGCATCGTTTCAACCTCAGGTGTTTTTATCTCCGCGTTCGCTTCAATACGCAACTTTCCATTAGCTCCAATGCTGTTATATATATAATGTTCGTCGGGTATGCCAAGTGAATCGAGAGGCGTCCCATTCTCCTGTGCGCCCGCCTGCTCCACCATGCGTTCGGTATCTTTTTTAACGACGAATGCTTCGTCCGGCGTGCTTTGGCACGAAACGAAGGAAAACAGAAGCGCAATAAAAAGAAAAACACAGATCGCTTTTTTCATGGTGGGCTCCTCAATAGCCTTTTGCGAGATCGATGATGCTGCCGTCCACGGCGTTAACGGCAAGCAAAACGACGGGCGCTTCGGGCCAGTGCGTGCTGCCGCCGCTTCCAAAATCATATGTAACGATACCGGTGTCATCACGCATGATGTTGTGACCGTAAAAGACCCATGCGGGAACGAGCAGCCCCGCCGTGTCTTTCCCGTTTTGCTCGCGGATGCGCAGCAGGTAAAGCTCTATGGAATCCACGTTTATTTCTATTTGTGTCTGCTCACCGTAATAGGTTTCGATACCGGCCTCGTATACCGTCTTGATCATCGTTTCGAATACCTGCATGACCTGATCGAAGGGCTTGAGCACCGAACTCTCCTGCGTGGGTTCATCAATCTCTATGGGGGATTCCCAGAGTATCTGTGAGATGCCGTCGCAATCCACAGTGAGGCAGGCGTATTCGTATCCCCATGGAATCGCGAAACCGTCCGTATTGGATGATCCTTCCTTGGTGTTTACGGCAACGCAGACGGCCCCCGCCTTACGCGTATAATAAAATTGATACGCATAATGCTCGGCGGGTGTCTTTGCATCTTCCACATATTTGCTGCCCACAAATTTACCGCTGAGGCCCGTTCCCCGGTCGTCCACCACAAAGGACGCACCCATGCAGAACTCCTCCGCCATACCCGCGGCGGCAAAAAAACCGTCGCATAGCGCCTTCGCGTTGGCAAAGGGAATCGTCAGCGTACTTTGTGCCTCGTCGGGAATATCCGTACCGTCTGTGTGCACAATGCCCAGCGTGTTGTAATTGGGAGCGGTATCCCGGCGGTAGCGGATAGCATAAATTCCACCCCCGCCGGCAGCATCAACAGGGTTCATGGCACTAAACGACGCTATATCCGTCGCAACATCAAGCATGTAGGCGCCCTTTATTTCATTAAACTGCATTGTTCCGTCGGACATCGTGCGCTCCGGCGCAGTCTCCGGTGCAGCGGCATATTGTGCTTCCCATTGGGCAATCAAAGCTTTGTATTCTTCCTCGGTATAGTCGTTATCCCTATAGCTTCCATCCGCGAGCTTCTTTTGCAGGTTAAGTAGGATGCCTTCGATTTCAGCCTTCGTCTGTACTGAAGTCCTGTCGTAAGGTTTTTCATTCGGAAACAAATAATTGAAAACACCCGTTACCGTTTCCTGCGAAAAACCGGTCATTGACACATGCAAGATGGGTATGTTCGGGCTATCCGGCACTTTGACGGCGGCGTCGACTTTGATGCGCAGCCTTCCGTCTGCGCCCACGCTTTCAAAAACATACCGTCCTTTGGGGATATCGAGATTTTCGAGTTTTGTTCCGTTTCCCGCATTGCCTGCTTGCTCCACCATACGCTCGGTATCCTTTTTTATGACGAATGCCTGGTCGGGCGTGCTTTGGCACGAAACGAAAGCGAACAGTACCAGAACCGCCGTGAGGCAAGCTGATACGCGTTTCATACAAGGGCCGCTCCTTTTTATTTGGTAGGGATATTGTAAAATAAACGGCAAGCGGTTTTGTCAGCGGGATGTTATTTATTTGTAAACATCCTCGGGGCAAAATGCGATCTGCACCGTCGTTCCGCTCCCCGGCACACTTTGCATTTTCATTTCCGCGCCGTGCGCCTCCGCAATGTGTTTTACGAGTGCGAGACCGAGGCCGCTGCCGCCGCTTTTTTTACTGCGGGAACGGTCTACCATATAAAAGGGCTCCGCCACGCGTGCAATCTCGTCCGCGGGAATCCCCTTTCCGTTATCTTTTACTTCAAAGACGTTTTCGTAGGCGAAAAGCTCGATTCTGCCCCCGCGCTTGCTTGCTTTTCGCGCGTTGTCGACGAGGTTCACGAGCGCCGAGCGCATGAGGTCCACATCCATATTCAGGGTTTTCATTTGGCAGTCAACATGCAGTTTGATCCCGTTTGCGTTAAGCGATTCGGATACCGTTTCCCCTACAGAAGAAAACAAGTCCGCGACGCTTTCCGGTTTCCTTTCGATTTCCCTCTGCAGCATCACCAGCATTGTCAGCTTGCCGGAGAGCCGCTCGAGCCACGCGCATTGATGGTAGATACGCTCCAGGGAACGGTTCCTGTCCTCCTCGGTGATTTCACGTCTAAGCAGCGTTTCTGCACGCGCCATGATGGAAGCGATAGGCGTTTTCAATTCATGGGAGAGGTCATTGATGAACGCCTGACGGCGCTCCGCCGTTTCGTGAAGCGCGGCAATCTGCGTAGATATGGCCGACGCCATACTGTTAAATTGCTCCGCAACGGTCGCGACCTCATCGCAGCCCTTTAGGTTGATGCGGCTTTCGTAATTGCCGCCGGCAATGTCGGACGCGCCCTTTTCCAGCTCATGCAAGGGTTTTAAGGAGCGCCGCACGAACAGCAAAACGAGCAACGCGGCAACCGCGGTGACCGCGCTTCCCGCAGCCATGCATTTCGTGCCGAGCGCGTCCACATTATCCGTCGTTTCCGTAATGTTCCGTGCAAGCGAGAGGGTGTATTCCTGCTGCATGAGCACAATGGGGGAGGACATCAGCAAAAAGTCCTGCCCGCCCGCGCTGAAAAAAGCATACTGTACGGGGCCGATTGTATCCGCCAATACGGCTTCGGAAGTTTTTTGAGCGGAAAGCGCCCTCACCGCGTTAAGGCCCGTATTGTTGCTGATGACGGTATCACCCTGCTGAAGGATAAACTCCCCGTTGCCGGAAATGCTCAGGAAGCGGTAACGCAGATAGCTTTTTAAGGATACGTCGCTCAACGCGGGGCCGGAATACCATCCCAGGTCGGAAAACCCTGTATAAAATGCGGCAAAATCCCCTATACCTGCTTTGATAAGAGTACCTTCCGTATTCTGTTTTGTAAAAGCGACAACCAAAAACGTGCTCAAAAAAACCGCGAGCACTACGATGATGACTGTAACGAGCGTGAGCTTTGTGCGCAGCTTCACGGCTTATTCCTCTGCCAGCCGGTAGCCGATTTTCGGAACGGAAACGATGGCGTCCGTAATATCCAGCTTACGCCTGAGATTGGATATATGGGTATCTACCGTACGGGTGGTTCCCGGATAGTCGTAGCCCCAAATTTCACTGAGCAGCCGCTCGCGGCTGAGCGAGCAGTTTTTATGCCGTATGAGCGCCGACATCAGGTCGTATTCGATGGGCTGCAGCGTTACCGTGTCGCCGCCCTTTGTGACTGTGTGCGTTTCCAGATCGATCACGATATCACGGTAGTGTAGTACCTTGTCAAGCTTGCCCGTGCGCTTGAGTATTTTCTCTATCCGAACCAGAAGCTCCAGCACCTCGAACGGCTTTGAAAGATAATCCTCCGCGCCGTCCCTAAGCCCTTTGATTTTGGAGGAAACATCCGTTTTTGCGGTCAGATACAGGACGGGTATCTGATACTTTTGCATATACCTAAGAAGCTCGAAGCCGTCGAGTCCCGGCAGCATGATATCGAGGATCGCCAGATCGTATGCATGGTCCCCCTCCATATACTTCGCCGCCCTTGCGCCGTCGTCGAGCACGGTATAGGCATAACCGGAGTATTGCAGGTTCATGGCGATGATTTCGGAAATGTCGGCGTCGTCCTCGACGATGAGTATCCTGTTCACGGTACCGACCCTCCTTTTTAAGCGCACTGTATCCTATTTATTGTACCATGCAAAACGGGGAAACCAAGTTAACGCGGGCCGTGGATATGTAATTAAAATGCAAATATTTTGATTTTCCGGATATGGTTTCGCTCCCCGGGGCTGCCGGGGAGCGAAAAACATGGCTTTTGAATTGGTTTTACGATTCCTTATTGTTTGCTTCACCTTACCCGAAAGCGGCCGACCATCGTTTTGAGTATCTCGGCCTGGCTTGAAAGCTCCTCGGTGGCCGCCGCGGCTTCCTCCGCCGTTGCGGAATTGGTCTGCACCACCTGCGACATCTGCTCGATGCCCCTGTTCACTTCGCTGACAGCGGTCGCCTGATAATTGGAAGCATCCGCGATCTCGCGCATGAGGTCCACGGTTTTTTCCACGCTTGAAACGATGTTGCCGAGCGCCTCCGCCGTTGCATCCGCAATGCGCGTACCGGCTTCCGTCTTCTTTACGGAGCCCTCGATAAGCGCCGTGGTCTCCTTGGCGGCGTCTGCGCTTTTACTCGCGAGGCTTCTGACCTCTTCGGCGACAACGCCGAAGCCCTTGCCGTGTATACCCGCCCTTGCCGCTTCCACCGCCGCGTTGAGCGCGAGGATGTTGGTCTGGAAGGCGATTTCGTCGATCACTTTGATGATCTTGCCGATGTTAAAGGAGGATTCGTTGATGTCCCGCATGGCCTGCTGGAGCTCCTTCATTTGGTCGTTGCCCCGTACGGCGTCCTCCCTTGCCTCGTTGGAGATAAGGTTGGCCTGGTTGGCGCTTACGGCGTTGCTCTTGGTCTGCTCGGCGATTTGCGTGATGGTGGCGGTCAGTTGCTCGATGGAGGCGGCCTGCTCGGTCGCGCCCTGCGAGATTGCTTGGCTGCCGCCGGAAACCTGCTCGGTACCCGCCGCTACCTGATCCGCGGATAGGCCGATTTCGGAAAGCACGTCGTTTAGCGACGAGGAGATATGGTTGATGGAATCTTTAAGCTCCTCAAAATCGCCGAGGTATTCGGACGAAATACCGGCCGTAAGGTCGCCCTCCGCCATTTGGCCGAGTGTTTGCGAAATTTCGCTTATGTAGCCCATGATGGCGTCCAAGGTGTTGTTGAGCGCGTTTTTGATGATGGCGTGATCACCCTGATACTCGCCCGTCACACGCGCGCGAAGATTGCCCTTTGCCATCTCCTCGAGCACGGCGGAGGCTTCCTGCACGGGTCCCACCACCGCGTCGAGCGTGTCGTTTACGCCCGCTATGATTTTTCTGTAATCGCCCTGGTGCTTCTCTAGGTCGGCGCGGATGGAGAGCTTGCCTTCCACCGCCGATTGCGAAAGCATGTTCGCGTCTTGAAGCATGGCCTTGAGCGAGTCGGCCGCGTTCATGAATGTGTCGGACAAAACGCGGATCTCATCGTTGGTTTTTATATTGAGAGAGAAGTCGGTCTCTCCCTGCGCCAGTTTTTTCGCCCCGTCCGTAAGGGCATTCAACGGTTTGCGAACCCCCCGCCTGATGTACATCAGCAGTATCGCAATAGCGATGACGATAAATGCGACCGCGGCTCCCACGGATATAAGCACCGTGGTGAGCCTATCCTGCTCGATCTGCTTCATGGGAAACCCCGCAAACAGCACACCTATGGCGTTCCCGCTGCTGTCGAGGATGGGGGAGTACGCCGCTTTATACGACTCGCCGAGTATATTGGCACTTCCCTCATATTCTTTTTTCCCGTTGAGCACCTTGTCGGCGATGCTCGCATCGAGCTTCGTTCCGACAAGACGCTCTCCGCCTTGCATGATGGTGGTGGCAAGCCGCACGTCGCCCGTAAAGACCGTGAAATCCGAACTGTGGACGCTTTTGAGTTCGTCAAGCAACCCCGTTTGGGCGAAGCTTATGCCGCCGATCAGGTAACCGGCCGCGTCGACTCCATATCCGGCGACGCGAACGGAGAATACTGTGGCTATGCCGTTCGTACCATCCGCATAAACGCCCGATGATGACAGTGCCTTTTCCACATAGACGGTGTCGCTTGCGTTTTCCGTTCCGTTGCTTGAATACACAAGCTTTCCGCCACTGTCTGCAACAAGCACAAAATCAAGTCCCGTTCCGGAAATATCCTTAAGCGCCTGGGCAATGCTCTCCGGCCTTTCCGACTTGATCGCGGAAATGATCGTTCTGTCTTCTGAAAGAGCTGTCGTCTTCTCTTCGCATTCCTGCGTGAGCTCGGAGATGTTTTCCTTCAGGCTCGTAATAGCCCGCTCGACCTGCCCGGCGACCAGACTATCGGCAAACTTATTACTTTGGCTCAGGGTTATGGCAACGATCGTTACCGCGCATAAAACCAGCGCCACCGCAATAATGCATGACAATTTGAAGGAAAGGCTTAGAAACCTGGTCCTTTTTTCCTTTGGGGATTTTACTTTTAGCGATTTTGCTTTTGGAGACTTTGCTTTTGGAGATTTTATTTTCATACAGATTCCCGCCTCCTATTAAGGTAGATGAGCCTAAGTCTATACATTTCCAATTTCTTATCGGTATTTTTGGGACAGAACATTAATATATAACAATTTTAAAATGGTATATAATAGCATTCAGATCCTTAAATTTATTCAGTGCTTTTTAAATGGGGACTGAACGGATGAAAAAGCTCTTTACGATGCTAACGGTTATGGCGCTTCTCATTTCCGCGGCGGGGTGCACGTCCGGCGCCGTTTCGGTAACGCCCTTCCCGGTGGATTCGGCGGCAGGCGTCATCCTTTCACCGGCCCCGGAAGCGACGCCGATGTCTACTGTTGTTCTTTCCATGTCCGTAACGCTCGACCCGGACTTACATATGCGCGGCGACCCGGATCCGTACGCGCATTGCAACAAAGATATACTGGGTGCCTTCGAGCCCGATCCCGCGCTTTTTAACGCGCTCTATCGCGCCGTGGAAGAGCGGGAGACGACTGTCGACATTTCCGATTTTGATCTTCCGCTTCAGGAAAAATCGCGCACCGCAAACAGCATTTATGCGCTTTCCAACTGCCAGTTCTTCTTTTTGAAGAAGGTCAAGGTAAGCGAGGATGAAAAAACGGTATCGATCAGCTACAGGCAGACGGACGAAAGCATGGAGGCGGATATAAATTCCTATTACGGCTTGATGAGCTTTGTTTTAAACGACATAGCTCTAAAAGAGTATTCGTCCGTTCAGAAGTTTTTTGCCATCTACAACTATATCATCACCAACTCGGTCTATTCGAGCGATTTGAACGATGAGACGACCATGGGCGCGTTCAGCGTGCTCGTAAGGCATGAGGGTATCTGCTACGGGTACGCCTCTTTGGGCGAGCTTCTTTTTAATGCCGCTAAAATACCGAGCCGCTATGTATCCAACGAAGCGCATGCATGGGATGTTGTAACGCTTGACGGGCAGAATTTCAACACCGACCTGACATGGGGCGCGGGGATTTCCGGCTCGAACAAATGCATCGCTTACGCCTTGATGGACGATAATCTAAGGCTTCAAAGCCTCGCGATGAACGGCAATACCGGTACCGATATCTACGCGGGCTATCCCTACAATCCCGAGGCTGTGCCCGTGAGTACGGATGCAAGGTACGGTGTACTCAGCGACCTGACCTTTAGCCCCTTCGCACTCGACATCCCCGGTGGGTGGCTCTATTATTGCCGGGAAGGCGCGGTCAAGCGCATGAAGCTTGACGGCGGCGCTGAGGAAGATGTGCTTTCCATGATACCCGGCTATCTCGCTTTTTTCAACGGCCTTCTCTATTATGTGGATATGGACGCCAAGCTGCACAGCCTCGATCCCGATAGCCCGAACCCCGTACCGGCGGATATCGATACGCCGCCCATTAACTACATGGAGTTGAACGGCAGCCAAATTGCGTGTATTTTCGCGGACCCCGCTAACCCGAACGGCAGCTTGAATCTGATTCCTTTCCAAGCCGGCGATTATGAAAATGCGGAAACGGTCGCATATCCGGCGTCTTTTGTACCTGCCGGACGGTCGTTTTGTTTACAGGCAGACTTTTCCGTCCCGATGGCGGCATGGATCGGCGAAGACAGCCTGCGGCTTACCGACGAAAACGGGAATGCGCTGCCCGTCCATGCGCAATGGAGTGCCGATGGGAAATCGCTTTTCCTCAGGCCGCAGGTATATTGGGGCGATATAAGTTCCCTCCGGCTATATGTGAAGGGCCTGTCCGGTGAAAGCGGCACGGCAATGGCTGATATCGCGCGGATGGAAGTGAATTTTGGAGAATGAATCAGCGGCATATAGCCTTGCGGGCCGCCCAACAGGGCGGCCCGCAAGGCTATATAATCAGGATTGTTCAGATTTCTCCGACCTTTGCATTTGACCGAAAGAACACGCCCAAAAGCAAGGCGGCGATGAGGGAGAGCAGGGCGCCAAGCGCAAACGGCGCGAACGAACCGACCGTGGTCCATAACGCGCCCGCGATCACGCTGGCAGGAAGCAGGGCGATTCCCACAAGGGTCGAATGCAGCCCGAGCATCGTACCCTTTAATTCCACAGGGGCAATTTCCGCTATAAAAGCCCGCTCGACGCCCGTGACCATGGCGGTATAAAAACCGTACAAAACAAATATCGCCACAAGCAGCCATTTGGAAGTAACGACGGCAAAACCAAGATAAACAACCGCAAATGTCAGATATCCCGCGATCAATATCCTTTTTCGCCCGACACGGTCGGAACGCTTCCCAAACGGTATGGCGAGCACCGCGGATACAAGGTTATAGACAAAGTATAAAAGGATCACGTCTGTACTCGAAAACCCGATATCGTTTGCCTTGAGCAGCAAAAATGTGTTGGAGGAATTTCCGAGCGTAAAAAGAAACGCTACCAAAAGATAAAGCTTTAGGTTTCCGTTCAACTGCCGGAAATTCTTCCAGAAATGCTCCCGTGGTTTCAATTCCCTCACGCCCCGTTTTTCTTTTACGAAAACAAACATGAGTAGGGCAAGCAGCACCGGAAGTATCGAAATTGCAAAAACGGTTTTGTATGCGCCTTCACCTATTTGCTTTATTAGAACAAAAGCAAACAGTGTCCCAATGGCGGACCCAGCCATATCCAAGGCCTTGTGGATACCGAAGGCCTTTCCCATTTGCGTTTTATCGGCGCTCTCCGACACCATAACATCCCTCGGCGCCGTACGGATCCCTTTTCCGAAGCGGTCTATCACCCTCGCGCCGAGAATACCGGCCCATGAGCCCGCAAACAAAAGCGCAAGCTTGTAAAGCAGGCCGGAAGCGTATCCGAGGAAGGCCAGCGGCTTTTTGCGGTTGTATTTATCGCTGATATACCCGCTGAACACCTTCAATAGACTTGCTACGCTCTCGGCGATCCCCTCTATGATCCCGACGAGAACGGGCGTTGCGCCGAATGCCGCGGTCAGGTAAAGCGGTATCAACGGATAGACCATTTCGCTTGAAATATCGGCAAAAAAGCTGACAAGTCCAAGGAATATGATATTGCGCAGCATACCCTTTTGCGCGTTCTGCTTCATAATGTCTCCTGCAGTTTTCCAAAAACCGTCGGATAACCGTACTTCAACTACTGTATTTATTTAAAAATTTTTGGTTGCCTGCCACCCATCATACCATAAAAAGAACGCATTCAAAAGCGGATGCCAGATCAACCGAGAAAGTTTTCTGCCCGGGAAGATCATCTGATGCTTCAAAGTGAAAGAGTAGCATTTATCCACTATTCTTTTTTCGAAACACAACCTTTTTTTGCAATAGAAAATTAGAAATGAAAAGGACTCCGTCTACGAAAACCTTAGCAAGCACCTTATTGATCCCGATATTGGATAAAAGGCTGACGCTTAGACTGCCTGCCGCCGTAACGCATAAAGCTAATAGAAAATAGCCGGCGGCGCTGCGAATCGAAGCTTGTGCACGAAATACCATACGTCTGTTCAACTGATAATTCACAGTTGCGCTAACAACACGCGCAAAGGTATATGCACCTGCCGTCGGAAGCCAAAGGAGGAGTAGGGCATAAAGCCCGAAATCAAGTACAGCGCATAGAACGGAGGACGCACAGTACTTAAGTACCTGTGAGAAAACAAGAATGCCATCGCGCAACGCACGGAAGTGCGATCGGGAATTGTTGTCCACATAAATCGTATCGATACAGATTTCCCGAAATGGCACATCCCATTCCCGTAATGAAAGCAGCATGTTCATTTCGTATTCATAACGGTCACCCTCAACGCACAGCAATCGATCAAAAAGCGTATATGGCAGACCGCGCAGCCCCGTTTGGGTATCCGATATATCCAATTTCGTTATTATACGAAAAAAGAATCGTGTTATGGAATTTCCAAAACGGGATTTTATAGGCATATTGCCAATCTCTCGCGCCCCCAAAATTAGCGTGCAGGGGTTCTCCTTCATCGAGCTTGCGATTCGCAAGATATCCTGCGGGCTATGTTGGCCGTCTGCATCCGCTGTAATGATACCCGTTTCTTGCTCATGCTCGTGGATATGCCGAATCCCTGTTTTCAACGCGGCTCCCTTACCGAGGTTTTGCTCATGATGAAGGACTGTTGCGCCAAACTGCTGGGCTTTGTCGAACACAGAAGAAAAATCTACGCCGCTGCCATCATCTATAACAAGTACATCTACGGCCGATATCAACTGTTCGATAAGTGCAACTAGCTTATCGTCCGGCTTATAGGCCGGTATCAGTACTTTTATGTTCATAGAAAAAAAGAGACTCCCTTCTTGCGGTATGACATGAGCATACATGTAAAAAATGAGAATCTCATGATATATGGATGATACTTGGATTAGTTTAAAGCGATGCTGTCAACTGCCGAATTTGGCGCAATACCCGCTTGACCCAAACGCTTTAATCAGGGCTTTAATTGTAGATGGGCCTGCTACACCATCGGTTTTCAGCCCCTTCTCGGTCTGAAATGCAACGAGCGCTTCCTTTGTGGTTCTTCCAAAGTAACTGTCCGCTTTCACATCGTATTTTAGCTTGTTTAGCATGTATTGTATTCTGTACACCCGCTGCCCGGGTTCACACCCGTACTGCGGCCATTTATAAACCCGCTCATATAGCGCCGGGGGTATTTTCCCATTTCTATTTCGGCCGCTGTAATTTTCCGTATAAAAAGTATGTACGCCTATCCTTGTGTAATATTTGTGTGTACCCCAACTTTCCCCATCAGAAAGGCTTGAGCTTGAATGGAAGAAATAGACATGCTGTGGTATGACCCAAACCTCTTCATTCAACACCTGTCGGGCGGCGGAAATGCACGCCGAATTTGGCTTGATCGATGCGGAATACCCCGTAAACTGGCCGGAGGCAGCAATTACGGCTTTGATCGTATCGCCGGGATATCCGTGCGAAAGTACGCGGTTCATCACCACATTTCCTACAGCGATCTTCCCCTCTGACGACTCGCCGCGTGCTTCGCCGTAGATCAGTTGCGCAAGAATATACAGTTCCTCCTCGGTATACGCATACTGATTGGAGGAATAGCCGTAATCGTTGTAGTAATGATCTGCTTCCAGCTTATAAAAGCTGATCAAACTATCGAAATCAACCGGTGTTGGACTGGGCGTAGGCCGAAGCGCCGGTTCAGGCGTGAGAGAGACTGGCGGCTTTGGCGTGGGACTCGGCATGTTATCCGGGGACGCTGTTACGGTAATCTCGGATTCCGGTTCTACGGGCTGTCCGGTGATAAGTGGCACTCCAGTATCAGCATCTTCGTTCGGGCTTGCGCTCGTAACGCTGCCTTGCATATCGGCAACAATCTGTACAACGTCATGGGGGAAAGCATCGACGTTTTGACGCCAAAGCAGATTAAGAAGCAAGATGACCGCAAAAACACAACCGACACCCGCACATAGGAATAGTTTCCTGTTTCGTCTCCAGGCTCTTCCGATCCTATTACAGACACCGGGGGAACGGCGCACTATGTTCTTGAATCCATGTGAACTTGTCTTTCTTATCATTCATCTGTTCCCTTGCTGTTTATGCGGGTTTTTCACAAAAACAAAATAATAAATACGTTTCCTTTTGTAAGCGTTATTCGGATAATATGGAGAAATCATCTTTTTCGCATCATAAAAAACTCTCCTTTATAGCATGCCAAAATAAATCATACATGCCTAAAATGAGAATCTCATGATATACAAATGATATTTGAATTATCTTGGAAATACAGCGGTGACGCGCGTACCCTTTCCGACTTCACTTTCGGCCAGAAGCTTGCCGTCATGCACATCCACGATTGCCTGAACGATGGACAGCCCCAGCCCCATGCCGCCCGTGGCACGGGAACGCGCCTGATCCACGCGATAAAAACGCTCAAACACATGAGAAAGATGTTCTTTCTCCATGCCTATGCCCGTATCCGCGACTGAAACGGAAATACCGTCATTCCGCTCGCGGCAGGCAAGCGTTATGCTCCCGCCCACAGGGGTATATTTCACACTGTTGTCGATCAAGGCGCGGAAAAGCTGCTTGATCATATTCCGATCCGCAAGCAATCTTACGCCTTCGGGAGAATCGATTTCATAACGATGGGCCTCGTCTATGGATACTTGCTCTTCAACCAATTCATTGAGCAGGACGCGTATATCAAATGCCCTCTTTTTCAATTGCCGTGTACCGCTGTCTCCGCGGGCAAGAAACAGCAGGTTGTCTACAAGCTTATTCATATAGTAGGTTTGTCTTTGGATGGAGGCGATACTTTCGTTGAGCACCGTAGGATTATGGCGCCCCCAGCGCTCCAGCATATCGGCATTCCCCTGAAGGATGGCAAGGGGTGTACGTAGCTCATGAGAAGCGTCGGCGGTAAACTGACCCTGTACGCGGAACGCTTCCTCCACGCGGTTGAGCATGCTGTTTACGGTTACGGCCAATTTCTGCAGCTCATCCTCGGTTTCCGGCACATCCAGCCTGCGGTTTAGCCTTTGGCTGTTGATTGCACTGGCTGTGGAAATCATATCGTCGATAGGCGCAAGCATTTTTTTACTGGTTGCCCATCCAACATAGAGAGAGGCAAACGCGCCTAAGAGATTTGCTCCTACGAGTAAAATCCCAAGCATTTTTAGAAAATCCAACTCAGTTTGCATATTGAGAACAAAATATAACGAGCCATAGGTCGTGCCTTCATCCGCTACAGGATGCTCGTAGCAAAGAACCAGCTGTTTGCTGTTTAGCAGCAAAAGCTGCGGAGCCGCCTTTGCGGGCGCAAGCTTTCTTTCGTCAACATTAAAATTGCGTACGCGATTGACGATTTGTCCCATAGGATCAAAAAGCAGCATATTTAAGTTCCAATTGATATTAAATTCAGATAATATCTTTTCGTCATCAAGCTTATCCCCCTCATAGATTTCCTCTACGATATGGTCGGAAACAAGGTCAATGGAATCCATAATGGAGTGCTTTTGGCGGTTTATCAAAAAACTTGCTAAGGAAACAAACAAAACGATGCTGATAAGAAACAGCGTTCCTGCAAAGAAGGCTGCATAGGTTCGCGCCAACCGCTTGGACAGCTTGCCCTTTTTGCTTTTACGCGTTTTCTCGTATAACATAGCCTACACCCCGAACTGTCTCGATGAGCCTGTTTGCGCTTGTATCGCCAAGCCTGGTGCGGACATACCGAATATAAACATCTACAACATTGCTATCGCCAAGATAATCATATCCCCACACTTCATTCAATATCTGCTCTCGCGTGAGTACGATATTTCGGTTTCGAACCAAATACTCTAATAAATCATACTGCGTTTTCGTTAAAAGGATGGTTTTGCCGTTTCGTATGACAAGCCTTTGTGCCGTATCCAAAGCCAGATCACCAACTTTAATAACAGGCGCATCCTCCGCTTCATGCGGAGACACTCGCAAGCAGGCGCGTATCCGTGCGAGCAGCTCCTCAATGTGAAAGGGCTTCGTAATATAATCATTCGCGCCCGTATCAAGCCCTGTTACCTTATCCACAATCGTATCGCGCGCCGTAAGCATAATGACGGGCGTATGCTTTTCCCTGCGCAAGCGGCGAAGCACTTCTATTCCGTTAAGTTCGGGAAGCATCACGTCAAGCAAGATCAAATCAAAACATTCGGAAAGCGCCAAATCAAGGCCTGTCCGTCCATCCGCTGCTGCCGTGACGGCATATCCCTCGTGCTCCAATTCTAACTTCACGAAACGAACGATTTCCGTTTCATCCTCGACAAACAAGATGCGCACACCCATCACCTCCCTCCATTTAAAGTTTACTCGCATCGAGTCGCTTTTTCTATACTGTGCCGTCTTTTATAATCAGATTCTAATGCAACGATACGGCTTCTATCATCTGCATTGCATAGAATGACACGCAGATCCACAGCGGAGGTTACAAGGCGGAAACACCCCCGATTACAGTAAAAAGAATAAGGAGAGCCCGATATAAAATGAGAGAAAATCGTCAGAAGCCTGTAAAAGGCATCGTTATCGTCTTACGCGACATTCTGATCTTCGGCATTGCGCTCGTCGTATTCGCCCTGTTTCACCATGTATTACCGAAAGATGGCGGAGGCCCTAAACTGAGTATCGTAGATGTGGGGGAGCAAAGCACCTCGGCCACACAGAAGCCCGCTGAGAATACGCCCGCACCCAACGCAAATACGGCAGGTGCTCCTGTACCTACAAACGCACCTGCCGACCCCGGTGATTTCTCTACGGTATTTCCAAGTGAGGATACGGGCATAGGGGCGCTCTACAGTTACCAAAGCGATACGCTCCGCATTGCCATCAATCCGGTGCAGGAGAACGGAATCACCTATTATGTGGCGGATATATGGATGAAAAACATCGATACCTTTCGGACCGCGTTCGCAAAAGGTCAATATGGTCAAGGCATCCATGAGGGACCTGTTGCCATGGCGGAAAACAATCGAGCTGTTCTGGCCGTGACCGGTGATTATTACGGAGCACGGGCCAAGGGTATCGTCATACGCAACGGCGAATTATACCGCGATACCTTATACGGCGACGTTGCGGTACTGTTTGCCGATGGCACGCTCGACACCTATTCAAAGGACGAATTCAGTATCGATGCTGCAATTGAGCGCAAAGCATACCAGGCATGGTCTTTTGGCCCCAAGCTTCTTAGTAACGGGCAGCCGATTGAGGAGTTTACCGATGCGATCAAAGGCGCCAACCCGCGCAGCGCAATCGGCTACTATGAACCTGGCCACTACTGCGCCATCGTCGTCGATGGCAGGCAGCCCGGTTATTCAAAGGGAATGACATTGGCCGAGTTATCCAAGGTTTTTTATGATTTGGGCTGCAAAGCCGCCTATAACTTAGACGGGGGCCAAACCGCCATGATGGTGTTTCAGGGAGTCCCAGTCAACCAAGCATACAAGGGCGGCCGCCAGTGCAGCGACATCGTGTACTTTGGAGGAAAATAGAAATTGAAATCGCATAAGTTTTGGGATTTTTTCTGCCATGCCAATATTATTCTCGGGACTATGTTCGTAGTGTTCTTTTGCCTGGACAAGGTGAACCCCGCCATGGAATTTATCAACAGCGATATCAGTAAATGGCTGCTTCTGTTTTTTTGCCTGTGTGCGATCACGAACGGCGTCATAGGAGCTATTTATGTTTTTAAAGGAGATAAAGCGCAAAAAACGCATCACAATCGGAAAAAGGAAAGCGACGGATATGAAAGGCACCACGACTAAGCGCCCGAGCAAAAAAGCGGCCCCAAAGATAGGCAATACGGTGCCACAAATTATTACGAAGCATGTATTTACATTATTTAACGCATTCAATTTTATAATTGCCGTTTGCATCATCCTTGTGGGCGCATATGAAAACCTGCTGTATCTGGGTGTGATTCTTTGCAATATTCTGATTGGTATTGTGCAGGATATCCGCTCTATGCGCATCGTTCAAAAGCTTTCCCTAATCACCGAACCTCATGTCACGGTGATCAGGGCAGGCGAGTATATGAAAGTGCCGCCTGACGAGCTCAAGCAGGGAGACTTGATGCAGCTTATGCGGGGCGATCAGATTTGTGCGGATGCAACAGTCGCGGGGGGCTCTATCGAGGTAAACGAGGCATTGCTTACCGGGGAATCCGGAGCCATCAAAAAGTCTATCGGAGACACACTCCTTTCCGGCGGCTTTGTTTCAAGCGGTACATGCACGGCTTACACCCTTCGCGTAGGCGAAAACAGCTATGCGGGGGACATAACCAATCAGGCAAAACAGCCCAAGAAAAGCTATTCATTGCTGCTTGATTCCTTAAATAAGCTCGTCAAGTTCACGAGCCTATTTATTCTGCCCCTTGGTGCAATTTTATTCTACCAAAGCTATGCGCTTAAGGGGCTTCCGATAAAGCTTGCCGTTACGACCACCAGCGCCGCTCTCCTGGGGCTTTTACCCAAAGGATTGCTGCTGCTTACAAGCGTGTCGCTGGCATTGGGCGTCATCCGCTTGGGGAAGCGTCAAACGCTTGTCCAGGAGTTGTTCGGTATCGAAGCGCTGGCGTGTACCGACGTGCTTTGCATGGACAAGACGGGTACGTTGACGCAGGGAAATATGGAGGTGAGCGAGATCATATCCCTTTCATCTATGGGATTATCTTCACATACGAAAAACATGATGGGTATGCTGGTTTGGTCGTTGGAGGATGAAAACGACGTATTGCTTGCATTAAAGCGCTGCTTTCCCGGGGATGACGCTGAACCCTGTATAAAGCGCGTGCCTTTTTCTTCCGAGCGTGCATGGAGCGGCGCGCAGTTCAAAGCCTTTGGCACCGTGGTGATGGGAGCACCCGATAAGCTGCTTCATGATATACCGGAAAGCATCAAAAATAAGCAAATGAAAGGTACGCATGTTATCGCGTTCGCACATACCCGAGAGCTTCTCGGGGAGGAACTGCCCGATGCCTTAACCCCCATCGCCGCCGTTTGCTTGCGGGATGCAATTCGGCCTGAAGCCGCGGAAGTGTTGCGTTATTTCAAAAAGCAGGGTATACGCCTGATGATATTTTCAGGTGACAGCGCGGATGCGGCGGCGTCCGTTGCGCAGCTCGTCGGAATGGAAGGTGCTGAGACCGCAATCGATGCGGCTTTCTTGGCAACTGATTCGCAAGTACAGGAAGCCTTAAGTCTTTGCTCTGTATTCGGCCGGGTCTCGCCCGAACAGAAAAGGCAATTTGTTCAAACCCTGCAACAGGATGGGCATACGGTGGCGATGCTGGGGGACGGAGTAAATGATGTGCTCGCCATCCGTCAGGCGGACTGCGGTATCGCAATGGCTTCAGGCTGCGACGCTTCCCGTCGCGTAGCGCGGTTGGTGCTGATGGACAATCGTTTTTCAGCGCTGCCCAAGATCGTAAGTGAAGGAAGGCGTGTGGTCAACAATATCGGCCGAGTCGCGGAATTCTTTTTGACAAAGACCTGCTTTTCTTTTCTCTTGTCGTTGATTTGCGCGCTGACGCAGACTCGTTATCCCTTTGAACCTTTGCAGCTTAGCATATACTCTATGATCTGTGAAGCGCTGCCGGCACTGATCTTGACGCTCAGGCCCAATGCGGCTCAAATTCAAAAGAAAATTCTGCTGCAAGCGGTCAAAAGAGCCTTGCCTTTTGCATTTGCCATAACGGTCGGCGCGCTTGTCATTCCTCTGCTGGCTCCCCGAATCGGGCTAACACAAGCTGCTGTCTCGTGGGCCGTATTTGCGTGGACCTTATTGGTTGGGCTCGGCCTGGTATTGAAGGTGGTTTTTGCCAGAAGGATAAAAGACGCAAGCGATTCAGAGGCCCATATACATTGAACAATCGGACGAACAAGAACTGGGAAACATGCAGGCATACGGCAGCGGCTACTTGCCTATTTGGTCTTTTAAAGTTTATCGAAGCAGTATTAACAGCATTTTTAGCTATGGCCAGCATGGCGATCATGCGGATCGCGTTTCCTAAATTCGGGAATAGTTTTCTCTATTGCGTTTTTCTGCGGCTTCTTTTTTCTTCGTACATTTTTCTATCAGCTATTTGAATCATTTCCTCAGCCGTAAGCAACGATTGAAACATGGTATGTGTCCCCAATGAGGCGGTAATTTTTATAATCTCGTTTTGCATGGGCATCTCAATAGATGCAATGCTTCTGCGAATTCTCTTTGAAATATGGGCGGCTTCATCACTACGGATATTGTTCAGACAAACGACGAACTCGTCCCCGCCATATCTGGCGACCCAATCCATATCAGCTCGTATACAATCCTTTATGGCGTTTGCCACCCGTTTTAGCGCAAGGTCTCCCGTGGTATGGCCATATGTGTCGTTGATCGTTTTCATATTGTCTATGTCTATAAAGATGACGGACAGCGGCTGCTGCGCCAACGTGGCTTTGACAATATCTACCGGCAGCCGGTCATCCACAAAGCGGCGGTTGTATATAGAGGTCAAATGATCCTTTACCACCATAGCATTGAGGTTGCATACGACACTGCGCATCATTTTGCCTTCATTATAATTGCCTGTACCGATCATCATGCTGTCCGTAGCGTTTTTGAGCAGCTCTAATACAATTGTCGCCTCTGCCGTTTCTATCGGAAGCGCTGTAACCAGCATAATCTCATCGGGATTCTGTTCGAGCTTTATGTAGCTTTTGTTTTCATAATGGGCACGCACGGAGATGCAATTATCGCATATACGCCCGTTTTTCCAATAATTGAAACAAATCTTGTCCGTTTCCGCTATGCTTTGGCCCTGGTATTCTATGACCCTTTTTTGCACGGGGTCAACAAGCCTTACTACGTCATACATTTTATTGAAAAAGACCAAATCATCTTTTAGCTTGCTGAGAGTTAATTGCTCCGGCATAATGTTTTCTCCCCGGGTTTTATTTTAATTCCAATGAAAGAGCTGTAGAGCTAAGAAGGCCCGGTCCGCCCCTATATGAAGCCGCTCTCCATTGGGATTCGCGCTTATCCGACGGATTTTTCAATAGATTATATCATGCCTTTTCGCATAAAAGAAGACACAGTTCCCTCTGGCGGAAGCTGTATCTTTGGAGATTATGCTGTAAATAAAATTTCTCACCGCCAGCGAAAGCGGGTTGTAGCTGATCATTCTTTTTAGAGGCACGGTAAAAATCCTAGCCTATGTGCCAGACATGTATTCTCGAATATTTTTCAGCAGCCCCCAGACATTATCTCCGTAATTGCTTACCAGCGTAATCGTAATATTTCTATTGGGGTCATAGGAAGAAATAAAACTTACACCGGGGTCACAACCTTGAAAGTAGGGATTATAACTGTCGTCACCGGCCGGTGCCAGCCAGATTCCATAACCATAATATCCTGTTTCTCTACTCCCGCTATGGCAACGTAACATTTCCAAAGTTGTCTTCTTTGTAAGCAACTTATACGACGAAAGAGCATCCCAGAATTTTTCGATATCGCCTACCGTCGTAAACGCGCCGCCTGCGCCGGTTCCTTTGGCGTCTACGCTGTATATGTTTGTGCGAAATCCATCCCTTTCTTTTTCGAATATATAACTGTTGGCGCACTTTGCCGGAAGCCTATCCAGTTCGTAGTAACCCGTAGAATCCATTCCGCGAGGACTAAAGACATTTGACTGGAGGCAGATGTCAAACGGTTGATTTGTCACAGCTTCAATTATCATTGCCAGCACGATGAATCCTGTGTTATTATATTGAAACTTTGTGCCGCGGGGATACATCATCGGCTTGTCAATAAACAGAGGCAGCAAATCGGCGTTTGTTCGAATTTTATAATTGGGGAAATCTTTCCATAAATCCTCGTACTCGCTCATTACACTTTCATCGAAGTAATCGGGGATACCGGATGTGTGCATAAGCAGTTGTTCCACGGTAATATCTATGTCAATCTCATGCCAATCCAAAGGAAGAAGATTGCCAAGAGTATTTTGAAGGCGCAATTTGCCGCTTTCAATCAGCTGAAGTATCGAAACGGCGACAAAAACCTTTCCCGCGGAAGCAGTAGCAAATTTCGTTTCAAGTGTATTGGGAATTTGATTTGAAAGGTCTGCGTAGCCATATGCCCCTGTAAATACAGTCTGTTTATTCTTTGAAATTTGGACGCAGCCCCGAAAGCCTTGGTCAAGCAAAATATGTGTAATATGGCTGACATCTATAATACACATGGAATACTCCTTCTCCATAGTAATTTTAGCAAACCCATCATAACATGATTTGAAACATAAAAAAGGACACACCTCTCCCTTGGCGGAAGATGTGGCTGTTTATTTACCATTCATAAGCGATGCCAAGCCCGTCCTTTGGGATAAGGGGGCGGTTCTTTCGTCTTTTCCTATTCTTGTAGTGCCGGGATAGAGTTTGCTCTGTAAAAACAAAGGAACCGTTTCTTTGTCTTCAGCCAAGCGCCACATCGAGAAGCATCATTAGGGCGAAGCCGAGAGCTGTGCCTATGGTGCCTATGTTCGAGTGCTCGCCCGATTGAGCTTCGGGGATGAGCTCCTCCACTACCACATAGATCATGGCGCCGGCGGCAAAGGAGAGAATATACGGCAGGATGGGCGTCACGAGCGAGGTGAGAAGGATCGTGATTACCGCGCCGACGGGCTCCACCACACCCGAAAGGAAGCCGTACAGGAATGCGCGTCTTTTTGAAAGCCCCGTGCCGACAAGCGGCATGGATATGATGGCGCCTTCGGGAAAATTCTGGATGGCGATGCCGATGGCAAGCGCGAACGCGCCCGCCGCAGTGATGACGTTGCTGCCCGACAGCATGCCGGCCAGCACAACGCCTACGGCCATACCCTCCGGAATGTTATGAAGCGTGACGGCCAACACCAGCATGACCGATTTTCCCATACCGCTCGGCCTACCCTCGGGCACGTCGGAATCCATATGAAGGTGCGGTATGAGGGTATCGAGGAGCAGCAAAAAGCCGATGCCGATCAAAAAACCTAAAACGGCGGGCACCCAGGGTATGCCGCCTTGCGCCTCTTCCATTTCGATGGCGGGAATAAGGAGCGACCAAACCGAGGCCGCGATCATGACGCCCGAGGCGAAGCCGAGAAGCGCCTTTTGAAGGCGCGTACTCATTTGGCCCTTCATGAAAAATACCATGGCTGCGCCGAGCGTCGTACCCATGAACGGGATCGCTACCCCGATGACTGCCTTTAACGTATCGCTCATAGATCTCCTGACCGTCCCATTCGGGTCGCGTATCTCCCGCATGCGAATATGGGTCCTTTTGGAAACACGGAATATAGAAAAGTATAGCACACATACCGTAAAGCATCAATTCGCATAGCCGGATCGCTCACCCGGGGGCTTGCCGCCAAACGTCTGTAAAGGCATCAAAAAAGCCCGCAAACGCGGGTTTTTTGCGACAATATCTGCATTGTCAAAAATACGCGAGCGCCGCGCTTAGCGGACATTCATGCAAATCACTTGTTATGTAAATCGGTTTGCGTAACGGTGCCGGCAAATTCATAAGCTGCTTCCCCGTGGAGGTATCCGTCCAAGCCCTTGCGCTCTTCCGCTTCCGGCACCCTTACCGGCACGAAGCGGTTGATAAGTTTAAGCAGCAGGAATGTCATACCGAAAGAATACACGCCAACGATCGCCACCGCCCCAAGCTGGATCAGGAACTGCATCGGGTTGCCGTCTATCAGGCCAGCCGCGCCGCCCACGCTCTTTACGGCCAACACGCCGAGAAGGAGCGTACCGAGCACGCCGCCTACACCATGCGCGCCGAAAACGTCAAGTGCGTCGTCAACCGCGCTTTTTTTCAACAGCCGGATTACCATGTATACTACGGCGGCGGCCGCGATACCGATGAGCAAGGCGCTCCATGGCTGCACGAACCCCGAACCCGGCGTGACTGCGGCCATACCCACGATAGAGCCGACCAGACTGCCGGTAACCCCTGGTTTCTTTTCTAAGAACCAGCCAATGCATAACCACGTCAGCATTGCGCTCGCTCCGGCGATGCCGGTGTTTACAACCGCAACGGCAGCCACGGCATTCGCGGCAAGCGCACTGCCGCCGTTGAACGCAAACCACCCGAACCACAATATACCGGTGCCAAGGGCAACATAGGTGGCATTATGGGGAGACGTACTCTCGCCGGGTACTATATGCCGCTTCCCGATAAAGATGGCGGACGCCAGCGCGGCGACGCCGGCGCTTTCATGCACCACAAGCCCGCCCGCAAAATCGACGACGCCCATCTGCTGCAGGAAGCCGCCGCCCCATACCCAATGGGCGATGGGGATATAGACGGCAATGCTCCATAAAGCCACGAAGAGCAGGTACCCTTTGAAGCTCATCCTGTCGGCAAAAGCGCCGGTGATGAGCGCGGGCGTGATGATGGCAAACATAAGCTGAAATGCGAAAAACGCGAGAAACGGGATCGTCTGCCCATAGAGCGTGCTCGGTTGCATCCCCACGCCGTTCAGAAACGCATACTGAAGGTTGCCGATAATACCGTGCACATCCGTTCCGAAGGCCAGCGAAAAGCCGCAGACAAACCAGATCACCGTTACCACACCCATGGAGATGAAGTTTTGCATCATGATGGTAAGCACATGCTGTTTGCGCACGAGTCCGCCGTAAAAAAAAGCGAGCCCCGGCGTCATGAAACATACCATGGCTGCACAGAGCAATACAAATGCGGTATCTCCCGAATTCATGTTTACCCCCTAAAGACAGGCACCCTCCATTTTCAGAGGTCGCACCCATATTACCTTAATCATAGGGGGAAAGATGTCGAAAAAACCATACAGGGAACCCCTGATTCCGCCCCGGGGAATCCTGTATCTTTCTTAATCGCATCAAGCCTATGCATCGCGCGCGGGGGTGCCTACGGCTCGATGATATGGTTGCGTACCGCGTAGAGTACGAGATCGGCAATGTTTTTAAGGCCCAGTTTTCGCATGATGTTGGCACGGTGCGTTTCCACGGTTTTGACGCTCAGGGTAAGCGTTTCGGAGATATTCCGGTTTGAGCGGCCTTCCGCAAGAAGCTGTAAGACCTCGCGTTCCCGCGAGGTCAGCGGTTCCGGCTGCTGGCCTTCCTTAAAGCGGAGTTCCTTGACAAGCTCTCCCACAACGAGCCTTGTAACGCTCTGTGAAAGGAACACCTCTCCCCGGTCTACCGCCTCGATGCAGGCGATCAGCTCCTCAAGGGCGTTGTCTTTTAGAACGTACCCCTTCACGCCGGCGCAAAGCGCGCGCGTAACAAATTCTTCGGACTTGTGCATGGTGAGCACCACGGTTTTGATCTGCGGCGCCTCCTGTGCGAGCTTCGCGGCCAACTCGATGCCGTTGAGCTGTGGAATGGAGATATCAAGAACAGCGATAGAAGGCCGCCGCAGCATGATTTTTTCAAAAGCCTCCCGGCCGTCTGCCGCCTCTCCTACCACGCGAATCCCCTCATGCTGCGAGAGCAGAATCACTAAGGACTCGCGAAGGATTTGGTGATCGTCCGCCAAAAACACGTCAATCGTTTTCACAGGGAACCTCCAAAAGAATCATGGTCCCTTTTCCCCTTGCGCTTTCCACCAAAAGTTTTGCGCCGAGCATATCCGCACGTTCGCGTATGGTCGTAAGCCCGAATCCAGTTTGGGCTTCAGGCTGATCGAACCCCGCGCCGTTATCGGCGATGCGGATGAGAGCAAGCCTGTCGCCGAGCCGGAGCAAAGCCACCTCGGCCTCATTCGCGCCCGAATGCTTCAGGATATTTGTGAGGCATTCCTGCACGATACGATAGATGTTGATCTCTTCGGTCTCGTTCCACGACGGAAGGTCGCTCGACACGTTGCATCGGATATCGATGCCGCTAAGCTCCCTGAGCCTGCCGCATAGACCGTGTATCCCTTGCGTAAGCCCATCCTTTTCCAGCCCCACGGGCCTTAGGTTGCGGATCACATCGCGGGTTTCCGCAATGGTGCCCTCCATATGCCGGATGATTTTACCGGTCTGCTCGCGGAGTTTTTCGTCGTTTATGCCGTTTTGAAGCAACCCGAGATTGATTTTGAGCGCGACCAGCGATTGCCCGACACCGTCGTGCAGGTCGCGCGCGATCTTTTCGCGCTCCTTTTCCTGCGTTACCACGAGCATATCTGCCTGACGCCGCAGCATAGCGTTTTGCTCTTTGATCGTCTCCGAGAGATCCTGCGTCAGGTTTTCATAGTTCTCTTCCTTCAAATAATGCATCCATGAGTAGACGTCGGAAAATTCCACAATATTGAGGCCCTTTTTCTCCGCCTGCTCGGAGACGCGAAGCCCCGCGATTTTTTTGATGACCTGAAACATAAGGGTGGCCATACCGAACGACCACGCGAAATTGATGAGTACGCCCAGCATCTGGACGCCAAGCTGCGCTAAGCGCGAAGGGAGGCTCAATGCTTGCTGCGGGGCGAAGAGCACGCACATTAGCGCGCCGCAGACACCGCCAAAGGCATGGATCGGAACGGCGTTAACGGCGTCGTCGATATGCAGGCGAAGCAGCAGCAGGCTTCCAAGCGTAACCACCGCACCTGCGATAAGCCCCACCAAAATGGACCGCACCGGGTCCAGCATATCCGACCCCGCGGTGATTGCCACAAGCCCGCCCAACGCGCCGTTGAAGATCGCCTCCATCAGACTCTGGCCTTTTGCCAGCAAGAAGGTGGCAACTACCGCGCCCGCCACGCCCGCACACGCCGCGAGGTTCGTATTGAGGAGGATCTCGCCGATGCGGTCGTCGAATTTGAGCAGGCTGCCGCCGTTGAAACCGAACCACGCGAACCAGAGAATGAACATTCCGACAGTAGCGAACGGGATATTTGAGCGGCCAAGCCGTTTCGGCCGGCCGTACTCATCCCACCTGCCTTTGCGCGGGCCAACGGCTATGCTGCCGGCCAACGCCACCCAGCCCGCGGTAGAGTGCACAACGGTCGCACCCGCATAATCCATATAGCCGAGCTGAGAAAGGAGTGTCGGTTGAGAAGAATAAATTCCGCCCCACGCCCAATGCCCAAAGACGGGGTAGATCACCGCACCCATGGCGACGGCGGCGATCACGAGGGATTTCAGACTTGTACGCTCCGACATGCTGCCCGAAAAAATCGTCACGGAGGTTGCGGCAAACATCATTTGGTACAGCGCGAAGATATAATCGTAGTCTCCGTTCAGCTTCATCAGCATCCAATGCCCGGTGCCGATAAGCCCATATAGGCTGCGACCGAACATAAAGGAAAAACCCACAAAATAAAACGCAAGCGAGGCCGCAACAAAGGCGACGATGTTCTCCATCGCAACACTGATCACGTTTTTGGGCTGCACGAACCCAACTTCATAGCAAACGAACCCCACCTGCATAAAGAACACAAGGCAGGTGCAGATCAACAGCCAAAGATGATCGGCCACATCGATGCCACCCATCGCAGTTCACCAGCTTTTCTGTGCAAACGCTTTTGCATTCGGCCGCTTGATTTTAGGGAAATTGCCGCAAAGTTTCGCTTAGTATACAAAAATCGCCGGACGCTGTCAATCTCCGCGCATGCAGCCCGGGACAGCTAGAATGTAGGACTACAAAGCGCCACTCCGATAGATCCCCGTAAAAAGACGAAGCCTCCGAAAATTGCCTGCTTTCGGGGCTTGGGAGCAATAATAAAACGTTTCATCTCAGGAGCGGATGCTTATGATCTGCCAAAGATAAAAGCAGATTTATCCTCAGAATCCGTAGTTTCCCTCGATAAAAATGACTTTGATCCTATCCTTTTCAAATTGCCCCGTTATTAACACAAAGTCATTGCATATTCGTTGCGTATGGTGACAATCTATACATTTATTTAGTTTGGCGCAAGGAGTATCTTTTCCCAGACGCTTTGCATCCAAGGGGGCAGCCGTCTGCCGTGCGCGCAGGACAGCCTCACCGAAGGAGTTTACGATCTTGTTCGTTCCGACTACGGCAATCACTTGTTTGGGCCCATATAAAATCGGAGCGATACGACTTCCGTTCCCATCGATGTTAAATAGGTTTCCATCCATTGTCACCGCATTGATGCCTGTCAAAAAAGTATCGGCGCGAAAATTCTGGAGATATATTTCCCGCTTTTCATCATGTCCCAAGCCGGGTTTGTGTTTATCTAAAAATTTGTAATCCCGGCACCGCATCAACTCAAATATACCGGTCTGTTCAAGTGTTACGGAATCCCCACAGCCCACCGTTTCGCCTTTCCCGATCAAAGCCCGAATGGTTTCGTGCAGCTGCGCGGTCGAATGTACATAATATCCGGCCATATTGTTTCTGTTCAGATTGCGAATGGTTCTTTGGACGATATCGCTCATGTTTTCTTCGATGACAGCTCCTTTATGCAGTTCCTGCCCGGTCAGGTCATGCAAGATGCAAGAAAAAGCGCGGGCGGCAAGCTGCTATTTCCCGGCGAGGCGGGCCCCCATCTCAAACGCCTTCCTGCAATCGACGGGAAACTGTTCCGCTCTGACCTTAGCTTTATGCTCTTCATCGAACATGGAGGCATTGTATTTTGAGTAGTCGTCGAACTGATAGGTGTCGTTGCTGACAAGGATTTCGGAAGACCCGCCAAAGCGTTCCAGCAGGGATTTATAGTGGTCGAACAGCGCACTGTAGCCAAGCTTTTCCATTGCGTCCGAGGAGACGTTCATAGTATAGATAAATCCGGATGAAAATTTTCCGCGAAACGTGGAGCGGTGGCCGGTGTTATAGGTCATACTCGAAAATAGCAGGCGCTCAAGGAATGAGAGCATCTCCCCTGTGATATTTGCATAATAGATCGGCGTACCCAGAAGGAGCACATCGCAGCGAGCTATTTTCTCCAGAACGTCTGTCAGATCGTCCTTCATCGCACAGCGCCCCGGAGCGCCATCCTTCCTCTTGCACGCAAAGCAGCTGGTGCAGCCTTTATATCTCAGGCTGTACAGATGCACCAGCTCTGTCTGCGCTCCGGTGGAAGCCGCGCCCTCCAATGCTTTCTGCAGCAGGGTCGCGGTATTCCACTTCCTCCTGGGGCTCCCGTTCACAGCGATCACGTTCATAACAGGCTATCCTTTCAAAGTATCCCGCTTTTACCACCTGTAACGGTAAAAATCGCGGCCTTCTTTCTTCGCAGGGAATTTGCTTTTTCCAGGACGTATATTTGCCGTACAGCCGACTATATTCAGTATAAAATATAAGAAACGAATCGGCAAGCAAATCGCCGGGATAAAAGAACGGAGCTAAGAGGACAGAGGGGCGGTTCCCTCGTCTTTCCGCATGGGCTATACGCGGCATTTTCATACCGCGATCTTCTTGCCTCGTGCTTCATTTTTCATCAGCGAAGAGGCCTCATCGTTCATTCGAAAAGTCCGGCAATAGTTTTGTTGCTAAACTCATTTATTTGACTCCCAAAGTGCTTCTGCTAGTGAAGTATTAATCGCCATAAAAATATGCGGACTATGCCAAAAAGGGTTATCAAAAGAACCTTTCATTCAAGCGGTTAGCCACTTTATCGAAACTATGAAACCTATTTCGTCTTGGAGCGGTATGACAATTTGCAAAAGAATGGACGTCTGAGTAAGATCAAAGGGACGTTGACCGGCGAAAAAGATGCACACCTCTTGAAGATACTCTCCTACCTTTCGTAAAAAGGTTCAGGGTGTTGTGAAAAAGTGTACTCATCTGTAGGAATCCGCTATCTGCCGGTCTATCCAGATGAAGTTATGGCATATGCAAATCATAGAAAAATTGAAATTCTTGTGAATATTCTTTAGCGACATTTGACACGTGACAGGGTGTCATATATAATATAAATTACTTTGCGACGCCCTGTCATGTTTTGCAATGCTCTATTATGTGCAAAACATCGAAGGAGGATGGTAATGAAAGCATGGTTTCAGCGTTTTATGTATGGGCGCTATGGGCAGGATGACTTAAATCGCTTCCTGTCCATTTTTGCTTTGGTTCTATGCGTCATATCCCTGTTGACGCAGTGGGTGACATTGTACTCTTTGGCAGTGGCATTGATGTTTTTCTCCATATTCCGGATGTTTTCCCATAATGCGGAAAAACGGGGACAGGAAAACATTGCGTTTCTGCGCATAAGAGGAAAGGTGGCTGGATTTTTCAGTCGCATTAAAGCCCGGCTGCGTCAAAGCAAAACCCACCGGTTCTATAAATGCCCCTCCTGCCGACAGCAACTGCGCGTGCCGAAGGGCAAAGGGCGCATTACCGTCCATTGTCCGAAATGCCATACATCGTTTGAGAAAAAATCCTGAAACGAGGTTAAGAAGCATGCCTACCAAAACCTTTTTTAATTTGCCAGAGGAGAAAAGACAAAAACTGCTGGAGGCCATTCACGGAGAATTTTCTCGTGTACCGTTTGATGAAATATCCATCAACCAAATTATCAGAACGGCCGGTATTCCCCGCGGCAGCTTCTACCAATATTTCGAGGGCAAACAGGACATGCTGCAATATCTGCTGGCCGATTACCGGAAGATGCTGGAGCGTCATGCCCTGATGAGCTTGAAGAATAGCGGCGGCGATTTGTTTCATCTGTTCCTCGACATTTTTGATTTCACCTACGCGTTTGTCGCCGAGGAAAAGCACAACGCATTCTTCAAAAATGTTTTTTCTGATATTCGCGTGAATACCGACTTTTTACGCCAGCAGGCCAGCGGGCGCACCTTTGGTGGACTTGCGGCGGAACTTTTACCCTTGATCAATATGGATACACTGAATATTCGTAGCGACGAAGACTTCGGCAACATGTTGGGAATCCTGTTGCCATTAACCGGAGCGGCCTTCACCAAAGCCTTTTTGGATATATCGAGTTATGAGCACAGCCGCTCACAGTATACCGCTCAGTTGGAACTACTGAAGCGGGGGCTCCTAAAAGTGAAAGAGGCGGATACGTAATGTTTGGATACATCGCAGCAAATCCGAAAGCGCTGTCCAAAGAGGAAAAGTTACGGTACAAGAAATATTACTGCGGGCTGTGCTGCCGGCTGAATACGCAATACGGTAGCATCGGACGGAGCAGCCTTGCCTACGACATGACCTTTCTGTCCATGCTGCTGTCCTCTTTGTATGAACTGAAGGAAACTGAGGGCATCCATCATTGTATCCTCCATCCAGTTAAGCATTGCCCTTATGTGATAACATCAGCCTCCTCCTATGCAGCGGATATGAACATCCTCCTAGCCTATTATCAGTGTCTGGACGACTGGCATGACGACCATAGTCTGATTGCCCGAGAAAAAAGCATGCGGCTGGGAAAATATCTGCCCCGCATAAAAGAGGAAAATCCCTGTCAGTATGTGGCCATTGCAAGCAGCCTGCGGCGTCTTGAGGAGATGGAAAAGGCAAATGAGCTGAATCCGGACTTGCCCGCAAACTGCTTCGGGGAGCTCATGGGTGCACTATTCGCCTGGCGTCAGGATGGGTATGCCGATACGTTGTGGTGTGTAGGCTCATCCCTCGGTCGTTTTATCTATTTGCTGGATGCGGCGAACGACTTAAAGGCTGACATTAAAAAGCAGAGGTACAATCCGCTGGTGGCGCTGCTGGAGACGGATTTTGCTCCTATGCTCACCATGGTCATGGCCGAATGCACCGCTGGATTTGAAAGGCTGCCTATCAAGCGAGACAGGCATATTCTGCAGAATCATCTGTACGCGGGCGTCTGGCAGAAATACCGGGTGCGAAAAGAGAAAGGGACGAACGCATAACATGGACGATCCGTATAAGGTATTGGGTGTTAATCCCTCAGCGCCGGAAGAGGAGATTACGAAAGCGTACCGCAGACTGGCCAAGAAATACCATCCCGACCTGAATCCTGGGGATAAAATTGCTGAACAGAAGATGCGCCAGATCAACGCGGCCTATGAGCAGATCAAGGCGCAGAAAACCGGCGGCGCTACGTATGAACGGACCGATGGAAGCTATGGGCCACAGCGGCACGACCAGCCCGGCGGAGGCTATGCCCACCGCAACGACAACCCTTTTGGCGGCTTTGATTTCGGCGGCTTTGGGGATATATTTGGCGACATATTCGGCCAGACATGGCAGCAGCAGAGCAATGGACAAGCCGGCTCCCCCACGATACAACAGGCGCGCTTGTATATCCAGACTCGGCAGTATCAGAGCGCATTGGGTGTGCTCTCTCGGATTCAGGGGCGCGATGCCGAATGGTATTATCTCAGCGCCATCGCCAACGCCGAAACGGGCAACAGGGTAACGGCTTTGACCCACGCCAAAGAAGCCGTGCGGATGGAGCCTGGCAATATAGAATATCAGCAACTGTTGGACCAGTTCCAGCAGGGCAGCTTTACATACCGGCAGACCGGGCAAAGCCAGGGGTTTGACATGAAAAAGATGGGGCGCAGCCTCTTGGGGATGGCACTGGCACAGATGGCCTGCTTTTTCTGCTGCCGCGGCGGCTGTTGAGACATCATGAAAAAAGCGATGAATAGCGGAGGACACAGAGATGGGAAAAATCATTGGAATCGATCTTGGCACCACCAATTCCTGCGTGGCAGTGATGGAGGGCGGCAAGCCGGTCATCATACAAAATGCCGAGGGCGGACGCACCACGCCTTCGGTGGTGGCCTTTTCACAGAATGGTGAGCGCCTAGTGGGACAGGTGGCGATGCGGCAGGCTGTAACCAACGCCGAGCGAACCGTCAACTCCATCAAACGAGAGATGGGTACCGCGTATAAGGTCAGGATTGACGGCAAGTCCCTTACTCCGCCCGAGATATCGGCCATGATCCTGAGAAAATTGAAAAAGGATGCGGAGAGTTATTTGGGTGAGACGGTCAGCGAGGCGGTCATCACCGTACCCGCCTACTTTACCGATGCCCAGCGGCAAGCCACCAAGGATGCCGGCACCATTGCCGGGTTGGAGGTACGGCGCATCATCAATGAGCCCACGGCTGCGGCGCTGGCCTACGGCATGGATAAGGAAGAAAACCGGAAGGTGCTGGTATTCGACCTCGGCGGAGGCACTTTCGATGTGTCGGTGTTGGATATCAAGGACGGCGTAATCGAGGTGCTGGCGACGGCAGGCAATAACCGCCTAGGCGGCGATGACTTTGATGCCTGTGTTGTAGACTGGCTTTCGGCCGAATTCAAAAGAGAAAACAAGGTCGATCTGTCCAGCAATCTTGCGGCTATGCAACGGCTGAAGGAAGCCGCAGAACAAGCGAAAAAAGAGCTTTCCGCTGCTGAGAGCGCCGTCATCAACTTGCCCTATCTCGCTGAGTCCAAAGGAGCGCCTCTGCACATGAACGTCTCCTTGCCGCGGATCAAATTCAACGAATTGACCGCTCATCTGGTGGAAGCCACCGCAGGGCCGGTTAAGCAGGCGATGGATGACGCGCATATCAACAAAAGCGATATCGGCAAGGTGTTGCTGGTAGGTGGTGCCACGCGCATACCCGCCGTGCAGGACAAAGTAAAAAGTATCACCGGTCGGGAAGGCTTTAAGGGCATCAACCCTGATGAATGCGTCGCGCTGGGCGCCGCATTGCAAGGAGGCGTACTGATTGGTGAGGTCAATGGATTGTTGCTGTTAGATGTGACACCGTTGTCCCTGGGTATCGAGACGGTCGGCGACATTTGCGCCCATGTGATTGAACGTAACACCACGATCCCCATTTCCAAGAGTCAGGTGTTTACCACGGCGGCCAACTTCCAGCCCGCCGTGGAAATCCACGTGCTGCAGGGCGAACGCCCCCGGGCCAGCCAAAACAAAACATTGGGCAAATTCAAGCTGAAGGGCATCCAAAAGGCAATGGCGGGTGTACCGCAGATCGAAGTTACCTTTACCATCGACGCCAACGGCATCGTGCATGTGGCTGCAAAAGACCTGAAGACCGGCCAGGCGCAGCAGATTACCATTGAAGCGTCCTCCAACATGAGTGACGAGGATATCCAAGAGGCCATCCGGGACGCTCAGCAGTACGCCGCTGAGGACAACAAATTCCGTCAGGAAACCGAAATGCGCGGGAAGCTGCAAAGGTTACTGCAACACGCCGAGCAGGTGCAGAAGCAGGCGGCCAAAAGCAAGGATAAGCAGGCCTTTAAGACGGTGCGAGAAGCGCTGAGCGAACCTGTCAAGGCAGCAAAAAAGGCTCTGAACGGCAAGAATGCGGACGAGATGATATCGGCCCACGATGTGCTGGAGGCCGCCATGGCACCATATAGTGAAAGTTATGAGAACCATGAGACGTGATTGATGGCATCAAAATCATAAAATATGTGGCGTGACGAAAGTTGAGTTGAATACTCGGAAAAGAGTCATTAAAGTCTTCCCGCATTGCATGTGTTTTTTCCTTACCTCATTGAAGTGCATTAAGTAATGTCAGAATTAATTTATTCATGAATTGAGCAACTTCCAAAGGCTCTTCCTTCATACCATTTTGCGCCCAGCGACTCATAATACTGCTGCTACCTTGCACCAAAAAGTAGTAGAACCATTCCCTCTGGACCTGTGTCATAGCGGGCAGCATGTCCATAAATCTGAATTGAGTCATCTGATAACATAACGAAAAAACCTGATTAATAAATGTGTTGTTCCCATGATCGGAAAACAGAACCGTATATATTTCACCGTTCTCTTTCATTTTATTCAGCATTACACTCAGCATCTCTGTAACATTTTCGCTGTTGGCCTTTTCAATTAGTTTCTGCAGATCAAGAATGAGCTCGGCTTCAATTTGCTTTAACAGGTCATATGGGTCGGCATAATATTTATAAAATGTTGCCCGGTTGATGTTCGACTTTTCACAAATGCCTGTCACGGTTATTTTACTCAGCGGCTTTTCCCGCAATAGCTGGATAAAACTATTTTTTATGACCATATTAGTATATCTGACACGGGTGTCCATTTCTATGCTTCCCTCCAATTGCTGATATTTTGGTATCTCTTAAACACTTTTCGGAAAGTTGTTTAGTATGTTCCAATCTGCAAAATATTGATGATTGAGCCAAGTGATGTCTCTTAATATAATACAGGTATCGGAGAAAAGCAACAGTCTGTTTATTAAATAATAAACAGTATTCTGGCCTTCTTTGAAAATTTAATTGAGGGAGCAAAGAACATGAAAGAGCGCATTTCGGCAAAGGAAGCAGCAGAAGAAATCACTATGGCAACCGCAAAGGCGGCGGCGGAAATAACAGCGGCAACTACGGAGTTCACAGTGGCGGCAACGGAAATAGCGGCAGTAACGGCAGGGCTCTCAGCTGCGGCAGCGGAAGACATGGCGGCTTTTTACATTGACTGTACAAAGCGTGTTATCAAATTGTGCGACGCCAAAAGAAAGGAGATTCAATCTAATCTGGCGCATGCGATTGACATGGCTGATAAGAGCACTTGATAATGGACGGGAATTGCAGCCAATGCTGATTCCAAAGCACTCCGCATAATCTCAAGCATCGAAGATTCTAAAAGAGGATAGAAAAAATGAAAGAAAGACCGATTCTATCTGTACTTCTCTCACGCGCGGTACTTTGCCTCACGTTGGTAACAACTCTATACTGTACAGGATGTATCTCAGTCTTCCCTGTCAATAACGGAGACATGCAGGCGGACAACTTGCCCGGCGATACGCAGGAAGATAGCCCATCTGACAATGCGCAGGAGGAAGAATTGTCGGACGGCATACATTTCCCAAGCGAGTATTTGATTACCTACGAAGTGGAAAACGCATATGGGACACTTTATCGAATCTCAGGAGGGAAAGACGCGCAGGGCAGGATATATTTCAAGCGCCAATTGGATGAGATATTGTTTGTTCCCACAAACGGGGGCTATTACCAATATTATATTGATACCGGCGGAATGCTCATTAGGCCGGATAATAAGGTCTATACCCAAGCACTTGTTGATGAAATGATGCAAGGTTTTTTGGAATATGCCCAAAAATACACATTGTATCAAAGCGACACTGCAAATTATACTGACAGGATTCAGATTGCGGGACGCGATTGCAAAATTTATGAAATCAACATCACCACCGCGAATCTCTCTCAGGAATACACCTTTGCTACTGATGATGAGACAGGGGCTTGCATGGAGTGGAGATTGGCCTCAAAAGTCATGAACTATACGTTGCCGACAGATATTGGATTCAGATGTACCGAATTTGTTACAACGGACGTAGAACTGCCCATTTCCGATTAAGAAAGGCGAAAGGAAACTAAGAGAGCACTTGGGGCAACGGTAGCGGCAATAGCAGGCGTGGCGTCGGTTGCCTTGTATGTGCAGAGCGCGTCATTAAGTAGTGCGAAGAAAAGCAAAGAAGGTGCAATGATGGGTAGATACTGCGGCCAATGTGGAAGTCAGGTTCGCCAAGGCGCGGTATATTGTGTGCGCTGCGGGGCAATCTTATCATCGGATCCTCCGTCCAAGCCGTTCTCCCTGTTTCCTTTCGGAGCCAATACAATCGCATCGTCATTTGCAAGGCGTGAAGCTTTTTTTGAAAAGGGTAACATCAAAACCATACATATTGTGTGTAAGGTGCTCAATATAGAAGTGTTGAGCTCCGAAAGCGGGAAAATTCAGATCACATGGGACGAGCTCGCCAGTTGGGGCGTATCTGCCGAACAAGCAGGCGACAGTTTGCGAATCGAGGAACAGAACTTTTTGAGTCTGCACAACATTCCGGATTTCTTTACACTTCACCAGCGCAGAGGCCTACTGATCGAACTGCCGAGTGACTATTGTGGTTCGCTGATTCTGGAAAACGAAACCGGCAGGATACTGGTTTCGAATTTTGAGACGGACGGCAGGATCGAGCTTAAGACCACCATAGGTCATATCAAAGCTAGAAACTTAAAAATGAAAGATGATTTCTATGCGGATACGTCGGGCGGCGGCTTGGATATTTCAAATATTGAGGCTGCGCGAACGATACGGTTGTCGTCGATGACACTAGGCATGCAGGCCGACAAGATAAAAGCTGGCGTTGGCTTTTCCGCGACCAGTACAAGCGGGCGTTGTATGTTCAGAGATGTTTCGTCTGGTGAATATTTTTTTGTCGCCGGCAGCGTCGGCCATGTCATATTGGATTCCATCCGTACGGCGAAGATTGATGTGGGGCTGTCAGGCAGCGGCTTCGTGGATTGCAAAAAGATTTTCGCGGAAAACTCCATTACCATTACCAGTTCAACAGGCGCGATTATATGCGGAATTGACGACGAAGCCGCCAACTATACGGCTCATTGCCGCTCCGTCTACGGGCGTTGCAGCCTTCCGGAAGCATCGGGTAGCGGCCCCAAATCGTTACGGATAAGCATAAGTATCGGGGACATTGATGTGCAGTTCAAAGATGCGGGATAAATGTTTTCGGAAAACGGATAAAGTGTATAATCGGGAAGTGAAACGTCGCGTAGAATTACGTTCGGTGCTTGTATAAACATAGATGTAACTCGAAAAGGAGCTTCTAAAAGGCATAGATAAATACATCGCGTTCTACAATGGGGGGGAGGCCTCATGGCGCTTTACACTGCAAAACACCCGATGTAGCCGAAAAGGCCTTTTATTTCCGACACCGAAATTAAATTCCATTCGGATAATTGGATTCAAATCACGCGGATTTCGATTTTTATCGAGCGATTTAAACCTTTTATTTGTGTATCCGATTCGTGAAGCAAACTCAGTTAGTGGAAATGCCTTATTCTTGGGTATTTAAAAGAAAACGACGGTCGCAATTCGGATAAAAGAGTTCGAATTGTGACCGCCGTTCATCCATGAATTGGAATTTGTCGGTTTGCTAAATGAGTTTCCTATAGCTTTGCTTTACTTCGACTACAGGGGCGAACACTCATACTATACGGATTTATTTTGCCGTATGATTGATAAAATCAACTTCATACAGCTGCTCACCGTATTCTCTTTCATTGTCAATAATAGTACCCTCTGTAAGGGTGATACGTAGAACGATTGAGGTCGGATTATTTTCGTCGCCAACTTCATCGAACCAATCGAAGATGCTTTTGAATTTCGCTCTGATCTCCGCATTCTTCTCGTCTTTGACCCAACCGAGATTTTCGGCCGTGCCTTGGAACGCATACCAGCCTAACCCAGCGACGGAAACCTCGGCGTTTTTCTCAATTTGCAGCATTTTATTTTTCTTTGCATCCGTAGAAACATAAAATACGCCGTCTTCATAATAGGCGCAGACCATACGGACAGCGGGGCGGGGATTTCCGGCAGCGCTCGGGGATAGTGATATTGTCGCAAGGGCAATCACCTCTTCCTTGCCGTTTCCGCATCGTTCCTCCATCAGTTTCATTGCATTTTTGTACTTGCTCATTTTTAATTTTCTCCTTTATATGATGTCATTTATGTTGTAATGATAATCGACCACTTGAAAAGTGCCCCCAAGATTTATCATTCCAGGTTCAGCCACAGAGCGGGGCGAACTCCGCCGCTGTTATTGCCTGTTGAAGGATGGATCGTGTTGCTGCCGTAGCGGAAGGTCCCGTTTCCCTGAATGCCTATATTGCCGTCGCCATGGATATACACGGCTCTTCTATTGTCACGCCCGGGCGACCGAAGCCACCACCACCATACATACCCATCGAATGTGGATCTTCGCTTGTCGTTGTTTTGATCTTTTTTTTGAAACCAGTATCGTTGTTTGGCGCTGCGGTTTTCAAGGTTTTTACTGCTGTCGCCGAAATATTTGTACACTGCTTCTTCAATGCTTAGAAGAAATATGTAATCCCGAGTATCTTCTCCGCCGCTTGAGCCGTACCACGGATTGCCGTGGTTTTTGTTCAATACCGGAAGGATTCTTGCCTGTTCGACTGCGGTGAATTTGTTATAAAACTCACCGTTAAGATGTTTTCTTAGCGAGCAGTCAGACCATGTCGCATCACCGGCGCAATGATTATAGGGGCGTTGTTCGATCATATGCTCAGTTATAATCAAGGCCGTATTGCCTTGTATATCAAGAATGCGCCAACGATAACCGCCAAATGGCACAATTGAGCCGATATTAAACTCCCTCAATCTCTTTCTCCTCGTATCATATAAATTTTTTGTAGTTCTGTTTCAATGCATCTACAAGAACAAACGCTCATTATCTTCGCGGCAAATTCCTGTTTGTCTGCCAATCATCATACCACAAAGGGCACGCCTTATCAAAAAGCAGGGAGGAAAATAAACAGCATTCCAAAGGAGCAAATACTCCCTCTTACCGCTGCAATATAAAACTCCAAATGGGATAGAAAAGTAGCCCTAATTCGGGCAAATAAGGTGACTTACATTTGAACACATGGGCCCGAAAGTGGTAAAAATCCCATTTTCGCTTATCGGAATGAGCAGTTTTGATATTTGATGTCCGGTTTGCGCAAAAACATACAAACAAAAAAACGCCTGTATTTAAGCGTTTTTGGTGTATGAAGGGAGTCGTTATCTGGAACGTCCAACTTTTTTGTTTCAAATCTCGCCCCCCGATTCAGGCATCAAAGCTCTTTGACCATGAGGATTAAGTGATATCCTTTTTCATACACGTTGGGCTGAATTCCAATTACCCTAAATCCATAGTTGAGCATCCATTTATAATCAATTCTATCGCAAGTAAGATTTTGAATAGCTTTTGGAATATCATCGAGGTTCTGTCCATGTATATTAAAACCGATAGAGCTTATACCATTTCGAAATGTCAGATAACCCTTTTCTTTTGCGTACTGCGAAGCAACATCAAAAAGTCTCCCCAGTTTATGCTCCAATTTAAAAACTCCTTTATCGTCAAAGCCGCTACATTCCAACTCGATTGTCCGGTAGCCAACAAGTTCCCGACAAAGTAACCACCCTTTAGGGTTAGCCTCATCTTCCCCAAGATACCACCCAGCGGTTTTGATAGATTCATTAATATCACTCAGCTGACCAAATGCCCCATCATAATCCCACCATTCCGGTTTGATAGTACACATTAATTGTGCAACTCTCGGGAGGCGGTCCTGAGTGAATTCAAAAACCTTCATAAGCACCTATACCTTCTCCGGAAATAAATAATCTCCACTTCAAATCCTTGTTTATCTACCAGTTATTATACTATAAAGGCGATGCAACCAAAAGTGGGGATCAGCCCCAATCGAATCTTTCAGCTATAAGCTCCCGCGCTGCTTCTTGCAATATAAAACTCCGGGAAAATACGAAGAAAATGCCTAGAACAAAGGCGTTTAGTGAAATTGTGGCAGGTTCAGATTTGTTACTCTCTACTTTTTTCACAGGAAAATTCCAAGCTTTGTATTCTCCAGCTCAGAATTTCCGAGCCTGCCCAAGCGCTCAAAAGAGGCCTAATAGCAACTTTTTTATACTAAGAAAACGGTCGAAACCGGACATGGGAGTTCGGATTTCGACCGTCTTCAAATGGCGCGCCCGGCGGGATTCGAACCCACGACCCTCAGAGTCGGAGTCTGATACTCTATCCAGCTGAGCTACGAGCGCATCCTTATGAAGCTTTTCGGCCTTTTTAGGCCGCATCAAAGATTATAGCATTCCAAAGGTCCTGTGGCAAGCGCGCAAAAAGACGTTTATGCGTTTACGGGCTTTCCCGCAGCGCGCCGTTTTCCTCTTCCGCCGTAGAGCTTATTTCCGGCAAAACAGCGTTTTCCTCTACTTGCATATCGCTTTCCTCCGCCATTGGCATTCCCGTCATATTTCTCGCCCAGTACCCCGTGCGTACCACAACAAGGCCGATGATGCATTTTACAAGCTCGGTCAGGTTGCAAAGCGGGTATAGGAGATCAATGGGGAGGGTCGTATGGTGCACCATGAGGTAGGTATAGGGCACGCAGATCGCCCAGGAAAACACGCTGTCGAACAGCATCGTGATGAAGGTTTTTCCGCCGGAACGTATTGTGAAATAGCAGCAGTGCGAGGTGGCGGAAAAAGCCATGAGGACTGCGCTCGTGCGGAGGAACACCGTTGCGAGGCGCTTTACCTCCGGCTCGGTGTTATAGACGTTTGGGATGGACGGGGCGGCTATGAAAAGCGCCGAGCCGAAAAACGCGCAGACGGAGAGGCTGAAAAACAAAAGCTTCCACACATAGCCGCGCGCGCGGGGAATGTCGTTTGCGCCGAGCGCTTGCCCCACCATAACGGCCACGGCGGAGCCCATCGAGATGAAAAATACGTTGAACAAATTGCTGATGGTGCTTGCGATGTTGAGGCCGGCCACCACCATGAGGCCGCGCGTGGAGAAGATCTGCGCGAGCGTGGTGACGCCGAGCGACCAAAGAAGCTCGTTTAGAAGAAGCGGCAGGCTTTTGCCCGCGATGTTGAGTGCAAGCTCCGAGCCAATGCGAAGCGAGCGGTACAAGCCCTTCATGAAGAAGAATTTTTTATGGTTCGTATGCGTCCATATCAAAATGATGCCAAGCTCTATAAGGCGGCTCATCACCGTGGCGATCGCCGCGCCGCGCACGCCAAGGGCCGGAAGGCCGAGCCTGCCGTGGATGAGCAAAAAGTTGAGAAGGAGATCCGTGAGCACGGCGGTAACGCTTGCCACCATGGGCGGCAAAGTATCGCCCGTTTCGCGAAGCGAGCCGCTGTAGCACTGCGTTATGGCATAAGGTAAGAAGCCCAGCAGCATGATATGCAAATACTCTTTGCCGTAGCTGAGCATGTCCGCGGCGTCGGCCGCGCTGCCTTCGCCCGTGAGGTAGAGGGAGATGAGCGTGTCCGGCCATGTAATTAAAATTGCCGCGCCTGCAACGGTGATGCCGAGCGCGACGAGCAGCTTGAAGCGGAAGGTCTTTCGGAAGCCTTCCCAGTCGCCCGCGCCCGAAAACTGCGCGCCATAGATGCCTGCACCCGAGATCGCGCCGAATACCGTCAGGTTGAACACGAAGATGAGCTGGTTGGCGATGGCGACGCCCGACATGTGCAGCGTGCCGAGCGAGCCAACCATGACGTTGTTCAAAAGGATGACCATGTTGGACGCTAGGTTCTGCACCACGACGGGCAATATGAGGCTCAAAACGGTGCGGTAAAAGGCTTTGTCGCCGATGAATGTGCGCTTAAAGCGTCCCCAAATGCTCGTGGGGAGGGCGTATTGCATACTATCCTGCCTTTCGGAGAGGGAACTTTTAAAGGATCAGCTGTTTTGCGAGGCGGCAAGGAGCTTTACGGCCTCCGCGATGTTCTTCACGCGGATGAGCTTTGCGCCTTCGGCCTTGAGCTTTACATCGGTCTTGGGGAGCACAATGCTGGTGAAGCCCAAACGCGCGCACTCCTGCACGCGTTTTTCGATGCGGTTCACGCCGCGCACCTCACCCGTGAGGGCAAGCTCGCCGATAAAGGCCGTTTTAGAGGGGAGTGCCGCGTCGAACAGCGCCGAAACGATGCACATTGCCACCGCAAGGTCGCCTGCGCGCTCGTCGAGCCGTATGCCGCCCACCACGTTCACATATACGTCCTTATCGAAAAAGCGAAGGCCCGCCTTTTTTTCGAGCACCGCGAGGAGTAAAGATAGGCGGTTGCCGTCCACGCCCGCCGCCATGCGGCGCGGGTTGTTGAAAGGCGAGGAGGATAAGAGCGACTGCACCTCCACAAGCATCGGGCGCGTGCCCTCGAGCGCGCAGGTAACGGCGCAGCCCGCCGCGTTCGTACCGGTCAAAAACAGGGAACTCGGGTCTTTTACTTCCGCCATGCCCGTATCGCGCATTTCAAACACGCCGATCTCATTGGTGGAGCCGAAGCGGTTTTTTACCGCGCGAAGCAGGCGAAACGCGTCGTTGCGGTCCCCCTCGAAATACAGCACCGTATCCACGATGTGCTCGAGCACGCGCGGCCCGGCGATGGCGCCTTCTTTTGTAACATGGCCCACGATGAACACCGCGCAGCCGAATTCTTTGGCGAGCCGCGTCAAAACGGAGGTCGCCTCGCGCACCTGGCTTACGCTCCCGGGCACGCTGTTGAGCTCCGGACAGAGCATCGTCTGGATGGAATCGATGATCAAATATTTGGGTTTGCTGCGAGCAAACTCCTCTTCTACGGCGGAAAGGTCGGTCTCCGCAAGAAGAAGCATTTCTCCCGTAACGCCGAGGCGCTCCGCGCGGAGTTTGAGCTGCGGGGCGGATTCCTCGCCCGTCACATATAAAACCTTGCCTGTTTGCGTAAGGGTGTTGGCCGTCTGCATCAAAAGCGTAGACTTGCCGATGCCCGGGTCTCCGCCCAAAAGCACGGTGCTTCCCGCAACGATGCCGCCGCCGAGCACACGGTCAAATTCCTCCATGCCGGTCGATACGCGGTTCGTGCCCGCGCTGTCCACCTTTGATAACGGCACGGCGGATACGCGCGGGGAAGAGGACGAAGCGCGCGCTTCCCTCGGCGCCTCCTCTACCATGGTGTTCCAGCTTTCGCACGCCGGGCATTTCCCAAGCCATTTCGCACTCTCGTAGCCGCATTCGCCGCAGATGTAGACAGGTTTTGATGCTTTAGGCATAGTATCCTTTCGTAGTAGTACGCGGGCGGATACTATCCGCCCCTACAATAGGGGTTCGAGGCCGAAGCCCCTGAGGCCCTAATCCGGCTTCGGCGGCATGTACACGTCCGGCAAAGCCGGAGCCCTCCGGGCCGAGGCCTGCGGCCTTGCGTGCCGAAACGGATGAAAACCGAAGGTTTTCATTCCTATCGCATCCGCCGCACGGGAGCGTCCGCAGACGCGACAGGCGGATGTGTATCCCCGAAGGGCCGTTCCCCTTCACACAAATGGCCTGCGGCCTTGCGTGACTTATGGGATAGGCGCAAACTTCACGATATCCCTTTCCCTTGTCGTCACGTCCATCCATATCACTTTGCCGTCGGACACGCCGAGGAGCTGCGCTTGCTCCGTTTCGGGGGTGATGCGGTAGGTTTTACGGTCTTTGAGCATATATACGTAGATGGACGAATCCTTCGAATAGGCAATAAAGTTTTCACTAAGCCCGAAGTCTACGACGCCGGTATCGATCTTTACGGGCGTTCCGAAGTCCTTGCAGAAGTAAAGGCTCGTATTTGGACCGTGGTTTCCGTCGAGCCATGCGGTATATTCGCCGTCGCTCTCGGGGTCGTGTACGAAGGTGCCCGGACGGTAGGTCTTGATGGAAGGCGAGCCGTTCAAGGCCACCGAGCAGATGACGCTCGTCAAAGAGGTTACGGCGGAATCGTCAAGGTCGGCCCAAAGCAAAAGGCCGTTTCTCAGCGAGGGTTTGCTCTCGCCGTAGCAGTTGTTGTTGAAAAGCTGTACCGCGGCGGTCTCGCGGCTCATAAGATCGCACACGAAAAGCTTGTCCATCCGCGAACCGGTGCGCTCCGTCCACGCAAGGTAGTTCCCGTCGAGCATGAGCGCGGGCTGTCCTGCAAAAACTTCCTTTATAATAATGGGCTGCGCGTTTGTATCGCGGCGGTCGATCGCGGTGATGTAGCCGCCGCCGTCGAGTTTCGCGTCGAGGTATACGATCCAATCGTCGTTGAAGCGCGCAAACATGAAATGGCTGTTCTTGAGCTTGTAGGGGAGAAGCTCGGCCGTGCGGCCCTCGTCCGGATAGTAAAAAAATAAGTTCGTCATGGTCGCGTTCCTGTCGACCACCTTGCCTGCGGACAACAGGAGCGTACCCTTGTAAAAGTAGGGGTCGCCGAACCATGTATACGAGGTGGAGCCGTCGAAGATGACCTCGCTCTGCGCTTCCGCAGGGTTAAAGCTGTCCATGGGGTTGGGCGTGGGCGTGGGCACGGGCGTGGGGGAGGGGGAGGGCGTGGGCATAAAGGGCGCGCGGTAGCTTACGCCAATAAGGGGCAGCACCTTGGGAAGTCCCACAAAAACAACGAGCCCGGCGGCCGATAAAACGCCGAGCACCGAAAGAAAGAGCATCAGGAATGGAAACCAGTTGGACGCTCTTAAATTGCTGCGCCTGCGGCGGGTCCTTCTTCGGTTGCGGCCATGTTTCATAACTGTGCGCATTTCCCCCATAAATAGCTAAAATTTATTATAACATAGGTAACTGCAAGGGCACAAAGAAAAAAGTGTAAACGTTAAAGCGCAAACTACGGCGGCAAGCCCTTTCGGTCTTGGAATGTCGCGGCGTTTTACAGAATATATTCGATATAGTTGCAAACAGCCCTTCCGTTCGGCGCAAATTATGATATGATGGTAAGACTGAAAGCGGTTCTGAACCTTAAACGCAACGCAAATTTATCCCGGCAGTTTTCCGGTACCTTGTGTACATCCCTAAGCAAACTCTAAATTTTCCGGTATCCTAACAAAAAGCGCTGTGCGCGCAAACGTTTCCGATCACGGCGGCAAGCCCTCTGCGAATGGGAGGGAATGCCCTTTGCAAAAGGCATAAGGCATGTTGACAAGCCAAAGCTTTGTAATGTAATATTAAGCATAATTTATTACAGAAACATGCTTTACATGCGGTATGTCGGCTGACCGTCGATTTCAAAAAAGGTGGGTAAGGAATGGGAACCTCGAAATTCAAAGCAGCGGTCTTGGGCTTGGCAGCCCTAATTTGTTCACTTCTTTTTGCCGGCTGCGGTATGAAGGGCCAAGCGGTGGACCCGGGTACATGGGGTTACGAGAGCCTCGTTACCTATGATGCGCTTGGCGGCATGGTAAATGCGCGCGGAGTGCGTAAAACCTATTATCTCAACAATTCCTATGTGTTCAAGCCTTCCGGTTCGAGCAATATGCTTGTGGAGCCCGTGAAGGATGGTTACATCCTTGCCGGCTGGTATACCGCCAAAGCGGATGCCGAGCCGGGAAGCGTTGAGGAATATAAATTCTCCTCTGCCGACAGGTGGGATTTCAACATCGACCGCGTGCAGGGTGACATCACGCTTTACGCCCGCTGGCTCCCGCGCGCCAGGGTCAACTACGTGGACGCCGCTACCGGCGAGGTGATCTTCACCAAAAACATCACGGCGGATTCTCCCATACAGGAGCTGTCTTCGAGCGTTTTGTCGATGTCCACGCCCGATGACAAGTCCTTCGCAGGCTATTATGCCGACGCCGAATGCACTGAGAAGTACGACTTTACAAGCTATGTCCATGTCGACCCGACGCCGACCGAAGCCGAGCTTTATGTTAAGCTTTCGGAAATGTTCCCGCAGTATTTTGAACGCATCGAATATGTCGAGCCCGAAGAAACGCCGGGCAGCGAGGTGGATACCTCGTGGATGTTCCTGAATAAGCTCGGCTATGCGCTTACCGAGGCGGGCTTAGGTGCGCTCGACGAGATCGAATCTGCCAAGGATCAGCTCGTCGAGGAAGACATAGAAACCTATCTTGTCAATACCGCGAACCGCGTTGTCTATATGCAGTTTACCGAGGGTAGCTTTGTGCGCGTAAAAAACGCACAGGACCTTAAAATCGGCAACAAATACGGCTTTTTCGATACCGACGCGGCGGGTAACCACATCGACGGGTATACCCTCGACGCGGATATCGATCTTTCGGGCGTTACGTTCACCATGAGCGAAAGCTTTTCGGGCATCGTCAACGGCAACGGCCATACGCTTTCCAATCTCACAGTCGCCGTCAAGGGCAAAAGGATCGACAACGATACAAGTAAGCAGATCGGCCTCGCCGCCATTATGGACGGCGCGACCTTCAACGACGTCACCTTTGAAGACTCCGCGCTGACCGTGGACGTCAAGGCGGGCATCAAAGTAACGGGCGGTCTGCTCGCCGCGCAGGGCAAAAATGTCACGTTCAACAACTGCCGTTTCAATGGGCTTTTTATCTCGAGCGGCAAGGGTGACGATGGCGGCGCAAAGTATGCTTTGGGTGATCTGTTCGGCGTCGCGTCCGGCTGTGTGTTCAACAACTGCTCTGCGGACGCTCTTACGGTAGAGGTGTTCGATCCGGGCCGCCTCACGCTTTCCGTTTTCACGTTGCCTGCGCCGGCGGAAACTCCCGCCGAGGGCGGCGTAAATCCCTAGGGCAGGGTCTTAGCCTGTTTAGACGCTTCGGAGCAGTTGCTCCGAGGGTTTAAAAATAATAAGGAGGAAAAATTGATGAAGAATTCCCTCTCAAAAATCATAGCCCTAGCGCTGTGCTTGATGATGGTCTTTGGCGTGGCGGTTGCCTGCACGCCCAAACCCACCGAGCCGACTCCCGCGCCGGCTACAAACGCCCCCGAGGAAACGCCGAAGGAAGTTTTGCCCGACGTTCCCGCTGACCGTTATGACGCTACCGTCACGCCCAGAACCGGTGCCAACGCCACCGTTCCGCTGGTTCTCAGCAACGATAATTTCGACGGTAAATTCAATCCGTTCTTTTCCACCTCCGGGCCCGATAACGACGCCTTGAGCATGGTCGAACTTACTCTTGTGGACGTCGATAAGACCGGCGCGCCGGTGGCGGGCATTAATCGGCCCTGCTTCGCTTATGATTTTTCGCAGGAAATAGCCGCGGACAACTCCACGACGACTACAAAAATCATCCTCAAGAACGGCATCACCTTCAGCGATGGCGTACCTTTTACCGTGAAGGACGTTCTGTTCTCCATCTATACCTACTGCGATCCTCTCTATGACGGTGCCAACACCTTTTATACTCTTGATGTGCAGGGCCTGAGCGAGTACCGCCTCCAGACGAGCGCGGAAGTCGTTGCCGAGGTCGATGCGATCCTCGCGGCGGGCTTCACGCTCGACGAGAGCGGCCAGATCGTGCCCAATGCCGCGAGCGGCGTAACGGCCGACAAGCAGGCTGCCTTCTGGGCAACCCTGCCCGCCACCGGCGCGCAGTTCACGCAGGAGATCATCGACTACGTCGTCGCCAGCTATGGCAACGATGAAGAGGCGGCCGGTCTCGACGAAAGCTTCACTTGGGCCACTTTCGACACTCCGTCCAAGCAGGCCGCTTACGCCATGGCGATGTGGAACCTCGGTACCCTCACCAAGGACCTGCAGTTTACGGACGCGTCCGATAAGGTTTGGGATCTGAATACGCAAGAACTTACCGCGGCCGATTGCTTTAATGCCATCATTACCGCGTACGGCTTTGATATCGAAGCTGCGCAGGCGGAAGCAGCAGGCGGCACCGTCCTTAAGGATGCCGTGGTATCCGCTTATGTCGACGCTTACGGCAAGGCCGAGGGCGGCGTGCCGAGCATCAGCGGCATTACCTCCGGCACCATGACCTGTGATGACGGCGTAGACCGCGAGTACATCCAAGTCGTGTCAAACGGCGTGGATCCGACGGCCATCTTCAAGTTCAACATGTTCATAGCTCCGTTCCACTACTATACTGAGGGTTATACCGGCGAACTCAACGAGTTCGGCGTTGCTCTCGCTGACCCCGCTTTCATCCAGGTCCTTAAGGATAAGAACGACGCTCCTCTGGGCGCAGGCCCTTACATCTTCCAGGAGTACAAGGACAACGTCATCACCTACACGGCGAATGACAGCTTCATGCTTGGCTCCCCGAAGATCCAGACCCTCCGCTATCAGGCAATCGAAATGGGCGCGGAGCTCGATGCTGTTTTGACCGGTACCGTGCACTATACCGCCCCTAACGCCTCCACCACGATCATCAACGACATTACTGCGGCGCAGGGCGATTACGCCAAGCTCGGCTATACGCTCGTTGATAACGACGGTTACGGCTACATCGGCATCAACGCCCAGTTTTTCCCCGAGTGGCAGGTCCGTAAGGCCATTGCCCATGCGATGAACGTGCAGCTCACCGTTGACGACTGGTATGGCGAACTCGCTACCGTCAACTACCGTACCATGACGAAGATCCAGTGGGCGTATCCCGAGAACCCGGAGAACCTCTTCCCGTACGATGGTACCGGCGAAACCTCGAAGGCTTTGTTCCTTGATGCCGGCTACATCTACGATGAGGCCAAAAACATCATGTATTACCCCGAAGGTCACGAGAAGGCCGGCCAGCAGGTCACCATCAAGGCGACCATCCCCGGTGCGGTTGATAAGCATCCGGCAGGCGTCGTGCTCATCGATACCCAGAAGGTACTTGCCTCTATCGGCGTGAAGCTTGATATCGAGACGGATACCGCTCTTCTGAACAAACTCAACACCGCCTACGAAGCTGGCATCCAGATGTGGGCGGCCGCTTGGGGCAACGGCGGCGCAGACCCCGACATGTTCCAGGTATGGAATTCCGATCCCAACAGGAACCAGTCTACCTCGCCCACCGCGAAGGGCCTCTACTGGCTCTATGACAACGGCTCCGACGATCAGAAGGCTATGCTCAGGGAGCTCAACGATCTGATCGACGCCGGCCGTTCCACCCTTGACGTTGAGGAGCGCAAGGTCATCTACGCACAGGCGCTCGAGCTTTCCACCGGTACGGCTACGGAGATTCCGACCTACCAGAGGAAGAATATGTTCGTATATGACAAGAACGTCATCAATGCAGACACCCTCTTCAGCGGCGAAGACGTGACGCCGTTCCAGGCTCCGATCCTGTTTATCTGGAATGTCGAGCTCAACGGCTAATGCCTTGTACCGCTACAACCTGTAAGTAAAAGCTGCGACGCAAGGCTTGGCATATGGAGCCGGGCCTTGCGTCCAACAATATTTCTGAACGAGGGTGGAAAAACACCATGTGGAAATACATACAAAAAAGGCTGTTGCTGGCGGTAGTCATCATCTTGGGTGTGTCGGTGCTGGTCTACATGCTGAGCATGCTCATGCCCGTGGACTATATCGATAACCAAACCGCGGCCGCCGTGCAAAACGGCTCCATGACGCTTGAAGACGTGCAGCATCTCAAGGAATTGTACGGTTTGGGCGACAAAAGCTTTTTCGGTATCATCAAAAGCTACTTCTCTTGGCTCACAAGCGCGCTGACGGGCGATTTGGGTTATTCGTTCCTTTTCGGGAAGCCCGTTTCCAACGTCATCGGCGAATACATGTGGACCTCTTTCATCATTGCGCTTATCGCATTTATTTTTGAGGTCGGTATCTCAATTCCACTGGGGATCAAGGCCGCGGTCAACCAATACAGCGGCTACGATTATTCCGTTTCCGTTCTCGCCATGACGGGAACGGCGCTCCCTTCCTTCTTTTTATCCGCGCTCTTGATGAATGTTTTTTCCATCAAGTTCGGCTGGTTTCCGCTGCAGGGATTGACAACGGCGACCAGGGTATTCGATCCCAGTGCGGGGATGGAGATATTCATCGATAAGGCATGGCATTTGGTATTGCCAATTGTGGTTCTGGTGCTTCTCAACGTAGGCGGCCTCATGAGGTTCACGAGGACGAATATGCTCGAGGTCATGAATTCTGACTATATACGAACGGCGCGCGCGAAGGGCCTAAGCGAGCACACGGTGGTGTATAAGCACGCCTTCCGTAACACCTTCATTCCCCTTGTTACTACGCTTAGCGGCACGCTACCGAGCCTTTTCGGCGGCGCGATGATCACCGAGAGCGTGTTCGCTATCCCCGGCATCGGGTACATGGCTTTGCGTGCCACGCAGCAGGGAGACATCCCCTTCATCATGGGCTACAACATGTTCCTCGCGATATTGACGGTTTTGGGCATGCTGATATCCGATTTGATGTACATGGTCGTCGACCCGCGCGTGAAGCTGAAGTAAGAGGAGGTACGAGAAGATGGAACAAGAAAAAAAGAACAAGAAGAACGCGGCTCCATCGCCTGATAAAAACACCTCCTCCGCTTACACGGACGTATCGGGCGTCGAGATCGACGAGGGAGCAAATTTTCAAGTCATGTCGCCGGGCCGCATGGTCGCGAAGCGTTTCTTTCGCAGCAAGCTTTCCATTGCGGGATTGAGCATGATCGTATTCGTATTCCTGTTCGCGTTTGTCGGGCCGTTGATCGCGGACGTGACATGGGGTTATGACGAGTTGGAAGTCTTCAAAATTCCGCGCACCTCCACCATGGTCACAACAGCGGAGTTTGACGCGCCGGACGGTAAGACCTACAATTATTACGACGAGTCGCTGTCCACCGTCAATTTCAGGGCAATGCCTTCCTCGGAGCACTGGCTTGGCACCGACACCTCGGGCTTCGATGTTTTCGTAAGGCTGATGTACGGTGGCAGGATATCGCTCATCATCTCGTTCCTCGTCATTTTCCTTGAAACGTTCCTCGGCGTGGTATTGGGCGGTATCGCCGGTTATTTCGGGAAATGGGTCGATCAGCTCATCATGAGGATATGCGATATCTTTTTCTGCCTGCCCACGCTGCCGATTTTGCTTATACTTTCGGCAACCATCGTATCCATCGAGGCGATTCCTGCGGAGCACCGTATCTATTATCTGATGGGTTTCTTAACCTTGCTCGGCTGGTCCGGCACGGCGCGCATGGTGCGTGGTCAGATACTGATGCTTCGCGAGCAGGAGTATATGATGGCGGCGGAGACCACAGGTATGCCCGCGCGCAAGAAGATATTCAAACACCTCATCCCCAACGTCATGCCGCAGCTTATCGTGAGCGCGACGCTCGGCTTAGGCGGCGTTATCCTGTATGAATCTACACTTTCCTTTTTGGGCCTCGGCGTTCCCTTCCCGCGCGCGGCATGGGGCTCGATGATAGCGCTTGCCGACCCCTCCAGAGGTCAGGAAATTTTGGCGAACTATCCCAACATGTGGGTCCCGGCCGGTGTGCTGATCATCATCACGGTTCTGGGCTTCAGCTTTATCGGCGACGGTCTTAGGGATGCGTTCGATCCGAGAATGAAGAGGTAACGTTTATGGCACTCAAAAATATCTTTAAAAAGCAAGCGGTCAAGGGTGTAGACGACGTTGCGTACCTCACCATAAAGGACGAACGCCGCATCGAGAAGGAAAATTCCAAGGTCATGCGCGAATTCGAGCGCAGGATGAACCGGAAAAATGTACCCGAATCCGAGTATCTGACCCATATGAGGGACCCTAAGAACGTTGTGGAGTTCGACGATCTACATACGTTCTTCTATACCGACGTCGGCACCGTGAAGGCTGTGAACGGCGTCACCTACGACGTGCCGCAGGGGAAGACCGTTGGCATCGTGGGTGAATCAGGCTGCGGAAAATCCGTTACGAGCCTGTCGCTCATGCAGCTTGTACAGGCCCCGCAGGGCCAGATCGTGGGCGGCGAGATACGCTACGCCTCCTCTGACGGCAAATGTTACAACATCGCGAAAATGCCGCGCGATAAGATGCTCCACATCCGCGGCCGCGAGATATCGATGATCTTTCAGGAGCCCATGACGAGCCTCAACCCCGTGTTCACCATCGGCAACCAGATGGACGAGGTGGTGCTCATGCATCAAGAAGGCGCCACGCCCGAATCGGCCAAGCAGCGGTCGATCGAAATGCTCCGTCTGGTCGGCATCGCGATGGTGGATAAGGTCTATGCAAGCTACCCGCACGAGCTTTCGGGCGGCATGCGCCAAAGGGTCATGATCGCCATGGCGCTCTCGTGCAACCCACGCCTCATCATTGCCGACGAGCCGACCACCGCGCTCGACGTTACCATTCAGGCGCAAATACTCGACCTTCTCCGCGAGATCAAGACGAAGATCAACGGCAGCATCATGCTCATCACGCACGACTTGGGCGTGATCGCGGAAATGGCGGATTACGTAGTGGTCATGTACGCGGGCCGCATCGTTGAAAAAGGAACGGTGGAGGATATCTTTTTCCATCCCAAGCACCCGTACACGGTGGGCCTTATGCGCTCCAAGCCGAGCATGAACAAAAAGGTGGATACGCTTTACAGCATACCCGGACAGGTGCCGAGTCCCATCAACATGCCCGATCACTGCTATTTCCTCAACAGATGCGAGCACTGTCTCGAGCGCTGCCAGGGTGAATACCCACCGCTTGTGCAGTTTTCAGATACGCATTTTTCCGCGTGCTATCTCTATGCGGAAAATAAGGACGCGGAAATTTTCACCTCCTTTGCGGGCGTTGGAGAGGAGTAACAGCAATGGCAGAAAACATACTTGAGGTAAGCCACCTTAAAAAGTATTATCCGATCGGCAACGGCATTTTCAAAAAGGTATCCAGCTATGTAAAAGCTGTGGACGATGTTTCTTTCAGCATCGAAAAGGGCACCACAATGGGCCTCGTGGGCGAATCGGGCTGCGGCAAGACCACGGTCGGCCGCACCATACTTCGTTTGCACGACGTTACCGACGGCACCGTGAAATTCAACGGCACGGACCTGTCGAAGCTCCGCAAAGAGGAGCTTCGGCATGTGCGCCCGAAGCTGCAGATGATCTTTCAGGATCCGTATTCGAGCCTTTCTCCGCGCATGCCCGTAGGCGAGATCATCGGCGAGGCCGTGAAGGAGCACAACATCGTGCCAAAGTCGCAGCACCGCGCGTATATCGCGAAGGTCATGCATGACTGCGGCTTGCAGCCCCAGTATTTCTACCGCTACCCGCACGAGTTTTCGGGCGGCCAGCGGCAGAGGATATGCATTGCCCGCGCCGTGGCTTTGAACCCCGAGCTCATCATTTGCGACGAGCCCGTGAGCGCGCTCGACGTTTCCATTCAGGCGCAGATCATCAACCTTATGGTGGATTTACAGCGCCGGTTCAAGTATACCTACCTGTTTATTTCGCACGATCTTTCGGTCGTGGAGCATATCTCCAAGACCATCGGCGTTATGTACCTCGGGTCCATGGTGGAAATGGGCGACAAGGAGAAGATATTCTCCAACCCCATGCATCCGTATACGCGCGCGCTCTTGAGCGCCGTGCCCATGCCCGACCCGTCGTACAAGATGAACAGGATCATCCTCCAAGGAGATATCCCGAGCCCCGCCAATCCGCCGTCCGGATGTAAATTCCGCACGCGCTGCAGCGAATGCATGGATATCTGCTCGGAGGTCACGCCCGTGTTCAAGGAATATGAGCCGGGCCACAGGGTGGCATGCCATCTGTACAGCCAGGAATGAGCGATAAGAAGAAAAAGCGGGAATGGGAAGACGACGGACGTGTGATCGCCGATATGAACATAGAAGGCATGCACGGTACGCCGCGCCTTCCCATGCGTAAACGGCGGACCGACGTGTTCGGACAGACCGCGCAAAAACAGGAACCGCTCACGCTCACGAAAACGGAGCGCAGAGCGATTTCGCGCGGGATCGCGTTTGCCTATCTTGCAGTGCTTCTTGTGTTTGTCGCGGTCATGACGCTTGTGGCGCTCTTTGTAGCGAAGGTATGGCTTGCCTGACGCAGATCTGGAATTCGGGCGAGTCTATTGCAAAAGCCGGGGAACCGGCTTTTGTTCCGTTATTATCAAGGAAGTTTTATGAACAAAAAGCTTTGGACGCACGACTTCACCATACTCACACTCGGCACGATCGTAAACATGTTCGGCAATGCTATTTCCGGCTTTGCCATGGGGCTATTGGTGCTCGATTACACCAATTCCACCATACTGTACTCGATCTACCTCGTGTGCAACAACCTTCCGCGCGTCATTATGCCGCTTATTGCGGGGCCGTATCTCGACAGGTTTTCGCGCAAGCGCGTCATCTACACCCTTAACTTTTTCGCCTCGGGGCTTTATTTGCTCGTAAGCCTCCTGGTCGGAAAGGGCCTATTGAGCTATCCGCTTATCCTCGTGTTCACCATGCTCGTGGGCTCGGTCGACAGCGTGTATTCCGTATCGTACGACAGCTTCTATCCCATGCTCATAAGCGAGGGGAATTTCTCCAAGGCGTATTCGGTATCAAGCCTCATCTACCCGCTCGCCACCACCATCATGGTACCCGTCGCGGGCGTGGCATACTCCACCATCGGCATCGAGCCGCTTTTCCTCTTCAACGCCGCCACCTTTTTTGTGGCCGCGGTGTTTGAAACGCGGATACGCGCGCAGGAAACGCATATGAAGGACGCGCGAAAAGCAAGCTTCAACTTCAGACGCTATGCGGATGATTTTAAGGGAGGCCTTACTTACCTTCGCTCTGAGAAGGGGCTTCTCACAATCACCGTTTACTTTTGCGTGTCCACGCTCGTGAGCGGCGCAGCGGGGGCGCTTTTGCTGCCGTTTTTTAAATCGCACACGTTCGCGGTGCCGGAATCGCTCTCCTTTTTGATGCGATTCGTGAAAACGGAAGACGGTATAGGCGTGGGCATCTACTCGCTCGTGATGAGCATCGCTACATTCGGCAGGCTCATCGGCGGCATGGTACATTACAAATTCCGCTATCCAATGGATAAAAAGTTCTACATTGCGCTGTTCGTGTACGCGACGCTGTGCTTCATCGAGGGCAGCTACCTCTATATGCCCGTTGCCGTGATGCTTGTGATGGAGCTTTTCTCCGGTATGCTCGGTGTGACGTCGTTCAACATACGCATCTCCGCAACGCAGAACTATGTAAAGGACGAGTTCCGCGGACGCTTCAACGGCATTTTCTCTATGGTGAACATACTCGGCATGATCGCGGGCCAGCTCCTCGCTGGCGGCCTCAGCACTCTGATGCAGCCCCGCGCCATCATCATGCTCGTGTACTCGTTCAACCTTTTGGCGGTGTATTTTATCATGTACCGCAACCGCGAGCATGTAAAGCTTATTTACAACAGACAAGTTTAAAGGATATATTTATGCTCGGCACCATCGTAAACGCCGCGGCCATCGTGGCGGGGAGCCTTATTGGGCTGTTAATAAAAAAAGGTTTTTCTAAAAAAATTGCGGATGCGGTCATGACGGGGCTTGGACTGTGCCTGCTCTACATCGGTATTTCGGGCGCGCTTGAGGGGCAGCATGTACTTGTTGTCATACTCGCCATCGTCACGAGTGGTATCGCCGGTACGTTCCTCGATTTAGATGCGCGTTTCAAAAATTTCGGCGAAAAAATCGAATTGAAGCTCGAGAACGGTTCAGGCTTTTCCGAGGGTTTCGTTACGGCGAGCCTCCTGTATTGCGTGGGCGCCATGGCGATCTTGGGCGCGCTTTCGAGCGGGCTCAAAAACGACCACAGCATTTTGTATACGAAGTCCATGCTGGATTTTATCTCCGCCATCGTGCTTTCCGCCACGCTCGGCGCGGGCGTCGCGTTTTCCGCCATACCGGTATTCCTATATCAGGGGCTTATCACGGTCCTCGCACAGTTCCTTGCCCCTGCGCTCAACGAAGCCGCCGTCGCGGATATGACCTGTACGGGTTCGCTTCTTTTGATCGCGCTCGGCCTCAACATGCTCGGCGTGACCAAGATCAAGGTCATGAACTATGTCCTGGGCATATTCCTCGCCATCGGTTTCAGCGCGCTTATGGGGCTTTTGCCGGCGTAAATGAATGAAATGACTTCGATTTCCCGGGGAATGCCGGATCGTTGCGGGAGGCTGATTGCCCGCAAATCAGCCTCCTATGTTTCTTTATGACCTTTCACACCGAAAACCACTTCTTTTGTGCGGCGGCCCAGCGGCGGTGGATAAGGCGTGCGGCGAACACGGGCGGGATCATCCGCGAAAGCGAGGCGAGCGTGCGGTTCACAAGCCCCGGCACGTATACGCGTTTGCCCGCGAGAGAGCGGTCTACGGTTTTGCGGGCGATGGTGCCGAGGCTGTTGGAGGTAATGCGCCCCCAAAGCCCTTGCGCGTCGATGCCCGAGAGCGCCTCGCGGGTGGTGGGCATGCCGCCCGGGCAAAGCGCGAGCACATGCACGTTATCCTGCCCGAGTTCCTGCCCGAGCGCGATGGAGAAATCCAAAAGAAAGCGCTTGCTCGCGGCATAAGTCGCTTTGAGGGGCATGGGGCAGACAGAGGCGAGGCTGCAAACGGTAACGATCCGAAACGGCGCGTTCAACGCGCGCCGCGCAAGCGCGGCGTGCGTTACAAGGAGCGTTGCCTCTATGTTCAGCCGCACGATGCTCAAAAGCCGCGCGCTGTCGCGTTCCAAAAAGCCGCCCTCAAAATCTACGCCCGCCACGTTAAACAGCATATCGACAGGCTCACCCGCGGCCTCGACCGCCGCAAACAGCGCTTCCACCTCGCCGTTATCGGTAAGGTCGCACGCAAAGGCGGATGTTCTTACGCCGTAGGCGAGGAAAACGCCGCATACGATGTGCTTCAAACCCTCTTCATCCAGGTCGGTGAGAAAAAGAGAAAACCCGCGCCGCGCGCATTCCATCGCCATGGCGCGGCCAAGCCCGCCTGCGGCGCCTGTGATCAGAACCATGATCTTACCCCCTTACCTTTAAAATTGCACGCCGCAATAGCGCTCGCTCATGGCGAACACGCGCTCGGCGTCCCCGTCGTTTTCGGCAAATCTGCCGCAGGCGCGCACTTTGCAGCGGCAATAGTACAATTCCTCCGGCGCAGGCGTGCACGAAGCGAGGTATACGTACGTCTGTGCGGGAAGCTCCGGCGCGCAGCCGCCGCGCCGCCTGACGTCCCAAACAAAGCGCACAAGCCCGTGCGTCTGCTTCATGCCGATTTTGGTGTTCACAAGTCCGGGGTCCACGACGTAGGCGCGCACATTCTCTTCTGCATATCGTTTGTTGAAAGCCCGCGCGAACAGCATGGTCAAAAGCTTCGTATGCTTGTAGGCGGCAAGGCAGTTGTAATGCCGCTCCAGCATGATATCTTCAAAATGCACGCGCATATGCTTGTGCGAGTTGCTGCCCGTAAAAAGGACTCTGCCGTTTGCCGCCTCGAGGCAGGGGAGAAGCTTATGGGTAAAAAGGACGCCCGCAAGGCAGTTGAGCGCAAATTGGTACTCATACCCCTCGGCGGTTGTGGTGTAAACGCTCCGCACGCCGCCCGCGTTGCTGATGAAGGCCTCGAGCTTTCCGCCGCAGGCTTTACAAAGGCAGGCATGCACCTCCTCGGCCGCTTTTGCCGCTTCGCTTTGGTTACTTAGGTCCGCAAGGAAGTATTCCGTCTCCGCATTCACGTCGATCGCTTTAAGCGCCTGCTGCGCCTGTTCCGCGCTGTTTTTATCGCGTGCGACGCCTATGACGCGCCAGCCTAAAGATACGAACGCCTTCGCCGTCGCAAGGCCTATGCCCGATGTGAATCCCGTGATGACGACCGTTTTCATGGTTGCGCCTCCTGCGCTTCATATATTTCCCGCGGTACGCTAAGCTTGATATCCATTGCATAAGGCTGCGGGAAAAAGCCCAGGAAATCGTTGGGGAAGGGGAGCTCGGTCAAAACGAGCCTGCCGTTTTCCACCGCGAGCTTAACGTGCCCGGCCGCGTGGAAGTCCGCGCCGCGCCATGCGTACAGGTCGATTTTTGCTTCGGTACCGTTGGAATCACTGGGCTCCGTTACGACCGTGGCAAAGCTCGTATTGAAAAGGATGCCCGTATATTCCGCGTCCGTAAGCGCAACGCTTTCGTGCGATTCGCGGTGGATGATCGTACCTGTTAGTACAAGCGCGCCGGCCGTCGCCATGGCCAGAACAAGGCTTATCAAAAACGTAACAAGGTAAAGTTTCGTGCTTTTACGCATGGGAAGCGCCTCCTTTTTTCCCGCGCCCCATCATATGTTCGGCAAACAGGGGCATTTTTTTGACGGTACGCTTAAAAAAGGCCATGCCGCCGTTGAACGTGAGCGCGCCCGCGCTCGCAAAGAGGAACAGCGCGAGCAGATAGAGAAGGAAATAGGGCCATAGGCTCTTGACGGCCGAGGCGACGGTGAGCGCCGCCGCGCCGAGCCCCGCCAACAGCAGCGCGAAAGAACCCGCAAAAACGCATATCGCGGCGCACAGGCATATTAGATACGCCATCGCCACGGCGAGCCCGCCGCCCAGCTTATAGCGCAGCACCGCGAGCACCATGGAAAATATGCTTTTCAAATTCGCCTTTTCTCTCGCACGCTTCACGGCGTCGTCCGCAAAATAGAGCCTTGCGATGCGCTTCGCGTCGCCGAGCGCTTCCGCGATGGCCGCTTCGCTCTTCCCCTCGAGCGCGCCCGCGTCGAAATGCTCGCCGAAATCGCTCAATACTTCTTCTCTCACATCCGCAGGCGCCGTGCGAAGCGCCGCGGAAAGCTCTTCTAAAAATTCATGCCTCGTCATTTAACACAAGCCCTCCCACGCTTTGTACAAAATCCAGCCATTCCTCGCGCAACGTTTGTTCGCGCTTCAAGCCTTTCGCCGTGATGCGGTAATACTTGCGCGGCGGGCCGCCGGAGGCGTCGGACATATAGGTTTCGCACAGTCCGTCCTCCTTAAGTTTGCGCAGAAGCGGGTAAACCGTTCCCTCCGCAGGCTCGATCGCCGCGCTCAGCCGCTCGGCCAGCTCATAACCGTAGGCGTCTCCCTTTTTCAAAAGGGAAAGCACGCAAAGTTCCAATACGCCTTTTTTGAATTGCGCGTTCATATAACTCCTTGTAGAGTAACACTAACTACTAAACAATATTCAGTAGTGAACATAATATAGCACATGCCTCACGGCATTGCAACAGTTTTTTGGTTTTGGAATCTTTGCCGGGAAATCGAGCGATTTGGATTGTAAAATCGTGTGATTCTGTTATAATTGCGAGAACGACCTGCTTATCAGGTCATAACCGCAAAACTTTATAAAAATGAGCCGGGATGCGGATGCGGCCGCGGTTCGCGGAGGGCAGATGGCGCTTCATCTTGTTATGGACGACAAAACGTATATGGAGCTTGCGCTTGCGGAGGCAAAAAAGGCCGCCGCGCGCGACGAGGTGCCCGTGGGCGCTGTGGTCGTGAAAAACGGCGCTGTGATCGCAACAGCGCACAACGAGGTGGAAAAGAGGCATGACGCCACCGCGCACGCGGAGATTCTGGCGCTTCGCCGCGCTTCGGATCTGACGGGGGACTGGCGGCTCAGCGGCTGCACGCTTTACGTTACGCTCGAACCCTGCTGCATGTGCGCCGGCGCGATGGTCAACGCTCGACTGGACCGTGTGGTGTTCGGCGCGTTCGACGAGCGCTACGGCTGCTGCTTTAGCCTTTTGGAGCTTACGAACAACGTGCTTTCCCACACGGTGGAAACGATCGGCGGCGTATGCGAGGCGGAATGCGCCGCGCTTTTGAATGCGTACTTTCAAAAAAAACGGTAATTTCGCCCTGATATTCGAAAATATAGAAATATCGCACAGATGAATAACAAAATAATATATTATTTAGGATATAAGGCGGTTGACGGGGAAACCCGAAACCGCCTATAATGTACATTATTTTGTTGTGATCTATTTTTTGAGATAAAGGAGAAGCTACGATGGAAAGTATTTTTGAGAGCTTCGGAGAGCTTGCGTTCAGCGACGCCGTGATGCGTTCGCGCCTGCCGGACGATACCTACCGCGCTTTGAAGGACGCCATACGTCTCGGCAAGCCTCTTAGCGAGGACGTGGCGGGCGTTGTGGCGGGGGCCATGAAAGACTGGGCCATCGAAAAAGGCGTGACCCATTTCACCCACTGGTTCCAGCCGCTCACCGGTGTGACGGCGGAAAAGCATGAGGCGTTTATCGCGCCCGCAAAGGACGGCAGCCCCATCGCCGCGTTTTCGGGGCAGGAACTCACCATGGGCGAGCCGGACGCGTCGAGCTTTCCGTCGGGCGGCCTTCGCGCCACCTTCGAGGCGCGCGGTTACACCGCGTGGGACCCCACCGGATACGCTTTCATCAAGGACGGCACGCTTTGCATCCCCACGGTGTTTTTCTCGTATTCGGGCGAGGCGCTCGATAAGAAAACGCCGCTTTTGCGGTCTATGGAGCTTTTAAATCGCGAGGCGCTGCGCGTGCTCAATTTCATCGGTGAAGAGGCGACGCGCGTCATCCCCACCACCGGCGCGGAACAGGAATACTTCTTGGTAAAAAGGTCGCTCTACGAACAAAGGCGCGACCTTCTCTTTTGCTCGCGTACGCTGTTCGGCGCAAAGCCGCCCAAAGGGCAGGAGCTGGAGGATCACTACTTCGGCGCGATCGGCGCCGGCGTGGCGGATTTTATGCGCGATCTGGACAGGGAGCTCTGGAAGCTCGGCGTATACGCAAAGACCGAGCATAAGGAAGTGGCCCCGGGGCAGTACGAGCTTGCGCCGGTGTTCGCCAACACCAATACCGCGACCGACCATAACCAGCTCACCATGGAGATCATGCGAAACACGGCGCTCCGCCACGGTTTCGTGTGCCTGCTCCACGAAAAGCCTTTCATGCGCCTGAACGGGAGTGGCAAGCACAACAACTGGTCGCTCGCTACCGAAGCGGGCGAAAACCTTTTGGATCCCGGCGCAAACCCGTGTGAAAATCTCCGCTTTTTGATATTCCTGTGCGCCGTCATCAAGGCCGTGGACGAATACCACGATCTTCTTCGCGTATGCGTGGCGAGCGCGGGCAACGACTGCCGCCTGGGCGGGCAGGAAGCGCCCCCGGCTATCGTTTCGATCTTTTTGGGCGACGAGCTTACCGGGATACTCGACTCCATCGAGGAGGAGGGGGACTATTCCTCCAACGGCTGCCATACCATCGAGAGCGGGCTCAATGTGATGCCGAGGCTCAGCGCGCACAATACCGACCGCAACCGCACCTCGCCGTTTGCGTTTACCGGCAACAAGTTCGAATTCCGCATGGTGGGCGCGAGCCAGTCCATCGCGGACGCGAACATCGTGCTCAACACCATCGTGGGACAGGCGCTGTCCGAATTTGCCGACGAGCTCGAAAGGACCGAAAACAAAGAGGAGGCTGTCAAGGCGCTCCTTAGGCGTGAGCTCAAGGCGCACAAGCGCATTTTATATAACGGCAATTGTTACAGCGAGGAGTGGAAAAAGGAAGCCGCCGAGCGAGGACTGTACGTTTTGCCTACCACCGCGGATGCGCTGCCGCGCCTTATCGATAAGAAAAACGTGGAGCTATATACGCGCCACGGCATATTCTCCGAGCGCGAGCTCCATTCCCGCTACGAGATACAGCTTGAAAGCTATGTGAAGGTGGTGAGCATCGAGGCAAAGACCATGCTCGAAATGACCCACCGCGACATTTTGCCCGCCGTGATCGCTTATGCGGCGGAACTTAGTTCCGCGGCTTCCAAGAAGGCGCTGCTCTTTGTGTCGAACACCGCGGAAACGGCGCTTTTAAAGCGCATGACGGCATTGACCGACGCGCTCTACCAAAGTGCCGACGCGCTCGACAAAAAGCTCGACTTTGTGAAGGCGGCAACCGACGCACTCGAGGCGGCAAAGCTCTGCAAGGATAGTATGCTTCCCGCCATGGCGGAGCTTCGGGAGATCGCCGATAAGCTCGAGGTCGTCACTTCCCGAAGGCATTGGCCGTTCCCGACTTATGAGGAACTCCTCTACAGCTTATAAGGCAAGGGAGGCGACTCCTGGCACCTTATAAAAAATATATGTGAAATATATAAAAATAAACCGCAAAGGGCCCGTTTAGGGCCTTTTGTCGTATTGACAAGTACGATTTGCAAGTATATCATGTATATGGTCTAAAAAATGCAATTTTCGCTGCATGCGAAAACTATCAATATCACATCTAAGCGGAGGTATTTCATGAACGCCTATATCGAGGAAGTCCTTGCAAAAGTGAAAAAGCGCGACGCGAACGAGCCGGAATTCCTGCAAACCGTTGAGGAAGTTCTGAGTTCTCTTGAGGTCGTGGTCGACAAGCATCCCGAGTATCAAAAGCTCGCGCTGCTCGAGCGCTTGGTAGAACCCGAGCGCACCATCGAATTCCGCGTCACATGGACCGACGACGCCGGTCAGGCGCACGTCAATCGCGGTTACCGCGTGCAGTTCAACAGCGCCATCGGGCCGTATAAGGGCGGCTTGCGCTTTGCCCCGCATGTGACCTTGAGCGTTATGAAATTCCTGGGCTTTGAGCAGACCTTCAAGAACAGCCTCACCTCGCTTCCCATCGGCGGCGGCAAGGGCGGCAGCGATTTTGATCCCAACGGCAAGAGCGACGCCGAGATCATGCGTTTCTGCCAGGCCTTCATGACCGAGCTGCAGCGCCACATCGGGCCGGACGTGGACGTACCGGCGGGCGATATCGGCGTGGGCGGCCGCGAGATCGGCTATCTGTTCGGCCAGTATAAGCGCATCCGGGGCGCGTATGAAAACGGCGTGCTCACCGGCAAGGGTCTTTCCTACGGCGGCAGCCTCATCCGCCCCGAGGCGACGGGCTTTGGCGCGGTGTATTATGCCGCAGAAGTCTTCAAGCATGAAAAGGATTCCATCAAGGGCAAGACCTTCGCCATTTCGGGCTTCGGCAACGTGGCCTGGGGCGTTGCGGTGAAGGTCGCGGAGCTCGGCGGCAAGGTCGTTACCCTTTCGGGTCCCGACGGCTACATCTACGATCCCGACGGCGTGTGCACGCAAGAAAAGCTCGATTACATGCTCGTCATGCGCAACTCCGGCCGCAATCTCGTTAAGGATTATGCGGATAAGTTCCACGTGGAGTTCTTCAAGGGCGAAAAGCCGTGGGGCCGTAAGGTGGACGTTATCATGCCCTGCGCGCTGCAAAACGAGGTCCGTATGGACGAAGCCAAGAAGATCGTGGAGAACGGCATCAAATATTACATCGAAGTTTCCAACATGCCCACCACCAACGATGCGCTCGCTTACCTCATGAAGAGCGGCCTCATCGTTGCGCCGAGCAAGGCTGTGAACGCGGGCGGCGTCGCCACCTCCGCGCTCGAAATGAGCCAGAACTCCCAGCGCATGAGCTGGTCCGCCGAAGAGGTGGATTCTAAGCTCAAGAACATCATGTTCAACATCCACAAGGCTTCTGCAGAGGCTGCCAAGGAATACGGCCTTGGGTACAACCTCGTGGCCGGCGCGAACATCGCGGCCTTCAAAAAGGTTGCCGACGCCATGATGTCGCAGGGTCTTGTTTGAGAAACGGTAAGTCTGTGCTATAATAAAGGGCGAAGCGAATGCTTCGCCCTTTCGGTTGTCAAAAAACCTTGGGAATGTCAAGGGGCGCACCCCTTGACATTCTTCCGGCTTCGGCGGCATGCACACGTCCGGCGAAGCCGCAGCCCTACGGGCCAAGGCCTGCGGCGGCCTTGTGTGCCGAAACGGATGAAAGCCACAGGTTTTCGCATCGCTCACGCCTTACCGCCCGGAAATGCGAAGCGTTTCAGGTAAGGCGTGTAACCTCAAAAAATGGCAGGGTCATTTTTGACGCGAAAAAAGGCTTCGTCCTTTTTCATAGAATTTATTATCGGAGGAAGTATGGAACACATTCAGAAGCAGGCGATCAGCGCCATCCGCGTGCTGTCGGCGGAAGCGGTACAAGCGGCAAAGAGCGGCCATCCTGGGCTCCCTATCGGCTCTGCACCCATGGCGTACACCTTGTTTTCGCAGATGAAGCAAAACCCACATAACCCCAAATTCGAAAACCGGGACAGATTCGTTTTAAGTGCAGGCCACGCGTCGATGCTGCTTTATTCAATGCTGCACCTTTTCGGTTACGGCCTTACGATCGACGATCTAAAACAGTTCCGTCAATGGGGCAGCCGTACGCCCGGCCATCCGGAGTTTGGCCACACCGCCGGCGTGGAAGCCACCACGGGTCCTCTCGGGCAGGGTTTTGCGATGGCGGTCGGCATGGCGATGGCGGAAAAGCACCTTGCGGCGACCTTTAACCGCGAAGGCCATAACGTGGTGGACCATTATACCTACACTCTCATGGGCGACGGCTGCATGATGGAGGGCGTGGCAAGCGAAGCCGCCTCTCTCGCGGGTACTTTGAAGCTCGACAAGTTTATCGCGTTATACGACAGCAACCGCATCACCATCGAGGGGGATACGGATATCGCCTTTACCGAAAACGTCGCCAAGCGCTATGAGGCTTACGGCTTCTTCGTGCAAGACGTAAAGGACGGCGAGGACACCGACGCCATTTTGAAAGCTATCGCGGCGGCAAAAGCGCAGCATGAAAAGCCTTCGCTCATCGTCGTGCACACCAAGATCGCGCACGGCACCGCCAAGGAGGGCAAAGCGAGCGCGCACGGCGAGCCTTTGGGCGAAGACAATATAAAGGCTTATAAGGAGTCCTTAGGATGGAGCGAAAGGGCGTTCGACGTGCCGCAGGAGGTCTACGATCACTTTGCCGCCATGCAGCCGCGCTTTCAAAAGTATGAGGACGACTATAACGCGCTCATGGCGTCCTACGCAAAAGCGTACCCCGAGCTTTACGAAAAGTGGAAAGCTTATCATAGCGATAAGCTCCCCGAAGCGCTCTTAAACGACGAAGGCCTGTTTGCGGTCGAGGGCAAAAAGGCTACCCGCGCGCTCGGCGGTACGGTGCTCAATAAGATCGCGGCGTACCTTCCGAATCTCTTCGGCGGCAGCGCGGACCTTTCTCCTTCCAACAAGACGGAGCTCAAAGATAAACCTTACTTCTCTCCGGAAACGCCCGAGGGATCAAACGTCCACTTCGGTGTGCGCGAGTTCGCCATGGCCGCGATTTGCAACGGCATAGCGCTCCACGGCGGTTTAAGGCCGTACTGCGCGACCTTCCTCGTGTTTGCGGATTATCTCAAGGCGGCGCTTCGCCTGAGTGCGCTCATGAAGCTCCCCGTATTGTACGTGCTCACGCACGATTCCATCGGCGTGGGCGAGGACGGCCCTACGCACCAGCCCGTGGAGCAGCTTGCCTCCGTACGCTTTACGCCAAACGCCTTCCTGTTCCGCCCCGCGGACGCAAGGGAAACGGCGGCCTGCTACCTCGAAGCGCTCAAGCTCAAGGCCCCGAGCGTGATGGCGCTCACCCGCCAGGACCTGCCGCAGCTTCCCGATACCGGCAAAAACGCCGCACGCGGCGGCTATGTGCTACGCGATCCCAAGGGAACGCCCGACGTTATTTTGATGGGCTCCGGCTCCGAGGCAGAGCTTCTTTACAAGGCGGCGGACATCCTTTCCGTGCAGGGCTATACGGCAAGGCTCGTTTCCATGCCGTGCATGGAACTGTTTGAGCAGCAGGACGAAGCTTATAAGGAGAGCGTGCTCCCCAAGTCCATCCGCAAGCGTGTTTCCGTGGAAGCGGCAGCGACCGTGAGCTGGCAGAAGTACGTGGGCCTTGACGGCAAATCCGTAGGCCTCGACCACTTTGGTGCCTCCGCACCCGCCCCGCGTGTGTTCGAGGAATTCGGCTTTACCGCAGAAAACGTCGCAAAAGTTGCGCTTGAGGTCATCAAAGGTTAAATACAATATAAATTCAGGGTTTCGGCTTTGCGGGGGCCCTGAATTTATAGTCGGGAAGTTGAGGTTCCCAGTATGAAAAAATATAAAATAGCGGCAGTTCTTATGATCATCCATGGCGGGTTCATGGAGATCGGCGGCTGCTTGGCCATGATACCGGTTCTGCTGTTCGGCAACACCGCTGTAGATATCAAAAGTTACTTTTCCTTTATCGTGCCGTATCTGCAGGAAAACCTATATCTCATGCTGGTTATGGGCGGTATATTCGGAACCGTGCGCGTGATCGGCGCGGCGGGGCTTTTAAAAAACAGGATGTGGGGCTTTGCCTTATCCGTGATCAACTGCGTGATTACAATGGCGCTGATGATATTTATGCTGCCGGCCGGAATCATGGATGGCATATTGGCCTGTACCGCCCTTGTTCTTATGCTGACGCAATATTTCGGGAAGAAACAGATCACAGAGTAAGATCATAGGCAATACCCTCTTGACAAACTATCGATCGATAGCTAAACTGACACTATCGATCGATAGTTTTATTGCAGCACGCTGAAAATGGCGGCGCCGGGGGAGACGGATATGACGACAAAGGAAAAAATTCTTTACGAGGCGCTCGGTCTTTTTTCTGTAAATGGGTTCGGCGCGGTCTCCATGCGCGACATCGCCGCGAAGGTCGGCATCAAGGAGAGCTCGCTCTACAACCATTATTCGAGTAAACAGGCCATTTTTGACGGCATTTTGGAGCTGTGCGAGACGCGAAGCGGCGAATATTTCCGCCGGGCGCATATCGTCGGGGAAGACGGACTGTTTGCGGCGGACGAAAAAACGGTGAGCATGTACGGGGCCATGTCGCCAGAACAGCTTGCGCAAATCGCGGGCGAGCTGTTTGAAACGATCTTTTCCGATGAAATCAACGTGAAGCTTCGAAGGCTCCTCACCATCGAGCAGTACAGGGACGAACGATTGGCAAAGCTTTTCCGGGAGATATCCTTCGAAAGGAGCCTTGCGTTTCAGACGGAGCTGTTCAAGGCGATGATAGGGGCAGGCTTATTTATCGAAGCCGATCCGGAGGTGCTTGCGCTCGAGTTTTTTTCGCCTGCGTTTTTGCTTTTCTATAGGGCGGATGGGACGCCGGAGGGCATGGCGCGCTCGAAGGCGCTTTTCATGAAGCACGCCGAACGCTTCGGCGCCACCTATAGCACACAAAACAAGGCAGGCGAGAACGCCGACGGCGCTCGATAGGGGGAGAAATATGAAACTGGCGATCATTTACGGAAACATGCGCCACGGGAGCACATGGCGCTGCACGGAACTTTTGAAACAGGCGCTCAAGGCTTACGGTGAGACGGAAACCAAAGAATTCTTTTTGCCCAAGGACATGCCGAATTTTTGCGCGGGCTGTTTTTCCTGCATCTACAACGGGGAGGGCACATGCCCGCACTTTGCAAGCGTAAGCCCCATTTTGGAGGCCATGCTCGAGGCGGACGTTATCGTTTTGACCTCTCCCGTATACGGGTTTGACGTATCCGGCGCGATGAAGGCTTTCCTCGACCATCTTTGCTTCCAGTGGATGAGCCATCGCCCGAATCCGAAGATGTTCGATAAGATAGGCGTCACGATCTGCACGGCGGCGGGCGCGGGGCTTTCGCATACCGCGAAGACCATGCAAAATAGCCTCCGTTACTGGGGCGCAAAGCGTATATTTTCCTTAAACGGGCGCGTCGCGGCTAAAGATTGGGACGGGGTACCGGAGAAAACGAAGGCAAATATCGAAAAACGGACGAAAGCCATGGCCAAGCGCATCGCAAAAGACGCGCAAAACATAAAAAGGCTCAGGGCACCGCTATTCCGAACCGTGTTTTTCAGGATGATGGCGGGCATGATGAAGACCAACACATGGAACATGTACGACCGCAAACATTGGGAGGATAACGGCTGGATAAAAAGATCGGTAGAATAGTGGGAAAAGTACGGCACTTTTGTGATACCGAAACGCGCCGTATAAAGTACGTACGGCGCGTTTTGGCTGGGGGTTCGTTTAGCTTAGGAAGGTCAGGAAAAGAATTTGTTTCTGTCGGGTCTATGATCCATCGCATCACTCCCTTGCTGTGATACTAGGATACTGCATCAATATGGCAATTCCGCGACCGAACCGTGTACGAACGGTTGCCGTTTTGTGAATAAATATTTAAGCACACCAAGCCTATTCGGACCCGCTGGAGCCGCATGCTTTGGGCGGTTTCTTTGTTGCCGTCGGTTGGAATAGCCACCGCACGCAAGGCCATAGGCCTTGGCCCGAAGGGCTCCGGCTTCGCCAGACGCTATGCCTTCCTCCTCCGCCTTGAACCCGCCTCAAAGCATGCAGCTCGGGTCCAAGGAGTCGCCCGTGCGCAACCGCCCTCAGAACACGGCGGGGATGCGAAAGCGTAGCGGGCCTACGGTGAACGGCCTCCACAAAGCTATGGGGGCGGTTGCACGCGGCCGACCGTGTTCGAATAGGCTTGGTGCGCTTATACGTCCCCTCTCAGCCAATATACTATCAACGCTATGCTCTCGCGCATATAATCGTTGGGCGCAATATACCAAACGCCTTTTGCGCCTATGCCGGAGGCGTCTATACCCATGTGCTTTGCCACGAGCTCCGCGCGGTGCACATGGAACCCCGTGGTGACAAAAGCGATCTTCGGGTCTGGCCCGAAGCGCTTTTTAAGGAGGGCGAGGGAGTATTGAAAATTCTCGTAGGTACTCTCGGAGCGGTCCTCCAAGATGAGTTTATCCGCGCTTACCCCGCGCGAAAGGAGGTAGCTTTTCATGGCGATCGCTTCCGGCACGGTTTCGCCTTCGCCCTGACCGCCGCTTAAAACGAGTACCGTATCGGGGTTTTCTTTCAGGTATTCATACGCTAAATCGAGCCGGTATTGGAGCGTAAGGGAAACACGGCTGCCCCGCAGACCCGCGCCTAAGACGATTACCGCGTCCGCGCCTTCGGGCGCCTTTTCGTGCCCTTCCTTATAAAGGACGGAGCTTAAAACGGTAAAAAAGAGCACCGCCGCAAAATAAACGCATACCACAAACCATTTTATGACCGCTCCTATATGCGTTCCCGCAAACCACGCGGAAAGCGGCGTGAAAAAGAGCCCCAAAAGAAGCAAGGGCAACCCAAAGATCGCCGGCAGATAGGTGCCGAGGTTACCCGTCGTGAGGCTTTTTATGACGATCGTATCCAATACGAAAAGCGCGCCTGCTAGGATGAGAAACGCCTTAAACATGTTCTTTGGTATCACCGTCCGACTCCTTTATCTCGATTGCTTTTCTTGCGCTTCGCGGCAGCATGTTTGCGCCGTAAACGCCGATGAGCACCAGCGCCGTGCCTATGCCCTGCAAAAGCGAAAAAGGCTCGCGGAGGATCAACACGCCCGCCAGTACGGAAATGACGGTCGAAAGCCCCACGAAGCTTGCCGAACGCGTCGCGCCCAGAAGCTCGATGCCATAATTGCATAGGAAAAAGCCGATGGCACAACAGCCGATGCCCAAGTATAATACGCTCCAAAGAAAATCCGTATCCCGAAACGGCAGCATTACAAACGCCGAAACGGTTCCGTTTATGCCATGCTCTATAAAGGCCGCCGCGGAAAACACCAGCGCGCCGAGCGCCATCATCACGAATGTCTTTTCCGCGCTCGTAAACGCCGCAGCCCTGCGCGAAAAAAGTACGAAAAAGCTGTCCGAAAACATGGCGACAAGCAAAAACACGTAGCCGAGCGGATCGAACGACGAGGAAAAGCCCTTGATGAGCGCGATGCTCGCTACCCCGAGAACGCTTATAACAATGCTCACGACCTGCCTTTTCGTTGGCGGCTCATGCAGGAGAGGGCCCGAGAAGATGAGCGTCACGATAGGGATACACGCCAGGAGCGTGCCGCTTTCGGAGGCCGTGGTGCGCTTGATGCCCGCGGTTTCGGCTATATAGTAGAGCACGGGCTGAAAAACGGCGATAAGAAGGAGCGGCCCAAGGTTTTTGCCCTTCAGATCGAGCTTGATGACCTTCGTTAGCGCAAGAAGCCCCATCGTGGCAAACGCTATGAAGAAGCGCCACGAAAGGAGCGTGAGGGCGCTTACGCGCTCTACGCTGACCTTCACAAACAGGAAGCTGAAGCCGAATAAAAACGCGGCGAGGACCTGACAGAGCGTGCCTATAAGGATGTTTTTGCGTTCAATGTCGTTCATATCATCCAGTTTAGCACAGCGCGGACGGGGGAAACAAGGGGAGGCGCTGCTCCAAAGCCTAAACTTGCGGCATGCGTGAAGAATTTGTGACAATCCGGCGCGGGAGCCGCGAATCATTGTAATACGCACGATAGCGTGTTAAAATACCTACGTGCGTGTTGCTATTTTTTAAATACGCTCCGGACGCGATTTAAGAGGGAGAACGAAATGGGTTTTATCGATACGCTGCTTGGCAGCTCCAGCGAGAGCCAAATAAGAAAGCTGAGGCCGATGCTCCAAAAGGTGAACGCGCTTGAGCCCCAAATACACGCGCTTTCCAACGCGGAGCTTCGCGCGAAAACGGATGAATTCAAGGCAAGGCTTGCGGAGGGCGCAAAGCTCGACGACCTCCTGCCGGAGGCATACGCCGTGGTGCGCGAGGCTGCGCAGAGGACCATCGGCCAGAGGCATTTCGACGTGCAGATATTGGGAGGCATCGTGCTCCATCAGGGCCGCATCGCGGAAATGAAAACGGGCGAGGGCAAAACCATCACCGAAACGCTCCCCGCCTATTTGAACGCGCTCACGGGGAAGGGCGTCCACATCGTGACCGTGAACGATTACCTTGCCAAGCGCGACGCGCAGTGGATGGGCAAAATCTACCGCTTCCTCGGGCTCACCGTCGGCTGTATCGTGCACGACCTCGAAAGCCAGGAGCGCCGCGCCGCCTACAACTGCGATATCACCTACGGCACCAACAACGAGCTCGGGTTCGACTATCTGCGCGACAACATGGTGGTCTACCGCAGTCAAATGGTGCAGCGCGAGCTCAATTACGCCATCGTGGACGAGGTGGACTCCATCCTCATCGACGAGGCGAGGACGCCGCTTATCATATCCGGCCACGGCGAAAAGTCCACGGAAATGTACTCGAGGGTGGATAAGTTCGTGCGCAGGCTGGAGCGCGGCGCCAACATCGAAAAGCGCGGCAAAACCGAGCTCATGATGGGCGAGGATCAGCCTGAGAGCGGCGACTACATGGTGGATATCAAGCAGCGCACGGTGCTTTTGACCCAACAAGGCATGCGCGCCGTGGAGAAGTATTTTGAAATCGAGGATATTTCCGCGCCCGAAAACGCGGAACTGCACCATTATGTGCTGCAGGCCGTCAAGGCGCACGCGCTGTTCACGCGCGATAAAGATTACGTCGTACAATCCGGCGAAGTGCTCATCGTGGACGAGTTTACCGGACGACTGATGTTTGGCAGGCGCTACAGCGACGGGCTCCATCAGGCGCTCGAGGCCAAGGAAAACGTAACGGTGGAGCGCGAAAACAAAACGCTCGCCACCATTACCTTCCAAAACTACTTCCGCATGTATTCGAAGCTTTCCGGCATGACGGGCACCGCCAAGACCGAGGAAGCCGAGTTTCAGGATATCTACGACCTCGACGTTGTGGAAATACCCACCAACAAGCCGCTTTTGAGGCAGGACTTCAACGACACGGTGTATTTGACCGAGGACGGCAAGTTCAAGGCGGTCGTGGAGGAAATCGTAAAGGTGCACCAGACGGGACAGCCGATCCTCGTGGGCACCATCAGCGTGGAAAAGAGCGAAAGGCTTTCCGGCATGCTCAAAAAGCGCGGTATAGCGCACGAGGTGCTGAACGCCAAGATGCACGCCAAGGAGGCCGAGATCGTGGCGCAGGCGGGCCATTACGGCATGGTGACCATCGCCACCAATATGGCGGGCCGCGGCACCGATATACTGCTCGGCGGCAACCCCGAATTTCTGGCGCGCAGGGATCTGAGGCAGGAAGGCATCGAGGAGGCGGCTATCGAGGAAGCCACCGGCCATGCCGATACGGAGGACGAAGGCATACTCGCCGCGCGGACGATGTACAGAGACGCGTACGCGCGCCACAAGAAGGAAACCGATGCGGAGCATGAACGCGTTGTGGCGGCGGGCGGCCTGCATATCATCGGCACCGAGCGCCACGAGGCGCGCCGCATCGATAACCAGCTCCGCGGCCGCAGCGGACGCCAAGGCGACCCGGGCAGTTCGCGCTTTTACGTTTCCATGGAAGACGAGCTTATGCAGCGTTTCGGCGGTGAGCGGCTCAAGTCCATCATGGAACGGCTTTCGCCCGCGGACGATATCCCCATCGAAATGGGCATATTGACCAAGCAGATCGAGGGCGCGCAAAAACGCGTGGAAACCTTCAACTTTGAGATCCGCAAAAACGTTTTGCAGTACGACGACGTGATGAACAAGCAGCGCGAGCTCATTTACGGCCAGCGCAGAAGCGTTTTGATGGGCGAGGATATCTCAGACTCCATCGCCCGGATGGTGGAGGAGACGGTAATAAACCGCGTCGATCTCTACTGCCCCGAGCATGTCAAACCGGACGCTTGGGACTTCGGCGGGCTCATCGGCGAGCTTCACCAAATCACGGGCGTAGATTTTACGGAAAGACTTAAGGATGTAACTACGCATGCGAAGCTTAGCGAAGCGGCGGCTCAATATGCGCACGAAGCGTATGCCGCGCATGAAGCCGAGATCGCGCGCGAAATTAAGATCGCACGGGAAAACAGCATCGCGGACGGCGCGGAAATACCCGATGAGGATGGCGGCCCGAGCATGCGCGAGTTTGAGCGTGTGCAGCTTTTGCAGGCGGTCGATTCCCACTGGATGGACCACATCGACGCCATGGATCAGCTCCGTCAGGGCATAGGCCTGCAAGCGATCGGCCATACCGATCCCGTGGTCGCTTACCGCACGGAAGGCTTTGAAATGTTCGACGAAATGGTGCGTGGTATACGCGAGCGCACGGTGAGGAACCTTTTCCACCTTTCCGTGAAAGCCGCGCCGAGAAAGCGCGTGCAGCTTGCAAACCCCATCGCCACCTCGGGCGACGCTAAACCCCAGCCCAAACGCGTAGATAAAGCCCCCGGCCGTAACGACCCCTGCCCGTGCGGGAGCGGGAAGAAGTATAAGAATTGCTGCGGGAAAGGCTAGCGCTCCGCGCTTCGCGGAAATGGCAGCAGGCCATTTCCGCGAAGATCGCTGCTGCGGTTTTTGCACGGTTTGCCTAAAATGCTGCGCATTTCCGGGCTGCAAACCGCGAAAGGAAAGAAAAGCTTCGCTTTTCATCCGTTTTGGCACGCAAGGCCGCAGGCCTTGGTCCGAAGGGCTCCGGCTTTGCCGGACGTGTGCATGCCGCCGAAGCCAGAAGGAAGTCAAGGGGTGCGCCCCTTGACAATCCCGGAGTTTCCGGGGCGCGGCCCCCGGACCCCCGGAACGGCCTTGGCCGTTCCGCAAAGATGTGTGCGGGTATATCGTTTCTGTTGTAGGGCGGCATGCCCACATGCCGCCGCGTGTTACTGTCAAGGCAACGTGTAACCTGTAGGGGCCGATAGTATCTGCCCGCGTAACTCACAAATATATAAAAATACAATACAATCAAAAGGAAGTGAACAAGGGTGATTCAACTGGACGAAGTCAGGCAGCAGCTTGCGAACTCCATCCAAACACTCAAAGAGGCAGGTGAATCCCTTTGACCTCGCGGGTCTGAGGGAGGAAAAGGCAAGGCTTGAGGCGCAGATGGGCGAGGACGGCTTCTGGAACGACGTGGAAGCCGCCAACAAGGTCAATCAGCGCATGAAGGCGGTAACGGACAAGCTCACGAAGTACGAAAAGCTCAGGCACGCGGGCGAAGATGTGGAAACGCTCATCGAGCTTGCGGACGAGGCTGAGGACGTGAGCATGGTCGATGAGATTTTAGGGGAGTACCGTGCGTTTTCCGAAAAGGTGGATGTTCTCCGCCTCGAAACGCTCTTGAAGGGCGAATATGACGATAAAAACGCCGTGCTTTCGCTGCACGCGGGCGCGGGCGGCACCGAGGCGCAGGACTGGGTCTCCATGCTCTACCGCATGTACACCCGCTACTGCGAAAACCGGGGGTACTCGGTAAAGGTGCTGGACCTCCTCGACGGCGATGAAGCGGGCATCAAGAGCGTCACGTTCGAGGTGGACGGCGAAAACGCCTACGGCTATTTGAAGGCCGAAAAGGGTGTGCACAGACTAGTGCGTATTTCTCCGTTCGATTCCTCTGGCAGGCGGCACACATCGTTTGCCTCGCTGGACGTAACGCCTATTTTCGATAACGACGACGAGGGCATCGAGATCGACCCGGACGATTTAAGGGTGGATACCTACCGTTCAAGCGGCGCGGGCGGACAGCACGTCAACAAGACGAGCTCCGCCATCCGCATCACGCATTTACCTACGAACATCGTGGTGCAATGCCAAAACGAGCGGAGCCAGCTCCAAAACCGCGAAACGGCTATGCGCATGCTCAAGGGCAAGCTATTGGAGCTTCAGGAGCGCGAGCGCATGGAGCAGATGTCGCAGATCAAGGGCGAGATGAAGAAGATCGAATGGGGGAGCCAGATACGTTCCTATGTGTTCCAGCCCTATACGCTTGTAAAAGATCACCGTACCAATGTGGAAAACGGCAACATTCAGGCGGTGATGGATGGGGAATTGGACGCGTTCATCAACGCGTATCTGGTGCAGGCATGATGGAATCAAAGAAATTTTTCGCGAGCGACAACTGCGCCACGGCGCATCCGCGCGTGATGGAGAAGCTCATCGAGATCAACTGCGGCCACGCCGTTTCCTACGGCGCGGACGAATATACCAAGGAAGTGCTCAAAAAGATCACGGAGCTCTTTGGTGGCTCGTGCGAGGCGCATTTCGTGTTCAACGGCTCCGGCGCAAACGCCGTATGCCTCAACGCCATGTGCCCCACTTGGGGGGGCATCATCTGTACGGAGCTCTCGCACATCAACTGCGACGAGACGGGCGCCGTGGAGCATCTGACGGGCGGCAAGCTGTACACGCTTCGCGGCAATAGCAAAAACAAGCTCACCATGGAGGAAATGGAGCCGCTTTTAAGCAAAATCGGCAGTCAGCACGCGAGCCAGCCCAGGGTGATCTCCATCACGGAGTGCACGGAAACGGGCACGGTCTATAAAGTCGAAGAGGTCCGCGCCATCGCGAATTTCGCGCACGCAAACGGCATGCTTTTGCATATGGACGGCGCGCGGTTCGCAAACGCCGTCGCGGCGCTTGACTGCACGCCTGCCGCGCTGACGCGCCTTGCGGGCGTGGATGCGCTTTCGTTCGGCCTAAGTAAAAACGGCGGCATGTTCGGCGAGGCCGTGGTATGCTTTAAAGACCTGCCGCATATGCGGTACGTCCGAAAATCCTGCACGCAGCTCATTTCCAAAATGCGCTTTATTGCCGCACAGTTTGACGCCATGCTCGAAGACGACCTTTGGCTCAGCTGCGCCAAACACGCCAACTCGATGGCGAAACGGCTGAGCGACGGCCTTTGCGCGATCGACGGCGTGTTTTGCGCCGCGCCCACGGAGGCAAACGAGGTGTTCGTGGTGCTGCCGCCACAGACCATCGAGCCGCTTCGCGAATTCATGGAGTTCCACGACGCCGATTTCGGCATGGACACCGTGCGCCTCGTGACCTCGCACGACACGACGGAGGACGAGGTGGACGCATTTATCGCGCAGGCAGGTGAGCTTGCAAAGACAGTTTTCTAAGATAAAATCCATCATCGGTCATGCCGGCGTAAGGAAGTTCCTTGCGTCGGTTTTTTGTATGATGTGTCAGAAAACTCCTACAAGGCAGGAGCCGCAAAGACCTTAAGGCTATAAGAAATGCGGTGGATAGATATTCCTTAAAATGTAAACAAAGCATGCCAAGGGACTAGGGGGGATTCCGTTATTTCCCCCGGCGGGCTTATGCCAACTCAATCCGCACTCCCAGCGGGGGGGGAGCGACCTGCCGCACGAAATCGCAATGCCGGGCTTGTACCATTTTAATCCACGCTCCCCGCGAGGGGAGCGACTTTTATTGAATGGTACGTTTGCGAGCAAACCGTTATTTCAATCCACGCTCCCCGCGAGGGGAGCGACTGCGTGATGTTCTCAACCGTCTTGCGGCATACGAATTTCAATCCACGCTCCCCGCGAGGGGAGCGACAGCCCAAGCCGCCGAGATAGCGCGGCTTAAAGAAATTTCAATCCACGCTCCCCGCGAGGGGAGCGACGCCGTACCGGAGATCTGCACCTCTACCTACGGCATTTCAATCCACGCTCCCCGCGAGGGGAGCGACGCGGACGAAGTTTATCCACGCCCGCTACGGTCAATTTCAATCCACGCTCCCCGCGAGGGTAGCGACCCGATTCGGATGAGGGAGGAACACACGAATGCTTATTTCAATCCACGCTCCCCGCGAGGGGAGCGACTCAATACCGATAGCCGTTGCCGTGCAGGATTCCTTTATTTCAATCCACGCTCCCCGCGAGGGGAGCGACCATAAAACGGTGGTTTTCACGGGTCGTCCTCCTTATTTCAATCCACGCTCCCCGCGAGGGGAGCGACGGCCGAAAGAAAAACGATTCCGTCGAACTAAAGATAATTTCAATCCACGCTCCCCGCGAGGGGAGCGACAAACCTTGAGTGGTGTACTCCAAAGTATAACACATTTCAATCCACGCTCCCCGCGAGGGGAGCGACTTCGACCTCGAAAAAATGTCCCTTATAATCCCGTATTTCAATCCACGCTCCCCGCGAGGGGAGCGACTGACCACCGTATAGGTCTACCAGCCCACATTGTATTTCAATCCACGCTCCCCGCGAGGGGAGCGACCCCTTGCTCACGCTTTATACCCATAATCTCATGTGCATTTCAATCCACGCTCCCCGCGAGGGGAGCGACTTACGTGTTGAACACCAATTACAACATGACCGTATTTCAATCCACGCTCCCCGCGAGGGGAGCGACGAGGTATATCGCGAAGAGTCAGCCCGCGATAACATTTCAATCCACGCTCCTCGCGAGGGGAGCGACCTGTTCCGTCAAAGTATGTTGCTGTGATGGATCAAATTTCAATCCACGCTCCCCGCGAGGGGAGCGACGACACCAAACCTCTTTGCGTTCTCATCCTTGGCTAATTTCAATCCACGCTCCCCGCGAGGGGAGCGACCAAGCTTTATGACCAGCTTATTGAGCGTCATGCAATTTCAATCCACGCTCCCCGCGAGGGGAGCGACAGTCAAGCGGGCCGTCACCTACCTTCCTAAGCAGATTTCAATCCACGCTCCCCGCGAGGGGAGCGACGGACAACGGGTGTGCAGATCCAAAGAACACCAATTTCAATCCACGCTCCCCGCGAGGGGAGCGACGATTGCAGGGGTATCCAGATGATTGGGCGGCATGGGATTTCAATCCACGCTCCCCGCGAGGGGAGCGACAAAGCGCGAGCGATATCCGGTACGGACATATACATATTTCAATCCACGCTCCCCGCGAGGGGAGCGACTATGTTGCGCAAGATGTGCGCCGTTGCCATCGGCATTTCAATCCACGCTCCCCGCGAGGGGAGCGACGACCTCATAGACGAATATGCCGCGTTTCGTGCGGAATTTCAATCCACGCTCCCCGCGAGGGGAGCGACGCTCGAACGTCGTACGATAGAATTGATACTTGCCATTTCAATCCACGCTCCCCGCGAGGGGAGCGACGAGTATGCGGCCGCAGGCACGGCATTTCCATGCATTTCAATCCACGCTCCCCGCGAGGGGAGCGACATGATCCCATCCCAGCCCGTCTTCCATACAGTCGAATTTCAATCCACGTTCCCCGCGAGGGGAGCGACCGGCTTTGTCGGCGTCGGCTCTGCGTACGCTTCGAATTTCAATCCACGCTCCCCGCGAGGGGAGCGACTGTTTTTCTCCGTGCGGCGTGTTCCACTCGATCACATTTCAATCCACGCTCCCCGCGAGGGGAGCGACATTTCACATGGTCTATTGTGGGGATATCCATTATATTTCAATCCACGCTCCCCGCGAGGGGAGCGACCCGCGCTTCGGGGATAAAGTATTTCTGCAGCACGTATTTCAATCCACGCTCCCCGCGAGGGGAGCGACAAACCGAAGGCTTGAAGTCTATGGGCATCGTCCTATTTCAATCCACGCTCCCCGCGAGGGGAGCGACCCAGTCCGTCGGCGGAAACTTCGAGTAAGGGAGGCATTTCAATCCACGCTCCCCGCGAGGGGAGCGACGGGGTTTACCGCGGCGATTGCTTCAAAACCAAGGTGTTTCAATCCACGCTCCCCGCGAGGGGAGCGACAATATCCGGACTTGAAGCTTCTCTACCACATCCCATTTCAATCCACGCTCCCCGCGAGGGGAGCGACGCCCGAGGTATTGTTTGCTCTCTTCCTTTATCCGATTTCAATCCACGCTCCCCGCGAGGGGAGCGACGACCACGAAACAGGCGAGATTACGGATGACATCATTTCAATCCACGCTCCCCGCGAGGGGAGCGACTGGTTAGCGAGTATATCAATAGCTTGCCGGATGATAATTTCAATCCACGCTCCCCGCGAGGGGAGCGACTATCGTTTCTAGTTAATTTACGAGACACCAACAGATTTCAATCCACGCTCCCCGCGAGGGGAGCGACGCGGAATAGGTTTGCTTTGGCGTTTTATTGCCTTATTTCAATCCACGCTCCCCGCGAGGGGAGCGACAGGACACGCCGTCATATGCAATCAAGCTTTCGTCCATTTCAATCCACGCTCCCCGCGAGGGGAGCGACCAAATATCCGCCGCTTTCGTCCGTATACCACATCCCATTTCAATCCACGCTCCCCGCGAGGGGAGCGACCAAGATTGGCGACCAAAAAAAACTGAAAGGAGGATTTCAATCCACGCTCCCCGCGAGGGGAGCGACGGTGTACCCCGTTAGCTGCGCGAACACTTCAGGAATTTCAATCCACGCTCCCCGCGAGGGGAGCGACTACCGTCACAGCCACGGCCTCTGCCTTTTCTTCAATTTCAATCCACGCTCCCCGCGATGGGAGCGACGCCATTTTTCTGTGCGGATTTCTCGTAGGCTTGGCATTTCAATCCACGCTCCCCGCGAGGGGAGCGACAGAACGACCCACAACAGCGCAAGGACTTTTTTGCATTTCAATCCACGCTCCCCGCGAGGGGAGCGACGTACCCATTTGACACTTCCTTCCCCTCACAGTCTCATTTCAATCCACGCTCCCCGCGAGGGGAGCGACAAATCCATCTGCTCGGAAGAAGCGGAATTAAATATTTCAATCCACGCTCCCCGCGAGGGGAGCGACGTAGTCGATCCCCCCGCGATAAACGGTAAGATCGATTTCAATCCACGCTCCCCGCGAGGGGAGCGACGCTTATGGTTGTCTTCCACACGGTTGCTCCGGCGCATTTCAATCCACGCTCCCCGCGAGGGGAGCGACCGAGGATAAGCCCTTGAAGGTAGTAGACGTATGCATTTCAATCCACGCTCCCCGCGAGGGGAGCGACCAAATGGAAGAACAATAATGATAATGTTTAATAATTTCAATCCACGCTCCCCGCGTGGGGAGCGACTTCCTTAACCGTTCGGGCCTCGATCATGATATAATTTCAATCCACGCTCCCCGCGAGGGGAGCGACGCGGCGGCCTGCACTTTGCCCTGCCTTGGTCATAATTTCAATCCACGCTCCCCGCGAGGGGAGCGACAGTTTCACCCATCAAGCCGGAGCGAATCTTCGTATTTCAATCCACGCTCCCCGCGAGGGGAGCGACGCTTGCGGTGCTGCTCGGGCAGCATGTCCGGAATTTCAATCCACGCTCCCCGCGAGGGGAGCGACAAACCATAAAAACAATGCAATACAAGTTATAACATTTCAATCCACGCTCCCCGCGAGGGGAGCGACATCGCCAACGCCGGGCGGTGCCGCCTCTATGTTGACCATTTCAATCCACGCTCCCCGCGTGGGGAGCGACGACGTCCAGGACTTGCCCGATCGTCATTTCGCTATTTCAATCCACGCTCCCCGCGAGGGGAGCGACACGTAGCTGAAGCATCTTTGCAAGGTATTGCATGGATTTCAATCCACGCTCCCCGCGAGGGGAGCGACCACAATATCGTCGGGCTGCAACTTTCCGGACACCATTTCAATCCACGCTCCCCGCGAGGGGAGCGACTGTACTTCCCCTTTTGGGGATTGCAAAAGGGAAGCATTTCAATCCACGCTCCCCGCGAGGGGAGCGACCGAGATACAAGACTCCTTTGGAGCTGGCGCGGATACATTTCAATCCACGCTCCCCGCGAGGGGAGCGACTATATTGCCGCCTCCAAAAATACATTTACTACTATTTCAATCCACGCTCCCCGCGAGGGGAGCGACGAGGATATTTCATCGATAAACGCAGCATTGTCGCATTTCAATCCACGCTCCCCGCGAGGGGAGCGACAAGGGCGGCGAATTACTTACCTCAACATATGAAGTATTTCAATCCACGCTCCCCGCGAGGGGAGCGACATTTAAAGCCTCCACCAAATACGACGCAACAGGTATTTCAATCCACGCTCCCCGCGAGGGGAGCGACCCGTGCCGACTTCTCCGGCAGTATCAACAATTCTATATTTCAATCCACGCTCCCCGCGAGGGGAGCGACATACCATCGTTTTCATAGCCCGCCGTGCTGATTATTTCAATCCACGCTCCCCGCGAGGGGAGCGACAGTAAAACTTCGTCCGCTTTCCTTTGCGTATGGCCATTTCAATCCACGCTCCCCGCGAGGGGAGCGACCGCAAGATTTGCTTAAAAAATAAAGAGTTTGGGCATATCTTGTGTTTGACAGATTATCGGCTACTCGATAATGTCAATTTTGCGGTCAAAAACCGCCTGATTTCCGATGCGAACCTCCCGGAGGTTTTATGTTCGCTTAGGATTCGCACCAAAAGCTTATATTATCAAATCTCCTTCCAAATTAATACTGGGTTTAGTGCCTAGGTGAATTATTTTCTCCGAATAGTTGTTACCGAGGTTATAAAATCGCAGGCTGTCCTCATCTGTATTTATAATGGCCTTTAGCTCATTTTGCAACTTCAGATATTGGCTCCAATCAATATTGCACTCGAAGACAGAGTTCTGCACACGCTGCCCATATGACAGACATTTCTTCGCTACACGGTTTAATCGTCGCCGTCCGGCAGAAGTTTCCGTTGAAACATCGTAGGTTAACAAAACCAGCATTGTTTTCCCTCACTTCCATAGAAACGGTGGATATTCTTTCAAATCTCCGCGAATAGTTCTTGCAAGCAGCAATGCTTGACAATACGGCGCAAGTCCCCATTCGATTTTCTCTTTCAAAAACGGATGCATGATTTCCTCTTTCTTACGGTTTTGCCATGACGACAAGAACCGTTTCCGTGCTTCCTTTGTGAGATATACCGCGCCGGAGCTTTGAAACTCAAAATCTGTTTCACTCACTTCGTTCCGATTTATAAGTGATAACGCAAACCTGTCGGCAAAGTGTGGGCGCAGTTCCTCCATTATGTCAAGTGCGAGCGAAGCTCTGCCTGGTCTATCCGTGTGCAAAAAGCCTACATAGCTGTCCAACCCGACGGCTTCCAATGCGTGACGACATTCGCTTGCAAGCAAGGTATAGGCAAAGGATAACATTGCATTTACCGCATCGGTAGGAGGACGACGGTTCCGGTTGGAAAATGTAAAAAACTCTTTATTCTGTAATATAAGTTCATCGAACGCAGAAAAATAGTAATGTGCGGCGTTTCCTTCAGCAGCTCGCAGATTATCGGTATTGTCGATATCAAGAACCTGTTTTAGCTGTTCGCTTATGAACTCACTTTGCTTTTTCAGCAGTTGTGAATCTATCCGCAGAGAATAGTCCCTTATTCCGCGCTCTATTACCCACTTCTGGTTATGGAGTTTTCCGAAGATGAAGTTTTTTGCATATCCTAAAGACCGTGTGTCGTCCGCAATTCTGTATTGTTCGCGCCGCAAAAGTACATTTCCGCTGGACTCACCGTGAAATGTTCCGTGATACTTGCCGTACTCGCTCAGAAAGCTGACGGAGATATTCCGTTTTGCACATTCTCCCAAAAGCTGCGGTGTCGCGCCAAAGTAGTTGAAAAGTATGATTTGCTCCAAATTCATAAGCGGTACAAGAAGCAGAATTTCATCATCTTTCCTTACGCAGACATTATCGTTTTCAAGGTTCACTTTCGCATCTGCCTGTGTAACGAATAGGACATTCAGCAACTTCTTCATTCAAGATGCGCCTCCATATACTTTTTTACGGAGGTCTTGTCTTTCTCTCCGAGGGTAGGTAAACAAACATCTTTCATACTACAACTCTGGCAGTATTTTCCCTTAACCACTTTCGGCGTATAGTGGCGGTAGAATGTGTCGTGCATTGATTTTACGGTTGCCTCTAATTTACTGCGCAGTTCCGGCGTGAAAGCGACCACTTCCCGTCTGCGAGGCTCTCCATAGAATAATGCGCCGCTTTCAATTTTGGTGCAGAGCATTTCTTCAAGGCAGACCGCCTGTGCGCAAAGCTGAAGCCTGTCGCAATCGTCAAGTTTTGTTTTGCCGCGCTTATATTCCACAGGATACGGCTGCCACAAACCGTCATAGCTGCTTAGAGTTATACCGTTTTCGGACTTATGAAACTCAACGATATCGCATTCGCCGGATATGCCCAGCCCTGCAGAACGCACCTTCAAAGCGCGGAAGATTATCAAATCGCCGCGCTTTTCGGTTGCATCGCCGTCGTGGGCTTTGTTGTGCATAATCCTGCCGCCTGCGGTCAGGTAGTTCTCGCTCCATTGCTCTTCTATGTGGATAAGAGCCCACTGCCGGGGGCAAAAGGCATAATGCTGTATGCCGGACAGCAACAAATAATCATCCTCTTCGTAGATCATCCTTCCGTTACGGTTATGCCCTGTGGCATTTCTGATTGATTAGGTATTTTTACATCATAATCAGCAAAAGAACGCGCAGGTTTGCTTGGATCTTTCCGACGAACCGTTACCAAATCAAACAGTTTTTGCGCCGGGGCATTTCCAAGTTCACAATCATGCTTAAAAATAATCAACTTACGCAGCGCCATTTTCCCGCGAGCGGCTGAGCGGTCATACTCAAACATATTCTGAATTGCTGTCCACAGCAATTGCAAATCGTCTTCGGAAAAGCCTGTGATTTTTCTGGCAAGGTTAGCGGAGATAAAGCCTTCCTGACGATAAAGAGCGTAAGGAACAATGTGCTTGCGCCCCATTGTGCCCGATTGTCCTGCGTTTTCAGTTGATTCATTTGACTTAGATTGAATGTCTTTCAACTCTTTTTCATCAGCGATTGAAAGACGGGTAATCGTGATTTCTCTCGGTATTATTGGCTCTATGCTTTGCCCGAAAGCAAGTTGAACCGCACCTCTAATCTGTCCTGCAGAATTCCAAAGCTGTTGTTCATCCTTGCTGTAATTTTCCTTTTTTGACAAAGCAGTAACAACTGCACCAAAAGTGCGGATATCAAAGTATCTGTCGCACAATAATTTGCGTGTGCTTTCTGTTCGTTTTGACTTATCCTTTTCATTTTTCGTTTTTGCAAGTTCTTCAAGGGCTTTTGTCTTCAAAGTAATATTATCAGACTGGATATAAATATCGTATCCTGTTTCGGGGGTGCCGTCGCTTTGTTCTTTTTTCAGCTGCACATAATTGCGGATTTTGCGCTTAATGCAAACATCGGTGACAATACCGTGCCCGGTTTCCGGGTCAATGCGAGGCATATTCCCTGCATCCGGGTCACCGTTGGGGTTGCCGTTTTCAACATCGTACAGCATGACAAACTCATAACGGTTTTTGATAGGTTCAGACATCGGTTTGTTCCTCCGTTTTATTTTCTTTTTTGGTGTAGAAGTCTTGCGTCTGGTGATAATAGCCTAAGATAAACCGACCTTGGTCATCTAAGCTGAGAGCTTTGGGGAATGGCGTTTCAGCATCCAGTTTGCCGAGCAATTCGGTTTTTAGTTTTTCATAGAAAACAGCATTATCCAGCTTGGCGGCGTGGTGCATGGAAAGTTTAAGAACTGTCGGGAAAACACTTGCGGGATTTGCACAGGCGGTTGCGAAGTATTTATCCCGAATGGTTGAGCTCAAATTGCCGCCCGAAGCCTCCTTTTGCAACTTCTCCAGCACCGAGAAAAGTCTGCCGAGGGTGTAAGGCGTGTTTGATATTTGCGTGTTAAGTGCCACGGTTGTAACCTCCTGTTCGTTATAATTTCTTATTAAAACGGCTTTAACGATTGATGCTTTGGTCTTGTTAATATCCTCACCGGCACGGATGCGGGTTAAAATTGCATTATACAATGTCATCGGGTATGGCGTTCCGGTGATAATTGCGTTTAGAAGCTGCCCACCGAGGAGCGGAGCCGGATCACTATACTTTTCGCCTTTCTTGATCGTTGTGTTTCCAAGCAGATGAAACGGCGTTAGCCGTGATAAATCGCCATCAGCTATTTTTAATCGTTCATAATGATCAATAATGTTCTTTACGACATTTCCCAAAGTGTTGCTGTAATAGCGACGAATAACAATTCTTTTGCTTTGCAAGGACATACAGAGAACATGAAATGCACTTTCAATATTACAATTGGTAATGGGCTTTCCACCCTTTATCGCTGAAATGATTTCTGAGAGTTTGGTTGAGTCATCTTCATCAACTTTCATATCCCAAATGCTTGAAAATATAGATTCTTCCTCGCCTTGCCCATTCTCTGCCCAATATATAAAACTTGAATCTCCAACCCTGCTTCTGTGCTTCGTATCGGCTATAAGAGAATTTAGAGCAGTTACATACTTGAAAGCCGTTTGCTCACCGATATATGCGGCAGGGTCATCTTTGGTTTTACCGTATGAAGCAAAAGCCTCTTTATTTATGTTGATAAGTGATGGAGAATCCTGCCCTAAGCCCTTTATACTTCCATGAAGCCGTGCAACTGCGTCTTTACCACCCGTTACCATATCGACTATCTGTGTTCCGGAAGCCACTGTTGATTGAGCAGCATTCCATGCTTTAATGATTTCATCATTTTCATATGCTTTGATACCATTGACTGCAATCACACATACCGTTCCTTTAGCTACGCCATTTGGCGGTTGCTTAGGTTCTTCCAAAGCAAAGAAAGCCTTAATTGCGGTGGCTATTTCGCTTGTGACATTTTTTAGAATATCTAAGTGTAATGTTCTTATTGCGAAATACTTTTCTTTTCCGTTCTTTGTTTTATCGTTCACCTCTTCAATTCCGAATAGATATGCACCTGTATCACAGAGAAAGGCCGCCTTAACTGATTTACCGGTCTTACCCTTTGGGGCTTCCGGCATGAGTTCATTTATCTGTGCAGCAGTAGAAGATGCAAGAATATTTCCATTTTTATCAACATCTATGATGTATGTAGCTTTACGTTGTTGCCAACCAGTTGCCACAGAAGTGGAGAGCGCATCATCATAATATTTCGCCAGTGCCTGTAAAATCATTTCAGCACCTCCACGTTCTGTAAATCGATAATGCCTTGCTTCATCACGGCATGGAAATAAGTCGGATTGAACTCTGCAACATTGCCGTCGTTGTCCTCTACATAGTCAATGTCGTAAAGCATAATGCCAAAATCACGGTCTTCTGCAAGTGCGGGAGGAAAATAGCCGTCCTCAATCAAGCGCAATGTTGCCGGAAATTCCCGCGTTCCTAGGTAAGGCTGGTGAAAGCACTGACCTTTTTTTATCCTGCGGGTTATCATTTCTGAGAACTTACCGTGATTAAACAAACCGTCAGCGTTCGTATCGCAAGTTTCACCGTTTGGCTTGTTCGGCAAATTAAGCTTCTCTGTCACTGGTTCAAAGTGTGCGGTAACAATATACTTCACATTCCGAAGAACCATTGCCGCTCGCTGGGTTCGGTCTTCTGATGTAAAGATATGCTCTTTTTGAACGCTTGCCTTACTATTGACTTCATTCCGCCGAATGTTGTCAAACCGGATTGGATTGCAAATACGAATTTCGTCAATAATATAGCGAATAGCCGGTTTCCAGAACACCGCCTCCAGAATGCCGCGAGCCGCCGAGGGCGTGATAATATCGTAGCTCACGCGCTCAACTTTAAGCTCCGGTCTGGAAAAGCAGGCGTAATTTCCGGAAATTTCAACACTGAATCCCAAAACTGATCCCCCCTTTTACGCGATTAAAGTGCTTCCGCAATTTGGTTGTAAGGAAACACCATATTTTTTGTCGTAGAAACTTTCATTCATAATTGCAATACCATCATCCAAAACTTCGAGCTGACCGCATTGCTGTAAGTTATAAAAATCCTTCTGAAACAGATTAACGCTATATTGCTGAATTTGCCTGAGTAAATCTTTGTTGCGAACCCCAACCCTTAATTGGCAACACGGTGATTTTGAAACTGTATTTTCAATTACAACAACTCGTTGGTCATTTTCTATTAAGTGAAATTGCTCGGCTACAGTTCTAAACGGGAAAGAAAGTGCATTACTCATTCCGTTATTGAATTGCTGAACCACATTTTTTGTATCAAGACCTTGCTGACCGATAATATATCGTAGTTGCTTAAAGTAACATTCCACGGATTGCAACGAAGCAATATCCATGTTGTTCTGCTTTGCGTGCTCAAAAGCCGCAATGTTTTGCTGAATAGTAGTCGGTGGGGTGTCTGCATCAAAAGTAAATACATGAACAGTCGAAGCGGCAGCTTGATTTTTTCCTTCTCGGTTACAACGCCCGGCGGCTTGAATAACACTATCAAGCCCTGCCTTTTCGCGGTATAGCACCGGAAAGTCTACATCTACACCGGCTTCAATTAGGCTTGTGCTAACAACTCGGCAAGGCTCACCGTTTTTGAGTTTTTCTCTTATCTCGTTCAAGACTACTGTCCTGTGTGTCGGATACATGGTTGTTGAAAGATGATAAGCACCGCTAATTTGAGCTGTGATTTGCTGGGCTTTCTTGCGTGTGTTTACGATACATAATACCTGATTGTACTTTGAAAGCTCCGTAATTAACTGATCATTAGAAATTGCATTGGCTTCCACTTTATATGTGGTCCGTCGGAAGTCTTCATACATTTGTAGCGGATTCGAGTTGATTTCCTGTACTTGCAGCGGCGCAAAGTAGTCATTCAAACTGCTCTGCGTCGCAGTCGCCAACACCGCCGAACAGTTACAGTTTTTCACAAGCTCGGAAATGGCAGCGACGCATGGGATAAGGTATGGAAGCGGCAGCATCTGTGCTTCATCAAAAACAATCACGCTATTTGCGATGCTATGGAGTTTTCGACATTTGCTCGGTCTATTTGAAAATAGACTCTCAAAAAACTGTACATTACTTGTAACTATTACCGGCGCATCCCAATTTTCAGTGGCAAAACGGCGCGGGTCTTGGTCATCATATTCAATATTGCTATGATGTTGAATAACGTTGTCGGCTCCGAAAATATCTTCAAAAACTTTTGCATTTTGCTCAATAATCGTATTGTATGGAACGACATATATAATACGCTCCATATTATTCTCAACGGCATGGTTAAGAGCAAATGCCAGGCTTGCAAGCGTTTTCCCGCTACCGGTTGGCGCGGTCAGCGAAAATAAACCGCGGCTATTATTTGCGGCATCAATACAATCTTCCCTGAGGGCGGTTCGCTTTTTATCAATATCCCTCTGTGGACTATCAAAGCGTTTCAAATATTCAGTCAACTTATCATTTAGCCCGCATATCATATCAAATCCACTTCGCACTATTGAGCCATTCTTCATGAACGTTTCGGTGTCAAGCCAGTCAGCATCAACGAGGCATGAAAATAGCATCCTTGTGAAAAACGCTAAGGAGAATCCGACATTATCAGTTTTTGGACATTTACCCGGATTCCATTTCTTAGGCGTGTTTATACATTTCAATGTAATATCTCTGGAATAAGACGAATAATCGGGCAAATCGGAATCAAACAATCGGTAGTACAACGTGGCGGTTTCGCTCTGGTGCTGGCTTTTTGAACCGCCGTCCGGCAATCCGCCGTGGTGACCGGCAATGCAGTATGCTGCTATTGTCCCAAGAGGAGTTTGTTTGCAGATATTCCATAAATCCCTTGCTCCGCATGTTGAATGGTCTACTTGGATATTTGCACCGTTGATATGCCTTTGAAAATCAGCAGAGTACTTTCCAATGTCATGCGCCATTGCGATTGAACCGGCAATATCCGCTTCACAAAACGAATTTGCGAATTTCCGCGCCAAAGAAACAGTTCCGTTAAGGTGCTCAAGGACGGACTGTTCAATACGGCTGTCTGTTTGTTCATCCAATCGCCAATGGGCAATAGCCATCCCTTATACTCCACTTCTTCATTATTTTAGCTGTGCTTTCAATCGCTGTCACTTCTTTCATACTTTCTTCCAACCCTAAAAACGCGCCGCAATCGCAAGGAAAGAGCTGGAAACCTAATGTCGGGTTGATAGGTAAACACAAGGAATTCGGCTGTGCTGTTGCGCAAAATGAGCTGTTTGTTGCCTTTATTGCGCATTAGGCACTATTTCCTATAACAAAATGGCTTGGCTTAGAACAATTGTTTACCCAACGATTTAATGTTGAAAAACTTGCATTTAAATCACGAACAAACTGCTCTTGTGAAATATTGAATTCTTCTCGAATTGCTTTTAACTTCTTATCGATGGCCATCTATTGCTGCTTCTATTTTTACAAATTATAACGCACGCTATAGTGAATAGCAATCATAAATTGGTATAATGTGCAGGATTATGAAGCCTACTCTTGGCTTTATCATCCGGTGAGTTCTTTACCAACATCGCTGTCACAAAGAGCGCCACAATCTCGCTTTTTGACCGTACCCCTTTGTAGAGAGCTGTTGATTCTTACGGCAAATACCTCCCGAGCGTTGTTTTCACCCACTCGTCCGCGTAATATCCGTAATGGCTTTCCATGGCGACCGCTTTTAAATCGCATACGCTCACGCAACCCTCGATGCGGATGGCTTTGCCGTCGCGGCTCCGGGGGTTTTTTGCGTAATACTGCGGGAAACGCCCGTAGGGGGCCAAAAACTCCGCGACGCGCTTGGCGGAGGCCGCTCCGATAGAACCCTCCCGCACGATCGTCTGCCGAAGCTGGCGGTTGAGCTCGTCGTAACGCCATTGTATGTCGTTTACGTTCGAAAGCGCCACGCGCGCGGTCCACGGCTTCATGGCGCACAGCCGAAGCTCGGGCGAGAGGAAATGGTTGCCCGTGATGAGCGTGTCGGTAAACGGCCTTTCGGGCGCGAAGTAAAAATTGGAGGGGCAGTTCTTATCCTCCCTCGCGGGGTTGATAAAACCGTTGCCCAAAAACGCGCCGGGCAGAAGCCGTATGCTTTCATTGCGCTCCTTTTTGTACCAGTTCCAAAGAGCGCTGTTGAAGCGGAGATAGGCATCCGAATACGGCGTGCCCGACGCGCGGAGCGCAACCCCGTTTTTGACGGGGATAACGGGATGCGCGCCCAAAAAAGCCCGGTCGGGCAGCAGGGGGAGAAGCTCCTTGGGCGGGTAGGAAAGCGCGTCCGTCTCCTTCCTCGACGCACCCGTTTCCACGGCGCAGGCCTGATCCAGGTGCCCGTCCGACAACGCATAGTTCCACGAAACACCGCGCGGCGTGTTTAAGATAACGGAGGCCGTCTCGCGCAAATTCCCGCCGCGCATCATACATTCGCGAAGCAGCAGCAGCGAATTGGTGCCGATGTTTTTTGCGTCGCAGTTGCCGCTTGGCGACATATTTACGCCGCCCGCCACGGCGCGCGCGCTCATCGCCGTGATGCTGCCGATAAACCCCGGCGCGGCGAGGCTCACAATCGGGTGCAGGTCCTTCGTGTTCGATTCAGGTGCGCTTATGACATGCGCCAGGTTGTTTTGCAGTACGCCCGCCGAGGAAAACATGAAATCCCGCGCAAAATAGTGCGCGCCGCCTGCGGCGGATCGGAATGCCGAAAAAGCGTTGCAAAGCATGGGCATTTTAAGCCCTTCGGGCTGCGCCTGCGGCACCTGCTCGCGGAAGATGTCACCCGTATAGGCGATGGCGCACAGCACGTCGAACGCTATGTTCATCACGATCAGGCGCTCTAAGGTCACCTTCGTGCGGGGGTTTGCCTTCACGCAGCCGTCGTAAAGCCCCTTGACCTCATCGCGGATGGGCTTAGGCTGCGTCTTCCACGTACTTTCGCTCATCTCGTAGAGGAGCGAAACGAGAAGCTTCGGGAGGAACGGATAGTTCGCAAGGAATTCCACATCCAAAAAGTCGAACACGATGTTGTCCGTAAAGCTTACTGCCATCTCCGAAACGCGCGGCTCGGCCATGAGCCCCATCGCGTAGCCCCGCGCATAGGGCGTGCCTTCGAGGTAGTAGCATAGCTTTTTTTGGCGCGTGTCGTAATTGATTGCCGTTTTGTGCGCGGCGACCGCGCCGAGGCCGTCCTCCACGGGAATGACCCGCTTCAGCTTGAACCCGTCCGCGTCGAACGCTTGCGTCAGTCGTGAAATGGTGGTTTCGATCGCCATATGCTCCTCTTTATCCGTCTTTCTGAGCGGCCCTCAGGCGGGAGACACCTTCGCGTCCGGAGCCGGAGCCCTACACATCCGGCGAAGCCGGAGCCCTTCGGGCCAAGGACTCCGGCCTTGCGTGGGCCGAGGCCTGCGGCCTCGCGTTGGCACTAGCCTGCGGGCGTCGTAAGCGAAGAATCACCTTCGGGCTATAGCCAAAGGTGATGATGCCGCTATGAAATCCGCCCTTACAGCATATGCCCGCGAAAACATGGATGACCACATAAAATTACTCACGCCGCGCTTTGGTAAAGCATTCACCGTATTGCGAAATATGCCGAAAAACCGTATGATAGAAAAGACGTCAAAAACCGACAAACGAAAAATAATAGGCATTGAGGCGCGTACAAAATGCAGCTAAAAAGCAAAAAAGGGATCGCTCTTTTGACGGGCCTCGTGCTGGTTTGCTTCAGCATGCGTTCCCCCATGAGCCCCGTAGGTCCCCTCGTTTCCCAGATCAAGACATCGCTTAACTTGAGCGCCGGCTTTGCGGGGCTTCTTACGACCATCCCCCTGTTGCTGTTCGGCGTCGTATCCCCTTTTGCGGGGAAACTTCTGAACAAGTTTAGCGATAAGGCGCTCGTCCCCGCCTGCCTCGGACTGTCCTTCGCGGGCATTTTGATGCGTTCCTACTTAGGCATCGCCGGGCTGCTCCTCGGAACGGGCATGATCGGCCTTGGGATAGGTATACTGAACGTGACCATCCCGGTTTTCATACGGGGAAATTTCCAAGAGAAGATCGGCGTCGTGATGGGCGTTTATTCTATGTCTATGGTGCTTTTGTCGGCGCTGTCCTCAGGCTTTTGCGTGCCGCTTTCCGACGCGATGGGCGGTTGGGGCAACGCTCTTTCCGCGTTTGCCGTTTTTCCCGTGCTTGCCATTCCGGCGTGGCTTCTCGCCGCGCGGCAGGGCTTCGCGAAACGGCAGCAGGCGCAAAGCGTATCGCTCAGGGAGATCGCAAAGAGCAAAGTCAATTGGTATATAGCGCTTTTCATGGCGTTCCAGTCCGCCGTGTTTTTCTGCCTGCTCGCGTGGCTTCCGTCCGCATTGCTCGAGCGCGGCGCGGCGAAGGCGGACACGGGCTTTTTGATGCTTTTGATGCAATTGGTAAGCCTGAGCACGAATTTCCTCATGCCCGTACTGATGCAGAAATTTCCGCAAAAAAAGAGCCTGCTGGCCCTTCTTTGCGGCGTCATCTATGCCGCCGGTTTTCTTGTTTTGCTGCAGGCTGCAACGCTTCTTTGGGCGCGGGTTCTGGGCGTTATACTGCTTGGGCTTGCCAGCGGGCTCAGCTTTAGCTTTGCGCTGACTTTGATCACGATGAAGGGTAACGATCAGAAAGAGACCGCGGGAATATCCGCTTTTTCCCATTGCATCGGCTATCTTCTGGCCGCTCCCGCCCCCGCGCTCCTTGGCTCGCTGTATGACGCGTCGGGCAGCTTCTTTTTGCCCATGCTTGCGCTCATCCTCGTATGCGTGCCGATGGTCTTATCCGGAATAGGGGCGTCGGACCGGAACAATTCTACACCTCATACTTTTTCAAAAGAGCATTGAGCGCTTCGCGCAAAAGAACCGCCTCTCCGACGCCTTCGCGTTTGGATAGCTTGGTGAGCCTTTGGAGCTGATCCACCGTGTAATGCGAGGTCTTGGTGACCATCTTTTCCTCGCGTGCGAGGCAGATGCGGTCACGCCCGTTGGCCTTGGCGCGGTACAGCGCTCCGTCCGCCCTGGAGATGAGTTCCGCCGCTCTTGCGCCGTCCTCGGGAGCGGAGGCGATGCCGATGGTTATCGTCTGCCTCACGCCGTCGTGCGTCGCCACGGAGTAGCCTTTTCGAAGCTGTTCCATCTTTAAAAAAGCATCTTCTTTTTCCGTACCCGGGGCGAAGAGAATGTAAAACATATCCCCCGCGTAGCGGTAGAGCTTTGCGCCCTCGGGCAGCTGCTCGCGGAAATACTGTCCGGCGGCGATGAGCACCGCGTCGCCCTCGGCATATCCATGCCGCTCGTTCACAGTCAAGAAGTTGTCGAGATCCATCGCCGCGATGGCGATGCTTTCCACCGCTTCGCTATCCTGCAAAAGCACGGCGAGATCAGAATCGAATTCCTCCGCAAGCGGCAGCTTGAGTGCTTCGTTCACCGCGTTGGTCTTTTCGTTTTTCTTCGACATGATACCCTCCTCTTCAGCTTATTTTAAAAATCATACAATATAAATATACATTTGTAAAGTGTTATTTAAAAAATAATACTTTACAAATATAATGATTTTTTTGCCGCTGTGCTCTTGACATGTCGTTCATGGTGTTTATACTGTATATAAGTGTTAATAAAACGGGGTGAACGTTTGAAAATCGTCGTATCGAACCGCAGCGCGCTGCCCATCTACGAGCAGATCAAGGCGCAGGTCAAGGAGGCTATTTTTACGGGCGAGCTTAGGGAGGACGACCTTTTGCCCTCCATTCGCCAGCTCGCGCGCGAATTAAAGATCAGCGTCATCACCACCGCGCGCGCCTACAGCGATCTCGAGGAGGAGGGCTTTGTGGTGAACGTGCAGGGAAAGGGCTGCTATGTTTTGCCGCAGAACAAAGAGCTCGCGCGGGAAAACGCTTTAAAAAAGGTGGAGCAGGGGCTCGCGGATGCCATATTGGCCGCACAATCAGGCGGCATAAAAAAGGACGAGGTGCTTGAAATGCTTAAACTTCTCTATCGGGAGGATGAAGATGCATAATATTCTGGAGGTGAAAAACCTCAATAAAAGCTATAAGGAATTCGCGCTCAAAAATGTGAGCTTTGCGTTGCCGCAAGGCTATATCATGGGCTTTGTGGGCCCGAACGGCGCGGGAAAGACCACCACCATCAAATCCATCCTCAACATGGTGGGTTATGAGGCGGGCGAGATCGTACTGTTTGGCAAAAACACGAAGGATCGGGATGCCATGCTCAACGACCGCGTGGGCGTTGTGATGGACGCGCCGTTTTACGTGAACGATTGGACGGCGGCGGACGTGGAGAAGGCCGTCGCGCCCTTTTATACCAAATGGGACGCAAGCAAATTCGACGGGCTTTTGAGGCGCTTCAATATTTCGAGAACCAAAAAGCTCAAGGAGCTTTCGCGCGGCATGAAGATGAAGCTCATGGCTGCGGTCGCGCTTTCGCATGCTGCACAGCTTCTTATTTTGGATGAACCTACGAGCGGGCTCGACCCCGTGGCGCGTGACGAGCTTTGCGACCTCCTTCTGGAATTCGTGGAGAACGAGCAAAACGCGGTGCTCTTTTCCACGCACATCACCTCCGACCTTGAAAAGATCGCGGACTATATAAGCTTCATCCTGAACGGCGAGATCGTGTTTACGGGATTGAAGGAGGAGCTTATGGAGAAGTATGCGCTCCTGAAGGGCGGCAAAAAAGAGCTTCAGCAGCTCCAGAAAGGCCTGCTCATCGGCTTAAGGGAATACGCGACGGGCTTTGAGGCGGTCGCGGAGACCGCAAAGCTTAGGGAACTGCCGCGCGGCGTAAGTACGGAGGGCGTTTCTCTCGAGGAATTGATCGTTTTCATGAACAAGGAGGCAAAAAATCTATGAAGCAGGCGCTGCGCTTTTTAAAGCTCGATTATATTACCGTAAAGCCGTATCTCATGGGAAGGACTTTGCTCATCTTTTTGCTCATCCCCGTGTTTTTTATGCTCTTTACGGACGGCGGAGCCGCAGTGCTGTTCTTTTTACTGGGTATCGGCGCGATGTTTGTGAGCTACCCGTTTTCGGTGGGCGAGCAAAACGGCATAGACGCTCTGTACGCTACGCTTTCGATCAAAAGGGAGAATGCGGTGTTCGGCAGGTACCTGTTCGCGCTTTGCGCCGACCTGATTGTCGGCCTTGTTGCGGCGGTGTTTACGGCGCTTACCAGCTTCCTTAAGAAAACCCCTGTCGATTGGGCGGAGTATTCGGCCGTATTCGGCGTTGCTCTCGCGTTTTTCACCTTCGTGCAGGCCATACAGCTTCCGCTGTTCTTCCGCTTCGGCTACGCGAAGGCGAAACTATTAAGCGTTCTCCCGTTTCTTTTGGTCCCCGTCGTTACGCTTTCCTTCAATTTCTTTCAGGAACGGCTAAATGGGTTTTTCGCCTCCGCCGGCGTGTGGATCACAAGAAACCCCGAGATCGCGGCCGTGCTCATCGCCGGGACTTGGTTTGCCGCCATGTATATCTCCTACCGCGCTTCCTGCGCTGTGTATAGGAAAAGGGAGTTTTAGGGACAACGCCATTCTTGCGGCTCTATGCAGGGGATTCTTCACTACGTTCAGAATGACAGATGTTTTTCGGGCGCGCCCTCGTGTATAACTGTCATTCTGAGCCGCAGGCGAAGAATCCCCTTCGAGCTATAGACAAGAGCATGTTTGGAAAATGGCAACACGACCTAAGGCACTTTTTTATAAAAACCTCTTCTCCTTCGGCCGCCGGGCGAGGTAGAAAAGCGCTCCGCTCGGTACGAAAAGCGCTATAAGCCGCCATCTTTTCGCGTCAAGGCCGCGGCGCTCCGCATCGGAGTATACCCAGTTCACCGTACACGCGTTGATCAGAGCGATTGCGATCACAACGATTCCTGCGATAACGGGCCACATCAATATCACCTTCCAAGCAATTTCTTCAGCTTCCAAAGCGTCTGCTCGTCGAGGAGCGCGGTCACTTTTGTGCCGTCTTCCGCATGTTCCTCACATAAAAGCTTGCCTTCCGCGCGGATGAGCGACATCGCCTCGTACTTGCCGTAGGGGATCAGAAGCTCCACCTTTTGACGCGAAGCGCTGAGCGCATGCTCTACCAAATGCAAGAGCTCCTCTATACCTTCGCCGCTTGCGGCGCTTATGAATGCCGCACCTTCGCGCGGCACAGGTTTTTCCGCAAGCTTGTCGATTTTGTTGTAGACGTCGATGCGAGGCGTGTCGAGCGCGTGAAGGCTTGCGAGAACCTCTTCGACCACGGCCTTTTGCGCCTTCAGTTCCGGAGACGAGGCGTCGATCACATGGAGCACGAGATCGGCTTCCCTCACTTCCTCGAGGGTCGAACGGAACGCGTCTACAAGGTCGTGCGGGAGCTTGCTGATAAAGCCCACGGTGTCCGAAAAGAGCACCGAGACGCCGCTTTTGAGCTCGACCTGCCGCACGACGGGGTCGAGCGTGGCAAAAAGCTTATCCTCCGTCAGTACGCCCGCGCCCGAAACGGCGTTGAGAAGGCTCGATTTGCCCGCGTTGGTGTACCCCACGAGCGCGACGAGCGGTACCTTGTTCTTCTCTCTTCTCTCGCGGCGCAATCCGCGCTGTTTTTCTATCTCATTGAGTTCCTGCTGCAACTCGTAGATACGCCGCTTGATCCTGCGGCGGTCGATCTCAAGCTTGCGCTCGCCCGGGCCGCGCGTGCCTATGCCGGCGCCCTGCTGCGAAAGCGTGCGGCCCTGCCCGAGAAGGTGGGGAAGGCTGTATTTGAGTTGCGCAAGCTCCACCTGCAGTTTGCCCTCGCGCGACTGCGCGCGCGACGCGAAGATATCGAGTATGAGCGTGGTGCGGTCGATCACCGCCGTACCCGTGGCGCTTTCGAGGTTGCGTACCTGTATGGCGCTCAATTCGTCGTCGAAGATGATGAGATCAGCTTCGAGCTCGCTCACGGAAAGGGAAAGCTCATCAGCTTTGCCGGAGCCTATATAGGTGGCGTTGTCGATATCCTTGCGCTTTTGGGTGAACTGCCCAACCACCTGCGCGCCCGCGCTCAGCGCAAGCTCCTTCAATTCCGCCATGGAATCGAAACCGCCGTTTGTATCGACGCCCACGAGCACCGCACGCTGGGGCTTTGCCTCAAGCACCTCCTTGGTGCTCGACTTGAACCGCGCGTCTGCAGCATATATCTCCTGCATGAGAAGCGCGTTGGGTAACTTGTATGGGCGCAAGGGCCCGAATAGCGCTACGGCGCGCTCGTTGCCTTCCATTTCGCCTAAAAACGCCGCATAGAGGGAAAGCGGCCTTCCGTCCGCGCTCACGCCCATGGAGGCCATGCTGTCGAGCCTTGCGCTCTTTAAGGTACCGAGGTCCACGCCCGAAGGTCGCGAGTCGCCGTTGGGATGGGTATGGATGCAGCGAACGCCACTTAACCTGTCCTCGTTTCGCACAAGCCGAAGCGTAGGCATGCTCACCTTGCCGGTATCGCCTAAGGATACGTCCGCCACGCGCCCGTCACGCGAGATGTATACGGAAATTTCGCGGCCCGTGCGCGCGGTAAACTCCGCCATTTGCTCTAAAAGCTCGAACGAGGCGAACTCGTCCTGGTTCATTTTCACATCGTAAAGGAGCGCGATCTGCTCCAGCAGGGAGGCTTTTACCCCCTCGGTATTTCCGTTGATCTTTTGCGCCATAATGACCCTCGTATTTTCGGTGATTTCGCGGCGTTTTGCCGCCTGCGGCTATTATACCATAGCTCGTAAATTTAATCGCTATACCCGCTGCGGGGAAGTTACTTTAAAAGCGTTTTATAGGACCGCACCTCCTTGACCACGACGGGTGCGAGAACGATGAGCATGATAAGGTTCGGTATCGCCATGAGCGAGTTGAACGTTTCCCCGAGCCGCCAAACGAGCGACGCCTCCAGCGATGCGCCAACGATCACGCCGCACAAAAACAAAATCCTAAAAAAGAACGCGCCGCGCTTACCAAACAAAAACTCCGCGCAGCGCGTCCCGTAGAGCGACCACGTCAATATCGAGCAGAACGCGAACAAAAGCACCGCCGCCGCTAAGAATACCCCTGCGCTCTGCGTGCCCACGGCGGTAGAAAGCGACCGGGAGGCGATCTCCATGCCGTCGGCATTCAAATTGCCGTAGGGGATGATGATGCCGGATAAAAGCACCATGAACGCCGTGAGACTGCAGATCACGATGGTATCGATAAACACCTCCACAACGCCCATCATACCCTGTTCCACGGGGTTTTTAACCTCCGCAGCGGCATGCGCGATGGGCGCTGACCCGAGGCCTGCTTCGTTGGAAAACACGCCGCGCTGCATGCCGCATTTGAATGCCTGTGCGATGGTGAAGCCGCTTATTCCGCCCAGAGCGGGACGGAAGCCGCCGAATGCGCCTTTCATGATATCATTTAAAACGGAGGAGAGCTTATCGGCGTTCGGCGCGATCACGAGAAGCGTGGCCACAATATAAAGGATGCTCATGAAGGGCACCAGCACCTCCGCCGCGGCGCCCACGCGCTTTGCGCCGCCGAAGGTCACGATGCCGATTGCCGCCGCGACCAAAAGCCCCACGCAAAGGTCTACGGCCGTTTCGGAAACGCCGGGAGAGAACGCAAAAACAGCCTGCTCCGCCGCGGCCGAAATGGTGTTTACCTGCACCATGTTACCTACGCCGAAGGAGGCGAGCATGCCGAACGTGCAAAACGCCGCGGCGAGCCAGCGCCAATTTTCCCCCATGCCATGTACGATGCAGTACATCGCGCCGCCCTTCCATTCGCCATCGGCGCCCCGTTCGCGGTATTTGAGCGCGAGCACGACCTCGGCAAATTTTGTCGCCATGCCGAACACCGCGCTCACCCACATCCAAAATACCGCGCCCGGCCCGCCGATGGCGAGGGCGCTCGCCACACCCGCGATGTTGCCCGTGCCGACCGACCCCGCAAGCGCGGTGGAAAGCGCGCGAAAAGGAGAGATGCCGGGTTTTTTTATCCTGCGGCGAAACGGCGCAAAAAGCGCGTCAAAAAAATGCGTCAGCTGGAAAAAGCGCGTGGCGCCGCTGAAATAAACGCCCGCCGCGAGCAGCAAAAAAGCCATGCCGATGTTGAACTGTTCGTCGAGCATAAAGATACCTGTCGGGCGGATGATATCCGTCCCTACGGAGGAACCGTTGTTTTGTAGGGCGGGATGATTTCATCCCGCTGTGCCGGGTTTGCGGAGGGCTGCGGAACGGTCAAGACCATTCCCTGCCGGATACCTCGGCACCCATGAAAAAGCCCCTGCATGTTTCCTATGCAGGGGCTTTCACATTCATTCCAACTTGTTTACTTCAGCTTTATCCCGAATACGCGCGAGGCGCGGTTGCCGACCACAATCATGTTGTCGAACGCGGCGGGGCTTGCCTCAAAATTGCCCTCGCCGAGGTCGAGCTTGTCGAGCTGCTCGCCGGTCTTGCCGTCGAACAGGTAGCACTTGCCTGCGGAGTCAAATTCCACCACGTAGCCGTCGCCGTTATCGTCGTAGAGGATGATGGGGGAGGACCATGTGTAAGCGTCGAGGTTCTTCACCCAACGCTCTTCGCCAGTCGCCTTATCGTAGGCGACGAGCACGCCACGGGTCTCCGTGTCGGCGGTGCGGGCATAGGCGACGTATACAAGGTCGGATACGTTGTTTTTGCCGATGGCGGCGGTGTCCTGTATGCCGCCCGATATATTGCCGCTCCGCGTTACGCGGTAGCCCTCGGCCTCCCAGACGACCTTGCCCGTGAGCGCGTCGACGCGCCAGAAGGGGATGTGGCCGGAGTTATTACCGTCCGCCGTCCAGTGGAGCGAGGTGCCCACATAGATGGAGCATTCGCCCGTTTCCTCGTTGATCTCAAATACCGGCGTGCAATTGGTATCGTCAAGCACATCCTGCATCCATACGACCTCCATAGTGTCGATGTCGATGCAGAAAAGATCGCCCGCGTTATCGTTCACATACATGTAATGCCGCCATATGATGGGGCTTGATTCAAACCCGAGCCAGTACGAGTTTGCGCCGCCCTCGCGGCTGCGCTCGGTGGTATAACGCCATTTTAGGATGTTCGAGGGGCTCACCGAAATGGTGCCCGCCGCCTCGTCGTACACGGTATTGAGCTTCATCTGGTAGATGATGCCCGATTCGGAAGCGTAGGTGACGGTATCCGTCCCCGCGTGCACGAGCGTCGCTGGGTCAAACGCGCGGAAGCTCCTAAGGGAAAACGGGTCGCTTGCGCCGTAGGAATAGATCTTCTTGCCGTCGATGAGGCTGATGATCATATTTTCGGCGGGGCCGTTGACGCTCGATTCGCCCGCGCCCACATAGAGGAGCGGATAGCCGCGCGGGTCGAGGCTGCCCGCGCCCTTGAACGTCCACTTGCCGTTGATCTTATCGCGCGTGAACTCGCCCGTCTTCAAATCGAAGAAGTAGATATAGCTGTTTTCGGTCGCGTATACGACCTCCACAAGGCCGTCGTTTGCCTTCGCGTCAGGATAGAGGTTCATGATTTGGCGCGTGGCGCTTGGCCAGCGAACGATAAGGGGCTGGCCCGTCCAGCCGCAGCCGAACCAGCTGCCGCTGTCGCCGTCGCCCTTGGCGATGCTGCCCGGGATATCCTTTTGCCAAACGACTTCAAGCTTCTTTTCCGTTACCGCACCGGCGCTGCCGTAGGCGGGCGCATCGCGGAAGTTGTTGCCGCGGAAGGTGATAACGCCCTCGAGCGCGGTGTAGTCTTCAGGATCGCCAAACGTAAGGCTCGTATCGCGCGAGTAGGAGGGGATCGTCCCCCCGTCGAGCTCCATTTCCGTTTCAAGCCCAAAGTCATCGGCGGTCGTACCCTCCGCGCTCGTCGGATCGGGTATGGGCGTGGGGGTAGGCTCCGGCGTGGGCGTAGGTTCCGGCGTAAAAATAGGTGCCGGCGTGGGGAACAGCGTATCGAAAATACTTCCCGGCGTTTCGGACGGATCCGAAGGGCCTTTCGGCGAACAGGAACGGAACAAAAGAACCGCTCCCAGCACGAGCGCTACGATGAAAAGTACGAGGATGATGATGACTTGGGGGGCGGTCGTGCGCCTCCGTCTTCTGCGTTTGGCTGCCAACTTTACCTTTACCTCAGCTTCCCGCGCCCTGCCGGGCGCCTGATGCTTGAAAAAACGCGCAACAAGCTACCTAGCGCTTTTTCATATCGTATTATACAGGAATTCGCATGCGGGCGCAATGCGGTTGACGGTCTTTCCCCGCCGTGGTAGAGTTAAGCATAGCGCGTCAATCCGTGCTCGGATTGACGCGCTATGCTTAAGGTAAGGGGAGTCGTACCCCTGCGGTTTAGAGGGCCGGAAAGCACGCAATCGCCGTGTTGCCGGTACTTCGCCGCTGTGCCCCTCGAATGGGGGGAGGCACCGCACGCAAGGCCGCAGGCCTTGGCCCGTAAGGGCTCCGGCTTCGCCGAAAGCTATGTCTGCGCCCGGCGCCGCAACGCTGACATGCTTTCTGACCCTCTAAACTCTGCGACCTAAAAACTGCCAGTTTGGATGCAGGTCGCGAAAGAGGAGGGAGCCGTAGGGCGGCATGCCCACATGCCGCCGAACCGACCTTTACAAAAGTCCCTCGGCGGGATGTGGGCATCCCGCCCTACTCGATGACAAAGACGTGCGCGAACCGGCAGTTTTTAGGCGCAGGGGTTCGGCTTCCCTTACCTTGAAGAATTGCATTTGAAAGGGCATTTTACCATGCGAAAAAACGCAGCTTCCGTATTTTATCTCTTAATGGTTATGATTTTTTTAAGCGGCTGCTCGCTCCCGGGCGAGACCGCGCTTACGCCTGCGCCGGTATCGACTTTACCCGCATCCCCTTCGCCCGACGTATCGGAAACCGCTCCGGCGCAGACGCCAAATGCGACCGGCACGCCCGATCTCGGTGAGATCGTAAAGGCGACCATCGTCGTAAAGGATCTCGGCACCATTGATCTCGACCTCTATCCTGATATCGCACCGCAGACGGTATATAACTTCGTGTCGCTCGCACGGCAGGGCTTTTACGACGGACTCATTTTTCACCGCGTGATCAAGGGCTTCATGATCCAGGGCGGCGATCCGTTGGGCACAGGCATGGGCAATCCGGGCTATTTCATCAACGGCGAATTCGCCGCCAACGGTTTCAAAAACCCCATTTCGCACGAACGCGGCGTTATCTCCATGGCGCGCAGGCAATCCCCTTACAACAGCGCGGGCTCGCAGTTTTTCATCATGCATGAAGACTATACCGACCTTGACGGTCTCTACGCGGCGTTCGGCTGTGTGACGAGCGGCATCGAGGTGGTGGACGCTATCGCCGAAGCGGAAACGGACGAAAACGATAAGCCCCTAGTTGACGTTGTGATTGAATCCATAACCATCGACGGCTCCGAGCTCCCCGAACCGGAAAAACTGCCGACCGAATAGCTGAAAAAATTCCAAAGGAAGGGCCGCTGCGCCGAAAATGCCGCGGTCCTTTTGCTATCCTCGGCGGAACGGTATGGGGATCCGGACCGTATTTCGTCATCGCGGGCGCGACGCGGCGATCCGGCTTGACCTGCACCGGTTTCCGGATTGTTTCGTCGCTTCGCTCCTGCTCCTCGCAATGACGGAAAAAACCGACAATGTGGCGGTTCGGAGCTCTCTTCGTCCATTCGGGACCCCTTGCCTTATCCGCGGCAGCCCCGTCCTACCGGAAAATCGACGTTTCATCCGTAGACACCGATACACTGCAAGGAGCCCAGAGCCCCAAAAGCACCACGCAGTGGCCGTTTTAAGGAGGATAAGGGATTGTTAAGGGACCTAAGGAGGGAAATCGGAATCCCTCATGGTCCCTTAACGCCTTTCGTTTACACTTAAGGAATATCTTAGCTCGCAGCAGCTCTCATACGAACCCCCTTGCCGCAAACCTGTAATCGGAAGAGACACTGAGGGCTCCTTCCGCGAGGCGACGTGGCACCTCCGGCGATTTGCAAATATCCTTTCGCCCAAATTGCATTTTTGCCCTAAATCCGTTACTATGGATATGTAAGATATGTACATCCGCTCCGCATAAAGGGGGGAGGAAGCGTGCAAACCGCATATCAGCTGCAAAACGCCGCGGTGGGGCTTTTCCTCCTTGCGCTCATCTTTTTTAACCTCCGCCGTCACGGCATCCGCCACAAGCACTCTCAAACCACATTCATGGTTTTGCTGCTCTTCGACGCCCTGCTTCTTATGCTGGACGCCTGTATGAGCATATTAAGCGGCAGGACCGATGCGTTTTCCCTCGCGGCGCTTCCCGCAGCCGTAACGGCGTATTATGTTTTTGCTCCCTTGCCAGGGGCGCTTTTCGTTCTCTATCTTTACCATCTTATCCGCCGTGAGCAAAGCCCCAAGCCCAAGTTTCTTTTTGCGTTGTTTCTGCCCGCCGTGTTAAACGCGCTGTTTTCGCTTCTCAGCTTGGAGGCGGCCTTTACGTTTTTGATCGCGGAGGGCAACGTGTACGAGCGCGGTCCGCATTTTGTGCTGACGGTGGCCGTCTGCTACTGTTATATGCTCTTTTTCCTTTTGACGCTTTGGTACAAACGCGCGTCCATGCTCCAAAAGGAATTTTCCATTCTGCTTTCCTCGGCGCTTCTGCCCGTAGCGGCGGGGCTTTTGGAAAACCTCTTCCCCGAGGTCAACGTGCTGTGGCTCGCGTTTTCTCTGGCGCTTTTGCTCCTCTATATCAACATGCAAAACATGCAGGTAAATACGGATTATCTCACCGGCCTTTATAACCGCCGCAAATTCGACGCTACGCTCGAGGCGTATTTTTCTTCCGGCAGCAAGCGCCAAAGGCTCGGCGGCGTGATGGTGGATATCGACCGCTTTAAGCAGATCAACGACCGCTTCGGACACGACACGGGAGACAGGGTGCTCCGCGCCGTCGCAGAGGTGCTAAAGCGCAGCGCGCGAAGAAAGGACCTCGTCGCGCGCATCGGCGGGGACGAGTTTGCCATATTGTTCGGCAGCGGCAGCCTTACCACGTCCGACGTGATAAAAAACATCAACGGGGGTTTGAACGCGCTCAACGCGCGCGGCATGTATCCGTTTGAGATCAGCCTCAGCGTAGGAGCAGAGACCTGCGGCGTTAAATCCCATATGACCCAGCGCGAGTTCTATAAGCGCCTCGATGCCAGCATGTATGAACAAAAGCGCGGCAAATCCGTGCTTTTTGAGCCGGAGGGGGAGAAGGCTTATAAGGATAGGCTGTCATGAGAGTCATACATATCCACTAAAAACGCTCCCGCCTTTTTATGGCGGGAGCGTCGTTCTTTCCGCATCTTATCCCTTGACCTACGGCGTGACCTACCACGTCGGCGTCGGTTGGGGTTCAACCGTCGGCTCGGGCGTGATCACGGGCATGCCCGGGTCGATCGTGGGATAAACGATGATGCCGCCGAAGCCGTCGTCGGTGAATTCGGGGAAAATATAAGTGGGCGACGGCGTGCGCGGGGGCAGCGATTCGCCGGGACTCAGTACCTTCGCATCCTTGGGTTCCTCGGTGGATTCAAAGATGAACTGGTGCATCGCGAGCGCGTTGGCCGGGAGGTCGCATAAAAGCACCGACGAGCGATCGTAGCTGCCGCTCTTGTAAAGCCCGTCCGCAGGCGCACGGAAGTGCAAAAGCCCCTTCGTGTCGAGCGTGAGCACGCTCAGCATGCAGTTTACGATAGAGGCGTTGGTCATATTGGTCTCCACATGGGGGAGCACATCGTCGAGCATATCGTACTGCTTGGTCAAACTTGCCTTCATGAACTTGGCGAATACAGCGGTAAGCACGGAGAACTGGCGGTTGGTGCGGCTGAAATCGCTGTCGATATGCCGTATGCGCGCATAGCCGAGCGCCTGCTTGCCCGTGAGCTTCACATTGCCCGCTTCGGCAAAAATGAACCCGTCCCAAAGGTATTCTGTGCCGCGCTGCTTGTTGAGGCCCGCGATGCAGTCGTTGGCGGCGGATATCTCGGCGGCGGTCATCTTTACGGTGATGCCGTTAAGTTCGTCGATGATATCTTCGAACATGTTGAAATCCACCAGAACATAGTCCTTCAGGTTCAGCCGGAAGCTTTCGTTGACGGTCGTAAGAAGAAGCTCCACGCCTCCCTTGGCCGCGGATGAATTGAGTTTGCCGTAGCCTTCGCCGGGGATATCTACAAGCGTGTCGCGCAAAACGGAAGTAAGCTTTAATCGCTTGTTTACGGTGTCGATGGTGGCGATGATAAGCGTATCGGCGCGTGAATTGCCGCTCGAGCCGCGCCGGTCGACGCCGATGAGAAGCACATGGATGTAGCGGCTGTCGTTTGCCTGCTCCTGCATTTTCAGAAGAACGTCGCCGCTTAGCGCGGTCTGCGTATATACATCGCTGAGGGGTAAAACCACCTCCGGCGTGGGTGTCGGCACGGGCGTAGGCGCGATCGTGCCGTAGGGCGTTTTCGTGGGAACGGGCGTCTGTTCGGGCGTTTCGTCAAGCTCGTCGTCCTCGGCAAAGGTAGTGGGCGTTTCCGGCCTGTAGAGCCTGTTCAATAGGTTCATCCCCAGTATGCCGACGGCGAGCGCGCACGCAAGTATGAGAGAACCCAAAATGATGGCGATCTTCGCCCAAACGGAAAGCTTTTTCTTTCGCTTCACAACCTTGATCTTCGGACTTTTTTGCTCTTTCTCCATGACGACCCCTTATGTGCAGTACGATTCGACTGCCTTATACAAAAAACGTGCGCGAGCGTCATTTCGTTGCGCGCGCACGCGGTTTTTCGGCACGCTGATTATACCATTGTACGTAAGACAGTGTCAACGAGCCACCGCAGCGCAAAAGCGGCGGTATGGGTTATGTTATGAAGAAAGCTTCTATGATATAATATCCTTCAAAGTTTTGATTCGGGAGGGCGTTTATGCTATGCCGCAATTGCCATGCTGAAAATCCTTTGAGGGCGAAAAACTGTATGCGCTGCGGGCAGGAGCTCATAGCGGCGGATATGCCTCTTCGCTTTCTTGCGCCGGATGCCGTCCTTGCCGGGAAGTATAAAATCCTTCGTGTGCTTACCGAGAATGGTTTTGGCGTTACCTACCTCACACTCGATCTGCAGCTCGATATCGAGGTGGCCGTTACGGAATATTTTCCCGACGGGTTCGCTTCGCGCGACAGCTTCCGTTCCCAAGAGGTCACGGTCTGCGACGGGAAGGAAGAGCTTTTTCAAAACGGCCTCAAGGGGTTCTTGAAAAGGGCGCAAGACCTCGCGCAATCCGGCGCCTCCGTTCGGGATTTTTTCCGTGCAAACGGTACGGCGTATACGGTCATGGCATACGCGGAGGATGTTATTCCCGAGGCGGCTAAGCCGGATACGCAGAAAAATGTCGCGCCGGTGAAGCGAAACTTCCCCCTATGGATGCCTTTCGCGGGAGGCGCGGCGCTCGTTGTTTTGCTTGTTCTCCTTTTTGCGCTGCCGCGCGGCGAAAAAGCTTCCGTGCCTGAAAGCGTCCCGACTTTTGCGGCAACGGCGATCGTGCCGTCCTCCTCTCCGAAGGCGGCACCGTCCGCTGCCGCGCCCGTACAGATACCCGAGATGCCGGTATCGACGCCGACGCCCGCGCCTGCTTTGACGAGGGCGGAACTTGCGCAGACCAACCGCTATACGGTCGCATGCGGCAACCGCCACGTCGCCTATATAAACCCGGACGGCAATTGTTCAAGCGTGGGCAGCGACCTTTACGGGCAGCGAAGCGGCATAAAGATAAGCGGTTCCGAGATGCTTCGGCAGCTCGCGGCGGGCTATGCGCATACCGTCATGCTCTTTGAGGACGGCAGCGTGCGCGCGACGGAAATTCTCCGCCCTTCGGGCGCCGAGCCCTACGATTACGGACAGTCCGACGTGGGGACCTGGAAAAACATGATACAAATCGAGGCGGGCTGGGTGCATACCGTCGGCCTTCTATATAACGGCGATGTAGTCGCAGCGGGGGATAACGCCCACGGGCAATGCGAGGTCACGGCATGGCATGACGTAGTTGAGATCGCCGCAGGCGGCTGGAACACGGCCGCTTTGACCTCCGATGGGCGCGTGCTCGTCGTGGGCGATAACGAATACGGCCAATGCGATATAGACTGGTCGCAAGAAAACATCGTGCATATCGCGGCAGGGCGGCAGTTCGTCGTAGGCCTTCGCGCGGACGGCACCGTGATCGCCGAGGGACGCAATCTGCAAAACCAGCTTGAGGTATCCTCCTGGCGGGATATCGTCATGATCGCCACGGGCGACCATCATACCATCGGCCTTACGGACGCAGGCAAAGTCGTTTCCACCTCTTTTTCGGGCAGTAACGATTACGGGCAGGACCTTGTCGGCGATTGGGAAAACATCATCGCCGTTTACGGCGGGGCGCGCTCCACGGTTGGGCTGACGACGGATGGCATCCTTCTCGTCGTAGGCCTTGTGGACGCGGATACCTACGCGCAAACGGGCGCAATGCCGGAGCCCGCCGCGATTTTTATACCGTCGGCATACCGAAACCCGTAAAAATTGCGAACCTATCGTGACGAAAGTGCGCACCGTATTGCGTCCTTAGACCGCATCGGGTAAAATAATATGCCTGCGCTAGATATGAGAGGGGAGGGCTCCCTATGCAATACAGCCGGTTCGCGGAAGTTTACGACGCGCTGATGGCGAATGTGGATTACGGCCTTTGGGCAAAGTATATCGCGTCCTTTTTGCCGCAAGGTGAGGCGTCGGTGGCGGAATGCGCCTGCGGCACGGGAGAGATCACCTTACGCCTCAAGCGCATGGGATACCGTGTTACGGGCATAGATATTTCCGAGGAAATGCTTCGCGTGGCATCGGAAAAGGCGCGCGCGGCGGGCTTAAAAATACCCTTCGTGCGGCAGGATATGTGCACGTTATCCCTCCACAAGCGCATGGACGCGGTGGTCTGCGCGTGCGACGGGGTAAACTATTTAAATTCCATGGACGCGGTACGGCGCTTTTTTAAAAGCACAAGTCTTTCGCTCAACGATGGCGGCGTGCTTTTGTTCGACATTTCCTCGCAGCATAAGCTTTCGCGTACGCTCGGCTGCAACAGCTTGGGGTATGACGACGGAGAGCGTGCTTACGTATGGAAAAATTGTTACGACCCCAATAGCCGCCTGCTCGAGATGGAGCTCAGCTTTTTTGTAAAAAACGGCGGGTTTTACGAGCGGTTCACGGAAACGCATGTGCAGCGCGCGCATTCGCAGAAGGAGATGTTAAAAGCGCTCAACGCCGCAGGCTTCGAAAAAATACAGGTTTTTGACGCTTTCACGCGCGACGCGCCGGAAAAAAACTCGCAACGCCTCCAGTTCGTGGCGCATAAAGCCGCTTCGAGCTCGGAAGACGATCAATAAAAGGAGCTTTTTCATGGCAAACGACGTTATCATAAAAGGGCTGCTTCTCGACAAGACCATGCGCTTCACGGCCATAAGCGGCAAAGACCTCGTGGAGGAAGCGCGGAACGTACACAATACCTCGCGGGTATGCACGGCGGCGCTCGGGCGCACGCTTATGGCGACGGCCATGATGGGCACGGAACTTAAAAACGAGCAGGATAGGCTTACGGCCATCGTCAAGGGCGGCGGGCCCGCGGGCAACATCGTATGTACCGCACGCCCGAACGGCTTTGTGAAGGGCTATATCGAAAACCCCGAGCTCGAGCTTCCGCTCGCGCCAAACGGCAAGCTCGACGTGTCCACGGCGATCGGCTGGTTCGGCGATCTTACGGTGGTCAGAGATCTTTCCATGAAAGAGCCCTACGTGGGGCGCTCTGAGCTCGTTTCGGGTGAGATCGCGGAGGACTTTGCGCAATATTTCACCGTGAGCGAGCAGACACCGTCTCTTGTGTATCTCGGCGTACGGCTCAACGGCGAATTCGGAACGGTGCTGTCGGCGGGTGGGCTCATTATCCAACCGCTGCCCGGCTGCCCGGAAGAAAACATCGAGCTTGCCATGGGCCGTGCCGACAGCATCCAGAACCTGAGCGTTCTTCTTGAAAAGGGGCGTACCCTCGAAGAGGGCTTGCAAGAGGTTCTTGCGGGGCTTACTATAGAGATGGCGGAAACCGTCATGCCGCGCTTTTTATGCGACTGCAGCCGCGAAAGGCTCGAGCGCGTGCTGATAAGCCTCGGCAAGGAGGAACTGACCGACCTCATCGAAACCGACGGGAAGGCCACGCTCACCTGCCACTTCTGCAATACCGCCTACGGTTTTAACGAGGCTGAATTGCGTACGTTGCTCGTAGAATCGCAAACCAAAGGGGATAATTAGGGAAACATAGATGCCGGATCAAATGAAAAACCGCATACCGTTGAGCAAGGGCAAGGTACTCAAGTTCGAGCGGACGGGGGAGTATTTCTTTCGCCGCGGGCTCAATAAGCTCGACCAGAACAATTTGCTCGACGCGATGGCCAACTACCGTCTCGCGCTTGAGCGCGACCCGCAAAACGAGGAGATTAGGCTTGCCATTGCTGAAACGCTCACCGAAATGGGGCGCTTCGAGGAATCGAACAGGGTTTTGTTGACCTTCTTCTACGAGGATAACGATCGCCCGAGCGAGTGCTATTTCGGCATGGGCTGTAATTTTTTGGGCTTGCAGGAGTATGCGCGCGCGCGGGAAAGCTTTATGCATTATGTGGATATCGATCCCGACGGCGAGTTTTCCTATGAGGCGTACGATATGCTAGGCGCGCTCGACGAGGGCGAAGAGAGCGGCGAGCTCACGAAAGGACTTGCCGCGCGGCGCGCGGCGCTCAAGGGCAAGGAGCTTATCGAGCGCGGGGAATTCAAAAAGGCCATCGAGGTGTTGAAGCGGCTCGTCGATAAAGAACCGGAGCTGACGCTTGCGCGCAACAACCTGGGCCTCGCATATTTCTGCGACCGCGATTATAAGAGCGCCACCGCTTCGGTGGGCGAAATACTGAAGTCCGACCCCAACGACATACAGGCGCACTGCAACCTCGCGGTGTTCCTGCGCGCCGCCAAGGACGAGGAAGGCGTAAAGCGCGAGCTTGAGTTTTTGAAAAGCGCCAAAAGCGACGATCCGGACGACCTTAACCGCCTGAGCGCTACGCTCATGGAATTTTCTGAATTCGGGGCCGCCTACGAGCTGTCGAAGCAGCTTTTCAGGCTTATGCCCTACGACGCGGGCGTGGTGCACCGCCTTAGCGTGTGCGCCTGCCACTTGGGCGATTATAAGCGCGCGGCGTCAGGTTACGACAGGCTTTTGAAAATCGACGCGAGCGACAGCGTGGCCCGCTACTACCGCGGCGTCTGCCGTGCGGCCATAGCGGAACCCCCTAAGCGCTTCAACTTTTTGATACAGTATCAGGTGCCGCCGGAAGAGATGCTCTCGCGCATCCACAAGCTCAACGAGTACGTGGGCAAGCCGCGCACGGAGCTATTGAAGCTTTGGGAAACGGGCGGGGAGCTTCCCTCGCTCATCCGCTGGGGTACGGAGCTGCCCGAGCGCGGTGTGAAGCAGGCGATGCTTGCGCTTGTCGCTTCCTTCTCCGATAAGCAGGCGGAGCTTTTTCTCCGCGATTTCGTGCTGCAGGCAAACCAGCCGGCCGAGCTGAAGCGCGACGCGTTCGGCTTTTTAAAGCAGCTCGGCGCGAAGGAGCCTTATCTTGGCTACATCGACGGCGAACTCGTACAAAGCCGCGTGTTTATCGCCAACATCCCCCCCGAAAAGGTGCCCAAGCGCTACCGCGAGGTCATGGAGGCCTGTTTTACCGGCATGCAGACCGACCGCAACGAGGAGACCGTATTTGCCGCGGCGCGGATCTGGAGCGCGTATCTCGAGACCCTCGCGGGTTTCCCTGAGCTTTCTGTGCCGCAGGTGTACGCCATGGCTGCTGCGCTCGAATACGTCGCCTGCCGGGAAACGGGTGAACCCGTTACCAAGGCGGAGCTCTGCCACAAATACGAGGTCTCGCTTTTACGCTTCAACAACGCCCTCGGGAAGCTCAAAACGGGAAAGAAAGTAGAAATATGAGATTTACAGCCACCTGCAAATTGGGGCTCGAGGCGCTCGTCGCCGCGGAATTGAGAAGGCTTTCGATCGAGATCGTGCGCGTGGAAGATGCGCACGTCTTGTTTACGGGCGATTATTTGGATATGGCGCGGGCGGTCCTGTGGCTTCGTACCGCCGAGCGCGTATTATTGGAAGTGGGCAGCTTTGAGGCCCGCACCTTCGACGAGCTCTTCGAAGGCACAAAAGCCCTCCCATGGAAAAGCGTCCTTGCGCGGGATACGTTTATCCACGTCACGGGGAAAAGCGCCAAAAGCGCGCTTTTCTCGGTAAGCGACTGCCAAAGCATCGTCAAGAAAGCCATCGTCGAAAACCTAAAGGCCGCGTACCGAACGGATACCCTTCCCGAAACGGGCAGGCGCGTGATCGTGGAGGTGGGGCTTTTGCGCGATACCGCCACGCTTGCGCTCGACTGCTGCGGGGCGGGGCTTTCGCGGCGCGGCTACCGCACCTACAACGTCGCCGCGCCCATTGCGGAAACGCTCGGCGCAGCCATCGTAACGCTCTCGCGCTACCATGCGGATATACCGCTTATCGACCCTATGTGCGGCTCCGGCACCATGCCGATTGAGGCGGCCATGCTCGCGCAAAACCGCGCGCCGGGCCTGAACCGCCCGTTTGCGGCGGAAGAGTGGCCCTTTTTTGACATGAAAGTCATGGAGCGTGCCCGCGAGGAAGCCCGCGATGCCGTGAAGGACGTAAAGCTCGATATTTTGGGCAGCGATATCGACGCGCGCAGCATAGACCTATGTAAGAAGCACGCACAGAAAGCGGGCGTGCGTGTGAATTGGGCCATAAAACAATTGAAGGAACTTTCAACCAATCAAACGGGGAGTATTGTCGTATGCAATCCGCCCTACGGTGAGCGCCTCATGGAGAAAAAAGAGGCAGGGGCGCTTTACCGCGAGATGCGGCAGGTGTTTTCGGCGCTTTCCGCCCGCTCGGTCAACATCATCGCCTCCCATCCCGATTTTGAACGCATCTACGGCCTCCGCGCGGACAAGCGCAGGAAGCTCAGTAACGGCGGCAAGGTGTGTACGTTGTATCAGTATTTTAGATAAACAATAATCACGGCGCATATAAAAACGGGCGTTCCGCGGAACGCCCGTTTTTTAAGCCTCATATTCGATTTTTTTATTTTTCGATTGCCTTCTTCAGCTTTTCCGCCGCGTCGGACCTTTCCCACGGGAGTTCCGGTTTGCCGAAATGTCCGAAGTTGGTCGTCTTAGCATAGATGGGGCGGCAGAGGTCGAAGTAGTCGCGGATGGCGGCGGGGCGGCAGTCGAACGTTTTGAGCACGGCCTGCCTCAGAACTTCGTCGTCATACTTGCCGGTGCCGTAGGTCTCCACCGTGATCTCCACGGGCTTCGCAACGCCGATAGCGTAGCAAAGGGAAACGAGGCAGCGGTCCGCAAGCTCCGCGTCCACAAGGTTTTTGGCGATGTAGCGGGCGAGGTACGCGCCGCTTCGGTCCACCTTGGTTGCATCCTTGCCGGAAAATGCGCCGCCGCCGTGGGAAATGAAGCCGCCGTAGGTATCCACCATTAACTTACGGCCGGTAAGGCCCGTATCGGCCTCGTAGCCGCCCAAGACAAAGCGGCCTGACGGGTTGATGAACACGCGGGTTTGCGCGTCCATGGGGAAATCTATAAAGGCTTCCTTTAAAATGATCTCGCGTATCGCGCAGGTCAATTCCGCCATGCTCTTGTTTTCGTCGTGCTGGGTGGAAACGACTACCGCCTCCACGCGCACGGGAGAGTTGTTTTCATACACCACGGAAACCTGCGCCTTGCCGTCGGGACGAAGGCCCTTGATGCGGCCGGTTTTCCTCGCGTCGGTCAAAAGCCTCGTGATGCGGTGCGCGAGCACGCAGGGCATCGGAAGCCGCTCCGTCGTCTCCGCGGTGGCGTAGCCGTACAGCACGCCCTGATCGCCTGCGCCCAGCTCATAGGCGTCCTGCGCTGCGGGGTTATCCACGCCCTGCGCGATATCGGGGCTTTGCTCGTGTACGAGTATATCGATCCCAACGGTTTTGGGGTCGTAGCCCACAAAATGCATCGTGTTTTCCACGATTGCTTTGATATCGGGCAACTTCGTTACGGTGATCTCGCCCGCCACAATGATCTTTCCCTTGGTCGCCATGGTCTCGCATGCGACGCGCGCGTTTTTATCGACGCTTAAGCAGGCGTCCAGAACGGAATCGGAAATGAGGTCGCAAAGCTTGTCCGGATGTCCCATCGTCACAGATTCCGCGGAATAAATGGTTTTTGCCATTGAATCCTCCCATGTGCGCATAATTTCGCGCATTTTGTAACTTTATTATGATGGCCTGATTTGCGCGTTTTGTCAACCGCTTTTCGCGGCTGTTGACAAGATCATGGGCATAGAATATAATACTTAAAATATTTTAATTAAAATATTTGAATATTTTGGAGGCGGCATGCTGGAACATAGCTTTGAAAGGCTGTATCTGCAATTTCGGTTGAATTACTTAAAGCAGACGCTTGCTGCAAACGACGGCAGCGAGGGGAGCCTAAGCGCGGCGGAGTATTTCTGCGCCGAGGCGGCATACCTTTTGGGAAACCCCACCGTGAGCGAGTTTGCGGCGTTTTTGAACGTGTCGCTGCCAAACGCCAACTACAAGACCGGAAGCCTGGTCAGAAAGGGGTATTTAAAAAAAGAGGTATGTGAAGAAGATAAGCGTGAATTCCGATTGAGCGTTACGCCGGAATTCCTGAAGGATTACGGCATAAACGGCAGGGAAACGCGCTATGCCCTGCGCCGCATCCGCGAATGCTTCACACCTGAGGAGTACGAAAGCCTCGATAAAATGATCGTTCGCATTTCGGAATTTTTAAAGCAGGCAGAAAGCAAGGAAGAAAGGGGGAACCCCATATGATCGATATCCTTACCGATTCCGCGTCCGACCTGAGCGGATTAAGCGGAACCTTAGGCGTCACCGTTGTGCCGCTTACCATCATCTTCCCGGAGCACGCGTATTTTGACGGCGAGCTCACGCGGGAAGAATTTTATGAGAAGCTGAAAAACGCGAACCCATTGCCGAGCACGAGCCAACCCTCGCCCGCGGACTTCCTGAAGCACTTCGAGCGGGCCAAGAGAGAGGGGAGCGACGTGATCGTGATCACCATATCCGAAGCCTTGAGCGGTACATACCAAAGCGCCGCCGCCGCCAAGGAAATGGCGGACTATGAGCGCATTTATCTTGTGGACTCGAGGTTGGCCACAATGGGCGAGGCTGCGCTCGTAGAGTACGCGGTGAAACTTCGCGCGGAAGGGAAATCCGCCGAAGAGATTTACGAAACGCTCCTTGAAGCGCGGAACCGTATAAAGCTTTTTGCGCTGGTCGATACACTTACCTATCTGCACCGTGGCGGGCGGCTTTCAAAAAGCGTTACGGTGGTGGGCTCGTTTTTGAATGTGAAGCCCATCCTTGCGCTGGAAAACGGCGTGCTTGTGAGCGCGGGCAAGGCGCGCGGTTTTTCGCGCGGGGTCGAGGCTGTTTCGGAGCTCATCAAAAAGAGCGGCGGGGCGGATTTCGACTTGCCCGTTTACTTTGCCTACACCAACGCCCGCGAGCTTTGCGGCATGTTCATGGAAAAGCTTGCGGAGCTCGACCCGGCGTTTAGCTGTTGCGAACGCGTCGTGGATATCGGCGGCGTGGTTGGCACGCACGTTGGAGAGGGCACCGTGGGCGTGGCGTATTTTACAAAGGACTTATAATTCTTTATAATACAAGTGAATAATGATGCGGCCGCGAGCTTCGGCTTGCGGCCGCACTGATTTTATGGGGTGTACATGAACTTAAACACGATCCTTTTCGACTTGGACGGGACCCTTCTTCCCATGGATTACGATCGTTTCGTAAAGCTCTATTTCGGCGCGCTCGCAAACTACGGCTTCAAAGAACGCGGTCTCGATCCTAAGGCGCTTTCAAAAGCCATTTGGGCGGGGACTGAAGCGATGCAAAGTAACGACGGGCAGGCGACCAACCGCGAGCGCTTTTGGGCGCGCTTCTGTTCGCTTATGGACGGTATGGACGCGGAAACGCTTGAGCCCGTGTTTGAAAGATTTTACGAAACGGAATTCGAGGCCGCGCGCGATGCGGTAAACGCAAGCGACGCCGCGCAAAAAAGCATTTGCCTTTTGCGTAAAAAGGGCTATACGCTGGTGCTTGCCACCAATCCCGTGTTTCCGCTCATTGCGGTAAAAAAACGGCTTTCGTGGGCGGGGATCCCATATACGGACTTCGCGCATATAACCACCTACGACAATTCGAGTTACTGTAAGCCCAGCACCGTGTATTTTAAAGATATCCTCGCACGCGTAGGAAAAAGCCCCGAAAACTGCCTGATGGTAGGCAACGACGTCGGCGACGATATGGGCGCGAAAGCGGCGGGTCTTGACGTATACCTCGTAACCGATTGCATCATCAACCCCCAAAGCCTTCCCACCGACGGATTCAGGCAGGGAAGCATGGAGGCGTTTTACAAGTACGTGAGGGAGTTGCCGGAGGTAGAAAAATTGCGATGAATCCCATGGATTATATGTATCCCGCACTCATCCTGTTCGTGTTTATTACGGTTGTGCTGGGCGTTTTCCGCGCGCAAAGGCGGGAGCTTGCGCGATTGCGGGAGAATTTCGGAAAAATCCCCGAGGGGAACGGGCCGGATATGGAGAGCGTGCGCGGCTATTTCGACGCCGTGCGGGACGGGAACGCGCCCGAGATAGACGATATTACATGGAACGACCTTGAAATGGACGAGGTGTACCGGCGCGTAAACGCCTGCCGCACCTCGGTGGGGGAGGCGTATCTTTACGCGATGCTCCGCCGCCCGCTGTTCGATACGGCAAAGCTTGTTGAGCGTGAGAACGCCATCGCATGGTTCGAGCGAGAAAAGGATATGCGCTTTTTGGTGCAGCGGACGCTTATGAGCCTCGGCAGGCAAAACGCGAACGGCCTTGCCGGATTGATGTGGGAAACGCGCTCCGCAAGCGGCTTTCGTTTTGCACGCCTCTTCCGCGTTCTCTCCGTGCTGCCGGTCTTGAGCGCGCTGCTTTTTTTCATCAGCACACCTCTTGCCGTCGGCGCCATGCTGGGCTTTGCGACGATAAACTGCCTCATTTACATCTACCAAAAAGCGCGGATGGATGCAAAGTTTATCACGCTCCGCTCTTTGACCGTGTTTTTGGGCTGCGCCAAGATCCTGTGCGGCAAAAAGTACGCTGCGCTGCCGCAAGCGAAAGCCATTCGGAAGAATTTCGCGCCTTTTTCGACCGTCGCCGGAAAGCTGAAATCGACCTTCTTTACACAGCGGATGGGCGGCGAGTTACAGCCGGTGATGGACCTTTTTAAGATGATCGTGCTTTACGACGTCGTGCGCTATGACCGTGCGCTCGAAACGGTCGAAATGAACAAGGCGGAGTTCCGCGCGCTTTTTGAGGCGGTGGGCGAGTTGGATGCATGCATCGGCATACTTTCCTTCCGCTTGAGTCTGCCGAAATACTGTTTGCCGGAATTCTGCGAAAAAAACGAGGTGCGCTTTACGGAGATTTATCATCCGCTTCTCAGCGACCCCGTAACCAACAGCGGCGTGATCGCGCGCGGCAGCATCGTAACGGGCTCCAACGCCTCGGGGAAATCCACCTTCATAAAAACGCTCGCCATCAACGGCATTTTCGCTGAGACCATCCATACCTGCTGCGGGAGCGGTTTTAAAACAAGGCTTTCGCTTGTTTTAACCTCCATGGCGCTTCGCGACAGCATCCGGAACGGAGAAAGCTATTTCGTGGCGGAGATCAAGTCCGTGCGCCGCATTTTGGAGGCCCTCACGCGCTTCCCCTGCGTTTTATACATGGACGAGATACTGCGCGGCACCAATACGCCCGAGCGCATTGCGGCGTCCGTCGCGGTGCTTCGCCATATCGCAAAATCAAAAACCGTTTGCGTGATCGCCTCGCACGATATCGAGCTGACAGAGCTCATGAAAAACGAATACGACTGCTACAGCTTTTCCGAGCGCGTCACGGACACGGGCGTGACGTTTGATTATAAACTCCAAAACGGCGCGGCCAAAACAAGAAACGCCATCAAGCTTTTGGGCCTGATGGGCGTGGACGAAAAGATCGTGGCGGAGGCGGAAAGGCTCGTGGAGAGCGGAGTGGGGAACGGGGAAGCGTAACGCGGGATATCGTATTCCCTATCAATCGTAGGGGGCGGCATCCCTCGACGCCGCGTATTACCGCCAAGACAGCGTATTTCCGTAGGGACGGATTCCATATCCGCCCGCGGCAAGTGGTCCGTATGAGAGCTGCGATGGGTTAAGATATGCTTTAATTAATGTAAACGAAGCATGCCAAGGGATCAGGGGGGATTCCAAATTTCCCCCCTTAGGTCCCTTGGTGAACCCTTATCCCCCTTAAAACGGCCACTGCGTGGTGCTTTTGGAGCACGGGGCCCCTGCGGTGTAATGGAACGTTGCTTCCCATGTAGGGAACGGTCTCGACCGTTCTGCGATGACACGCAAATCGCCGTGCAAACACGCGGGACGTCGAGAATTCTCCAGAACCGCTGTTTACTCTTTCATCACTTTCGGTATTTCGTTTCTCCGTTTTCGTGCATATCCCATATATGCCAGCCAAGCAGGGCGGTGAAGCCTGCTGTTTCGACCATTGCTCCGATCGGGAGGTTTATAAGGCCGAGCGCGGGACCGAGAAGGAAGGGGACCGACCAAAGCATGATGCGCTTGCCGTAATCACGACATAGCTTGCTTTCGTCGTACTGCCGCCGCTCCTCCTCGCTTTTTGTGTTAAAACCCGCGATATATTGGGATGCCTTGCCGTGGGAATGGTAAAAGCGGTATCCCGTTAAAAACAGGATGAGGGCCATCATGAGGCTGAACGCGTAGAAAAAGTATTCCATATTTTCATTCCTCCGTCAACTCGTCATACCTCCGCTGCGCGTCTTCCCACGCGGCGTACAGCTCCGCGAGCTCATTCCGCTTTTCGTCGCCTTTGGCGCCGAGCTCCATTGCGAGCATGTAATCGCCTGCGGTAGCGGGGTCGACAAGCTGTTCGTCGAGGCGGGCGATCTCCTCCTCCGTGTCCGTCACGCGCTTTTCGGCGCGCCTCAACTCGCCGGCGGCGCGGACCACGGCGGCCTGTTTGTCTTTTTGTTCTTTGTAAAGGTTCGGACGCTCCTGTTTTTTTGGGGCGTTTTCTTTTTGCGCGCGCGCGCGCCGTTCCTGGTACGTTTCCCAAAACTCGTCGAAGCCGCCTACGAATTCCTCCACGCCGTTTTCGGTCATATATAAAATACGGTCGGCGAGGCGGTTCACAAGGTAGCGGTCGTGCGTCACCACGAGCATGGTTCCGTCGTAGTCGGTAAGCGCATCCTCGAGCGCCTCGCGGGAGGCGATATCGAGATGGTTCGTCGGCTCGTCGAGTAACAGGAGGTTCGAGCTCGAAAGCATGAGCTTCAATAGCTGCACGCGCGCCTTTTCTCCGCCCGAAAGCATGGAAACGGTTTTGTTCACGTCGTCGCCGCGGAATAAAAACGCCGCCAAAGCGCTTCGCACCTCGGTTTGGCTAAGCCGCGGGTATTCGTCCCAAATTTCGCCGAGCACGGTGTTTTCGTCATGGAGCGAGCGCATGGTCTGCTCGTAATAACCGGCCTTCACATGTGCGCCCAAGCGCGTTGCACCTTTGTCCGCCTGCTCGCGACCCATGATGATGCGAAGAAGCGTGGTTTTGCCGCAGCCGTTGGGGCCTAAGAGGAACGCGCGTTCGCCTTTGCGGACGAGGAAGGACGCGTTTTCGAATATTCGCTTTTCGTAGGACTTCGCCAGGTCTTCGCAGACGAGCACCTCATTGCCGCCCGCCTCCCGCGCGGTAAAATGGAAGCGGATGCCCTCCGGCTCCTTTTCGGGCGCGACGAGCGCCGCCTTGAGCCTGTCGATCTGCTTGAGCTTGCTCGCGGCGGTGATGAAGTTATGCTCCTGCCCCCAACGGCGCTGCTGTTCCACAACGCCCTCGAGGCGGCGTATCTCCTTTTGCGTGCGGTAATAGACGCGCCGCACGGCCTCCTGCTCGCTCTGCTGCAATTCAAGATGCCGCGTATAGTTGCCCTCGGATACCGTGAGCCGCGCGTTTTTCAATTCGAACGTGCGGTTGGTCACGCGGTCGAGAAAATACCTGTCGTGCGAGATCACGATAAAAGCGCCGTTATAGGCGCGAAGATAATCTTCCAGCCACGCGATGCTGTCTATATCGAGATGGTTCGTGGGCTCGTCGAGCAGCAGCAGATTGGCGCCGCCCAACAGAAGCCGCGCGAGCTGTGCCTTGTTGCGCTGCCCGCCGCTCATGGAGGAAAGCTCCTTAGATAGCTCCGCCTCCGTGAACCCGAGGCCCAAAAGCGTGGAGCGCGTACGGCTTTTGTAGGTGAGCCCGCCTTCGAATTCGTAGCGTTCGCGTAAAACGCCCTGTCGCTTCACAAGCGAATCGAGCCCGCTTTCGCCCGCGGCGATGCGCGCATTGATCGTATCAAGCTCCCGCTCCATTTTTAAAAGAGAATCGAAGACGGCGAGCGTCGCGTCGTACACGGTATCGGTCAATCCGTCCACGCTTTGCTGCGTGGCACCAAGGCGCGTTTCGCGGTTTACGCTGACGCTTCCATCGTCGGGCGTTTCCTCGCCTGTGAGGAGCTTAAAAAGAGTGGTCTTACCGCAGCCGTTCACGCCCACAAGGCCTACCTTGTCGCGCGGCCCGAGCTCGAAGCTGACTCCCTCGAAAAGCGTTCTCGTTACGTACGTTTTCTTTAGCCCAAAGGCTGCCAGGATGGACATAACTTTAGCATCCTTTCCCGTGGGGAAGGGATGGGTTTCCTTTCGTAAAAATGGCCGAATGCCTGATCAATACCTAATCAATACCTGTTTCTGACCTTTTCCGCAAAGCCCATAAAGTCTTTGAGATAAAGCTCTTTTCCGCCGTCGAGCACGATCTTCCCTGTGAATTTGCCGAACACCTGATGCTGGTCGGTCTCCAATATCACGGCGTTCGTGTGCGCGGCGCGGTCCATTACAGGCAGAAAATCCATCTCGAAGCGCCCGTCGTCGCTTGTAAACGTCCACGGCTTCAAATAGCCGTCGGGCGGGATGTTGAAGCGCACCTCCGAGAGCTTATGCCCCACGCCGTCGTAGATGACGAGGTCTTCCGAGGCCGCGCTCGTATCTCCGAAGCCGTATCCGATGTTAAAGCCCAATACCTTGCCGTCCACAACACCGTTGCCGTTGCCCCAGTACCACGTGTTGTCGTAGGTCCAAACGCCGCGCCCCCAGTCGAGCGTGCCGAAGCTCGTTTCGGGATCGAAAACATATTCGCGATTGCCCAATGTCGCCTTGCCGCCTGCGCGCATGCAGTTGATTTTCTGGTTATAGTAAAATGCGCGGGGCTTTTGAAAAGGCGTTGCGATCACCATGGTATCCATGGGCGGTTCGCTCAAAAGAAGCTCAGCCTCGAGCGTCTCGCCGTTATAAAAATCGTCGAAGCGGCAGCGGAGCTCGCGCTCCCCAGCGCGTTTGAAAAACGCCGTCTGCACGCGCTTGTCGCCGTAGAGCGTATCGCCTTTCTCGCTCGTCTCGGGAAGCTTATAGCATCCCATGGGGAAGGGTTTCATAACGGACTCGGTATGCTCCCAAGGCGTCAAAAAATCGAGGAGCGACGCGGAGATAAGCCCCATGTAGCCGTTATCCGCAACGGTGAACGCCACGCCGAACGCATCGTTTGTGACGATATAATAATCCCATTCCTTGATACGCCAAGAGGGGGCCTTCACGTCCGTACGGCGATAATTTAAAAGAGGCCGCCGCGCAAAGCCGGGTTCGCGCAAATTTCCATCCGCGCCTAAAAGCGCGCCGCTTGCCGTGATCTCATGCCGCATAGCCGATCCTCCCGCAATTATTATTCTTCAATTTTATTATACGCAGCGCAAACGCCCGCATCAATCCCAATCTTTTTTTGAACAATTTGTAAACACACGCGAATTTTAGGTGCATTTATATGCATGATTCACCAAAAAACGTCAAAAACGCTGGAAAATTCAGGTAGGCTCATGTATAATCTAAACATGAGTTCCAACTTTGAAAGCAGGACCGTACAAAAAACAAAACGCAAGGCCGCGTTCGCCGTGGCGCTGCGGTGTTCCCGCACGGCTCTTCTCTGCCTCGCGGGCGTCGCGGCAGGCAGCTTTATCGTGCTGCCCGCGTCGTTTGCCTTACAGGCAACGCCTACGCCTTACAACGGCAACGTTGTTATCGCGGGCACGCCCATTCCATCGATCGCCGCGGCTCCCACGCCCACGCCTTACGTTCCCGTAAACACGCCCCTTCAGGCGGAGCCCGTGGTGAAGGACGTGCATGCGCCGGGCACGGTGCAGTATGTTCAGCTCCAGTTCGGCGATACGAACGCGACCGTCATGGAAATACAATCCCGGCTGATGGAACTCGGCTATTTCGATAACGACGAACCGACCGACTATTTCGGCCCCGCTACGGAGGCGGCGGCGAAGCGCTTCCAGCATGTGCACCACATGGCGGAAACAGGCGTTGCCGACGAGATGTTTCAAAGCGTGCTGTTTAGTGATAATGCGCTCCCGTACGTGATGGAAGAAGGCGACAAAGGCAGCGACGTGACGAGGCTGCAGCTCAGGCTCGACGAGCTCGGCTATTACGAGGGTAATATCAACGGCTATTTCGGTACCGCTACGGTGCGCGCGCTCACAGCCTTCCAGAAGAAAAATGGCCTCACGGAAGATGCCAAAGCGGATACCGATACCTGTAACACCCTGTATTCAGGCAGTGCGAAACCCAAGATTGACCCGACGCCCACCCCCAAGCCTACCAAAAAGCCGACTCCTAAGCCCACGAATAAACCTTCGTCTTCTGCGACGAACGCTCCTTCGTATACGAACAGCGGCGGCAGCGGCGGTTCAAAGACCATCCCGGTCATCGGCAGCGGCGTGGACGCCCTTATCTCGGCGGCAAAATCCAAGCTCGGTTCCCCTTATGTGTGGAGCGAGGAAGGTCCCGATAGCTTCGACTGTTCCGGCCTTGTCTATTTCTCCCTCAGAAGCGCGGGCATGAGCGTGGGACGTTACTCGGCGGCAGGCTATTCGCAGGTGTCTAGCTGGCAGAGCGTTTCCTTTTCGGAGCTCCAAAAAGGCGACCTCATCTTCTTCAGGAGCGACACCAGCGCCTCCATCAGCCATACGGGTATATGGCTTGGCGGGAACAGCTACATCCACGCTTCGAGTAGCGCCGGCAAAGTCGTCATAAGCTCCTGGTCCGACTGGGCCAATCGCAACTTCATGCTGGGCAAGCGCGTGTGGTAGCGGGGGAGATAAAGAGAAAAATTAGGCGCGCGGGAAACCGCGCGCCTCTTATGTGGTTTGTGATACGCGGCGGATGAAATCATCTCGCCCTTGCCCTACGGATTATTTTATCGTGAGTGGCAGCGAAACGCGAATCCTTAAGCCCCACTGCGTGGGGCTTTTGGGGCGGCATCCTCGACGCCCCGCATATTTGTACAGTGGTTTGTGCGTTCCGCGGGCGGATGATATCCGCCCCTACAGGGCGGCGGGATGAAATCATCCCGCCCTTGGGGGTAAAACGACGTTTTGCGTGTAGGACATGGGCTCTGCAACGGAAATGATACGCCTCCCATACCTTCCCCTTTGAGGGGAAGGTGGCGCGAAGCGCCGGATGAGGTGTTACATAGTTGGTCGTCAATCGACGGCTACACTGCTCTTTGAAAAGCAATGCTAAGATTAACAGGGAATCCTATTTTAGACTCCCTTGCTTAGTGTCATTGATATTGTAGACATATAAAGCAGTATCATACTTTTCAAAAAAGGTCTTCTCTCCCATACATACAAAACCTTGATTTTCATATACTGCCCTTAATTTATGTCGATGCTGATTACAATTTAGGCGAATTGCGTTAATACTATAACTAAGGGCTAAAGCTTTCGCATAATCAATTAATTTTTTTGAAATTCCTTTTCCGGCAAATGCACGCTTAACAGCAACCTTATGCAAGAATAGAGATTCACCTTTTGGAAGGTTAGGCCAATAAACTGGGTCATAATCTGTTAAAGCCATACAACCAGCCGGTAATCTGCTTTGATATGCAATATAAAAGTTATTTACTTTTATAGGACTTTGATAGATTAGACCACTTCACATTTAACGCATTCCATTGGTTTTGCATTGCATTTTCAGACATCCAGTTTACAGCATCCAATAGAATTTCTTCAATGATTGGTATATCACATTCATCAGCTTGTTTAACCATAGTATTAACCCCATATTATAAGTGCGTGATAAGCGGCGGGATGAAATCATCCCGCCCTATACATGTAATACGTAATGCCCTGTAGGGGGCGATTCAATATCGGCCCGCGCGGAGGTCTCGACTATTTCCGCGACCGCGTCAGCGCACATACCCCATATCTTTGAGCATCCTGCCGAGCACCCTTAGTCTTTCGCCGATGAGTTCATCGTCCTTGGCTAGAGAATCGAGCATGAGCTTCACGTCCTCATCGATGCATTCGTTGTCGGTGCAGATGCTCACCGTCATCGCGTCGCCCTGCAATCCTATGCGGTCGATCTGCGGGTGAGCGGGGTCGTAATTTTTCTCGAACCGGTACGATTCGGAAAAATATTGGCGCGTGCGGCAAAATAAAATGCAAAGGTCGAGAAGGCGGTGGATGGGGAGTTCCTCGGACAATCGCGACCAGCGGTCACCGGAGGTGCGCCATACCTTGGCGCTCACGTCCACGCGCCCGCGCTCGTTCCACTGCGCAAGGCCGATGGACAGCCCCTGCGTATCCGTCTTATAGGCGTTGCGTCCATCGATGTCGCCGTAGTTTTCCGCCACCACCACGGGTTTGTGCTTAAGATGCGTGGGTATTTTTAAGCTCATATCAGCCTCCAAATGAGTTGAATTACAAATTTTATAATATCATAAAATTTGTGTGTGTCAAGCTGGGGGATTTGCGGGCGCGCGGGAGCATGGTATACTGGATGTGCGGTATGCTCCGCGGATATTCCGTACACCCAGTATAGAATTTTTTATTTTCGGGAGGCCGGTATGAAGATCTTCACAACGCTTAAAAGCCCCATTGGTACGCTCCTTATCGCCGAGGAAAACGGCGGCATAACGGATATCGACCGCTTTACGGCCGCTCCTAAAGGTATGGAGCAGGGCGAAACGCCGCTCCTGAACGAGGCGAAGCGCCAGCTCAACGCATATTTTTCGGGTGCGCTGAAGGCGTTTTCTTTGCCGCTCAAGCCCCAAGGCACCGCGTTTATGCTTCGCGTTTGGGAGGAATTAAGAAAAATACCCTATGGCGAGACCATCAGCTACCGCGAGCTTGCGCGGCGCGCAGGGAACGAAAAAGCATGCCGCGCGGTGGGGCAGGCGAACGGGAAAAACCCCGTCATGATCGCGATACCCTGCCACCGCGTGATCGCTGCGGACGGCGGATTGGGCGGTTACGCAGGCGGGCTGGAGAATAAGGCGGCGCTTTTGGAACTCGAAAAAAGATGTAAGCAAAGCGCAAAGTAGCGGCGCAGCCACTTTTATGACACAATGACTTTCCTTGCCTTTGACGGGTATCTGGTATAAAATGTACCTACTATCCTGTAAAATGATAGGGGGATAATTTAAGTTTTTCAATGAAAGGAGGATCTTATATGCCGGGAGTCATCACGACGGATCTCGGGAAAGTCATTATCGACGAGGCCTTGATCGCAAACATCGCGGGGTATGCGGCGCTTGAAAACTACGGCATCGCAGCCATGAGCTCGAAAACCGCGGGCGATGCTATTTTGCAGCTCATCGGCGGGGAAAACCACAAGCGCGGCGTAAAAGTCTCGTTTTCGGAGGACGGCAACGAGGTGGATATCGATCTGTACGTCACGCTGATCTACGGCGTTTCCCTTCCGGCGGTGGCACAGAACATGATGAGCAACGTCCGTTACAAGGTGAACGAGATGACGGGGCTCAAGGTGCGCAATGTCAACATCCACGTGGAAACGGTGCGCCTATAGTGACGTTTTGCCCGCTCGCTCGCTGCGTAAGGTAGAAAGCGGGGCGGGCATGGGGGAGGTTTCATTTTGAATGATATGACCATCAACGGCACGCTGCTGAAGGATATGTTCCTCATGGGCGCAGCGCTGCTTGAAAAAAACAAAGCGGGCATCGACTCGCTCAATGTTTTTCCGGTCCCCGACGGCGACACCGGAACAAACATGTCCATGACCATGCAGGGCGCCGTCAAGGAGATCAAGTCCCGCGAGGGAAGCACCGTGGAGGAAGTCGCGGCCGCGGCGTCCATGGGCTCGCTCAAAGGCGCAAGAGGCAACTCGGGCGTTATCCTTTCGCAGATCCTGCGTGGCTTTGCAAAGGCGCTTTCGGGCGCTGAGGAAATGGACGCAAACGGCTTGGCCAACGCGCTTTCCATGGGTACGGCTGCGGCGTACAAGGCTGTTATGAAGCCCAAAGAAGGCACCATGCTTACGGTATCGCGCATGGTAAGCGAGGCCGTGAGCGCCGCGGCAAACGAGGGCGCAAACGTTTACAGGCTTCTCGACATCATGCTCGAAACGGGCGAGGCGGCGCTGAAGCTTACCCCCGATCTGCTGCCTGTTTTAAAGGAAGCGGGCGTTGTGGACTCGGGCGGCAAGGGACTATTGACAATCTTCCGCGGCTTCAAAATGGCTGTGGACGGCGAGGAACCGGACGATTACGAGGAACCCATACAGGAGACGGAACCGGAGAGGGAAACCATCGGCCTCGACGATGTCAACGACATCAAGTTTGGCTATTGTACGGAATTTTTTATTGTTCATCTTGACCCATCATTCTCCGAATCCGAGCTCGATAAGTTCCGCGAAAAACTCATGCGCATCGGTGACTCTGTCGTTGTGGCCTATGACACGGATTTTGTCAAGGTGCACGTCCACTCCAACGCCCCGGGCAAAATTTTGCAGCTGGCGCTGCGTCTGGGCGAGATCGACCGCCCCAAGATCGAGAACATGCGCGAGCAGAACCGCGCCATCCTCGATGCCTATAAAAAGAACGAAAAGGAAAACGCAGTGGTGGCCGTGAGCGCGGGAGAAGGCCTCGAAAAAGTGTTCACGGAGCTTGGCGTATCGGTCGTCATTTCCGGCGGGCAGACGATGAACCCGAGCGCGGACGATATCGAAAAGGCCATAAGAAAGGCCAACGCGCGAAACGTGTACGTTTTGCCTAACAACTCCAACATCATCCTCGCGGCGCAGCAGGCGGCGGAATTAAGCGATCGAAACGTCATCGTGATCCCCTCGAAAACCATCATGCAGGGGCTTAGCGCTATCATGGCGTACAATGCCGAGGGCAGCGCACAAAGCAACGAAAAGCGCATGAGGGAGAGCCTGGAGACCGTCATTTCCGGCGCCGTCACCTACTCGGTGCGCGATACGTCCGTCAACGGCACGAAAATCGAAAAGGGCAACATCATCGGTCTTCTCGATAACGACATCGTGACGGTGAGCGAAAGCGTGGAGGAATCTTCCGTAAAGCTCTTGGAAACGATGCTCGAAAAGCATCCCGAGGACCCCGTCGTCACGGTGTTCTTTGGTGGGGGCATGGATGAGGACAACGCGAACGCGCTTGTAAAGCAAGTCTCCGCCGAGTATCCGGATGCGGAATTCGTTGTGCAGTTCGGCGGGCAGCCTCTTTATTACTATTATTTCTCCGTCGAATAAGCGGGGAAAAACATGCTGAGTCAGGCGTTGACAACCATAAAAGGCATCGGCCCGCGCCGAGCGGAAACGCTCGGGCGGCTGGGCCTTTTTTCTTTGCGAGACCTTTTGTATTACGCACCGCGCGATTACTTGGATTATTCCCGCGAGAGTTTCGCGTGCGCGCTCAAGCAGGGCGCGCCGTCCGTGGTGCGCGTGCGGCTCCTTGCGGAGCCTAAGCTCGCGCGCATCCGTAAACAGCTTAACATCCTGACCGCCGCGGCCTACGACGAAACAGGCAAGCTTACGCTCGTGTGGTATAACCAGCCTTTCCGCAGGCAAAGCCTCAAAGAGGGCGACGTCGTTTACGCCTGCGGGCGGGCGGACCTCGAGCGCGGCGCGCGGCTCGTGAACCCGGCGTTATATAAGGAGCTTCCTGGCATCGTGCCCGTGTACGCTCTCCCTAAGGGCATTTCGCAAAAGGTCTTTCGCGATACCGTATGCGCGGTGCTCGACGCCTGCACGCCGGAACTTGAGGAAACCTTGCCGAACGAGATCATAAGGCGCTATGGGCTCTCTCCGCTTTCTGCGGCGCTAAAGGAGCTCCATTTTCCAAAAAATGCGGAAACGCTCCGCGTCGCCAAGCGTCGGCTTTCGTTTGAGGACATGCTCACCTACAGCCTTATGATCGATCTTTTGCGCGAAGAAAGAAAGGGTATGGGGGGCATCTGCTTTAAAACGGCGGGTCTTCGCGATAAATTCTTGAAATTTCTGCCTTTTGCCCCTACGAAGGGCCAGTTTACCATCATGGCGGAGATTGAGCGCGATATGGAAAGGAAAGAGTCCATGAACCGCCTCATACAGGGCGATGTGGGAAGCGGCAAAACCGTGCTCGCGCTTTACGCCATGTTTATCGCCGTGCAAAACGGGTACCAGGCGGCGCTCATGGCGCCCACGGAGATTTTGGCGCAGCAGCATTTCACATCCGTCTCGCGCATTTTCGGCAGTGATGCGGCGATCCTGAAGGGCGGCATGAAAAAGGGCGAGCGTGACGCGGCGTATGCCCGCATTTTAAGCGGGGAAGCAAAGGCTGTGGTCGGCACGCACGCGCTCATCACGGAGGCGCTTACGTTTTCTAAACTCGGCCTCGTGGTGGCGGACGAACAGCACCGCTTCGGCGTCAGGCAGCGGGCGGCCATCGGCAACAAGGGCGAGCGGACGGACGTGCTCATCATGTCGGCAACGCCCATTCCGCGCACGCTTTCTCTCATCTTATACGGGGATCTGGACGTTTCGGTTTTAAACGAACTTCCGCCCGGCAGGCGGCCCGTGAAAACGAGCGTCGTGCCGCGCGAAAAGCGCGACGCCATGTACCGTTTTTTGGACGAGCAGGCCGCGCGCGGCGAGCAAAGCTACGCGGTTTGTCCCATCGTCGAAAAAAACGAACAAATATCGGAAGTGCTGAGCGTCGAAGAATTGTATGAGGAACTGAAGGAAAAATTAAATTCGCGCGTTGGACTTTTGCACGGACAAATGAAAAACGCCGACAAGGAAAAGGCCATGCAGGCGTTTTTAAACGGAGAAACGAGCGTGCTTGTTTGCACCACCGTGATCGAGGTGGGTGTGGACGTAAAAAACGCCACAGTGATGACCGTCGAAAACGCGGAGCGATTCGGCCTTGCGCAGCTTCACCAGCTCCGCGGGCGCGTGGGGCGCGGCGCAAAGACGTCGTATTGTTTTTTGCTGCCGTCCGATGAAGAAAAGGCGTCAAGCGAGCGTCTGAACGCCATGACGTCCACCAACGACGGATTTTTGATCGCTGAAAAAGACCTTCAAATGCGCGGCCCGGGCGAGTTTTTGGGCGAGCGCCAGCACGGACTCACCGGTTTTGAGGCGGCGCGCTTCGCAGCGGACATGCAGGTATTGAATGAAGCCCGCGAGGCCGCGGGCCTGATTTTAAGCGACAGATCGCTTCGTGTGGCATGCGAACCGCTCGTAAAGCTTGTGAAGGACCGCCTCGAACAAAGAGGAAAGTCGATCGCTCCGAATTAAAAGAAATATTGTTTTCCAAACTAAAAAAGTGCCGCGAGCACTTTTTTTAATTTGGAAAACGTATAAAAATTCCGCTATACATTTCCAGTCATAAACAAACGCATGCGGGACAAATTATAAACACATCACGTTAAGGAGGTGAAAACGAATGGCACGAAACAGGGTGATCGTTCCCGAGGCGCAGCAGACGGTAGACGCGTTTAAGTGGGAAGTTGCCAACTCCCTCAACGTCAACCTCAAGCAGGGGTACAACGGCGACCTGACCTCGCGCGAGGCGGGTTCCATCGGGGGCGAAATGGTGAAGCGCATGATCGCTTACGCCGAAAGCAATCTCAAGAAGTAACGAAAGCTTGGGCATAACCCAAGATAACTAAAAGAAAGGAGATACAAAAATGGCTAATTACAACAAGCAATTTCTGCAGAGCCTCAAGACCGAGGCCGCGTCCGCGCAGAACGTCACCCTCAAGCAGGGCTACAACGGTGACATCACTGCCCGCCAGGCGGGTTCCATCGGGGGCGAAATGGTGAAGCGCATGATCGCTTATGCCCAGAACAACATGGGCGGCACGTCCGGCAACGCCATGAAATAAGGCTTAACCCTTAAACAACTGAACAGTGGGTTATCTATCGCGCGCATGGCAAGCCATGCGCGCGAAGCGCTACGCGCTTTCGCGGAAATGGCGGCACGCCATTTCCGCGAGGATCGTTGCGGCGGGGTTTGCAGGAAGTGCCTGTTCGTACCTCACGGCCGGCACTTTCTGAGGGGAACGAAAACCTCTGGCTTTCATCCGTTTCGGCGCACGCAAAGCCGTAGGCCTTGGCCCAAAGGGCTCCGGCCTCCAGACCCCCGGCGGAACGGTCTTGACCGTTCCGCGACGGTGCGGATGTGTGCGATGTAACGTTCTATTGTAGAGCAAGGGCAGAGCCCTTGCCCTACAGAGATTTGGTGTTTCCGGGTAGGACGGGATGATTTTCATCCCGCCGCGTATTACCGCAAAGATGACGCGGCTTCCGCCTACTCCGCCTTCAAACTCCTCCCGAACAACCGCTCTACCGCTTTTTGCGGATATAGGCCCGTAAAAAGCGTGTCGTATACCGCGTCGCAGATGGGAAGCTCAACGTTGTACTTTTGCGAAAGGAGCTTCATCGCTTTGCAGGTATCTACGCCTTCCGCAAGCTCTCCGTAGGGTTCGTTTTTTACAAACGCTTCGCCGAAGCGGCGGTTGTGGCTCAGGAGCGAAAACACGGTGGCCGCGTAATCCCCGAGGTGGCAAAGCCCGTAAGCCGAGTTGGGGTCGCCGTCCATCGCTTGTATCAATCGCGCTACTTCGCGCGTACCGCGCGAGCATAAAGCCCCCTTGAGCGAGGAGAGCTCAAGCGCGTCGAGCACGCCCGCGGCTATACCGATCACGTTTTTCGCCGCGGCGCCCACCTCGTTGCCGATCATATCGCCGCCGTAATAAAAGCGGATGAGCTCGCTCGAAAACGCATCCACCAACATGGTTTTTACGTCGTTGTCAAAACTATCGATCACCATGCAGTTTGGGATACCGGCGGTAAACTCCTGCACATGCCCCGGGCCTATCCATACCGCGACGCGTGAACCTAAAGGAGCGGTTTCGAGCACGATTTCACTTAACCTTTTGCCGCTGTCCGTCTCGAGGCCTTTCATGCAGAGCACGAAAAGTTTAGGCTCTTTTGTTACAGCGGAAATTTCGCCCATGAGCGCACGAAGCCCCTGCGCATTCACGCTGATGACGACGACTTCGCTTCGAAGCGACTCCTTTAGGTCGCTTGTGAGGCGCACGCGCGATGAAAGCGTTGTGAGCCCGTTGGTGCGGTTTTCTTGAAATGCTTGAAAATGCTTGGAATTCGGTCTTCCGTAAAGCGTTACATCATGGGAAAGCCCGTCTAAATACCACGCCAGAAAGGCGCCCCAGCGCCCGCAGCCGATCACGCTTATTTCCATCGTTCTTCCATCTCCTCGTTGAGAAGCACCATATGTATATGGTCCTCCCAAACGCCGTCTATCTGCAAATATTTCTTTGAAATGCCCTCGTCTATAAAACCTGCCTTCTCCGCCACGCGAAGCGAGGGTTTATTGCGCGGCATGATGTTTGCCTCGAGCCGGTGAAGTCCGATATCGTGAAACGCGATATCGACGGCCTTGAAAAGCGCTTCCGTCATGAGCCCCTTGTTGATCTCATCCTTGTCGAGCCTATAACCGACGAAGCAGGAGCGAAACGCCCCCATCACAATGGTGCTTAAGGAAAGCATGCCTATGATGCGCACTTCACCGCGGTAGGAAAGCCAAAATTTCACGGCGGTGCCGTCCGAAAAACGCTCAACGTCCGCCTGCAAAAAACCCCTTTGGCAGCTTTTGGTAAAAAATTCCTCGTCGCGCTCGGGCTCGGTGGCGCGCAAAAATTCGCGGTTCCTCAAAAAATACTCCGCCACGAGCGGCGCGAGCCGCGGGTGGGAGATCGTCATGCAAAGCCGCTCGGTATAATACTCGCTGCGCACCATACGTCTGCTCCTCCTTTTCACGCGCTATCCATCAGTTTACCATAGCGCGCACCGGATGTGTAGACGATAGAGAGCATAAAGTGTACAATGAAACCGAGCCTTGTGCTTTGGAGGCATATATGAAACGTAAAGCTATATGCTTTATACTCGTGATTTTTACAGGACTCACGCTCTTTGGCTGCACCGGGCAAAACGCGACGGAGGATCCCGATGTCGTTATTTCAGCGCCGCCTGCAGAAACACCGTCGCCCACCCCCTATAAAGAGCCGACGCCGGCGCTTACATTTACGCCTTCGCCCACGCTTACACCTTCTCCGTCGCCCCAACCTACGTCCACACCGTCTCCCACTTCGACGCCCGAGGGGATGGTGGCGATCGACGGGGATTTTTACTACATCCCGCTCGACGACGCCACAAAGAAGCGTATCACGGGCATGAGCTATCCAAAAGACGACAGCGACGCCGACATAAACTACAGCGATCTTCGCTACGTCCATATTTTGCATGTGGATTTTGACGGGAATACGCACGAGGGCGAGCTGATCGTCAACAAGAATGTGGCTCGGGACGTCATGGAGATATTCCATGAACTCTACGAAGCGGAATACCCGCTCACCTCCGTCATTTTGGTGGACAGCTTCGGCGAGGCGGCGGACGACAACCTTTCCATGGCGGCAAACAACACCTCCGCGTTCAACTACCGCGCCGTGGCGGGCAGCAAAACCCTTTCCATGCACAGCTACGGGCTGGCCGTGGATATCAACCCGCTCTTAAACCCCTATGTGAAGAGCGACGGCAGCATATCACCGCCGAGCGGCGAAGAATACGCCGACCGCAAAAAGGATTTTCCGGGCAAGATCGGCCACGACGACCTTTGCTACAAGCTTTTTATCGAGCGCGGCTGGACATGGGGCGGCGACTGGAAAGGCTCCAAGGATTACCAGCATTTTTCCAAGAAGTTAGATTGAATAAATTGCCGTATCGCGCATATCTATCAGTAGACAGCCCTCGGGCTCTATTAGAGGGCTCTATCGGAGGTGCGCATGAAAGGCTCAAAGGCGTTGGATACGGCCAAGACCGGCATTTGGATGCCCATCTTGAAGGGCGCGCTCATCGCGTCGGCGCTCAGCGTGGTACTGATCGTGCTGTTTGCGGTGGTATTGAAGCAGGAGTGGGCGAACGCAAACAGCATACCCATGGCAAACGCCGTTATCAAGGTGCTGTCAGCGGCGCTTGCGGCCTTTATCGCAACGCGAAAATGCAAGGAGCGCTGCTGGCTTGTGGGACTTCTGGCGGGGCTTCTTTACACGCTTCTCGCGTTCATGGTATTTTCCATTTTGGCGGATTCGTTCACCTTCTCTTTGGCGCTTCTCTCCGATATGGGGATAGGGGCGCTCTCGGGGATGCTTACCGCCATGCTGATGCAGATGGTGAAGCGCTGACGCGCTTTCGCGGAAATGGCGTGCCACCATTTCTGTGAAAGGAACGAAAAGCTCCGCTTTTCATCCGTTTCGGCGCACGCAAGGCCGTAGGCCTTGGCCCAAAGGGCTCCGGCTTCGCCGGATGCGCATGTCGCCGAAGCCGGAATAAATTAAGGGCTTGGCCCCTTAATGATCCCGCTGAGTTTCGGGGCCTTGGCCCCCGGACCCCCGGAACGGCCTTGGCCGTTCCGCAAGGGTTCGTGAGCGCATCATTTCTGTTGTAGGGCGGGATGATTTTCATCCCGCCGCATATACCTTTGCGGCAACGCAGGACTACGCCGCCTTACGCGCGATATGACGTTAATATCCATATCCGGGCCCGATCCCAAATTCCCCTTGTGTCTCGGTGCAACCTTGTGTATAATACCGTGTAGGAAATCCAGAAACGGGGGTATACCTATGAAACATGTAAAAACCATCCAAAAGCCCTGCATGAATACGTCCGCCAACTCCGGTTGCGGCGAATGTCAGGCGTCTTGCCAGTCCGCTTGCAAAACCTCCTGCACGGTCGCCAACCAGACCTGCAAGAACGAACAGAAATAATCCTGCACAAAACGGCGCAACGCTGAACGAGCAGTAATTTTCGATTACTGCTTTTTGTTGTTTGAAGGCTAAGAGGGCAAAAATTGATACACGCTTTTACATTTCAAAACGAATATTACGCACTCGACGTGGAAAGCGGGGCGCTCCATGCGCTCGATAAGATAGCTTTCGACGTGGTGCACGCGCTTGAAAACGAAACCGAGCTTTACGCGCTTCCCTACGACGCGTCCGAGATCGCGGAGATAGTATCCGAACTCGACGAGCTCAAAAATGAGGGCGCTTTCCTTTCTCCCATGCCTCAAATACCCGCGGGCACGGCGCAGAAGCAGATCGTTAAGGCCATGTGCCTGCACATTGCGCACGACTGCAATTTGCGGTGCAAATATTGCTTCGCGGGTACGGGGGAGTTCCACGGCGAGCGCATGCTCATGCGCGCCGAGACGGGCAAAAAAGCGCTCGATTTTCTTATCGCCCATTCCGGCAACCGCCGCCATCTCGAGGTGGACCTTTTCGGCGGCGAGCCGCTCATGAATTTTCCCGCCGTGAAGGAGATCGTCGCCTACGGGCGCGAGCTTGAAAAAAGGCATGGTAAGGAAATCAGCTTCACCATCACCACCAACGGCGTGGTGCTCAACGATGACGTTATCGACTATTTGAACGCCGAAATGAACAACGTCGTTTTGAGCCTCGACGGCCGCAAATCCGTGCATGACGCGCTCCGCCCCACTGTAAACGGCAGGGGCTCCTACGATATCATCGTCGAAAACGCTAAAAAGCTCGTCGCGAAGCGCGGCGACAAGGAATATTACATCCGCGGCACGTTCACCTCGCAAAACCTCGATTTTACCGAGGACGTGAGGCATATGGCGGAGCTCGGGTTCGACCGCGTGTCCATAGAGCCGGTGGTGCTGGGGAAGGAAAGCCCCTACGCTTTAAAGGACAGCGACCTAAGCCGTATTCTTTCCGAATACGACACTCTCGCTTCCTACCTTTGGGAGCGCGAAAAAAGCGGGAAGCACATCGTGTTTTTCCATTTCATGATCGACTTAGGCAACGGTCCCTGCCTCAAAAAGCGCATCACGGGCTGCGGCGCGGGCAGCGAATATGTGGCCGTTACGCCCGAGGGGAATATCTACCCATGCCACCAGTTTGTGGGCGAGGAACAGTATAAGATGGGCAGCGTCCTTACCGGCGCATTTAATACGGACATGCAGAAGGATTTCTTAAACTGCAACATCCTCACAAAGGATGCCTGCAAAGCCTGCTGGGCCAAGTATTTTTGCTCCGGCGGCTGCGCGGCCAACGCCTATAAATACAACGGCTCTATCTACGAACCCCATCAAATGACCTGTGCGTTTGAGAAAAAGCGCGCGGAAGTGGCCATGTCGCTCTACGCGAGGCGAAAACAGATATAATGCGGTGGGATGAAATCATCCCGTCCTACCGCAGAACCATTGTAGGGCGGGATGCCTACATCCCGCCGTGCCGCAGAAAGGATACCCGCCGTGCTCCTCTTCGAACGCCGTACAACGGAAAACGCTGTTCCCTTCGAACGTCCCGCGGGCGTTTCGGAGGCGCTTGCCGCGCTTTTATACGCGCGCGGCGCGCATGATGCGGCGGCAATGGAGGCCTTTTTAAACCCCTGCGACGCGACGCTTCTCGACCCGTATATGTTAAACGATATGGGCGCGGCCGTTTCGCGCATCCGTTTCGCCGTTGAAAAGGGCGAACGCATATGCGTTTACGGCGATTACGACGCCGACGGCGTATGCGCTACGAGCATCCTTTACCTCTGCCTCAAGAAGCTCGGCGCGGACGTGTGCTATCATATCCCAAACCGCCACAGCGAGGGCTACGGCATGAACGTTACGGCTGTAAAGAAGCTTGCGGATGACAAAGTGAAGCTCATCGTCACCGTGGACAACGGGGTGAAATCCGTGGAGGAAACGGCGCTTGCAAGTTCGCTCGGCATGGAGGTGATCGTAACGGATCACCACCGCTGCGGCGATACTTTGCCAAGCTGTACGGCGCTTGTTTGCACGGCCATACCGGAAAGCCTCTGCATGGATTTTGAGCTTTGCGGCGCGGGCATTGCGCTAAAGCTCGCGCAGGCATTGACGGGCGGTGAGCCGGACGAGGATTCTCTTGTTTTAGCGGGCCTTGCGACCGTGGCGGATGTTGTGCCGCTTTTGGGAGAAAACCGCTCGCTCGTGGCGCGTGCGCTCCGTATCGTCAACGGCGGCGGAGGTCCCGTTGGGCTCAAAGCGCTTTTGGCGGCGGCCAATGCAAAGCGGACGGATGCCCGCGCGTTCGCGTTCCTCCTTGCGCCCAGACTCAACGCGGCTGGGCGGCTCCAGGACGCATCGTTGAGCGTGGAGCTTTTGACATGCGAGGACGAAGTCCGCGCGAGGGAGATCGCCCAAAAGCTCGACGAGCTCAATGCCAAGCGCAAAAAGGAAGAGCAAAGCATTTTAGAGCTCGCCTACGAGAGCGTGGAGCAGCTTAACCTTACAAACAGGCGCGGCATTGTTTTGAAGGGCGAAACGTGGAATAGCGGGGTCGTGGGCATCGCGGCGGCGCGCATCTCGGAAAAGTACCATAGGCCCACGGTTTTATTTTCGGAGCGGGACGGGCTTTTAACGGGCAGCGCGAGAAGCATTCCGGGCGTCGATCTGCATTTGGCGCTCAAGCGCTGCGAAAGCCTCTTTGTGCGTTTTGGCGGGCATGCATACGCGGCGGGCGTCACCATGGAGGCAAAAAACCTCGCGGCATTTGAGGAGGCATTTGAAGAAGCGCTTCGCGAGACCGCGGACGACAGCCTGTTTTTGCCGCGAAAAAGCTACGAGCTGGAGCTGCCGTTTTCTAAGGTGGACCTAAAGCTCGCGCAGGAGATCGAGAAGCTTGAGCCGTTTGGCGAGGGCAACCCCGAACCCCTCCTTCGGGCCGACAACGTGCACCTTAAAAACCTCAAGCGCATCGGCGGCGAAGGCGCGCATCTGAGCCTGACGGCGGAGCTTGGCGGCGCTTACGCGAATGCCGTCGGCTTTTTCATGGGCGATAAATTTGCACTGGCGCTCGACGCGGACAGGGCGGACATTCTCTTTACGCCCAAATCGGACGCGTTTTTCGGCGAACCCGCGCTCAAGCTCCATCTCACGGAGCTCCGCCCGTCGCGCATCGAGAACGCGGATGCGTACATAGAAGCGCGAAACGAGAAATTTATGGATGCAATCTCGCGCAATGTTCGGTATAATAAGAATTGCGGTTTTCGGGTGACGGCCGTGTCGGACGCGTTCGAAACGGCGGCAAACGAAGCGGGAAAATCCTTTGCGGGGGTCGCGGCGCTTTGCTTTACCCCCAAGGGAGCCGCGCGTTTTCTGCGGTTCTTAAGCGAACGCGATTTAAGCGACAAGTTCGATGTGCGTTTTTTCTGTCCGGAGAGGAGCGCATGCGCCTATCACACGCTTTTATTTGCGCCGGACCTCACGGCAAGCGACTTGAGCCGCTTTCAAAGCGTCGTGGTATGCGACAGCCCCCTTTTCAAGGGCATGCTCGCGCGGCTCAACGAGCTTGCGGCAAACGCGAACATTTATGTCGCGCCGCCCGTAAACGGCGACGCGGAGCCGATCCTTACATCCGTCCGGTTCGACCGCGACTTTATGGCGAAAACCTTCCGCGCGTTTAAGGCAGCGGACCACGCGTTTTACAACCGCCCCGCAGCGCTCGATGCGCTCTCAAAAGCGACCGGCGCAAAACGGTGCATGTGCTCGCTCGCGCTCGACGTGATGCTGGAGCTCGGTTTTGTGACGGAAAACAAGAAAGGCAATATCGAACTCGTGCATGATCCCAAGTCCCGGGAACTTACACAAAGCGGAACGTTTCGGGCTGCAGAGGCACTTTTAAAGGATCATGAAGCCTATAAGGAGGAACTTGATCATGGAGCTTAAGGACACCATACGCAATATTCCTGATTTCCCGCAAAAGGGCATTCTTTTTCGCGATATCACGACCTTGCTCAAGGATGCGGACGCCTACCATGAGCTCATTGAGCGTATCGTGAAAAGCCTCGAGGGCAAAGAAGTGGACCTTGTGGTGGGCCCCGAGGCGCGCGGCTTCGTGATAGGCTCCGCACTCGCTTACGCTTTGCACGCGGGCTTTGTCCTTGCGCGCAAACCCGGCAAGCTCCCCTGCAAAACCAACCGTTACGAATACGGCCTCGAATATGGCGCGGACGTGCTCGAAATCCATACCGACGCTATCCAGCCCGGCCAGAAGGTCGTGTTCGTGGACGATCTGCTCGCCACCGGCGGCACGGCGCTCGCGACCATCCGCCTCGTGGAGCAGGCCGGCGGCGAAGTCGTAGCAGCCCGTTTCGCCATAGAATTGAGCGACCTCGACGGCCGCGCAAAGCTCAAAGGCTACGATATCGACGCGGTCGTGGTATTTTAAACAACAGAATTTTCGCGGCGCGGAGAACCTTTCCATATACCGCGCCGTTATTATTTAGATACACCGTTGTTGCGTGACGGCGGGTCGTCCGGAGGCCGACCCCTACACGGAACGCACGTTACATCTGTGTGCACCATTGTAGGAGGCATCTCCGACGCCCCGCGTGACCCGCCAATCCGGCACGGCGGGATGAAATCATCCTGCCCTATACATGGCACCGATATTCTGTAGGGGCCGATTGAATATCGGCCCGAGCCACCACGGCGGTATCCGCCCCTACAGTAAAACGTTACATTACGTACGTCCGCACCCTTGCGGAACGGCAAAGCCGTTCCGAGGAGTCCGGAGGTTGAGCCCCCGAACCCCCGGGGATTATTAAGGGGCCGCGCCCCTTAATTAATTCCGGCTTCGGCGGCATGTACACGTCCGGCGAAGCCGGAGCCCTTCGGGCCAAGGCCTGCGGCCTTGCGTGCCGAAACGGATGAAAAGCGGAGCTTTTCGTTCCCTGCACGGTTTGCCGCCCGGAAAAGCGCAGCATTTTAGGCAAACCGTGAAAAAACCGCCGCAGCGGCCCTCGCGAAAACGGCGCACGACGTTTTTGCGATATGCCGGAGGCATGAAGGAGGTGAGCGCATGGATAAACTCATAGCGGCCTGTCAGGCCAAATTCACCGAGCCGGAAATGGAGCTCCTTAAAAAGGCGGTGGATTTTGCCCAAAAGGTACACGCGAATCAGCTCCGCGAAAGCGGGGAGCCTTATTATGTGCATCCGGAGGCCGTCGCGCTCATGCTCCTTGAAATGGGCATGGACAGCCATACCGTGATCGCGGGCCTTCTCCACGACGTGGTGGAGGACGGCGAAGGCGTTACGGTGGAGGGCGTTACCTCCATGTTCGGCGCGGATATCGGCGGCATGGTGGACGGGGTAACAAAGCTCACTAAAACAGGCAACCAGCAGATCGCCGCCAAGGAGGATCAACAGGCCGAAAACCTCCGCAAGATGATGCTCGCCATCGCCAACGACGTGCGCGTGGTCATCATCAAGCTAACCGACCGCCTCCACAACATGCGTACGCTCGGCTATTGCAGCGGAGAAAAACGCATAAGAAAAGCCAAGGAAACCCTCGAGGTTTACGCGAGCCTCGCGCACCGCTTCGGCATGGGCGCGATGAAATGCGAGCTCGAAGACCTTTCCTTCCAGTACATCTGGCCCGAGGAATTTGAAAGGCTCAAGGCCGCCATAGAACCGCACCAGCGCGAGCGCATGCAAACGCTCGACTCCGCCATCGAAGCCATATCCGGGCATCTTAAGGACGCTGGAATCGAGGCGCAGATATCGGGCAGGCCGAAGCACCTTTACAGCATCTATAAAAAACTCACCCGCCAAAACAAGCAGCTCGACGAGATCTACGACCTCATCGCCATCCGCGTGATCGTCAACACCGTGAGCGACTGCTACGCGGCGTTGGGCGTTATCCACTCCATTTGGAAGCCGGTGCCGGGCAGGTTCAAGGATTATATAGCCATGCCCAAAACAAACATGTACCGTTCACTCCACACAACGCTCTTCAGCGATAAGGGCATGCCGTTTGAGGTGCAGATACGAACCGCGGAAATGCACCGTACGGCGGAATTCGGCATCGCGGCGCACTGGATGTACAAGGAGGGCCGCACAAGCCAGAGCGAGCTCGACAGCAAGCTCACATGGCTTCGCGAGGCGCTCGACCTTGAAAACTATGCCGACAGCACGCGCGAGTTTGCCGACAGCCTCCGAAAGGACTTCTTTGGCGATTACGTATACGTGCTCACCCCGCGCGGCGAGATCATAGACCTGCTTACGGGCTCCACGCCGCTCGACTTCGCGTACCGCATCCATACAAACGTGGGCAACCGCGCGCAGCACGCCAAGGTCAACGGCGCGATCGTGCGGCTCGACTATAAGCTTAAAAACAACGACGTGGTGGAGATCGTCACCTCGCCCACAGCCTCTCCGAGCCGCGACTGGCTCAAGATCGTAAAGACCCAGCAAGCCAAAGCGAAGATACGCCAGTGGTTTAAAAAGGCCAACCGCGAGGAGAACGTGCAGCGCGGCCGTGAAATGCTCACCGATGCCGCCAAGCGGCAGGGCATACAGTTGAGCGAAGTCACCAAGACCGAGTATTTTTCCGACATCCTCAAGCGCTTCAACATGGACGATACCGACGACGTGTATGCCGCCATCGGCTACGGCGGCATCACCACGGGTCAGGTGCTCCAAAAGCTAGTCGAGCAGCATAAAAAAGAGGAACGCCGCGCGGCGCTTCTTGAGCGACTCGAGCACAAGGACGAGCAGAAGAACGAGCGAGCGGGCCATTCCCGCGGCGTGGTCGTGAAGGGCGAGCCCAACATGGTGGTGCGCTTCGCGCATTGTTGTAGCCCTCTCCCGGGCGATAAAATCATCGGCTATGTGACGCGCGGCAGAGGCGTGTCCATCCACCGGGCGGACTGTCCCAACGTGGCGGAGCTTTTAGCCGACGAAGGCCGCATCATAGACGTCGAATGGGTGCAGGACGCGAAATCCTCCTACACGGCGAGCATACAGATCATCGCCAACGAGCGCCCGGGCGTGCTTATGGATATTTCGCAGCTTCTTGTGAATTTGAGCATCAGCATCAAGGCGATGACCGCCAAGACCGATAAAAACAACATCGTCACCACGCAGCTTTCCTTCGACGTGAATAACGCCGACCAGCTTGCGGTCATCATCAAGAACATGAGAAAGATCAAATCGGTCACGGAAGTATACAGGTTGAACGTATGAGAGCGGTCGTACAGAGGGTTTCAAGCGCACAAGTCACGGTTAACGGCCGCGTGACAGGCAGCATAGAGAAAGGTTATCTGGTGCTTTTGGGCATCGAAGAAGACGATACGGCAGCCGATCTTGATTATATCGCAGAAAAGCTTATCGGCCTTCGCATATTCGAGGACGCGGCGGGCAAAATGAACCTTTCTATCACGGATGTTGGCGGTGCGATCCTCCTCGTTTCGCAGTTCACGCTATTGGGCGACGCGCGCCACGGCAGGCGGCCGAGCTTCATCCGTGCCGCGCGGCCGGAACAGGCGATACCGCTCTATGAGGCGGCGGTGCAGAAACTAAAAGAAAGTGTTCGGGTCGAAACGGGCGAGTTCGGCGCACATATGGACGTCGCTCTCGTCAACGACGGTCCCGTTACTATCCTCCTTGAAAGCAGAAAGGCGTTTTGATGCAACTGATCACCATCGTTTCCGGCCCCCTTGCGACCAATACCTACGCCGTCTGCGGGGCGAAGCAGGGGGAATGTTTCCTCGTCGATCCCGCGAGCGCGAAAAAGGCGTTCGCATTTCTTGAGGAGCAAAATTTAAAGCTCGCGCACATACTTTTGACGCACGGGCATTTTGACCATATCATCGGCGTGGCGGAATTGAAGGAAAAAACGGGCGCGCAAGTATTCATAAGCGCAACGGATGCCGCGGCGCTCCACGACGATACGGAAAACCTCTCCACCATGACGCGCTATCCTATCCAAGGCTGTCGTGCCGACCGGGAATTGAAGGACGGCGACGTTTTTGAGGCGGCGGGATTTACCGTTAAAGCGATCTCCACGCCCGGGCATACTCGGGGCGGCATGTGCTACTTGATCGAAAGCGAACGCGTGCTGTTTTCGGGCGATACGCTTTTCAAACTGAGCGTAGGCCGAAGCGACCTGCCGGGCGGCGACCCGCAGGCGCTTTACGATTCCATTGCGTATAAGCTCTTCACGCTCCCCGGGGACTATGCCGTGTACCCGGGCCACGACAGCGCGACAACGCTCGACGACGAGCGTAAGTTCAACCCCTACATGAAGCAGTTCAATCCCGAAATATGGTGAATCTGTCTACAAACGTACCGCAGTTCGAGAACGACGTCGCGGAGGTACTCCGGTTGTTTCTCGACTTTGAAAAACTGTCGCCCGCGCCCGAAGAACCGCGCGACGGCGACGTTTTTGTGTCTGCGCTTCTCTTTGACGAAAACGGCGGATGGGTAGGAGAGGCGAACTGCAAGCGCATGGAAGCGGGGAAAATGCAAGGGTTTTCCTGCCGTTACGAAAGCCCGCACCGGGGCGAAAGCGAACTGGAGCAAAAGCGCTATCAAAAACGCTGCGTGAAGATCGCGGCATTTCGCGCAATGGTTCAGGCGTTTCCCGAAGCCTTTCTGCCGTGGGGTTCTCTCACTGGTATACGCCCCACGCGGCTTTTGCGTGAGCTGAACGAGAACATGGGGGCGGACGAAGCCAAACGCATGATGCTTTTATGCTTCGACGTTACGGAGGAAAAGCTTGCGCTTGCTGAAGAAATCCTCGCCGTGCAGGACGGGATGCCAAAGCTTAATTCCGAAAGGGAAACGGGCGTTTATATAGGCATACCGTTTTGCAAGACCCGCTGCCTTTACTGCTCGTTTGCGTCCGAGGTGCGCGGCGCGAAAACCGATATGGCGGCGTACCTTGGTGCGCTCAAAAAAGATGTCGCTTTCGGCGCGCGGCTTTTAAAGGAAACCGGCCGCACCGTGCGCAGTATGTATATAGGCGGCGGCACACCCACGGTATTGACCGCGTCGGAACTTAGCGAGCTTCTTGCTTTTGCCCTCGCGGCTTACGGCGGCTTCGGGCACGAGCTCACCGTGGAGGCGGGCAGGCCCGATACCATCGACAGGGAAAAGCTAGACGTTTTGAAGCGCCATAACGTGACGCGCATCTCCATCAACCCGCAGAGCATGAACAATTCTACGCTTGCGCTTATCGGACGGAGCCACAGCGCGCAAGCGGTGGAGGAAGCGTTTTATATGGCGCGGGAAGCGGGCCTTTCCGAAATCAACATGGACGTCATCGCGGGGCTGCCCGGGGAAAGCTTAAGCGATTTTCAAAAAACGCTCGACGCGATAAAGAAGCTTTCGCCCGAAAACCTCACGGTGCATACGCTCGCCATCAAGCGCTCGTCGCTTTTGAAGGGGAAACTTCAGGAATATCCGCTTGCGAGCGCCGAAGTTGCCGATAAAATGGTGGACGCGGGCCGCGCATGCGCGCGCGAACTAGGCATGCGCCCATATTACATGTACCGCCAGAAATACATGCGCGGCAACCTCGAAAACGTGGGGTACGCCAAGCCTCAAACCGAGTGCGTCTACAACGTGGATATGATGGAGGAAACCGTCAGCATCCTTGCCCACGGCGCAAACGCTATGACCAAGCGCATCTTCGACGCCGAAAGCCGCGTGGAGCGCATCCCCGCGCCCAAGGATATCAAAACGTATATTGAGAAGATCGATGCGCTGAATGAGGCGAAGGAGAGGCTGTTTCGGGAAGAACGGGGGTTACATAATGAGTAAACCCCACGGCATCCTTATATTCGGCGCAAGCGGTTCGGGCACGACCACGCTCGGGCGCGAACTTGCGCGCGTGCTGAACTTCACGCACCTCGATATCGACGATTACTATTGGCTGAAAAGCGACGTGCCTTTTACTGCCGTTCGTCCGCGGGAGGAACGCCAGGCATTGCTGCTGGCGGATATAAAGAAAAGTTCCGGCTTTGTTGTGTCCGGCAGCGCCGTAAACTGGGATGAGCCAATCTTACCGTATCTCGATCTCGCCGTGTTCGTATCTGCTCCGACCGAGGTTCGGCTAGAGCGCTTGAAAAAACGCGAACATGGAAATTTCGGCGACCGCGTTCTTAAAGGCGGCGATATGTATAACAATCATCTCGAATTTGTCGAATGGGCGGCGGGCTACGATACGGGCGGGCTAACTATGCGCTCCCGCGCCTTGCACGAGCAATGGATTTTAAATTGTCCATGCCCCGTGATTTGCGTGGATGGAACGGCGGACTGCCGTGAAACGGCGGTAAACATTGCCGAACGCTTCTATACGAAACCCGACGAACCTCCGAGGGTAACGCTCGCCGACCTCGGCGCGCTTGAAAAATACCGCTTCACCGTCATTTTTGCCCTATACGGCGGCAAATGGCTTTATTGCCGGCAAAAGGACCGCGATACATGGGAGACGGCAGGCGGGCATATCGAAAAAGGCGAATCCCCGCTCGAGGGCGCAAAGCGCGAGCTGTACGAGGAAACGGGTGCAATAAAGTTTTACATCCGGCCCGCGTTTGACTACGCCGTGCGCCGCGACACGGAGTTTAGTTACGGTCAGGTGTATTATGCCGACATAGAAACGCTCGGCGCGATGCCGGAAGGCAGCGAAATGGCGGAGGTAAAGCCATTCGATACCTTCCCCGACAAACTGACCTATCCGGCGATTTTGCCCGTGCTGTACGGAAAAATGCAGTCGTGGCTCGGGCTTGATAGGGTTAAGGACGAGCGTTGGGATGTTCTCGACGAAAACCGTGTCCTTAAGGATCGTACGCACAAACGCGGCGAATCTTTGCCCGAGGGCGACCATCATCTCGTCGTCCGCGCTTGGATCGTAAATTCTAAGGGCGAATTCCTCATTACACGCAGGGCGTTCAATAAGATAGGATATCCCGGTATGTGGGAGGTCCCCAGCGGAAGCGCGCTTGCTGGCGAGGGTAGTCTTACCGCGGCGACCCGCGAGGCGCAGGAGGAAACCGGCGTTGCGCTGCTTCTTGAAAACGCGAAGCTTTTTTCGACCTACCGGAGAGGGAATTCCTTCTACGACAATTGGCTTTTCTGTCAGGAATTCGATGTTGCGGACATAACCTTGCAGGAAGGGGAAACGATCGACGCCCGTGCCGCCACTTGGGCCGAAATATCCGCAATGATGGAACGCGGCGAGTTTATCGCGCGGGATGTATTCCCCGAATTCGGCTTGCTTCAAAGCGCTCCCCGCATTGACAAAGCCGCCCTCGGGCGTGTATAATTCCATAAGCAAACAGGCGATGCGCCTGTAGGGCGAGGGCTCTGCCCTTGCTGCCGGAAATCTCAAGCAAACAGGCGATGAGCGGAAAAAGTACCGCGCGGACGCAAAAGAGAGCCGTGAGCATAGCTGAAAGCCGCGGCGGCAGGGAAGCGCGTGAAAGGACAGCCGTGAGCCTCCGCATGAAAGCGCGGACGTATGCCGGCGTTAACGGTTGAAGTGGAGCCCATAACCGGGGCTCAAGCAGGGTGGCACCGCGGGTTTCCCGTCCCTATGTGGACGCGAGGCCTTTTTCTTTATAACGCGATTGTGGGGACGGATACGATCCGCCCGCACGGGAATCACCGAACGAAAGGGGTACATCATGGCATCCTATCAGGCACCCAAGGGCACAAAGGACGTTCTCCCGAGCGAGAGCAAGGCTTGGCAGCATATCGAAGGCATCGCGCGCTCCATCTGCGAGAGCTACGGTTTTCGCGAGGTGCGCACGCCCGTGTTCGAGCATACGGAGCTTTTTTTGCGCGGCGTGGGCGATACTACGGATATCGTGCAAAAGGAGATGTACACCTTCCTCGATAAGGGCGGCCGTTCCGTTACGCTAAAACCCGAGGGCACGGCGGGCGCGGCGCGCATGTTTTTGGAAAGCGGCCTCTACAACGAGGCGCAGCCGACGAAGCTGTATTACCTATACTGCCCGGTGTTCCGCTATGATAAGCCGCAGGCGGGAAGGCTCCGCGAGCATCACCAGTTCGGCGTGGAGGTATACGGTGCGCCCAAAGCGAGTGCGGATGCGGAATGCATTTCCCTTGCGCTCGACATGCTGAAAAAATCGGGCCTCAAGGGGCTTTCGCTTTACATCAACAGCATCGGCTGCCCCAATTGCCGCCCTGCGTACAACGAAAAGCTCAAGGCGTATTTCCGCGAGCATTACGATGTGCTTTGCGAAACGTGCAAAACGCGCCTTGAAAAGAACCCTCTCCGCATTCTCGACTGCAAGGAGGACGCCTGCAAAAAGGTCGCCGCGGGCGCGCCCAGCATACTCGAATACCTGTGCGAGGACTGCTATGGCCATTTTGAGGAATTGAAATCCTGCCTCGACGCGGTGGATATCGCCTATACGGTCGATCCGTTCATCGTAAGGGGCCTCGATTATTACACAAAAACCGTGTTTGAGATCGTCTCCGACGGCAACGGCTACACCGGCACCGTGTGCGGCGGCGGCCGCTACGACGGCCTTATGGAAGAACTCGGCGGCCCCAAGATGAGCGGTATGGGCTTTGGCATGGGCATGGAGAGGCTGCTCCTCGTGGCGGAACTGCAGGGAGCGAAAATGCCGCAGGACGAGCCGCCCGAGGTGTATGTGGCGGCCATGGGCGACGCGGCACGCAAAGCGGGCTTTAAGCTCGTGCAGCGCCTGCGGGAAAACGGCGTCAAGGCCGAGTTCGACCATGTGGGCAGGAGTTTCAAGGCGCAGTTCAAGTATGCGGATAAGCTCAAGACCCGCGTCGTCGCCGTGCTCGGCGAGGACGAACTCAAGAAAGGCGTGGTGAAATTGAAACGCATGGAAGACGGGGTCGAACGCGAAGCGGTGTTTGATGAGGTGGAAGAAGCGTTAAAGGAAGTATTGCGGTAAACGGTATGGAACCCCGTAAACCCGGCATAAACCGCCGATTCGGCACGGCGGCATGAAATCATGCCGCCCTACAGGCGGAAACGAAATATCCAATGTAGGGCGGGATGCCCACATCCCGCCGCGTATACCCACCACCCAGCGTGATCCCATAACCCCGGCATATTACATCCGCATAATACATTCTCTTAAGAAGGCGAGGAATTTCCCATATGGCAGAACTGTTGCAGGGCTGGAAGCGCACCGGCTATTGCGCCGAAGTGAAGGAAGAGGACGTAGGCAAGGAAATACTTTTGATGGGCTGGGCGGGCACATGGCGCAACCTTGGCGCGCTCATCTTCATCGGGCTTCGCGACCGCACGGGCGTGATGCAGGTGGTTTTCAATGAGAGCTTTACACCTAAAAACGTGTTTGAGCTCGCAGAAACCATAAGGAGCGAATACGTCGTGGCCGTGAAGGGCGTTCTTTCCCGCCGCGCGCTGGAAATGGTCAATCCCGATATGGCGACGGGCGGTTACGAGCTCCACGCCACGGACTTGAAGATCCTCTCCAAGGCGCAGACGCCGCCCATCTACATCGATGATAACCTCAATACGCAGGAGCAGATACGCCTCAAATATCGCTATCTCGATCTTCGCCGCCCGTCCATGCAGAAAATACTCATGATGCGTCACGAGATGATGCAGATCATCCGTGAGTATTACTCGAAAAACGGCTTTTTGGAGATAGAGACCCCTATTTTGTGCAAGTCTACGCCCGAAGGCGCGCGCGATTACCTTGTGCCAAGCCGCGTACATCCGGGTAAATTCTACGCGCTCCCGCAAAGCCCGCAGCAGTATAAGCAGCTTCTGATGCTTTCGGGCTTCGACCGCTACATGCAGATCGCGCGCTGCTTCCGCGACGAGGACTTAAGGGCGGACCGCCAGCCGGAATTTACGCAGATCGACCTTGAAATGTCGTTTGTGGATATGGACGACGTGCTCGCCATGAACGAGGGCTTCATCCAAACGCTTCTGAAAAAGACTGTGGGCGTGGATGTAAAGCTTCCGCTCTCTCGCATGACTTACAAGGAGGCCATGGAGACCTACGGCTCCGATAAGCCGGATACCCGCTTTGACCTGAAGTTCATCAACGTGAGCGACCTCGTGAAGGATTCGGGCTTCTCCGTGTTCAAAGACGCCGTAAATAACGGCGGCAGCGTGCGCTGCATTAACGTGGAAGGCGGGGCGGACAAGTTCTCCCGCAAGCAGATTGACGAGCTCGCGGAATACGTGAAGATTTACCGAGCCAAGGGCCTCGCGTGGATGAGCATGAAAATAGACGGCATGCAGTGCTCGTTTGCGAAGTTCTTCACCGACGAGCAGATGAAGGCCCTCTTAGACCGCGTCCACGCAAAAACGGGAGACATCGTGTTTTTTGTGGCGGACGCAAAGGACCTTGTCGCCTGCACGGCCTTGGGCGCGCTTCGCCTCGAGGTCGGGAGGCGTTTGGGGCTCATGGACGATAAAAAATTCAACCTCCTTTGGGTGGTGGATTTCCCGCTCCTTGAGTACGACGAGGAGGAAAGCCGCTACGTTGCCATGCACCATCCGTTCACAAGCCCGAAGGATGAAGATTTGGAGCTTATGGATTTTGATCCCGGTAAGGTCCGCGCCAAGGCATACGATATGGTGTTGAACGGCAACGAGATCGGCGGCGGTTCCATCCGTATCCACTCCAGCGAATTGCAGGAGAAGATGTTTCGCACGCTCGGATTCACCAAAGAGCAGGCGTGGGACCGCTTCGGCTTCTTGATGGAGGCGTTCAAATACGGCACACCCCCGCACGGCGGCATGGCGTTCGGCCTCGACAGGCTCGTGATGCTCATCACCGGCACAAGCAATATCCGCGACGTGATCGCCTTCCCCAAGGTGCAGACGGCCGCGTGCCTGATGACCGACGCGCCCGATGTGGTGGATGAAAAACAGCTTAAGGAGCTTCACATTTCCGTGGAGGAACAGGAAAAATAGCGTTTTTTGCGCGCATTGTGGTACAATAGCGGTAAGGGGGCATGACCCTATGCCGCTGCGAACCACATTTATAAGGGAGGATTTTCGTATGGCAGACGTGTTGCATGTAACTGCCGCCGATTTTGAGGCGGAGGTGTTGAAAAGCTCGATCCCCGTGCTGGTGGATTTCTGGGCGTCCTGGTGCGGCCCCTGCCGCATGATCGCCCCCGCGCTCGATGAGCTTGCCAACGACTACGACGGCAAGGTGAAGATCTGCAAGGTGAACGTGGATGAAGACGCTGATATCGCCGCGCGCTACGGCGTAAAGAGCATCCCAGCGGTGTTCCTCATCAAGGATGGGCAGGAGGAGGCGCATTTTGTCGGCGCACGCCCCAAACACCTCATCGCGGAGTTTATCGACGAGAACATCTGAACGGTCGGCGTGAAACCGCATGGGTGCATGAGGAATGCAGCAGGTTAAAAAATTCATTAAAATGTAAACGAAGGGCGTTAAGGGACCAGGGGGAATTCCGATTTTCCCCCTTAGGTCCCTTAACAAACCCTTATCCCCCTTAAAACGGCCACTGCGTGGTGCTTTTGGGCAACGGGGGTGCTTTGTATGGGCCGATTTTATATCGGCCCATGCGGCTTTTTTCATGCATAACGCAGGGGGTTGCGGATTGCCACGGGGTTAACGTCCCTCGCAATGACGGAGGAGCCCCGAAACGCCGCATTGCCACCCCCGTCATTGCGAGGAGCAAGCGACGAAGCAATCCGGAAACCGGTGCAGCTCAATCCGGGTTGCCATGTTATGCTCGCGATGACGGAGCACGGTCCGAATTCCTATACCGCGCTCGCGATGACGAGGGGTTCCGGATTGCCGTAGGGCAAAAATACAAAGCATCTTCCCTGCATAATGCAAAGATGTTTATACGTTGTATGCACATAGCGCAACGGCTCAAACATAATATATCCCCGCATATCCTGTCCGCACAGGTTGAAAACCGCCGCGCCGTATTCTATAATGGAGCCGGAACGTTGCATTTCTTGAGCATGGAGGTTTACATGATACAGTTCGATATCATCAAAAAGGCCGATCCGGAAGTCGCTTCCGCCATGGAACTGGAGTTGAAGCGCCAGCGGGACCATCTGGAGCTTATCGCTTCCGAAAACTTCGTATCCGAGGCGGTCATGGCCGCCATGGGCAGCCACCTCACCAACAAATACGCCGAGGGCTACCCCGGCAAGCGCTACTACGGCGGCTGCGAGTGCGTGGATATTGTGGAAGACCTTGCCCGTGAGCGCGCAAAGGCGCTGTTCGGAGCGGAGCACGCAAACGTGCAGCCCCATAGCGGCGCGCAGGCTAACCTTGCGGTATATTTTTCGCTGCTAGAGTACGGCGATACCATTTTGGGCATGAACCTTTCCCACGGCGGGCACCTCACCCACGGTAGCCCCGTGAACATGTCCGGCAAATATTTCAAGATCGTCCCCTACGGCGTGAGCGAGAAGGATGAGCAGATCGATTACGATAAGCTCCGCGAGCTCGCGCTCGAAAATAAGCCCAGGCTGATCGTTGCGGGCGCAAGCGCGTATCCCCGCGCCATCGACTTTAAGCGCATGAGCGAGATCGCCAAGGAAGTGGGCGCCTACTTCATGGTGGATATGGCGCACATCGCCGGCCTTGTGGCCGCAGGCGAGCACATGAACCCCGTGCCCTATGCCGACGTTGTTACCACCACCACCCATAAAACCCTGCGCGGCCCGCGCGGCGGCCTCATCCTCTGCCGCGAGGAGCTTGCAAAATCCATCGACAAGGGCATCTTCCCCGGCACGCAGGGCGGCCCGCTCATGCATATTATCGCCGCCAAGGCCGTATGCCTCCACGAGGCCGCAAATCCCGCCTTCAAGGCATACCAGCATCAGGTCGTCTTAAACGCCAAGGCGCTCGCAAAGTCGCTCACGCAAAGCGGCGTACGCCTCGTATCCGGCGGCACGGATAACCATCTCATGCTCGTCGATCTCACCGCTTCCGGCCGCACGGGCAAGGAAGTTGAGGCGCTCCTCGATCAGGCAAACATCACCGTCAACAAAAACACCATCCCGTTTGAAACCCGCAGCCCTTTTGTTACGAGCGGCATCCGCATCGGCACTCCCGCCGTCACCACACGCGGCTTGAAGGAAGCGGAAATGCAAACGGTGGGCGGCCTTTTAAACGACGTGATCCTCCGCGGCGAGGATGCCGTACAGAGCGTGAAGGAGCAGGTCATCGAGATGACGAAGAGGTTCCCGCTGTACGAGTGAGAAGATAGAGATAGAATGTCGACACAGGCGGCGTAATACGCCGCCTGTGTCAGTATTCCCCTCGAAAAAATTCTTCTCCTTGGAGGAGTGACGCGAAGCGCCGGGGTGGTTGCGGTGACCGCAAAACCTCCATTTTCTTGCCGTACGATTCGACTATATAATAAGTGGAGGCTGAAGAGATGCACCTCGGTTCGATTTATTTAATTGTCAATGATTTTGAAAAATCAATTGATTTCTATCAAAAATTGCTGCAAATCCCTGTTACAAAACGTAATATGGATAGGTTTGCGGCATTCTCTTTTGAAGGGAAATGTATCGCATTGATGAATGGGCATTTTGATACAGACAATCCCGATAAAGTAATGCACAAAGGCGAATATTCCGAATTATTTGACGACCTGAAAGCCATAGCTATTGCACCAAATACACATAAATTTGTATTGAATTTTTGGGACGAGAATTTAATGAGGGAGTACGAGCGCATCGAAAGTTTGAGTATCACAGGCAATTTGACAAAGATCAAATATGTTTGCAATATATCTCCATATTTCTTTTTCCAACTGACCGACCCTGACGGGAATATTATTGAGGTCACAGGCGACTATACGCCGGAAAAGGGTGAATTCCATGCATGAAATTGTCATGACCGTGAAAGCCGGACTTGAGAAAGCAAACGCCACAGTAACCGGCAAACATACGAAAACTGCCGATATTCGCAAGCTGTCCGCAACGGTATTTCGTGGTATCAAGGATAAAACAAAAGATAACATCGTCCTTGTTTGTGGTGAACTTTTGGAGCAGCATAACTGGGAAATGGGCGTGATCGCTTTTTATTTTGCTTACCGAATAAAAAAGCAATATGACAGTACTACCTTTGCTTTGTTTGAAAGCTGGCTTAAAAAATATGTGCGCGGATGGGGCGATTGCGATGATTCTGTACGCATGCCTTTGGAGAACTGCTTATACAAAAGCCCACATTATTTAAAGAGATTGACCGCTGGACGGAGCGTGAGGAGTTTTGGATGCGCTGTGCCTCCGCCGTTGTGTTGATACCGTCCATTTGGCACGATCACTATGAAAGCATCGATCCGTTTTACATATCGGATAAATTGATATCAGATGAGCATGACCTTGTCCGTAAGGGCTATGGCTGGATGCTGAAAGTTTTATCTTGCAAAGTACCCCAGCTCGTGCAGGATTATCTTGTGAAAAACAAAAATAAAATGCCTCGTGTGGCATTTCGATATGCTATTGAAAAAATGGATAAAGATTAAGAAGCAATTTTTAATGGGGGTATGATCTTTTATAGTACATACATCAAATTGAAATAAAATTTAAAAGACAAATCGAAACGATGATAGAAAGTTGGTTCACCAACCGCCCCATGGGGGTTTGCAACTTCCGTAAATATGTTATACTTAACTATAATAAATAACAAACCGCATGGCATCCATGCGGTAACTGCCAAAGGGGGGTATTATGGCAAGCGAAAAAAAGTTTGCGGTGCTTGTGGATGCGGACAACGTATCCGATAAATATATCAAGGTGATACTCGACGAAATTTCAAAGGACGGTATCGCCACCTATAAACGCATCTACGGGGATTGGACAAAGCCTACGCTCGCTTCGTGGAAAACGGTGCTTCTCGATAACTCCATACTGCCCATCCAGCAGTACAACTACACGACCGGCAAAAACTCCACGGACTCGGCGATGATCATCGACGCGATGGACATCCTCTACTCGGGGCAGGTGGACGGCTTTTGTATCGTGTCGTCCGACAGCGATTTTACGCGCCTCGCCGCGCGGCTTCGCGAATCGGGTATGACGGTGGTGGGCATGGGGGAGAAAAAGACCCCTAAATCCTTTATCTCCGCGTGCAATATGTTCAAATATCTCGATATCCTCGCCGCAGCCGAGCGCAAGGCCGAAAGCGCAAGGAAGCAGGAGGAGCGGAAATATCAGGAGAAACCGAAGGAAGCAAAGCCTGCGCCAAAGGCCGCGCAGACGGCGCTCAAAGAGGAACCTATAAAACAATCCTGCGGGATCGCGGAATCCCCCAAGCCCGAGAACGGAGAACCGCAGACCGACATTGAAACCATCAAGGAGGCCATCAAGCTCATCGTGGAGGACAATTCCGACGAGGATGACTGGATGTTCATCGGCACCATCGGCAACCTTCTTGTAAAGCGCTATCCCGATTTTGACGTGCGTAACTTCGGCTATCCCAAGCTCACGCCGTTTATAAAGTCCCTCGGCGTTTTCGAGATCAAAAGCGTTCGAACGGGCGAAAACGGCTCGCATCTCATTTACATCAAGCTGAAATAAATATTTGAAACGCGTCGGCCGCGCCCTTTAAGGGGCGCGGTTTTTTATGCGATAAGAGAAGCCCGCCCGCTCATCGCTTTGCTGCCTGCCGGTTCCGACGGTTCTCCATGCAGCTGATTTTTAATAATTGAATTGACTGATATCAGTCAGCTATGCTAGGATGTTTATATCGATCGAAGGGGGTGCACCAATGGCACGCATTTCAAAGCAGCCCGAGGAGCGGCGCGGAGAACTGTTGGAAACGGCGGATCGGCTTTTTGCCGAAAAAGGCTTTGCGGCGGTTCGCGTGAGCGATATCGTTTCGACCATGGGCGTAGCGCAGGGCACGTTTTATTATTACTTCCCGTCCAAGGACGAGGTCTTTCTTGCGTTGCTCGAGGAGAAATGGCGGCAGATAGCGCAGTATCTCAGGGAGAAGCTCGCGCGGCAGGTCGACGCGGTGGAGCGGCTGTCGGCAGCGCTTTCCTTTTTGATCCGGCCCGACGCGGCGGTTCTTGAAAACCCGAACTGCCGCCTGCTGACGGACCCCGCCGCCATGGGTGCATTTCATCCGCAATTCGATGGTGCGCGCGTAAAATGCTTGTTTCCCGTGATGCGCGAGGTCATCGCGTACGGCGTGGAGCGAGGGACGTTTGCGCCGTTCCAAAACGAGGAAAAAGTGGTAAAGATCGTATTTCTCGGCATCAGCGCGTGTTTCCACGAAACGCCGCCGGAAGCCGTAAAAGGTATTTTGCCTGCCGTGTGCGAAACGGTGGAGCGCGTGCTCGGGCTTCCGGGCGGAACCGTAAAACTTCAGTTTTAACAGGAGGTTTCTATGCGTCAAAAGGTACGAAAAAGCATTTTGCTTTTTTCTATGGCGCTGTTTCCGGTCACCATGAACTACATGTCGCCCTACGTCATTGTGAACGGGTCGTTTGAAGGCATTATAGCGGGCAGCTTTTTGTTTTTCGGGCTGCTGTTTGTGAGCTCGCTCTTTTTGGGGCGCGCGTTCTGCGGTTGGCTCTGTCCGGCGGGCGGGGTACAGGAAGCCTGCTTTCCCATGAAAGGCAAAAAGGTGAAAGGCAAAAAGCGCTTTATCAAATATGCTATTTGGGCGCCGTGGATTGCGACCATCGCGGTAGCCGCCGTTCGGGCAGGCGGTTACCATGCGGTCGAACCGCTGTACCTTACCGATTCGGGCGTGTCGGTGGATTCCATTTACAAATTGGTTATCTTTCTGTTCGTCCTTGCGCTGTTCTTCACGCTTTCCGTTACGGTAGGGAAGCGCGCCGGCTGCCATACCGTGTGCTGGATGGCGCCTTTTATGGTCATCGGCAGGCGGCTCGGCATGCTTTTGCACGTTCCGAGCATCAAACTCAACCCCGAAGCGGGGCGTTGCGTAAGCTGCAAGCGGTGCGAGACCCGTTGTCCCATGAGCCTTTCGGTGAATGCCATGGTGAAACGCGGTTCTATGGCAAACGACGATTGCATCGTCTGCGGCGAGTGTGCGGATGCCTGCTCCGAAAAGGCGATACGCTTCGGCTTTGGAATCGTGAGGCCCGTAGAGAAAGAACTTGTCTCATGCGCCGAGGAACCGCTGCGATAGGACGAATTTGCGATAAGCAAGTTTTTTCGGGGAACCTCCTGAAGCTTGGAGCGGGGAGGTTCTTTTTGCCGTTTATCCGTTATGCGTAACCGCCGCAGAAACTTCACAAAATAAACCCAAGTAATTTACTCGGCATTGTTGACAGGCGATTTTTGTCGTGGTAAAGTTGCAATGGGTAAAATCCAAGCAGTTTGATAGGAATTGGAGGCGCGCTTTATGAAGATTTCCACCCGCGGCCGCTACGGCCTGAAAGCCATGGTGGATTTGGCCGTGGAGTACGGAAACGGCACCGTAAGCACGGCCTCCTTGGCCGCGCAGCAGGGCATCAGCGAGGCGTATCTCGAACAGCTTATCGCGTCTCTTAAAAAGGCGGGGCTCGTGAATGCTACGCGCGGCGCGCAGGGCGGCTACGCGCTTTCCCGCGCGCCCGAAAGGATCGACGTAGGGGAAATTTTGCGCGCGCTCGAGGGCACGACCGATCTTATAAGCTGCGTCGGCGTCGAAAGGGTGAGCTGCGATAATGCGTGCAGCTGCTCGGCGAGGCCGCTGTGGCTCAAGCTGCAATCGAAGATCAACGACGTTCTGTCCACCACCACGCTCAAGGATATGGCGGAGGACTATAAAGTTCAAATGAGGCGGTGTGAAAACAATGAGAGTTTATCTTGACAATGCGGCGACGACCGCGCTATCCCCCAAGGTCCTTGAAAAGATGATGCCGTACATGACGGAGTTTTACGGCAACCCGTCGAGCATCCACTCCTTCGGGCGGGACGCCAAAAAGGGAGTGGACCGCGCGAGAGAGCAGGTCGCAAAGGCCCTCAGCGCAAAGCCGGAGGAGATCGTGTTCACGGCGGGCGGCACGGAAAGCGACAACACGGTACTTTTAGGCGTATTGCAACGCTATAAAAACAAGGGGAACCATATCATCACCACCGCCGTTGAGCACCATGCGGTGCTTCATACCTGCGAACAGCTCGAAAAAAACGGGCTGGCGACGGTCACGTACCTGCCCGTAGATGCTTACGGGCGCATCACCGCGCAGCAGGTGAAAGACGCCATCACCGAAAAAACCGTTCTTGTGAGCGTGATGTTCGCAAACAACGAGGTGGGAACCATACAGCCCATCGCGGAGATCGGCAAGGTATGCCGCGAAAAAGGCGTTTTATTTCATACCGACGCCGTGCAGGCCGTGGGCCATGTGCCTGTGGACGTACAGGCGCTCAATTTGGATTTTCTGTCCCTTTCCGCGCATAAATTTCACGGCCCCAAGGGCGTGGGCGCGCTGTATGTCAGGAAGGGCGTAAAAATACCCTCGCTCCTTACGGGCGGCGCGCAGGAGAAAAACCGCCGCGCGGGCACGGAAAACACGCCGGGCATCGTAGGCTTGGGCGAGGCGATAGAGCTTGCCGTCGCCAACATGGACGAAACGGCTAAGCGCATGACATATCTTCGCGATAAGCTCATCCGCGAGATCCCCAAGCGCATCCCCGAGGTAAAATTGAACGGTCACCCCACGGAGCGCGTGCCCAACAACGTGAACTTCAGCATCCGCTACATCGAGGGCGAGTCCATATTGCTGCTTCTCGATCTTAACGGCATCGCCGGCTCGAGCGGCAGCGCCTGCACCTCGGGCTCGCTCGATCCCTCGCATGTGCTTCTCGCCATGGGACTGCCCCACGAGATCGCGCATGGCTCGCTCCGCCTTTCGTTGGGCGACGATACCACCGAGGAGGAGATCGATTACGTGCTCGAAACGCTCCCCAAGGTTGTGGAAAAGCTTCGTGCGATGTCGCCGCTTTATATTGTTCCCCCTGCTAAACCCTGAAATATCTTGGCAGTCTATTTGCCGCCTGTCCGCGTTAAAAATGCCTGGAATACGTGCCGGTATGCCTGCGCTTTTTTCCTTGGCTGACGCCAAATATCCTCGCCAGTCTAAATCCATGATTTAGTTGGTGAAACAATACCACGTAAACTGAGAATGCGAACTGAGAATGTAAGGAGGAATCTTTTATGTATACCGAAAAAGTTCTGGACCATTTCGAGCATCCCCGCAATGTGGGCGAAATAAAAGACGCCAACGGCGTAGGCATGGTCGGCAACGCCAAATGCGGCGATATTATGCAGATGTTCATTAAGGTCAACGGCGATGGCATCATCGAGGACGTGGGCTTCAAAACCTTCGGCTGCGGCGCGGCCGTGGCCACAAGCTCCATGGCGACCGAGCTCATCAAGGGCAAGAGCGTGGACGACGCGTTAAAGCTCACCAACACCGCCGTGGTGGAAGCGCTCGAAGGCCTGCCGCCCGTAAAGATACACTGCTCTGTTCTCGCCGAAGAGGCCATCAAAGCCGCCATCGACGATTACCGCAAAAAGAAGGCGGAGGGCGAAGTGGAAGCGCACTGAAGCCGATAAAGATATGAACGCGGCGGCATGAAATCATGTCGCCGCGTTCTTTATGATAATTCCAACTTCATCTCATCGCCGGTACCCATAGATCTATGTGATGACTTTCGCCTGCGGCGGAAACAGTGCAGGAGAACCGGTACATGGGCAGATAGAAACCCTTCGAATCGAGCGTATAGTCGAGTGCGATATCCTCTACGGAAAGTGCGGAAACATCTTCGGGCAGGTAATTGGGCCCGGCCTCTCCGCTTGCGAGCCGTGCGTAGGCCTCCGCTTCGCTTATGATTCCGCAGCCGCGATAAGATTCGAAGGCAAGAATTTTGTTGTTGACGTCCTTCACCGTGCCGTCGGCATAATAGCTGCAGCTCAGCGTGCCGTCCATGGCCGTATCGCCGGATGTGACCATGTCGGCGGTGAAGGTGTAAATACCGTCGCCGGCATCCGAAAACGTGCAGGCCTCGGGCGGCTCCGCGTTAAGCTTTCGTAAAGCGTCGCGGACTGTGCTCTCATCCGCGTCGGCGATGGGTTTCATGTCGTCCTGATACATGGAAAAATCGGTATAGCGGTAGGTGCTCCCCATATAAGTGACGGTGAGGATGACGCTTCGGTTTTCTCCATAATAATATGCCGATTCGTCGTAGATGATGGTCATCGTATCATCAAGCGTCGTACCCGAGGCGGCAAAAAGCGATTGCGCGAGCTTTTTTGTATCCTGCCGGCTTGCAACGGCAGAACGGTAAATCTTTGCGCTTCCGTCTTCTTCGGAAAAAGAAGTTTCGGAGGAAAGCGCTATGCTTTTCATGTCCGTCCGCGCACTGTACATTGCGGGAAGGTTGCCAAACTCCTGCAGAGAATACGCCGCGAAGATGCCGGAAAAAGTGAGACATGTCAAGAGAAGCGGAGCAAGGTAGCCGACCATCTTTTTTGTGGGCAGCTTTTCCTTTTTGACGATGGCGAGAAACACCATACAGAGCCCGAAGCCGATGGCAACGCCGAGCGTGTTGCCGATGAGATCGTCCGTTTCAAAAATGCCCCTCGAGGTAAAAAGCTGTGTAAGCTCCACCGAGAGAGAGAAAAGGAAACCGCACAGAACCGTGCGCCAAAGCTTTTGAAAAAACCGTCCCCAAAGGGGGAGCAAAAAGCCGAACGGCACGAACAGCAAAATGTTGAGGAGTATGTTGCGCCAATCTGCAGCCGACCAATTGTTCCACGCCTGCACGTAGGAAGCAAACGGCTGCAACACTACATTGCCGTTATACCCGCCGATGCGCAAAAGCACCGCGCATAAGACCACTGCAAGGTAGCATACGCTCACAAGAAAAAGCAATACCGTGTGCGCCTTGAGCTGTTTTATACCTTTCATGAGCTTTTTGTAGAGAAAAAAGTAGCCGATGAAGAACAGCGCTGCGAGCACGGCGGCCACAATAGCGCCCAATAACAGATACGGTTTTACGAAGTCTATGATCTGTGCGATGCTCATACTTCCCCTCCGGCAGAAAGTTTATTTTTACCAGCATAGCATGTCTAATCCAAAATTAAATGAACATACTGTAAATTAGCGCCGCTCTGCCCAACATATCCCATCCATAACAGGCCTTCCTTCCGCGCAAACTAGCAGCAAGCACCTGTATTGAAAGGAGATATCGTTATGAAAGCCGTACCGCTCGTGATTGGCATGGCCGCGGGCATTACCATTGCCTCCGCGGCGCTCATGTCTATGTATCCGGATGTTTCGCGACGCATGCTGCGCGATTCGAGAAAGGCAGCGAGGTGCACGAAAAGGGCCGTAGGACGCGTATTCAATTAGCGCTCCGCGCTTCAAAAAAGTGCCGCTTGCGGCACTTTTTTGAGCAGGGGGTTTTTCACATCCGCCTGTCGCACTTTAGCGCTCCCACCCTCCGGGTACTACTGATGTCGCCTATGGTGACAATTAAGGTTGCGGGCGGCGGATGTGAAAGGAACGAAAGGCTACACCTTTCATCCGTTCCGGCACGCAAGGCCGCAGGCCTTGGCCCGAAGGGCTCCGGCTTCGCCGGACGCGTACACGCCGCCGAAGCCGGAATAAAGTAAGGGGCGCGGCCCTTTAATAGTCCCTAGGAGTTTCGGGGGTTTCGGCCCCCGGGCCCCCGGGACGGCTTAGCCGTTCCACAAAGATGTGGATGCACGCGATGTAACGTTCCGTTGTAGGGGCGGATAGTATTCGCCAGCGACCTCTGCCCTTGCCGCTTGTTACCGCCAAGGCAACGTTGTCCTTTACGCGTTAAATTTATTTCCGCGCTTTCGGGAACCTGCCTGGCCGCAGCTTCGTTTTATAAACAGGTTTTCATTTTTTTATAAAAACGACGGCATTGTTAAATTTTCCCTGCCGCCTATGAAAAATGCGCCGCATCATGTATAATAATAAAAAAGATGCATGAAAGCGGAAAGGAGTAACGCCATGCCGGATAATACCAACGAGACCATGCACTTTTCCATCCCTCGGGATAAGAGCACAGCCAACGAGGTACTTATGAGCGTATACTCCGCCATGAGGGAAAAGGGCTACGACCCCGTGAACCAGATCGTCGGCTACCTCATAAGCGGCGACCCGACGTATATAACGAGCCACAACAATGCCCGCTATCGCATCCGTATGCTCGAACGGGACGAGCTCCTCGAAGAGCTCGTGCGTTTTTACGCCGAGCATAATTCGCCGGAGGGCGAGGAGTAAGAACCTTTGTGATCCATACGGGGCGCGCGCATGCGCGCCCCGTTTTAACGCGAAACTATATTAAGGGGGGCTTTATGCTACGCATCCTCGCGCTCGACGTGGGCGAGAAACGCATCGGCGTTGCGGTGAGCGATGCTTTGGGCATCACCGCGCAAGGCCTTGAAACCTATACGAGGACGGGCGATACCGAAAAGGACGCCGCCTATATTTTGAAGCTGGCCGAAGGCTATGCGCCCGTGCGGCTTTTATTCGGCATGCCCCGCAACATGGACGGGAGCTACGGCTTTCAGGCCGAGCGCGTGAAGGAGTTTGCAAACGCGGTGCTTGGGAACTACACGGGAGAGCACGCGTTTTACGACGAGCGGCTCACCACCGTTTCCGCCGAGCGTGTGCTCATGGAGGCCGAGATGCCATGGCAGAAACGCCGCAAGGTGGTGGATAAGCTCGCCGCGGTGGTGATCTTGCAGGGGTATCTCGCATCGAATCCGAAGCTATGAAAGAAAAGGAAGGAAGTTCCCCATGGACGAACTGAATGTAAACGACGAAGTGGTGCTGCTCGACGAGAACGGCAGCGAGGAGCGCTTTTTGCATGTGCTCACGTTTTTGTACGAGGGCGAGCGCTATGTGGCGCTTGAACCCGCAGATCAGGAGGACGACGATGAAGAGGCCGAAGTCGTCATTTTAAAGGTCGTGAGCAAAGACGGGGAGGACAGTTACGTCTCCATCGACAACGAAATTTTGCTCGATGAGGTATTCGACGAATTTCTTACGCTGATGGACGAGGTGGAAGGCGAATAATCCTTGCATTGTCGATCCCGATTATGCTATAATCTTTCGGGTATGTGTGCGGCGGACGGACGCCGCAAATACGCACCCGCGCGGATCTTGCGCGCCGTGCCTTTCTTTTTGTGGAGAGGTTCGCGTTAAGAAACGATGCGCGGGGAGGAAAATAAAAACGAGGAGGAACCTTAATCTTATGTCCGTGATTTCTATGAAACAGCTCCTTGAGGCCGGCGTGCACTTCGGTCACCAGACCCGCCGCTGGAACCCCAAAATGAAGGAGTACATCTTCACCGAGCGCAACGGCATCTACATCATCGACCTGCAAAAGACCGTTAAGAAGGCGGAGGAAGCCTATTACTTCATCCGTGACCTCGCCATGCAGGGCGAGTCGGTGCTCTTTGTAGGCACCAAGAAGCAGGCGCAGGAAAGTATCGAGCAGGAAGCCCGCCGCTGCGAAATGTTTTTCGTGAACCAGCGCTGGCTCGGCGGCATGCTCACCAACTTCAAGACCATGCAGTCCCGCGTGGCAAGGCTCCGCAAGATCGAAAAGATGGAAGCGGACGGCGATTTCGCGCTGCTTCCCAAGAAGGAAGTCATCAAGCTCAAGGCCGAGAGTGAAAAGCTCGAGAAGAACCTCGGCGGCATCAAGGATATGAAGCGCCTCCCGGGCGCCATGTTCGTAGTCGACCCGCGCAAGGAGCACATCGCCGTGATGGAAGCCCACGCGCTGGGCATCCCCGTTGTCGCGATCGTCGATACCAACTGCGACCCCGACGAGGTCGATTATCCCATCCCGGGCAATGACGACGCCATCCGCGCGGTCAAGCTCATCGCCTCCAAGATCGCCGACGCGGTGCTTGAGGGCAAGCAGGGCGAGCAGATGGAATCCGCCGCCGAAGAAACCGCCAAAGCGGAAGAAGAAGACTTTTAATCCTTGGGAGGTTTGCATACATGTTTACCGCTAAAGACGTAATGACCCTGCGCGAGTTGACCGGCGCGGGCATGATGGATTGCAAAAAAGCCCTCACCGAGTGTGACGGCAATATGGAAAAGGCCGCGGATTACCTCCGTGAGAAGAGCCTTGCGGGCAACGCCAAGAAGGCCGGCCGCATCGCCGCCGAAGGTATCGTCGATTCCTACGTCCACATGGGCGGCAAGATCGGCGTGCTCTTGGAGGTCAACTGCGAGACCGATTTCGTGGCTAAGAACGAAGCGTTCAAGACCCTTGTGCACGATATCGCCATGCAGATAGCGGCCGCGAAGCCCACTTGCGTCAGCAAGGAGGAGGTCGATCAGTCCGATATCGAAAAGGAAAAGGAAATTCTCCGCGCGCAGGCGCTCAACGAGCCCAAGCCCAAGCCTGCAGCCATCATCGACAAGATGGTGGAAGGCCGCATCGAGAAATACTATAAAGAGGTCTGCCTCCTTGAGCAGCCCTTCGTGAAGGACCCCGAGCAGACCGTGCAGCAGCTCGTGAACGCGGCTTCCGCCAAGATCGGCGAGAAGATCAGCGTCCGCAGGTTCGTCCGCTACGAGATGGGAGAGGGCCTCGAAAAGAGGCAGGACAACTTCGCCGAAGAAGTCATGAGCCAGGTCAGCAAGTAATTCCTGAAAAAGGAACACCTTCCGGTGTTCCTTTTTTTCATATCAAAAACAGGCATTTAATGAAACATTTGGGGGACGGACTTATGGAAAACAACATTCGTTATAAGCGCATATCCTTGAAGCTTTCGGGCGAGGCGCTTGCGGGCAAAAACGACGTGCTCGATTTCAGGGCGGTGGAAAATATCGCGCGTCAGCTCAAGCTTTTACATGAAAGCGGCGTGGAGGTGGGCGTCACCGTCGGTGCGGGCAATATCTGGCGCGGCAGGAGCGGCGAAAAAATGGATCGCAACCGCGCCGACCACATGGGCATGCTCGCCACCATCATCAACTCGCTCGCGCTGCAGGACAGCCTTGAAAAGCTTGATGTGCCGTCGGTCGTGATGTCGTCGGTCGACGTGCCGCGCTTTTGTGAAAGTTATACCTCACGGGGCGCTTTGGCGGCTCTGAAAGAAGGAAGAGTGGTCATCTTCGCGGCGGGGAGCGGGCTCCCGTTCTTCTCGACCGATACGGCCGCCGCGCTCAAGGCGGCGGAGATGAGCGCGGATGCGCTGTTTTTAGCCAAAAACGTGGATGGTGTTTACTCCTGCGACCCGAACGGGAACAAATCCGCCGTACGCTATGAGCATCTGACTTATAAGGAAGTTGTGGAAAAAGAACTGCACGCTACGGATCTTACTGCCATCACGCTGTGTATGGAGCAGAATATCCCTATCCTCGTATTCTCCATGAAGGAGGAAGGCTGCATTTTGCGCGCCGCATGCGGAGAAAACGTAGGTACGGTAATCAAATAAGGAGGAAAAACCATGAAGAGCGCGATCCTGTACTATACCCTCGGCGGCTCCACGAAGAAGGAGGCCGAGCGCTTGTCACGGGAGCTCAATGCGCCCGTGCACCGCGTTTTCGAGAAGCACAAAAGAGGCTTGGTTCGTGCCTTCATTCCGGGTTGCCCGCAGGCGATGAAGCGCAAGGCGGTAAAAATAAAGCCGCTCGGCGTCGATCTCAACGAATACGACCGCATCGTGATCGGCGCTCCCGTCTGGGCGGGGTTTCCAGCGCCGGCGTTCAATTCGATGGTCGGTCTTTTGCCCCCAGGCAAAGAGGTAGAGCTCTTTTTCTGCAAGGCGGGGGACGATCCGCTCGCCGATGAGGCGGGCACGGTAGAGCTTATAAAAAAGCGCGGCTGCACGGTCGTTGACGTGCGCCTTGTGACGACGGGTGAAAAGCCCGCAAAGATGAAGGAATAGCCCCGTTATTTTTGAAAAGCTTGTGAACTCTCGCCTCCAGCGGGCATGCATGTACCGCACAAGGCTTGTATAAAACGGTAAAATCAAGTAGAATAGGGAAGAACATTATAAGACCGGGAGGCGACAGTATGGATGCCATCGAAACGGCAAAGGATAAAATGAACAAGACCATCGCGGTGTTCAAACGCGAGCTTACGGGGCTTCGCGCGGGCCGCGCCAACGCGCAGCTGCTTGAGCGCATCACGGCCGAGTATTACGGCACGCCCACACCCATTCCCCAGATGTGCAATATCTCCTCGCCGGAACCCAGGCTTCTCGTGATCACCCCTTACGATCCCTCCGCACTTTCCGCCATCGAAAAGGCGCTTCAAAAATCGGAACTCGGCATCAACCCGAGCAACGACGGCAAGATCATCCGCCTCGTGTTCCCCGAGCTTACCGAGGAGCGCCGCAAGGACCTCGTGAAGACCGTGCGCAAGAAAGGCGAGGAGTCCAAGGTCGCCATCCGCTCCATCCGCCGCGACGCCATGGAAATGGTGAAAAAGCAGAAAAAGGACGGGGAGATCACCGAGGACGATCAAAAGAAGCTCGAGGATCAGATGCAAAAACTCACCGACGGCATGATCAAGGATATCGATACGATCATGACCGAAAAGGAAAAGGAGATCATGGAGGTTTGAGTTCTGTTTTGGGGCTTCCCGTCGCGGAAGCCGTCCGACTTCTCGAAGTGGAAGGCTGCACCGTGCGGCTTAAAGAAACGCGGAGCCGCAAGGGCGTAAACGGCAACGAGGCGCGTGTCGTGCGCGAGCGGGTCTTGGAGAACGGCGAGATAGAACTCATGTATTCGGTGTTCAAAACCGATCATACTTACGGGGGATGACGGGGGTTTCCCGCCGTCCTCTTTCGTTTCAGGATGTGAAAAGAAAAGGATGAGGTATACACAAAAGCAGCTTGCCGCACTCGGATTGACGGCGGACCTTCCCAAGCACGTCGGCATCATCATGGACGGCAACGGCAGATGGGCCAAACAGCGCATGCTGCCGCGAAGCTTAGGCCACCGCGCGGCGATGGATAAACTTAGGAGCACCATCCGGCTTTCGTCGGATCTTTCCATAGAGGCGCTTTCGCTCTACGCGTTTTCCACGGAAAACTGGTCCCGCCCCGAGGGGGAGATCAACGCGCTTTTCGACCTTTTGGTGGAATACTTTACGCGCGAACTCGACGACCTCCATCAAAACGGCGTTTGCATCCGCATTTTGGGCGATACCTCGGCATTCCCGATCACCGTCCGCGAGGCGGTGACGCGCGCGGCGGGGAAAACGTGCGAGAATAAAGGCTTAAAGCTCAACATCGCGCTCAATTACGGCAGCCGCGCCGAGCTCGTGCGCGCGGTGCAAAGCTTGTGCGAAAAGACTTTGGAAGGCGAGCTTAAGGCGGAGGAGATCGACGAGGCGGCGCTTTTTGATTCCCTTTACACCGCGGGGCTGCCGCAGCTCGATTTTGTGATCAGGACGGGCGGAGAAAAGCGCTTGAGCAACTTCATGCTCTTGCAGGCGGCCTATGCCGAGCTCTATTTTACGGAAGCTTACTGGCCGGATTTTTCCGAAAAAAAATACATCGAGGCCTTGAAGGAGTTCCAGCGCCGCGACAGGCGTTACGGAGCCGTCAAGTGAAGTGAAAAGATGGGGAAAAGGATCGTTGTGGGGCTCCTTCTCGCGTGCGTGTTTTTCGCGGTGCTGTATTTTGGTGGCGCGTTGCAGGGCATAGCGTTTACGCTGATCACCGTTGCAAGCGTGTACGAAATGGGCGCCATGTACAAGGCAAAGGGCAAGCGGGTGTTTTTGTGGAGCGCATACGTTTTTGCGGCGCTCTATTACCCTGCGCGGGTCTATTGGGGTGCGCCGGGCGAGGTGACGCTTTATCTGATTGCGGCGTTTTTCGTATTTGCCGAACGCATATTCAACAAAAACAGGAACACGGAGGACACACTTTTTTCACTTGCCGTTTTCGTGTATCCGCTCGCGCTTTATGCTATACTGATAGAAAACGTGGCGAATCCCGACTATGCGTTTTCCCGTGCGGCTATGTTTTTGATGTTTGCCGGCCCGCTTTTCGGGGATACGTTCGCCTATTTCTTCGGCACGTTTTTCGGCAAAAAGAAGCTCTGCCCGCACCTTAGCCCCAATAAGACCGTGGCGGGCAGCATAGGCGGACTCGTGGGCGGCGTTATAGGCGGGCTTGCATCCTACTATGTGCAGCTGCTCTTTCACGGCGATTTCCCGCTTAAGCACATGCTCATACTCGGGCTTTTGATGGGCGCGGCGGGGCAGGTGGGCGATCTGTTTGCCTCTTCGCTCAAGCGCTGGGCGCAGGTGAAGGATTTCGGAAAAATATTCCCGGGCCACGGCGGCACGCTCGATAGGTTCGACAGCGTTTTGATGTGCGCGCCGATAGCGTACATGTATTTTTCTTTGATATGCGGCATACAGGCATGGTAAAGCGCGTAAGCATACTGGGCAGCACCGGCTCCATCGGCACGCAAGCGATCGATGTGCTCAGGGCGCACCGCGAGTTTGAACTCGCCGCCGTCTGTGCTGAGAAAAACGTTTCGCGCGTGCTCGAACAGGTTCGCGAGTTTATGCCCTCCCTCGTGGGTATAAGCGACAAAAACGCCGCGCGGGAATTGAAAGAACAGCTTCCCGCGGGCATAGAACTCGTCGCGGGCCCGGACGCGGCGGAAATATGCGCCGCGTATGAGGGCGCCGATATCGTCGTCAACGGCGTTTCGGGCTTTTCGGGCACAAAACCGCTTTTTGCGGCGCTTGAGGCGGGCAAACCCGTGGCGCTCGCCAACAAAGAAAGCGTGGTATGCGCGCATGCGGCGTTAAAAGAGGTATTAAAACGCGGAAGCGGGAAAATACTGCCCGTGGACAGCGAGCAGTCCGCTTTGTTTCAATGCCTTTTTGCGGGGAAGAAGCGCGAGGTCAGGCGCCTCGTTTTGACCGCATCGGGCGGCCCGTTCCGCGGCTATTCCAAGGAAAGACTGAAAAGCGTGGCACCCGAGCAGGCGTCAAAGCATCCCACGTGGAACATGGGCGCCAAAATCACCGTGGACAGCGCCACTTTGTTCAACAAAGGCCTCGAGGTGATGGAGGCAAGCGGCCTTTTTGATATTCCGCCCGAGAAGATATCGGTGCTCGTGCATCCGGAATCGGTGGTGCACTCCATGGTGGAGTTTTGTGACGGTTCAAACATCGCGCAGTTGAGCCGGCCCGATATGCGCCTCGCCATTCTGTACGCGCTTTCCTACCCGGATCGTGCGGCAAATGGCTACGGCGAGCTCCGCTTGGAAGAGATAGGAGCTTTGCATTTCGAGCTTCCCGATACGGAGGCGTTTCCCGCCATAAAGCTCGCGTATGAGGCGCTTAGGGAGGGTAACGTTTTACCCGTGGCGTATAATGCGGGAAACGAGGTCGCGGTCTCCCGCTTTATGCGCGGCGAACTTTCGTTTTTGGGCATCGCGGAACTTGTTGAAAAAACCATGGCCCGCATGCCCCGCGCAAAGGTCGTTTCGCTCGACGACGTATTTGAGGCGGATAAAGAAGCAAGACGTATCGCGGCGGAAATGGTGAAATAGCCGCAGGGGCGGATCGTATCCGCCCGCATCCCGTTCAAGGAGGTAATCAGCGCTCGATGAGCACATTTGTTTCCATAATTTTGGCGCTTTTGATCCTGAGCTTTTTTGTGGTGGTGCACGAGCTCGGACATTACGGCGTGGGCAGGCTTTTGGGCTTCGGCATCGTGGAATTTGCCGTGGGCATGGGCCCCGTCATTTTCAAGGTGAAAAGGAAAGGCATCGACTATTCGCTCCGCGCTCTGCCCATCGGCGGCATGTGCCGCTTTTACGGGGAGGACGAGGATCTGCCCGCGGACTCCGTAAACGGCACACCGTTCAACGCGCAAAAGGTATGGAAGCGCTTTTTGGTGGTGCTGGCAGGACCCGTGATGAATATTTTGTTCGCGGTGCTGTTTGCGATCATCGCGCTTGTGAGCTATGGCGATTACGCCGTGCAGATTACGGATTTCTCTTACGAAAATTCCCCGGCCGAGGCCGCGGGGCTTTTGCCCGGGGATGTTTTTGTGAACATCGACGGCAGAGAGATCACCTATTCCGCGCAGACGACCGATTTTATCGTGGCCGCGGACAGTGAGGAAAGCCCCGTAACGGTACTTCGAAACGGGGAGAGAAAGACCTTCATCGTGCGGAATTTCTATAGCGATGCGGACGGGCGCAACATGCTCGGCGTGCAGATCGACTACGCGCGCATTCATTTCGGATTTTTCGAGGCCTGCGGCCGCTCGGTCGGTTATGTGTGGTCGATGCTCGAGGAAATGGTGAAATTTTTGGGCACCGTGTTTACCGGTACCGTACAATCCGGTGACGTGGCGGGGCCTGTGGGCACCATCAGCATCATAAGTCAGGCTGTACGCGCCGGGTTTGAAACCGTGCTGCGGCTTGCGGTGCTGATAAGCGTCAACCTCGGGTTCATCAACGTACTTCCCTTTCCCGCGCTCGACGGCGGGCGTCTGGTTTTCATGGTCGTAGAAGTGGTGCGCGGCAAGCCGGTTTCCCAGCAGAAAGAGGGCGTTGTGCACTTTGTCGGCTTTGTGCTGTTGATGGCGCTTATGGCCTATCTCGTCGTGAAGGACGTAATCGGCCTGGTGAACGGTTAAACAAAGTACTTTGGGGGGAACTGCATCGATAGGGGGTACGAAAGCATGCTCAGAAAGATCAAACGCTCTGTTTTGGTGCGCGGCGTGCAGATCGGCGGCGGGGCGCCGATCACCATCCAGTCCATGACCAACACGGATACGGCGGACGTAAACGCCACCGTGGAGCAAATTAAAAGGCTCGAGCGCGCGGGCTGCGAGATCGTTCGGGTTTCCGTTTACAACGAGGCCTGCGTCAGCGCCATCCCCTCCATTTTGGAGCGCATTTCCGTACCGCTCGTGGCGGACATCCATTTCGACTATAAGCTTGCTATCGGCGCCATGAAAAACGGCGTCCATAAAATTCGCTTTAACCCCGGCAACATTGGGAATGCGGCCAATGTGCGCGAGCTCGTGGCCTGCGCCAAGGACTGCCGCGTGCCCGTGCGCGTCGGCGTCAACGCGGGGTCGCTCGAAAAGGGCATGCTCGAGCGCTTCGGGGGCCCAACGCCCGAGGCCATGGTGGAAAGCGCTTTGAAGCATGTCGCCATTTTGGAGCGCGAGGGCTTTTACGACACGGTCATTTCTATCAAGGCTTCCAACGTGCCCGATACGGTGGCGGCTTACCGCATGGCGGATATGCGCTGCGACTACCCTCTGCATCTTGGGGTGACGGAGGCGGGCTTAGCCGCCGCGGCTTTGGTGAAAAGCTCCATCGGCATCGGCTCGCTGCTTTTGGAGGGCATCGGCGATACGTTTCGCGTTTCCCTCACGGGCGATCCTGTGATCGAGGTGAAGACCGCGCTCCTTATACTGCGCGCGCTGGGGCTTAAAAAAGAGGGCGTTGAGCTTATAAGCTGCCCAACCTGCGGAAGGTGCAATGTCGATCTTGAAGCGGTCGCGCGGCGCGTGGAAGCGGAGCTCCCGCAGGATAAGGGCTTTCTCAAGGTGGCGGTCATGGGCTGCGCTGTGAACGGCCCGGGCGAGGCCAAAGAGGCTGATATCGGTATCGCATTCGGCGTAAACAACGCCGTGGTCTTCAAGCATGGCGAGCGCGAGTTTTCCGGACCCATGCCGGATGTGGTAGAACAATTTTTGCACGAGGCCAAACAGATGCTTGAAGGGTAGGGAACGGCCTTGCGACGACCCGCAGGTCTAGTACCCGAGGCGTGTCCCGCCGAGGGTGACCGTTCCGCGTTATGTAGGGGCGGATATCATCCGCCCGATCACCGCAGAGGCGAGGCGGTTCATCCGCTCGCGATCCCATCAAATACCGGGGGCCAAACCATACACATGGACGAACGTCTTCAGAATATCTTCCTGCAAAACGGCGCCGAGGGCGCCGAACTTGCGAACGTACGACTTCACAAACGCGATAACAGGCTGGAAGCCGCCGTACGGCTCAAACAGCCGCTTGCAGCGCCCGTGCGCGAAAAAATACGCGCCGACATGGAACGGCTCATGGCCGGTTTACAGGTGGAGCTTTGCTTCGAACCCTCCGAGGCCGGTTCGGCGCCTCCCGAGGTCAGCGTGCCGGACGCCGGGCGCATCATTTCGGAATGGTGCGATTTTGATCCATTCGTGCGCCCCGCGCTCGTTCCTTCATACTGCGAGATGGACGGCCAAAATATGACCGTGCGCATACCCGAACGTCTCTCGGGCAAATTCTGCACCGAGTCGGACGTCCGGGCATTTTGCGAACACATGAAGGGAACCTACGGCGTCTCCCTTTCCATTGCCGTCGTGGGCGACCCGAAGCTTGCCGCGCCCGAATACGTAAGCCCCGAAGAGCTTATCCGCGAGGAGGTCAAAAACGCCTCCAAGCCCGCCGCCAAAGCTAAAGGCAGCGGGGGGAGCGTCGGCGCCATTTTGGGTGGTCCCATCCGGCTGGACAAGCTCATGAAGCAAAGCGAGCTTGAGGAAACGGCCGGCACGGTCACCATACAGGGCGAGATCATCAACCTCGAGCTGCGCCCCACCAAAGCGGGGGGCGGCATCATCAACGCCGCGATCACCGATCTTAGCGGCACCACGCTTATCAAGCTGTTTTTCAAAAAGGGCGAGGAAAAGCTCTATCAAAAGATTGAGGACGTAAAAAACGACGGTGATTACCTCGTCGTGCACGGCCCGTACCGGCTCGACCAGTTTTTGGGCCGCATGTGCGTGTTCCCGGACGCCGTTTCGCGCGTCAAAAAACCGCGCCGCGAGGATACGGCGGAGGAAACGCGCGTGGAGCTTCACCTCCATACGCAGATGTCGTCCATGGACGCGCTTGTAAAGCCCGAGGACGCCGTGAATACCGCCGCCCGCTTCGGGCATAAGGCGGTCGCCATCACCGATCACGGCGTGGTGCAGGCGTTTCCCGCCGCGGTATCGGCCGCGGAAAAGCTCAAAAAGAGCGGCAAGGATATCAAGGTGGTTTTGGGCGTGGAGGGCTACCTCATACCCGACTGCGAGCTGATCCCCTTTCAAAGCGAATATGTCGCGGTTTCCTGTCTTTTTACAAGGGGCGTGGGCCGCGCGCACATCTTCGAGTTTGCCGCCGCGCGGTTTGACGGCGATACAGTAAAAGAAAGCTTCCGCACGCTCGTCAATCCCGCCGTTCCGGTGGAGCCGAAACTATTAAAGCGTGCGGGCGTTACGCAGGAGGAGCTTGCGGACGCGTGTACGCTCAAGGAAGCGCTTGCTTCGCTTGCCGCGTTTTGCGGCGACAGCATAAAGGTTGTGTTCGACGCCGAGCGGATGAAGCTAATAAGCGCCGGCGCGGACGAGGTTTCCGTCTCCTTCGGCAAACTCTTTGTGGACATAGGCATGCTCGCGCATTATCTCCGCCGCGATTTGAAAGCGGTAACGCTCCCCAGTGCCGCGCGGGCATTCTGTGCGGATTGCGCCGCGGAGGAGGCTTTGAGCGCCCCCGAGCGAGCGAGGGCACTTGCGGGCGTTACGGAAGCGATCTTAAAGGAATTGCAAGAGAAAAACATAGAAAGCCTTCCCTTAAGCGACTGCGACCCGCCCGTGCACGTAAAGGGCCGCCGCAGCAATTACCACATCATTTTGCTCGCCAAAAACCACGAGGGGCTGATGAACCTATATAGGCTCGTGTCCTACTCGCATCTCGAGCACCTCAAAAAGGTGCCGCAGATACCGAGGAGCCTTTTGAATATACACCGCCAGGGCATCATCGTGGGCTCCGCCTGCGAGGCGGGCGAGGTGTTCCGCGCCGTGCTTGACGAGAAGGACGAAGAGGCGCTTGTGACGACGGCCTCCTTTTACGACTACCTCGAAATACAGCCCGTCGGCAACAACGAATTCTTGCTGCGCGACGGCAAGGTGAAGGATATCGAGGGATTAAGGAACTTGAACCGCCGCATCGTGGCGCTCGGCGATCAATTGAACAAACCCGTGGTCGCCACGGGCGACGTGCACTTTTTAAACCCGGAGGACGCGGTGTTCCGCGCCATCCTCATGCATGCGCGCGAGTTCAAGGACGCCGAGCAGCAGGCTCCGCTCTACTTTAAGACCACGGCGGACATGCTTGAAGAATTCTCCTATCTGGGAGAGGACAGGGCTTTCGAGGTGGTTGTGACAAACCCCAACGCCATCGCGGACAGCTGCGAGCGCATGAAACCGTATCTCGATGAAAAGCGCACCTACGCGCCCACGTTCCCGGGCGCGAACGACGAGCTCACCGATATGGCGATGAAGCGCGCGCACGAGCTTTACGGCGACGTGCTGCCCGACATGGTGCAAGCAAGGCTCGATAAGGAATTGAAGTCCATCATCGGCAACGGCTACGCGTCGCTTTATCTCATGGCGCAGCGACTCGTAAAAAAATCGCTCGACGACGGCTATCTCGTGGGTTCGCGCGGCTCGGTGGGCTCGTCGTTCGTTGCGACCATGGCGGGCATCACCGAGGTGAACCCGCTTTCGCCGCACTATGTCTGCCCGAACTGCCGCCATAGCGAGTTCGACGTGGATCGCGAAAAATACGCCTGCGGCGTGGACATGCCGGATAAAAACTGCCCCAAATGCGACGCGAAATATCAAAAGCTCGGCTACGACATCCCCTTCGAGGTATTTTTGGGCTTCAAGGGCGATAAAACGCCCGATATCGATCTGAACTTTTCCGGCGAATACCAACCGGTGGCGCATAAGTTCACCGAGGTCATGTTCGGCGAGGGTCACGCGTTCCGTGCGGGCACCATATCCGGCTTGCAGGATAAGACCGTGTACGGCTATGTGAAAAGCTACTGTGACGACAATAAGATCGTCGCCTCGCGCGAGGAGGTGGACCGCCTCGTGAAGGGCTGCACGGGCGTCAAGCGCACCACGGGCCAGCACCCGGGCGGCATCGTGATCGTTCCGGAGGAGCATGACATCATGGAGTTTACGCCCATCCAGTACCCGGCGGACAACAAGGAAAAGAACATCGTCACCACGCATTTCGACTTCCACGCCATGGATGATAAGCTCGTGAAGCTCGATATCCTCGGGCACGACGATCCGACCGCTCTTCGGATGCTGCAGGACCTCACGGGCGTGGACCCCAAGACCATAGCGCTCGACGATCAAAACGTGATGTGTCTTTTTTCTTCCGACGAGCCGCTCAAGGTATCGCTCAATGCGCTCGGCTGCGACGTGGGGAGCCTTGCCGTACCGGAATTCGGCACGGTGTTCGTGCGCGAGAAAATACTCATGATGACGCGCCCCACCACCATGGAGGAGCTTGTGAGGATCTCCGGCCTCTCCCACGGCACCGACGTGTGGCTCGGGAACGCGCAGGAGCTCGTGGCCGAGGGCATAGGTACGCTTTCGCAGGTCATCTGCACGCGCGATGATATCATGAACTATCTCATCCGCTGCGGGCTCGACCCCTCGATGTCCTTCAAGATCATGGAAAGCGTGCGAAAGGGGAAGGGCGTATCAGAGGAGATGGAAAGCGCCATGCAAAGCGTATCCGTGCCGGCGTGGTTCATAGGCTCCTGCAAAAAGATCAAATATCTGTTCCCGCGCGCGCACGCCGCCGCGTATGTGATGATGGCGTTTCGCGTGGCCTACTATAAGGTATATCATCCGCTCGAGTTTTACGTGACTTACTTCACCGTGCGAGCCGACGCGTTCGATATCGCCTACGCCTCGGGCGGCGCGGAAATGGTGTTGAAACGCATCAAGGACATGCGCAAGAACGAAAACGACCTCGAGCAAAAGCAAAAGGACCTCATCACCATCCTCGAGGTGGTGTACGAGATGAACCTAAGGGGCATCGAGCTTCTCGATGTGGATGTATATAAGTCCGCCGCCAAGGAATTCAAAATAGAAAACGGGGCCATCCGCCCTCCGTTTCTCGCGGTGGCGGGCGTTGGGGAAAACGCCGCGGAGGGCATCGCGAAAGCGCAAAACGGCCACCCCTACGCCTCCGTTGAGGAATTCCGCATGCGCACCCGTTGTAACAGCGCCGTCATCAAGAACCTCTGCGACGTGGGCTGCCTGAACGATCTGCCCGAAACGAACCAATTGAGTTTGTTTTAAAACATAATGCTTGCTATTTGGGGGACAACTATGGTATAATCCTTGCGTTGACGGCTTCATGCCGATTTGGAAGCAAAAAGAGTGGGCGTAATCCCACTCTTTCGTTTTGAGCAGGAGGGCTTTTTGCGAACAACCGAAACCGTGGACGCGCTTTTGCGCCCCGTCGTGACCTCTTTGGGCTACGAGCTCGACGAGGTGGAGTATAAAAAAGAGCAGGGAAATTGGGTACTCACACTGTACCTCGATTCGGATAAACCCATCACCATCGATGACTGCGAGCGGGTAAGCCGCGCCGTGGAACCGGTTTTGGATACTGCGGACCCCATCGAGCAAGCCTATTATTTAAGCGTTTCTTCCATCGGCCTCGACAGACCTCTCAAAAAGGATAAAGATTTTTCACGCAATCTCGATAAGCCGCTCGACGTCAGGCTTTACGCGCCCATCGATAAAAAAAAGGAATATACGGGTACGCTTCTTAGCTTCAACGAGGAAAGCTTCACGCTCAAATTAAAAGGCGGCGCCGAGCTCACGATCAAGCGCAGGGATGCGTCGAGCGTAAAACCGCATTTGGATTTTTAAAAGTATTACTCCGGCAGCAAACAGTCGGGAAAAATTGCCGAAGGATTTTACCGCCAATTAAGGCGGATGACGCAGGCGGGCTCGGAGCGCCCGCTCAAGGAGGACAACGCAGAGTGGCGGCAAAAAGACAAGGCTAGATTTCCGAATGTTTGCTGCCGGAGTAATAAAATACTATTTGATATATTACAGCAAGGGAGAGAATACCATGAATGCCGAATTCATCGAGGCGCTCAACCAAATAGAAAGGGACAGGAAGATCAGCAAAGATATCCTCATCGACGCGTTCGAGTCCGCCCTGATCGCGGCCTACAAGCGCAACTCCGGTTCGTCCGGCAATGTGCGCGCGGTGGTCGACAGAGAAACGGGCGAGGTGCAGATATTTGCCTCCAAAACGGTGGTGACAGAGGTCGAGAACCCGCATGTTGAGATTTCCCTCGAAAAGGCGCGCGCCATCAACCATCTTTACGAGGTGGGCGACGTGCTTGAAGAGGAGATAAGCCCCAAAAGCTTCGGCCGCATCGCGGCGCAGACCGCCAAGCAGGTGGTCGTACAGCGCATCCGCGAGGCCGAGCGCGGCGTGATCTTCGATGAATTCGTGGAAAAGGAAAACGAGGTATTGACGGCTATCGTGCAGCGCGCCGAGAAAAACGGCGTATATGTGGAGCTTGGCCGTACCGATGGCCTTATCGCCGCCAACGAGACCATACCGGGCGAGGAATACAACACCAGCGACCGCATCAAGGTGTATGTGCTCGAGGTCAGGAAAACCAACAAGGGCCCGCAGGTGCTTGTTTCGCGCACGCATCCGGGGCTTGTGAAGCGCCTGTTTGAGCTCGAAGTGCCGGAGATCCAAACCGGCGTCGTGCAAATAAAGTCCATCGCGCGCGAGGCGGGCTTCCGCACTAAGGTAGCCGTGCACTCCACCGACTCTCAGGTGGACGCAGTAGGCGCATGCGTCGGGCAAAAGGGCATCCGCGTGGAACGCATCGTGAGCGAGCTTCATAATGAGAAGATCGATATCATCGAATGGGACAGCGACTCGGCCGTGTATATTGCCAAAGCGTTGAGCCCCGCCCGCGTGCTCATGGTCTACATCAATGAAGAGGAAAAGGCCGCAAAGGTGATCGTGCCGGATAACCAGCTTTCGCTCGCCATCGGCAAGGAAGGCCAGAACGTGCGCCTTGCCGCAAAGCTGACCGGTTGGAAGATCGATATCAAGAGCCAGTCGCAGGCCGAGCAGGAAGTGGATCTGTACGCGCCCGAGCCGGAACCGGAGCCGGAAAGCGGCGAGGAAGAAGCGGAATAAGCGTAAGAGGAATTGCCGATGACACAAAAAAAGGTACCGCTGCGCATGTGCGTGGGGTGCAGGCAGATGCGCCCGAAAAAAGAGCTTCTTCGGATCGTACGCACACCCGAGGGCGAGGTAAAGGCCGATAGAACGGGCCGCGCCGCCGGCAGGGGCGCATACATCTGCAAAAACATAGAATGTCTGGAGAAGGCAAAAAAGATCCGCGCGTTGGAGCGCGCGCTCGAACACGCCGTAGACGGCGATGTATTCGAGCGTCTCAAGGAGGAGGTCGCGCTTGCCGACGGATGAAAAGCTGAAAAGCGCGCTTGGTTTTTCCATGCGCTCGGGAAATCTTCTTGCGGGCGATTTCGCCTGTGAGAACGCCGTAAAAAAAGGTAAGGCTAAGCTTGTGGCGCTCGATACGGACGCGTCCATGAGCACCAAGGAAAGGTACACGGCTCTTTGCGAAAGGGCAAAGATACCGCTCGTGCTCGTGAAGGGCATGGGGGAGGCGGTCGGGAAGCCCGGCCGTATGATAGCGGCGGTCACGGACGCCTCTTTCGCGCGGATGGTCGGCGATGCGTATGCCAATTCTAAACATTAACGCATCGTCGCGGCGGCTCTTTTTGCGCAGGGCGGTGTCGCCTTCCGCTCAACGTAGCGCCGCTGCGTATCGCTCCGGTTCCTAGCCCTGCATCGAAAAGCGCTCGCCGCTTTGGATGCGTTAATATTTTCCATTGGCAACACGTTAATATGCACGGGGGTAATGATTGAATGGCAAAGGTCAAGGTCAACGATTTCGCAAAGGAGCTTGAGGCGCAGGCCGCAGAGCTTTTTGAGCGCATAAAGACAACGCAGGGCGAGGTAAGCGATGCGCTTCAAAACGTGCGCCGCGCCGAGGGCAGGCTTAAGGAAAAGGAGGAGGCCCAGCACAAGGAGCGCATTGAGCGCGAAAAAAAGGAGCGCTTGATGGAGGTCCTCGCTTCCGACGTAGACCTTGCCTTCCATGTGGGAGCGCCCGATCATGACGAGACGGAGGAAAAGCCCGTCGCACAAAAGACCGAGAAAAAGACCGAAGTAAAAGCCGAGGAACCTCCCGCAGCCAAGGCGGAGGAAAAGCCGGAGGCTAAAAAGGCCGAGCCTAAGGCCGAGATAAAGGCGGAGGAAGCGCCGTCCGAAAAGGCGGAGCCCGCGGCGGCGGAGATGCAAAAGCCGAAGAAAACCGAGCCCGAGATCGCCGCGAAACCGGAAGTGGAAAAGAGCGCCGGCGGCTATCAGGCGCATCGCATCGACACGCCCGTTCAGGGCGGCCACAATGCGCCGCGCCCGCAGGGTCAGTACGGTCAAGGCGGTTATCAGCAGCGTCCGCAGGGCCAGTACGGCCAAAACAGCGGTTACCAGCAGCGTCCGCAAGGGCAGCAAGGCGGCTACCAGCAGCGCCCGCAGGGCCAGTACGGCCAAGCTGGCGGCTATCAGCAGCGTCCGCAGGGCCAGTATGGTCAAGGCGGTTATCAGCAGCGCCCGCAGGGACAGCAGGGCGGCTATCAGCAGCGCCAGCAGGGAGGCTACTCTCAGGGTGGCTTCGATAAGGATAAAGACTATAAGCCCGGCTTCGACAGGCAGCGTCCGCAGGGCGCGCGCCCGCCGCAGAGCCGCACAGGCGCTCCCCGCAGCGGTGCGGGCGCTATCGCGCCTACACAGACCAAAGAGCGTGTGAGCAACTACGACCCCTCAAAGGGTGCCTATGCGCGCACCCGTGACGAGGAACGCAAGGCCAAAAATAAAAAGACCATCCTCAAGGAGTCGGCGCCCGCCGTACCCGGCAGGACGGCAAACTGGGACGACGATGCTGTCGGCATCCGCAGGAGCGCGCGGCGCAAAACGCAGATGCTCGTGAAGAAGCCGGAGCCCGTCGTTATCGAAAAGGCGGTTATGACTACGGAAACCATCACGGTAAAGGATCTGTCCGAAAAGATCGGCAAGCCCGCGGCGGAGATCATCAAGAAGCTTTTCAAGATGGGCATCATGGCGACCATCAATCAGGAGCTCGATTATGATACCTGCGCGCTTGTGGCGGCGGACTACAACATAGAGCTCGAATACCAGCTTACGAAAACCTTCGAGGACGTCTTGCAGGAGAGCAGCGACGAAGCGGATGAAAAGGAAGACCTCGTCATTCGCCCGCCGGTCGTCACCATCATGGGCCACGTGGATCACGGCAAGACCTCGCTGCTTGACGCCATACGCCATACCGACGTCGCCGAGGGCGAAGCAGGCGGAATCACGCAGCACATAGGCGCGTATACGGTCACAAGAAACGGCCGGCAGATCACCTTCATCGATACGCCGGGCCACGAGGCGTTTACCGCCATGCGCGCGCGCGGCGCACAGGTGACGGATATCGTCATCCTCGTCGTGGCGGCGGACGACGGTATCAAGCCCCAGACGGTGGAGGCCATCAACCACGCCAAGGCGGCGGAGGTCCCCATCGTTGTCGCCATCAACAAGATAGACCGCCCGGGTGCGGACCCGGAGCGCGTAAAACAGCAGCTCACCGAGCACGGCCTCGTGGCGGAAGAATGGGGCGGTCAAACCATTTGCGTTTCCGTCAGCGCCAAAACGGGACAAAACCTCGATACGCTTCTTGAAATGGTGCTTCTCCTTGCCGACGTGCAGGAATTGAAGGCCAATCCCAACCGCATCGCGCGGGGCACCATCATCGAAGCCGAGCTCGACAAGGGCCGCGGTCCCGTGGCGACGGTGCTCGTGCAAAACGGTACCCTCAAGATCGGCGATACCATCGTTGCAGGCACGGCCTACGGCCGCGTGCGCGCCATGATGGACGACAAGGGCAGGCGCGTCACTATCGCCGGCCCAAGCCAGCCGGTGGAGGTATTGGGCTTCTCCGAAGTGCCTGCCGCGGGCGATACCATGAACGTAGCCGAGATCGATAAGCTCTCGCGCAACGTCGCGGAGGAGCGCCGCGCCAAGCAGAAGACTGAGCAGCTCAAAAACCTCTCCAAGGTCACGCTGGACGATCTGTTCAGCCAGATCGAGGAGGGTCAGGTCAAGGACCTTAATATCATCGTGAAGGCCGACGTGCAGGGCAGCGCCGAGGCGGTGAAGGCCGCGCTCGAGAAGCTTTCCAACGCCGAGGTCCGCGTGCGCTGCATCCACAGCGGCGTGGGCGCCATCACGGGTTCGGACATCATGTTCGCCTCCGCGTCAAACGCCATCATCATCGGCTTTAACGTCAGGCCTGACGCGCAGGCGCGCGCCACCATGGAGCGTGAGAAGGTGGACGTCCGCTTCTACGATATCATCTACAAGGCCACCGAGGACGTGGAGCAGGCCATGAAGGGCATGTTTAAGCCCGTCTTTAAGGAAGTGGAGCTCGGCCGAGCGTCGGTTCGCAACACCTTTAAGGTCAGTGGCGTGGGCACCATCGCGGGCTCCTATGTGCAGGACGGCAAGGTCGCCAGAAACGCACAAGCGCGCGTGGTGCGCGACGGCGTCGTGGTGTTCGACGGCAAGATCGGTTCCCTCAAGCGTTTCAAAGACGACGCGCGCGAAGTGGCGGCCGGCTATGAGTGCGGCATCGGCTTCGACGGCTTCAACGACGTCAAGGAAGGCGATGTGATTGAGGCGTATGTGATGGAAGAGGTAAAGCGCTAAGCGCTTTCGCACGCAAGACCATAGGCCTTGGCCCGAAAGGCTCCGGCTTTGCCAGACGTGCACATATCGTCAAAGCCGGAATGAAATCAAGGGGCTGTGACCCCTTGATAATTCCCAGGGGGTCGGGAGCCCTGCCCCCGACCCCCCGTAGGGGCGGATATCATCCACCCGCGAGAACACGCGTACCCCGATATCCTATAGGGAACGGTCTTGACCGTTGCGTGATAACCAACCACCCCGGAAAGGAACCACTATGTCGGTCAGATACCAAAGGCTCGGCGAGGAGCTTAAAAAAACCATCAGCGAGATCGTGCGCGACCTTCGCGACCCGCGCGTTACGGACATGGTCACCATCATGAACGTGGAGGTCACCAACGACCTCAAATGGGCCAAGGTGAAGGTGAGCGTGTACGATCAATCCGAGCAGGCGCGTCTTGACGCCGTAAGCGCTCTCAACAGCGCGAACGGTTTCATTGCCCGCGAGATCGGCAGACGCATGGAGATACGCCGCATCCCGCAGCTTAAATTCGTGCTCGATAGTTCCATCGAATACAGCGTCCATATTTCGGAGATCATCGCGGGGCTTCATATTCCGCAAAGCGGGGAGAAAGATGACGGGGAGTCCGATTGAGCAGGCGGCGGAGTTCATCCGCGAAAACGACGGCTTTACGCTGATCGCGCATATATCGCCCGACGGCGATACGCTGGGCTCCTCGCTGGCGCTCTACGGCGTCCTCAGGGAGCTCAACAAACACGCGCAGGTGGTTTGCGACAACCGTGTGCCGCCCAACTACGCCTTTTTGCCGTACGCGGACGAGATACTTACGCCGGATAAGGCAAAGGCGTACCCGTACGCCATCGGCGTGGACTGCGCCGACGCGCTTCGGATGGGTACAGCCTCGGCGCTTTTTAAAACGGCGGTCGATACCGTCAACCTCGACCATCATGTTACCAACAGCGCCTACGCGCGCCTCAACATCGTGGACGGCAACGCGGCCGCCACGGGCGAGCTCATTTACAAACTCGCGACGATTCTTTTGCCGCGCCTCTCGGAGCCCGTTTCCATATGTTTATATACGGCGCTTCTCACCGATACGGGGAGCTTTGCCTACTCTAACACCACGCCCGAGACCATGCGTATCGCGGCGGAGATCATGGAGAGCGGCATCGACACATATGAGATCAACCGCCTTGTCTATCGCACCGTGCCCTATCATAAAATCAAGCTTCTGGGCTGCGCCATCAACAACATGGAGCTTCTCTGTGACGGAAAGCTCGGTATCACGGCCGTGACGCTTTTTGAGATGCGCGAGATAGGCGCGACCGAGGAGGACAGCGAAGGCGTTATCGACTCCGTGCGCGACGTGGAGAGCGTGGAGATAGCGGTGATGCTTCGCGAGGTGGATGAGGGCGTATTCAAAGCAAGCCTTCGCTCCAAACGCTATGCGGACGTGAGCAAGATATCGTGCGTAAAAGGCGGCGGCGGGCATGCGTTTGCCGCGGGCTATACCGTGCATGGCACGCTTGAGGAAGTCTACTCTGAGGCGGTAAAACTCGCGACGCGTGCATTGGAGGATCCGGCTTGGAGGGTGTCGTAAACGTATTGAAGCCGCCGGGCATGACGTCGAGCGACGTTGTGACGGATATTCGGCATATTTATTCCATGAAGCGCGTGGGTCATACGGGAACGCTCGATCCGGGTGCGGCGGGCGTGCTGCCCGTCTGTCTGGGGCGTGCCACAAGGCTTTTCGACAGGCTTACCGATAAACAAAAGGAATACATTGCCGAGATAACCTTCGGCGCGGAAACGGATACGCAGGACGCCTACGGGACGGTCGTACGCCGCTCGGATGCGCGCGTAAATAGCGATGCGCTCGAAAAGATGCTCCCGCGCTTTACGGGCGAGCAGATGCAGACCGTGCCGAAGTACGCGGCTGTGCGCGTCAACGGAACGCCCATGTATAAGCTCGCGCGCGCGGGTGAAGAGGTGACTAAAAAGGAGCGCCTTATCACCGTGCATGAGCTTGCGCTTTTGCGGCAAACGGGGGAAAACAGCTTCCTCCTTCGTGTTTCGTGCTCGCGCGGCACCTATGTCAGAGCGCTTTGCAGCGATATAGGGATCGCCTTAAATACCTGCGCATATCTTTCATTTCTGCTGCGTACGCGCGCCGGGGCTTTTACGATCGAAAACGCGTATACGCTTGAGGAGCTTCGCGCCCTGAAGGAAAACGACGCGCTAGCGTCCGCCGTTACGTCTGTGGACGCGGCGCTCGACGGTTTGCCGGAGCTTTGCCTTGCGGAGTTAAGCGAGCGCGAAAAGCGGCTTTTGCTCAACGGCGCGGGCGTGGAGCACGGCGGGGAATTCCAAATGGGTGAAACCGTTAAAGTTTATCTCGACGGCCGCTTCATAGGCCTTGGCGAGCGCAACGAAAACGGATTTCATATCACGGTGTTTTTTACGGGGGAGGAACCCGATGGAATATGATCGGACACGGGCGGCTGCCCGCGATAAAAACGGAAAAAGCGTTGTGGCGCTCGGCATGTTCGACGGCGTGCACGCCGGGCACAGGCGGCTTTTAGCCACCGCCGCGGCGCTCGCAAAAAGCGAGGGCCTGAAGTTCGTCGTATATACGTTTAAAAACCATCCGCTTTCGGTGTTTCAAGGATCCCCCAAGCTTTTGAGCGGTCTTGACGAGCGCGTAAAGCTCCTCCGTTCGTTCGGCGCGGATTTGGTAGAGGCGGACGACTTTACGTCCGCGCTTGCCGCGACGGAGCCGGAAGCTTTCGTAAAATCGCTTTGCGGGCGGTTTTCCATGGCAATAGCGGTGGCGGGGTTCAATTATACGTTCGGGAAAAACGGGGCGGGTAACGCCGCGCTTTTAAATGAACTCGGGAAAAAACTCGGCTTCAAAACGCGCGAGGTGGCGCCGTATCTCTTTGAGGGCGAGCCGGTTTCAAGCACGCGCATACGCATGCTCCTTCTGGAGGGTGAACTCAAGAAAGCCAACGCTATGCTGGAGCGGGAATACTCGCTTTCCGGAACGGTCGTAAAAAACCGCCGCATCGGGAGTACCATCGGCTTCCCGACGGCAAATCTGGGCGGCGTTTTCGATATGGCGCTGCCGAAGATCGGCGTCTACGCGACGCGCGCGCTCGTGGACAATAAAACGTATCAGGCCGTGACGAGCGTGGGAAAAAACCCGACCGTCGGCGGCAAAAGCGTGACCGTGGAAACGCACATCATGGATTTCGACCGCGATATTTACGGAGAGCCGCTCACGGTGTCCTTTGTCGAGTACCTGCGCGGTGAGCTTTCCTTTGAAAAAGTGGACGAGCTGGCCGGGCAGATCGCACGGGATGTGGAGCGGGCGAGGAAGATTTTGTAAGACCGCCGCGGCATGAATTCCCGAAATATGCCGAATTTTCCCAAAATCTAAGCCTTTACAAGCATTTTTAGCCATGATATAATAACCGAGTTCCCAAGGAACCGAGGGGTCAGGCGCCCCTACCGTAAAAACCGGCTGCTGTGTTTTGCGAAGCTCCAACGCATTGCTCGGCGCGCGGGGATCATTTTAAAAGGAGAAAGAAATGGACATCAACAAACAGGAAATCATCGACAAGTACAAACTCCACGAGGGCGACACCGGCTCCCCCGAGGTGCAGATCGCGCTTTTGACCGCGCGCATCAACCACCTCAACGAGCATCTCAAGATCAACAAGAAAGATCACCATTCGCGCCGCGGTCTTCTTAAGATGGTCGGTCAGCGCAGGGGCCTGCTCGACTACCTGAAGGATAAGGACATCGAGCGTTACAGGACTATCGTCACAAGCCTCGAGTTGAGAAAGTAAACCTATAAAGCCGATAAAAAGAGCGGAAAACATACCGCTCTTTTTTTATTATACGGTTTTTGTCCGATTTTAGCCGCTTGCTATTGCGGCTTGCGGCTTATTTTGGTTATAATAACAAAGAATATGAATAAAGAAGAAGGAGCATGAAGACATGCAAAGAACATTCACAACTGAGATCGCGGGCCGCACGCTCACGGTCGAAACGGGCAAGTACGCCGAGCAGGCGGGCGGGTCCGTGCTCGTGCGCTGCGGCGATACCGCCGTTCTCGTGTGCGCCACGGTCGCCTCAAGCCCGCGCGACGGCGTAGACTTCCTTCCCTTAAGCGTCGAGTACGAGGAAAAAATGTACTCGGTCGGCAAGATACCGGGGGGCTTCATCAAACGCGAGGGCAGGCCGACCGAGCGCGCCATCCTCACTTCCCGCCTGATCGACAGGCCGCTTAGGCCGCTGTTCCCCAAGGGGTTTTATAACGACATTCAGGTCGTCGCAACGGTGCTGTCCGTCGAGCAGGACGTCCAGCCCGACATACTCGCCATGATCGGCGCAAGCGCCGCTCTTTCCATCAGCAACGCGCCCTTTATGGGCCCAATCGGCGCTATTGCCGTCGGCTTTGTGGACGGACAGTATGTGATGAATCCGGATTCCGCGGCGCGCGAAAAGAGCCGTTTGCACCTCACGGTCGCCGGTACCGCCGACGCCGTGATGATGGTCGAGGCGGGCGCAAATGAGCTCACCGAAGCCGAGATGCTCGGCGCTATTTTGAAGGCGCACGAGGAGATCAGGAAGATCGTCGGATTCGTCAAGGGCATCGCCGCTGAGATCGGCAAGGAAAAGATCGAATTCACGCCGTACAAGCCTGCCGAGGAATTCGTTAAGCTTGTGCGCGATTATGCCGCTTCCAAGGTGGAATGGTCACTCGATACCTTCGACCGCAAGGAGCGCGAGGCGCGTACCGCGCAGGTGAAGGCGGAGGCCATCGAATATTTCGCCGAGGAATATCCGGACAGCAAGTCCGATATCGACGCTATCCTTTACACCATGACCAAAGAGGTCGTGCGCGATAAGATCATCAACCGCGGCATCCGCCCTGACGGCCGCAAGCACGACGAAATACGCCCCATCTGGAGCGAGGTCGGGCTTTTAAAGCGCACGCACGGCAGCGCCGTGTTCACGCGCGGCCAGACGCAGGTGCTCACGGTCGCCACCCTCGGTACGGTAGGCGACGGGCAGACGCTCGACGGCATCGGCGAGGAAGAATATAAGCGCTACATGCACCAGTACAACATGCCGCCCTACAGCGTGGGCGAAACGCGTCCCATGCGCGGCCCCGGCCGCCGCGAGATCGGCCACGGCGCGCTCGCGGAACGCGCGCTTCTCCCCATGATCCCCTCGGAGGAGGAATTCCCGTACTGCATCCGCCTCGTATCCGAGGTCATAAGCTCCAACGGTTCCACCTCGCAGGCCAGTATCTGCGCGAGCACCTTGGCGCTCATGGACGCGGGCGTTCCCATCAAAAAGCCCGTTGCGGGCGTGGCCATGGGGCTTATCAAGGACGATTCAAACGGCAACATCGCCATCATGACGGATATCCAGGGCCTCGAGGATTTCTTAGGCGATATGGACTTCAAGGTGGCCGGTACCCGCGAGGGTATCACCGCCATCCAGATGGATATCAAGATCAAGGGCATCGACGAGCAGATCCTCACCCGCGCGCTCGAACAGGCGCGCGTCGGCAGGCTCTTTATACTTGGCAAAATGCTCGAGACACTTCCGGAACCGCGCAAAGAGATGTCCCCGTACGCGCCGCGCATCCTCCAGTTCACCATCCATCCGGATAAGATACGCGAGGTGATCGGCACGGGCGGCAAGGTCATCAACAAAATCATAGCCGACACCGGCGTGAAGATCGACATCGAGGACGACGGCCGCGTGTTTATCGCCTCTTCGGACGAACACGCCGCTGCGGAGGCCAAGAAGATGATCGACGCCATCGTGCGCGATATCGAGGTGGGTCAGGTGTTCCTCGGCAAGGTCGTCAACATCAAGCCCGGCCTCGGCGCGTTCGTGGAGTTGAAGCCCGGCAAAGACGGCCTCGTCAGGATCAACGCGCTCGCCAACCACTTTGTGGAAAAGGTGGAGGACGAGGTCAATCTGGGCGACGAGATACTCGTCCGCGTAATTGGCATCACCCCGCAGGGCAAGATCGACCTCACCCGCAAGGGGCTTTTGCCGGACGATAAAAAGGACGAGAAAAAGTAAACGAAGTACATAAAAAACAGGGGGCAAAGCGCGGGCATGACGGCCGTTCTTTGCCCCTCGTTAACAAGCATACATACTTGTCCCAACGCATAACATGAAACAGCTTAAGGTACATTCGGAGGGGCTGTTTTATGAAAAAACACAGGACGGGCAAGGCGTTTGAATTTACCGTCAACGCGCTTTTGGTATTTCTCATCGTGACGCTCTATCTCGTTACGGGAAACCCCGAGGCGCAGCAGGCCATGGCGCTTTCCTACGGCACGCCCGTGTACCGCGGGCAGGCGGAAGGGAAAATCGCCGTTGAGTTTGCCGTGAGCTGGAACGCGCAGGCGCTTACGGATATACTCGATACCTTAAAGGAAAACGATACGTGCGTGACGTTTGCCGTAAGCGGCGAATGGGCGGAGGGGAACCCCGAGCTTTTAAAACGCATGTACGAGGACGGGCACGAGCTTGCGACCATGGGTTACGACCCAAATAAGGACGGCAGGCTTTCGTGGGTCACGGAGGATGTGAGGCGATCGCTCGAAGCCATCGAATCCGGCTCCGGCGCGACGGTACGCGTGTATTATTCGGGAAACCGCAACATAGCTGTGTCCTCCGGCGCCGCTTCGGCGCTCTCCCTCACGCAGGTAATCTGCACGTCCGACCTCCTATGCGCCAGGGGGACGGCAGAGGATATCCTCGCGCGCGCATTGCAAAGCCCCATTGAAGGAAGCATAGTATTGATGCAGCCCACGTCGGAGGCCGCAAAGGCGCTTCAGGGGCTGATCGACGCATTTCAAGAGAAAGGGATACGCCTGACCACTGTAAAGGACGTATTGTAAAAAAGCATGGTATTTCGCGATCAACTCGATAACGGCCTCCGTATCATCGGCGAACAAATGCCCTCCTTCCGTTCCGTATCCATGGGCGTATGGATCGGCGCGGGTTCCTCCTACGAGAGGGAGAACGAGGCGGGTATTTCACATTTCATCGAGCACATGCTCTTCAAGGGGACTCAGAGGCGTACCGCCGCGCAGATCGCCGCCGAGATGGACGGCATAGGGGGTAACCTCAACGCATTCACGGCAAAGGAGTGCACCTGCCTTTATGCAAAGGTGCTCGACGAGCACATGGAGATCGCCGCGGATATATTGAGCGACCTTCTTCGTCACTCCAAATTCGACCCTGCCGATATCGAGAAGGAAAAGGGCGTCGTGTGCGAGGAGATATTGATGGTCGAGGATACGCCCGAGGACCTTGTACACGAGGCGCTATCCTCCATCGTCCACGCGGATTCGCCCTATTCCAAACCCATTTTGGGCAGTGAAAAGAGCGTGCGCTCCCTCACGCGCGAAACGATCGGCGATTATATGGACAGGCATTATCAGCCCAACAACATTGTCGTCTCCTGCGCGGGCAATTTCGAGCGCGAAAAGCTTTTGGATGTGGTGAAAAAGAATTTTTCGGGCGGCTCGCCTTCCTTTAAGGAAAACGCGCCAAAGTGCGATATCACGAAAAAGCGCGCGTTCAAGGCCTTGGAAAAGGATGTAGAGCAGGTGCATATCTGCTTGGGCTTCCCGGGCTACAAAAACGACGACGACCGCCAGTACTCGCTTTTTGTGCTCAACAACGCCTTGGGCGGCAGCATGAGCTCGCGTTTGTTCCAAAACATCCGCGAGGAGCGCGGACTTGCGTATTCCATCTATTCCTACCCCTCGGCCTATGCCGATGCGGGTTATTTCGCGCTTTACGCCGGAACGGGCGAGAAGCAGGCGGAGGAAGTCGTGAAGCTGATGCTTGAAGAGCTCGACAAGATCGTGAAGGACGGCATCACCGAGGAAGAATTCAGGCGCAGCAAGGAGCAGCTCAAGGGCAGCTACATGCTCGGGCAGGAAAGTACCTCTGCGCGTTCCAACGCCATCGGCAAGGCGGAGCTGCTGCGCGGCAAGGTGTATACAGAGCAGGAGATCATGGAGCGCATCGAGAGCGTCACCATGGAGAGCGTACGAGCAATCATTCCCTATATATTCGATCATGACCGCATCTCGGGCGCGTTCGTCGGGCGCATGGGCGAAAAGGAAAAGGATATAGAAAAACGCATCATGGAGTGGTAGAATTGTTCCACCGACTAGATCATGGATTTAGATTGGCGAGGATATTTGGCGTCAGGGCCCTAACGTCCGGCGAAGCCTGAGCCTTTCAGGCCAAGGCCTATGGCCTTGCGGACGGGAGACGCCTACACGTCCGGCAAGGCCGGAGCCCTCTGGACCAAGGCCTGCGGCCTTGCGTGAGCACTTGGCTTTCAGCCTTCGCAAGGAAAAAAGCGCAGGCATACCGGAACGTATTCCGAGCATTTTTGACGCGGGCTGGCGGCGATAGACCGCCAAGATATTTCAGGATTTAGTTGGGGGAACAATCACAATGGACAAGATGGATGGTATGGATAAGATGGACAAGCTTGACAGGATCTTCCAAATGCAGAAATCCCTTGATGACGATATTGCGCGGCGCAGGGGGCTTGATGGCATAAGCTTCGAGGAATGGATGCAGAAGGACGTGCTCGCCGTGATGGCGGAACTCGGCGAGCTCCTTGACGAAGTCAACTTCAAGTGGTGGAAAAACAAAAAGGAGATCGATCCCCCCAAAGTGAAGGAGGAGCTTGTGGACGTGCTGCACTTCTTCGTGAGCATGTGCATCCGCGCGGGTTTTACCGCGGACGAGCTCTATGAAGTATACGCCGCGAAGAACCAAGAGAATTTCGACAGGCAAAACGGCCTTTCGAAAAAGAAGGGGTATGCTGTAAACGAATAGGGAGTGAATCACATCGCCAGACAGAAGAAAAAAGTCAAAACGCGTTTTTATATTTTTGTAGGCATACTTGCAGCACTTATCGTGACGCTCGTCGTGCTCCTCACGGGCGGCGGCGGCGAGGGCGTGCTGAGCGAGAACACCCTCCGCATGGAAATGAGCGTGAGCGCTGCCTCTATTCGTGATGAGACCATCTTCAGCGTGGACCGCTACGACAGAGTGGAATACCTCGTCAACGAGGGCGCGGCCGTCACAAGCGGCACGGCGGTGGCCGAGGTCTATAAGTGGGGCTATAGCGACGAAATGGCGCAATCGGTCATCCGCGCGCAACGCGACGTGCTCAAAGAGCAGGAGACTTTGCTTTCGGGCATTGCAAACCCGGGCCTGGAGAACCTCATGCTTCAGATCGATCAAAAAAAGGAGCAGATCGTAACGCTTGTCATGAAGGGCGGCACGGGCGACCTTTTGGCGATGCAAAACGAGCTGACGAGTTTGTTGGAGCAGCGCGCCGAATATCTCAAGACCAACGTGCAGCCTTCCGAAACGCTTACGGCACTCTACGCCGCGGAGCAGCAGCAGCTTGATCTGCTTGCGGGCTGGCGAAGCGAAGTGACCGCCGTGCGCGACGGCGTGGTGAGCTTCTATTTCGACGGCTATGAGGACGTATTGAACGTCGCCAAGCTCGATAACGTCAACGCCGATCTCGTGACCTCCGTCATCAAGGGCGCTGCGGGCGGCACGGGCACCGTTACGGGCAACCTTTTGTATCGTATGGTGGATAGCGGTCACTGGTACATCGCCTTCGTCACACAAAAAAGCACGGCGTTTCGCGTCACGGAGGGAGAGCAGTACACCGTGGTGTTCGAGGGGTATGTGGACAGGCCCTACATGGGCACTGCGCTCAAACCCATTATCAACGAAACGGGCGTCGTGAACCTCATCGAGTTCAACGAGGACATGGGCTCGCTGCTGAATGCGAGAAGCTTGAAGGCGACCATACAAAAGGATGCCACGGGCTTTGACGTGCCGCTTGACGCGATATCGGTGGTGGAGGGTATTCCGGGCATCGAGCTCGTCATGTCCGACGGCACGGCACGCGTGGAGGTGGAGGTCCTGGCCGTGAGCGGCGACCGCGCGGTCATTCGCGCCAGAAATGCAGGGGATACCTTGGGCGCGGGGCAGCGGTATGAGAGGCCGTAGAACCATAGGCTTGGTCTGCTTAAGGGGGTAATCATTTGACTATTGCGGAAAACTGTGCGATCGTGCAGGAAAATATTTCCCGCGCGGCAAAAGAGGCGGGAAGAAAGTGTGAGGACATCACGCTCATCGCCGTCACGAAGTATGTGAGCGCGGATAAAATTGCACAAATTATTCCCTGCGGAATCAAAAATGTGGGAGAAAACCGCGTCCAGGAGCTTCTCGAAAAATACGATTTTTATAAAAATTCATCTTTCGGCATCCATTTTATTGGACAATTGCAGACAAATAAGGTAAAATATGTAAAAGGCAGGGTGAAGCTTATCCATTCGCTGGACAGGCTACCCCTCGCACAGGCGCTCGACCGAATCGAACCCGGTACAAAGCAGGATGTTCTCATCGAGGTGAACATCGGCAGCGAACCGCAAAAGGGAGGCGTCGCGCCGGACGAGCTGCCCGCCTTTGCCGAAACGCTTCAGCCACTTTCCGGTATCCGCGTAAAAGGTCTTATGTGCGTTCCACCCCCCTGTGAGGAGGCGGAGGCACGGCGCTATTTTACGATGCTTCGGGAATTGGGTGAGAAGCTTAAGGCGTACGATTTTCCAAATGTCTTTATGGAGGAACTCTCCATGGGCATGAGCGGGGATTATATGTCCGCCGTAAAAGAAGGGGCGACGATGGTGCGCATCGGAACGGCGCTGTTTGGCCCAAGGCATTAAGGCGGAGGCAAGGCATACATATACATACGCCGCGCCGCAGGTCTCAACTGTCGCTTATTTCTCCAAGCGCCAAAAAATTACGATGGAGGAATAATATGGAAGGGTTCGTTAAAAAACTGTTGGATTTTATAGGTCTTGAGGAAGCCGAAGACGACGAAATGTACGGCGCCGAGGAAGCTTACGAAGAAGACGTCATTCGCGACGACAACGTCGTGGATATCGGCAATCGCGGCAAACGCAAGGGTGCTTCCGCAAATTCGAACGTGATCAACATTCCCTCGCAGGCGCAGATGAAGATGATCGTGTATCATCCCATCAGCTATGAGGATACGCAGAACATCATCGACAACCTCAAGAGCCGCAAGCCCGTTATCGTCAATATGGAGGAGCTGGAAATCGACTGCGCGCAGCGCATCCTCGATTTTATGGCAGGCGCCATCTATGCCCTCAACGGCACCATCTACAAGGTGTCGCGCGGCATTTTTGTGGTCGCTCCCGCCAATTGCGACGTTATAGGCAACGGGGAAGCGGCAATATAAGCTATCTTCCTTACCATACACATATGCGCGCGCCAATGCCTTTGTCTTTGGCGCGCCGTTCCGTTTCGGGGCATCTTTTGGAGAACGTATTTACGGAGGACGTATGACGCGAGACGAGATCATCCATAAAAAATTCAGCCGTGCGTTCCGCGGCTACGATCCCGCCGAGGTGGACGCCTTCCTCGACGAGATCGTGCGGGAGCTTGAAAAACTCGAGCAGGCCTGCAGACTCGCCGAGACCCGTGCGGAGCTCGCGGAAAAGCAAGTCAAAAAGGAACGGGAGTAAACCGTTCCTTCCAATCCGTAAAAAACCATGGGATTGTCAAGGGGCGCCCTTTGACTTTCTTCCGGCTTCGGCGGCATGTACACGTCCGGCGAAGCCGGAGCCTTTTAGGCCAAGGCCTGCGGCCTTGCGTGTCGAAACGGATGAAATCCATAGGATTTCGCACCTTTCACGTTTACCGCCCGGAAATGCGTAGCATTTTAGGTAAAGCGTGCAACCTCAACAAAGTGACGGAATCACTTTGTTGATACGAAAAAGGAACGGGAATAAACCGTTCCTTCATTTTTTTCATACGCCTCCCTGATTTTGCGGATACTACTTTTATCTGCGTCATGGGAGGCGTTTCTTCGTGCTACTGCAAAACAGGACTTATTTTGGCCTATTGGATGTACCGCTCAATGCTCAGGCGATGGAAACGCACGCCGCCGAGATCGCAGCGCTTCGGACGCGCACGGCGCGGCAAAAGGAGATCGCAGCTTTCCCGCAGATCGGTACGGACAGGCGCATGCTCAGAGCGCTTTATAAACTCTCGCTCGAAAGATACGAGAAAGCCAAGGAGCTTCCGCCCGCCGCCGAAAGCCTGCGCGACGAGTTTTACGTTGTGGAAAAAAACATCATCGCCGTGCGAAACGGTTTGGACGAGATCATGGAGGCGCGTCTTCCCGTGTGTGCCCAAGGGGAATATGTGGGGCTGCCGCATGTTTACCGCATAGCCGCCGCCATGGTGGGGCATAGGGAGGGCCGCGTGGAGGAGGCGCTCCTTACGGGTTTTTTGAACGCATTTCAGGGCGTGCGGCCTCTTTCCATGCGCGAGCTTTGGTTGATGCCGAGCATGCTTCGGATCGCGCTTATCAAGCTTCTTGCGCTCGAGGCGGCGTCCGCCTACGACGCCATCGAGCAGTACGACCGCGCGCAAACGGCACTCGAGCTTCTTTTGAAGCAGCAGCCGGAGCAGAAGCGGGAGGCGACCTTCGAAAAGCTCGCGCTCGCGAAAAACCCCGCCTGTGCGGATTCTTTGATATGCCGCCTCGAGGAGCGCGACGAGTACGCGGTGCTTGAGACGCTCACAAACTGCCTTTGCCGCGAGGATGCGGACGCCGAAACGCTCATGACGCGGAATAGGAGCTTGCTTTCGGCCGCCGCCGTGCGCGTGAACAACGCCATTGCAAGCCTTCGGTTTTTGGATGGGCTAGACTGGCCCTCCCGCTTTGAAAGCTATTCGATCGTGGAGCGCGTTTTGCGCGAGGAAAAAGGGTATGCCGAGATGGACGCCGCGACGCGCGCCTACTACCGCACTTCAGCGGAGCGCACGGCCCGGCGGCTCAACGTGGCGGAAACGGTAGTGGCGCGTACCGCCGTGCGCCTGGCCGAGAACCGCGAGGGGAAGCGCGCGCAGGCGGGATATTACCTTTTCGGCGAGGGGCAAACGGAGCTCTTTTCTTCCCTGCGGCCCGACATGCTTTATAAAGGGCTTACGCAAAAAACGCGCCTGACGCTTTTTACTTTGCTCGAGGCGGCGCTTACCGTGCTGCTCGCACTATTCTGTATGCCGCTCGGGGCTGCGGGGGTACTTTTAAGTCTTATACCAGCGTGGAGCCTTGCCCATTGTGCGGCGGTGTTCGTTTTCTCCCGCACCGTGCCCGTGCGCCGCATCCCGCGTATGGATATGCGTGCGGGCGTTGGGCAAGAGCATAAGACCCTCGTCGTGGTGCCCACGCTTATTACGGGCGAGGGCTCGATACGATCAGGTATGGAGCAGCTTGAAACGCATTATCTCTCGAACCCTTACAAAAACTGCTTCTTTGCCATATTGGGGGATTTCAAGGACGGGAACGCCGAGGAAAACGAGGGGGAAGAAGAGCTTCTCAAACTCGCAAGATCCATGACGGCGGCGCTCAACGAAAAATACGCCAAGGGCGCTCCCCTATTCTTTTATCTGCACCGCAGGCGCGAATGGAACCCGCACGACGGGGTGTTCATGGGCCGCGAGCGCAAGCGCGGAGCGCTTATGGACCTGAGTAACCTCATCCTGGACGGCAACGGCGAGCCTTTTATTCTGATAAGCGACCCGCTGCCCAATGATCTGCGTTACTGTCTCACGCTCGACGCGGATACGCTTTTGCCGCGTGAGGCGCTGCTTGAGCTTATAGGCGCTATGGCGCATCCCTTGAACAGACCCGTTGCCGACCGCTACGGTGTGATACGCGAGGGCTACGGCGTGATCGCGCCGCGCATGCGTTCGCTTGCCTCAGGCGCTGCAAAAACGCGCTTCGCGAGGCTTGTATCGGGAGATTTCGGCCTTGACGCCTATTCCGCCGCGGCGGGGGAGTTCTATCAGGACGTATTCGGCGAAGGTGTGTTCGGCGGTAAGGGCATATTCGATATCGAAGCGTTTCGAAACACACTGACCTACTGGATACCTGACAACGCGGTATTGAGCCACGACCTTCTGGAAGGCTGTTTTTTAAGGACCGGCTTTATGGGCGACGTGGCGCTTTACGACAGCGAGCCGAGTTCCTTCGTCTCATGGTGGAAGCGGCAGCACAGGTGGCTTCGGGGCGACTGGCAGTTGATCGCGTTCAGGTCAAGACGGCTCAAAGACGCGTCGGGAACCAAGCTCGAAAACCCTCTAAGTGCGCTTTCCCGCAGGAAGATGACAGGGAACATGGCAAAAAGCCTCGTAATGCCCGCGGTGTTCCTTGCGCTTTTATGTACGCCTTTTACAGGCTTCGGGCTTCATACGGTGCTTGCGCTTCTCGCGCTTTTGGACGGACTTCTCATCGACTTCATCGTGCTCGTATGCTCCATCTTCGGCAAAAAGGGGCAGGGCGACCCGTCGGGCGCGCTCAGGGAGCAGGCTATGCCACTCGCGCGCGCCGCGCTGACGCTCGCGATCCTCCCCTACGCCGCGTATAAGTCGCTCGACGCTGTCATACGCACGCTTTACCGCGTGTACCGCTCGCATAAAAACCTCTTGGAGTGGCAGACCGCCGCGCAAAGCGCTTCGCAGAAGCTCGATTCCCTAAAAAGCTATTATCAAACGCTTTGGCTGTGCCCCGCATTCGGCGCGGCGTTTCTCGCTTTCGTCTTCTTTTCCCGCGCGCCGCTCTTTTGCGTGCTGTTTTGCGCGATCTTTCTAATCGCGCCCTATATCGTGATGCGCCTTGACCGCCCGTATGAGGCGGAGGGGTTAAACGAGGAGGAAAGCGCGTTCCTCGCCCAAGCCGCCCGCGCCACATGGCGGTATTTTGAAACCTTCTGCGACGAACAAAGCGCGTATCTGCCACCCGATAACTTTCAATCCGCACCGTGGAAAACACCCGTTCGGAACTCTTCGCCCACCAACATCGGCATGGGGATGCTCGCGTGCGTGAGCGCGTATGATTTCGGCTTTATCGACGCTCGGGAGCTTTTAAAGCGCCTTTCCAATATGCTCGCAAGCGTCGAAGTCTTAGAAAAATGGAACGGACACCTTTATAACTGGTACGACCTTACGAATAAAAGCGTGCTTTCGCCGCGCTATGTATCAACGGTAGACAGCGGCAACCTTGCCGCGTGCCTCCTCACGGCGGAACAGGCGCTGAATGCGCTCGAAATGGAGGATGCAAAGCCTCTTGCCGCGCGCTGCCGCGCGCTCGCGACCGGAATGGATTTTACCGCGCTCTACGACCGCCAAAGGTCGCTCTTCCATATAGGATACGATGCAAGTAACGGCGTACTCTCGAAATCCTGGTACGACCTGCTCGCCTCCGAGGCCCGGCTTACGAGCCTTATGGCTATCGCGCTCGGACAGATCGAAAACAAGCACTGGCAGAACCTGGGGCGGCTTTTGACCGTTGCCCCGGGCGGGCGGGCGCTTCTCTCGTGGGGCGGCACGATGTTTGAATATCTCATGCCCGTGCTCTTCACCGGCAGCATCCCCTTTACATTGCTCGATGAAAGCTGTGCCCACGCCGTGGCGACGCAACGGGCGTACACGGAAAGCATGCCGTGGGGTATTTCGGAAAGCGGATATTTCGCGTTCGACCGCTCGATGTACTACCAGTACCGCGCGTTTGGCGTACCGGCCCTGGGCCTGCAGGCGGAGCGGGAGCGCGAAAGGGTGGTGGCGCCTTATGCAAGTGTACTCGCGCTTATGGTAAAGCCCAAGGCGGCGGCGAGTAACCTTCTTCGCCTGAAGGAAATGGGCGCGTTTGGGGAATACGGCTTTTTCGAGGCCGTCGATTATACGGAAAACCGCCTTCGCGCGGACGAGGCGTTTACGCTTGTGAAAAGCTTCATGGCGCACCATCAAGGCATGAGCCTTTGCGCCATAAACAATGTACTTAATGGAAATAAACTGCAAAAGCGCTTCCTGGGCATCCCGGAAGTTCGCGCAACGCGCGTGCTTCTTGAGGAACGGCGGCCGTCCATGGCCATCACCATACGCGAGTACAAAAGCGGCGTGTATCGCGAGGACGGCGGCTACAGGGAGGAAAAGCCCCGCGTCAGGACGGTGCGCGGCGGCGGGCAGATACCGGAAACGCAGATGCTTACAAACGGGCAGTACACGGTGTTCTTGTGCGACAGTTCGCTTTCGTTCAGTCGTTGCAATGGCGTGATGCTTACGCGATGGCGCAACGACGTGCTACGCTCCGACTCCGGCGTGCATGTGGCCGTGCGCGACGGGAAAAACGCGTGGGCGGTCGCCGCCATCCCGTCGGGGCCGAAAGACGGTGAGCTCAAAACCGTTCTCGAGCCGCATAAAGTCAGTTTTATGCGCGAAGAAAACGAAGTGAAGGCGAACTTGGAGGTGTGCGTTTCCCCGCAGCGAAACGCGGAGGTGCGGCGGCTCACGCTCACAAACGCAAGCAAGGAAGCGCGCGAGATCGAGGCGGGCATATTCGCGGAGGTGTGTTTGGAACCACAGCGCCGCGATATGGCGCATCCGGGCTTTGGGAAACTCACAGTAAACGCAATGCTCGAGGACGACGTGCTTTTGTTTGAGAAGCGCGCCTCCGAAAAAAAGGATTTCCGCTACCTTTACTGTATGCTTTTGGGGCCAAGTAAGGCGCGGTGGTGCACCGACAGGCTCGTGATGCCCGGGCGCGGCAAGAGTATTCTGGAGGCGATGGAGCAGCCGCTCATTGGCAAGGAGAGCGTGGAGCTTCCCGTGGAGCCAGGGATATGCGCGCGTGCGACGGCGCAGGTCAAAGAGGGCGGCGCGGCCAGGTTCTATTTCGTAATGGGCTATGCGCCCACCAAAAAGCAGGCGCTCATAGACGCGCAGGAAATGAAAACGGAGCTTGACGCGAGCTTTGACCTTGCGTGGGCGCACGCAAACAGCGCGCTTCGCTTCGCGTCGCTCACGCGCGGCAAAGCGGAGCTTTTCGAGCGCATGGCCGCGAAGATACTGCTCGGCCTCCCGCAAAAGCGCGCCTTTGAGCCGCCGGAATGCTGCGGTACGGAGCGTATCTGGCGTTTCGGCGTTTCGGGCGACGATCCCATCGTGCTTTTTAGCGTAAATAAGCTCACGCAGGCGCGGACGGTCAAGACGCTCGTTGAATTCCACGAATATATGCGCCAGCGCGGGCTGATCTTCGACCTTGTGCTCATCGGCGAGTATCCGCACGAATACCATAATGAGCTTCGCTCGCGCCTTGAGGACATGTTACACGCGCTCTGCCGCGACATTTCGGGCGTGCATCTCATCCACGGATTTTCCCTTCCCGCTTCGGACAGGCGATTGCTGCAGGCGCTTTGCACTGTGGAAATCGAAGGCGAAAGAAGCCTCGACCGCCAGTTTGCGCCGCAATCGGAGCATCGCGTGCAATATAGGACATACAAATTGCGCGCGGGGAGCCGCAGGGCGTTTGCCGAAAAACGCGGGGAGCTTATGTTCTTTAACGGCCTCGGCGGTTTCGACACGGCGAAGAACGAATATGTGACCGTGCTCAAAAACGGCGAGCATACGCCGCTGCCGTGGAGCCACATCCTCGCAAATGAGCATTTCGGCACGCTTTTGACGGAAACGGGCGGCGGCTACACATGGTGTGAAAACAGCCGCGAATGTAAGCTCACCCAGTGGTACAACGAGCCTTTGCGCGATCCCAAGGGAGAAATACTCCTCTTGACCGACGAGGACGACGGCGCGACCTGGGCCGTTACGGCGGGAAAGCTCCAGCACGAGGCGGAATGCGCCGTACGCTACGGCTTCGGCTACGCGATATATGAAAGCGCCGCGCAGGAGCTCACGCAGGAGCTTACGGTTTTCGTCGACCCGGAAAAGCCTGTGAAGTATGCGCTTTTAAAGCTTCGAAACCCCATGCTTTGCGAAAGAAATCTGCGTGTTCTCTACTGTACCGACTGGGTACTGGGCGACATGCCCCACCCTGAGGCCGTGTATGTGCACGGGGAAGATAGCCTTTCGCTTGCCAAAAACTGCCGCGCGGACAAAGATACATACGCCTATATCGCCGTTTGCGGCGAAAAGTGCGAGCACAGCGCCGATCGGTTTCTCGTGCTCAACGGTGGCTGGGACGCGGAGCGCTTCGAAGAAAATACCGCGGCGCGCGCTGGCGGCTTTTCCGCGCTCCGTGCCTGCGTGAACCTAAAAGGCGGCGAGGAAAAAACGCTGCTGCTTATTATGGGTCATGATTCCTTGGAGAACGCACGGTCCATGGCGCAATGTACCGTTTCGGAGGCCGAGGAGCGTTTGGAGCGCGTGAAGGAAATATGGAAAGAAAGGCTGTTCGCCGTGCAGGTGAAAACGCCCGACGCGGCGTTCAACACGATGCTCAACGGCTGGCTATTGTACCAGACGTGGGCGGCCCGCATACTTGCCCGCACGGGCTATTACCAGTGCGGCGGCGCGATAGGCTTCCGCGACCAACTGCAGGATATGCTTTCTCTTTTAAACACGGATCAAAAACGCGTCAGGGAACATCTTCTTCTTGCGGCCTCGAAGCAGTTTGAAGCGGGCGACGTGCTGCACTGGTGGCATGCGCCGAGCCGCGGCGTGCGGACGCGCATCAGCGACGACAAGCTTTTCCTGCCCTTCGTGCTCATGGAGTATATGGAGGCTGCGGGGGATGAGAGCATCCTCGGGGAAAGTGCAAGCTACCTTTCGGATCAGCCCATCCCCGAAGGTTGCAAGGATCTGTACGACGACATGCCGCCATCAGGCACTTCGGGCACGATGTATGAGCATTGCGTGCGCGCTCTCGAAAGCGCGCTCACATTTGGGGCGCACGGCTTGCCGCTCATGGGAGGCGGCGACTGGAACGACGGCATGGACCTCGTCGGTCATGACAACGGGGAAAGCGTGTGGCTCGGCTTTTTCTTACTCCATATCCTGGAGCGGTTCGCGCCCGTATGCGAAAAGCAGGGGGATAAAAAACGCGCCAAGCGGTACGAAGAGGCGGCAAAAGAGCTTCGCGGAAACCTGGAAACGCACGGCTGGGACGGCGGTTGGTACCGCCGCGCGTATTTCTCCGACGGCACGCCGCTCGGGTCGCGCGAAAACGAGCAGTGCTCCATCGACTGCGTATCCCAGTCGTGGGCAGCGATCTGCTCTATGCAAAACGCGCGTGGGGCGATCGACGCGGCGTCGGGTATGCTCCTTGACGAGGAAAACGGTGTGTATAAGCTTTTAGCGCCCCCGTTCAACCATCCGGAGCGGCAGGTGGGCTACATAAGCGCCTATTTGCCCGGCGTAAGGGAAAACGGCGGACAGTACACGCACGCCGCGGCGTGGGCGGTATTAGCCGCCTGCAAGCTCCATGACCCGGCGCTCGCCAACCGTATTTTCCGCCTTTTGAACCCCGTGGAGCACGGGAACGGCGAGATGCAGCGGCGGCGTTACAAGGCGGAACCGTACGTGGTGGCGGGGGATGTATACGCCGCGGGCAGGATCGCGGGCCGCGCAGGCTGGACATGGTACACGGGCGCCGCGTCGTGGCTCTACGTGGCGGGACTTGAGCATATGCTGGGCGTCAAACGGCGCGGGGACGCGCTTTTGATCTCCCCCTGCACGATATGGGAGGAATATTCGTTCACCTACCGCTTTAAAAGCGCGGAGTATTTCGTGACGGTAAGGCTCAAGGATACGGGGGAAGCCGAAGCGAGGATACCGCTTGTTGACGACGGGAAGAGGCATGAAGAGGTGGTGGAAGTGAGAAAATGACGTATTCAATGTTCCTGCATGGGTGCATCATTCAACAAATACAAATAAACGGCAAGAAATATCTGTTCATAAAAATCATCTTCCATGTCCAGCAACTCCTTTGCTTTTTTGATGCGATACCGCACGGTATTGCCGTGCTGAAAAAGCGCGGCTGCCGTTTGGTTGATATCGCCCCGGTTTTTGACGTATGCGATCAGCGTGGGAAGAAGCGCACCCTGATTCTGTAAATCGTATCTCTGAAGCGCTTCTACAATATCTTTCCCGCAGGCAAATGCAACGCTATCGGAACGTATGCCGAATAAAAACCGCTGTACGCCAAGCGCTTCATACTCCAGATACGGCTTTGAACGAAGGCGGCAGATGTGGTTGGCCCTCAGACTTTGCATGATCGCCATGTCGTAGCTTCCGTACGCGTGCGCTATTTTGCCTGTGCCGATGAAACTGTTCTCCGAATGGAGCCCTATGTCCGAGAATCGCTTTAAGATCAGGCGTGCACAGTCCGCTTCCGGGATCGGATGGTCGGATGAAAACAGAAGCAAAACGCCGTTTTTATATTTAAAAAAGGCGTTGTAAAACCCGTCCTGCAGCCGCGTATACTTTTCCATCAGGCGATATAAAAGAGAACTATCCTCGAACCATTCTCCTTTCACGGGTGTGGCATAACCCGAGACCACATGCGGTTTCAACATGGAATCGATCTGGTGTGCGGCTCTCTCTACGGAATAGGGCGATTTTTCTTGTTCGACCATGCCTCTGATTTTTCCTTCGGCGTAGGCATGGTGTTCTTTCAACCGCATATATGCATGAACGGCAATGATGATATCTTCCATGTAAGAATTCTTGTACAGGAATACGGGAACCTGCGCGTCGTCAGCAAGCTGGATAAGCGTATGCGGGACTTCCGAGTAGTACACGGATTTGATTGCCATACCTGAAATCTTTCTTTCAAGCAGATGGGAAAATGCCTCTTGGACGAGCGACGCGTCATCCTTGGCGAAGAACAAGGATGTCAAGATAAAATCACCTTCTTTGAAAGAGGAAAAATCCCGGCTGTCCGTTTCGTAATCGAGAATGGTAACGTTTGTAACTTCGCGATGCAGCCCTTTTTGTCCGGCGATCCATTGGAACCCCGCCAGTTGGTCCAAAGTCAAAATTTCTTCTACCCGCAACATACGTTCACCTGCTTTGTAAACCGTAACAACATTTTTGTCTGAGAATTGTAACCTGCGCCAATCGCACCGGATTGCAGCCGCCCCTGCGTTTCCGCTATAATGATCATCGGCAGCGTAGCGGAAGGGAGGTAACGTGGTGTTCAGACAGGGACAAAATAAACAAATTCAAATCGCATTTGACATTTTATATGATATTTTTGGCAGTATCCTCTATGCTGCCGGTGTCTGCACGTTTGCATCGGCGGCAGAATTCGCACCCGGCGGGATTGCCGGTCTTGCCGTGATCCTTTATCATTTTCTTCATGTGCCGATCGGTGTGGGGATGATTCTTATGAACATTCCCGTTATTTTGCTATGTTATAAAACGCTCGGAAAGGCCTTCTTGCTGAAATCCTTTAAAACGATGGCAATTTCCGCGTTTATTATGGATGTCATATTCCCGATGATACCCGTTTATCAGGGGGACAGGTTGATTGCGGCTTTGTTTGCGGGTGCGCTGACAGGCGTCGGCCTATCGCTTATTTATACGAGAGGGTCGTCGACCGGCGGCACGGATTTTTTGATCCTGAGTCTGCAAAAGAAAATCCCCCATATGTCCGTAGGCAGCATATCCATGCTGACGGACGGATCCGTTCTCATCCTCAGCTGGGCGGCGTTCGGGCGCGTGGACGCAGTGCTGCAAGGGATTGTGATGACGGTAATTTGTGCGCTTGTGGTAGACAAAATGCTTTATAGCTTCGGCGCCGGCAAGATCACCGTGGTTATTACGGAAAAAGGGGAGGATATCGCGCGGGATATCGGTTCGGAAGTAAAGCGCGGCGTCACCATTGTGAAAGCGATCGGCTCCTACACGGGGGAAGCGCGGAAAATGTTGATGTGCGCCTGTTCCAAATCCGAATCTGCTCGTGTTCGCGGCATTGTGCGGCGTCACGACAGCTCCGCCCTTATTTTGTTTTGCCCAATGGATGAAGCATATGGCTTGGGGTTTCGCGATTAAACGTATTCTAAACTTGCCTCTAAGAGAGCTCCCGTCTTCATAAGTTCCTCCCGGCGCAAGAGCGCGGGCGTGCCGAACGGGTCGATCAGGAGCCCCCCGAACTCCGTTCCGTTCTTTATAACGATATGCCTGAGAAGCGCAAAAGGCAGAGCCTCCGTTTCCCCTTTGGCAAAAGGCCACTTTGCCAGCTCGTGCCTTATGGAAAAAACGGGCAGCAGCGCTTCGCCTTCCGCGGTATTTAGCAGCATAAGTCCGCCGTCCTCGGGATTTTTTATTACAAAAAACTCCGCAGCTTCAAGCGCCTCCGTAAAGCGGCGCCTGTTTTCCTCCGAAGGCTTCCCGTGCAAACGCTCTATGTAATGCATCAATTCCATACCGGGTTCAAAGTTACGAAGCTTTTCATTCATCGGCAATTTGTCCTCAAACACAACCTGTTTAAAGCCGTACGCCGGTAAAGGCAGCTTCGATGCGGTCGCAGGCCTCATCCAGTTCCGCATAGCTTATCACGATCGGCGGGGCGAAGCGTATGGTGCGTTCGTGCGTTTCCTTGGCAAGTATGCCGTTTTCGATCAGGCTTTTTACATAGCCTGAGGCAGAGCGGGAAAGCTCCATTCCGATAAGCAGCCCCCTGCCGCGAATTTCAACGATATCGCCGTTTTTTATGGCGTTTAACCTTTTCGCAAAATACGCGCCCTTTTCCCTTGCCATTTGAGCATATCCGTCGCGCACCAGAATTTCCATCGCCTTGATGGCGACCGCACAAGCAAGGGGGTTTCCTCCGAAAGTAGAGCCGTGAGAGCCCGGGGTAAAGACGCCGAGGATATCCGAATTTGCCGCGATGGCGGATACCGGCATAATGCCGCCGCCCAGCGCTTTTCCCAAGATATATATATCGGGCTCCACGTTTTCATGGCCACACGCAAACATATTGCCGGTACGGGCAAAGCCCGTCTGAACCTCGTCGGCGATCATCAAAATGTTGTGCCGCGTGCAGATGTCGCGCACGGCGGACAAATAGCCGTTCGGAGGTACGATAACGCCCGCCTCCCCCTGAATCGGCTCCACCAAAAAGGCGGCCGTGTTTTTATTGACCGCGTCTTCAAGAGCCTGCGCGTCGCCGTAAGGAATGATCCTGAACCCCGGCGTATAAGGCCCGTAGCCGCCGCGAGCATCCTCGTCAGCCGAAAACGAAACGATGGATATGGTGCGCCCATGGAAGTTGCCGTCGCAAACAACGATCTCCTGCTCTCCGTTTTTGATGCCCTTTGCAGAAGCGCCCCAGCGGCGCGCGGTTTTGAGCGCGGTTTCGACCGCCTCCGCGCCCGTATTCATAGGCAGTACCATATCTTTTCCCGTGAGTCCGCAAAGCGCTTCATAAAAGTCCCCGAGAAGCGGGTTATGAAAAGCCCGTGAGGTCAGCGTCAGCTTTCCCAACTGCGCCTGCGCCGTTTTTACAAGTTCGGGGTGGCAATGGCCGAAATTGAGCGCGGAATACGCTGAAAGCATATCGAAGTATGGCTTGCCGTCCACGTCGTATGCCACACAGCCTTTGGCATGGTCGATCACCACTTCCTTGGGTGCATAATTTCGCGCTCCAAAGCGATTTGCTTTTTCGATGATTTTCTGTGCAGCCGGACTTTTAAACATATTTTTCTCGCCTTTCTATGTAATGAATAAAGAAAAGCTGTGATGACCCGAGTGGGTCATCACAGCCGTTTTTCTGTGCATGCGGATAACAACGCTCCCTGCCTTAAGCAGGCGCCTATCCGTATTTGCCTCTTCGTAGGTCTTCTGACTTACGCATCCGGAAGCAAAACTTCCTCGTCCGTGCCCAGCCTTCCCGGTTTCCCAGTGACCGATTTTCATCGCGGGCAGCGGCCTCAACGTTTACAGCGGCGGTTACCGTAGGGACTTTCACCCTGTTCCCTTGTTCATCCACGCGGACTTCTATGCGCCGCGGGGCCACAAAAAGGTTTTTTTAAATTTGTGAATCCATTATATTCTCCGCGCGCTTCTGTGTCAATGCGCCCCAAAAGCACAACGAAATCTTGCGTTGTTTTCTCAATTGCGCTAAAGTATCCCCATGGAACAAGCCGTAAAAAACATCTATATTTCCTTGCCGCTTCCCATGACGCGCAAGGAACTCGACGAACGCAATATAGCTGAGCTCGATTTCGTGCTGATATCGGGCGACGCATATATCGATCATCCGAGCTTCGGCCCGGCCATCATAGGACGGACGCTTGAGAGCCGCGGCTATACGGTGGGGATCATCGCACAGCCGAACTGGCATGGCCCGGAGGCATTTCGCGCTTTGGGCAAGCCGCGCCTCGCGTTTTTGATCACCTCCGGCAATATGGATTCCATGGTCAACCATTATACCGCTTCCCGTAAAAGGCGGAACGACGACGCCTACACCTCCGGCGGTAAAACGGGCGCGCGGCCGGACCGTGCGGCGACCGTGTACGCAAACCGCGCGCGGGAGGCGTACAAAGGCGTGCCCGTCATTTTGGGCGGCATCGAAGCGAGCCTCCGCAGGTTTGCGCATTACGACTACTGGGACGATAAGGTACGCCGTAGCATCCTCGTCGATTCCGCGGCGGACTTTGCGGTGTACGGGATGGGCGAGCGGGCTGTCGTGGAGCTTGCCGACGCGCTCGATTCCGGATTGAAACCCCGTGATATCACCTATGTGGCCGGCACGGCCTTCAAGGCGCAGAGCCTTGAAAACATCTACGACTATACGATGATCGGGAGCTTCGATGAGGTAAGTTCCGATAAAAAGGCCTATGCACGCGCTTTTTTGACGCAGTATGAGGAGCAGGACCCCATACGGGGTAAAAGGCTTGTGCAAAAGCACGGGAACGAATATGTGGTAGTGAACCCGCCCGCCATGCCGCTTGACCAAATCGAGCTCGACGAGGTATATGCGCTCCCCTATACCAGGAAGCCGCACCCAAGCTATACCGCGCACATACCGGCGCTCGACGAGGTGGAGTTTTCGCTCACTTCCTGCCGCGGCTGCTTCGGCGCGTGCTCGTTTTGCGCGCTTACATTCCATCAGGGCCGCATCGTACAATCCAGAAGCCATGCTTCGCTCGTGGGGGAGGCGAAGCTTCTCGTAGAACAGCCCGATTTCAAGGGTTACATCCACGACGTAGGCGGCCCCACGGCCAACTTCCGCCGCCCCGCCTGCGCGCGCCAGTTGAAAGAGGGTGCGTGTAAGAATAGACAATGTCTCGGCTTCCATGCCTGCAAGCGGGTGGACGCGGATCATTCAGACTATGTGGTGCTCTTAAGGAAGCTTCGCGATGTACAGGGCGTGAAGCGCGTATTCGTGCGCTCGGGCGTACGCTACGATTACGCCATGCTCGATAAAAACGACGCGTTTCTGCGCGAATTGGTCGCTCATCATGTGAGTGGGCAACTCAAAGTTGCGCCGGAGCATGTGGACGATAAGGTTTTGAAGCTCATGGGAAAGCCTTCCGCCGAGCTTTACGAGCGGTTTTTGCAAAAGTACGGTTCGATCAACCGCGCTTTAGGCAAGGAGCAGTTCATCGTGCCGTATTTCATGAGCTCGCATCCGGGAAGCGATCTAACTAGCGCCGTGAAGCTCGCTTTATTTTTAAAACGCACGGGCCAGCGCCCCGAGCAGGTGCAGGATTTTTACCCTACCCCAGGCACGCTCTCCACCTGTATGTATTTTACCGGCTTCGACCCGCGTACTATGGAGCAGGTATATGTGCCGCGAAGCTACGAGGAAAAGGCCATGCAGCGGGCGCTTATGCAGTATTTCATGCCACAGTACCGCGCTATGGCGAGGAAAGCCCTCATAAAAGCGGGCCGCGAGGATCTCATCGGCTACGGCAAAGACGCCCTCGTACCGCCTGAACGTGAGAAGCGGGAAGCCCCGCTAACTAGGAGCGCGCCCGCCGCGCAAAAGGGGCGGGAGAGAATAAGAAGAAAAAACCATGCGCCGCGGGAGCGGGGCAGGAACCGGTAAACGATAAACGGTTCGTACGGCAATTACACAAACATATAAATATGGGGGAGATAGTGAATGAAACCTGTACATTTTCCTAAGAGAGCGATTGCTATCGTGTTCTCGTTCGTGCTTCTGCTCATTTTTAGCGCCTGTTCAAAAAACGGCGGTGTTTCGGGCACGCTTGCCGGTTTTGCATCGTATTCCGACGAACCTGCTTCTTTATCTGTCGAAATTCCGCTGTCTGAGCAGCCGGATACATCATCGGCGATAACGGCAAGCGACGCTCCGGCAGATAATGGTGAAACGTCATCCGAAGCCGCCCTGCCGGGTATATCCCCGTTGAGCGCGTATCGGTCGGTGTTACGAAACGAGGCCGAGTTTTTCAGCACCGATGCCGGCAAAAATTTATATATAAGCCAATTAAACCAGGCGATCAGTCCGGAAGTTACCGCGGACGTGACAAGCTTTGCAGTTATCGATATAGGACATGGAGGCACGCCGGCGGTAGTCCTGTCGGTCAACGCGAATGGTAACGGTTATGGCGTTGAAGTTTTAGGCTATCAGGACGGCATCGTTTATGGTTACACTTTTTCCGTAAGACAATTTGGCGATCTGAGGACCGACGGAACATTCGTATCTTCCGGCGGTGCGGCCGACGTTGGAATTTGCACGATTGCTTTTGATAAAAACACATATTCGATCGATAAATTTACTTATTGCGAATCAAATACCGATTCGGAAAACAATGTGAGCGAGTCTTACTTTGTTAACCATCAAAGAGCCACGGAAGATTCGTATAACGCGGCTTTCAGCCAATGGCAGAAGATACCGTATGTAACGTGGTACGAGTTTACCGCCGCTAATATTGATACGAAGCTGTCTTAGATTCCGGCTTCACAAGAATTGCTTAAATCAGCGCTACAGCTCCGGTTTGCGGCGCAACCGGCCTTTTACCCATACCTAAAATGCAGGATTTGATTCATGATGCGATATATTATCTTTTATTATGGCGGTTCCTCTTTCTTTTTCGGGGTGAGTATGTTAAACTCAAAAAGGCCGATTGTCGGATTTTTGTCAATGAAAAGCCGCTTTCGGTTTTATTGCGATGAAAACAGGAATGCGTCCAAAGCGATGAGGAATTCTCGATGCGGGGCATGGAGCCGGGGCGAGTCGCAGCAGCGTTGCGTGGGGCTCAAGGTAACGCCGGACCGCGCGAAAAGAGCCGCCGCGACGATGCATTTATGTTTGTAATCGGCAGCATATCGTAAGGAGGGTTTCAATTCAGCATGGCCGGTGAAAAAAACGCCCGCAAGGAACAATACGAAAAGCTCGACGCGATCATTGAACAATGGAAAGGCGAACAAGGCGGGCTCCTTCCCATCATGCAACACGCGCAGGAGCTTTTAGGCTGCCTCGACGCCGAAGTGCAGGAGCATATCTCCCAAAAAACGGGCGTATCCGTCAGCACCATTTACGGCATCGCCACTTTCTACTCGCTGTTCACCCTTCAGCCCAAGGGTAAATATAAGATCGGCCTGTGTCTGGGTACCGCCTGCTATGTACGCGGCTCGCAGGCCGTGATCGACGAGCTCTCTAAAGAGCTCAAGGTTGAGGTCGGGCATACCACGCCCGACGGTCTGTTCACGCTCGACGCCACGCGCTGCATCGGCTGCTGCGGCCTTGCGCCCGCGATGATGATCAACGACGAAGTGTTCGGCAGGCTCGTGCCGTCAGACGTCCACGGCATCCTCGATCATTTCCGCGCAAAGGAAGCGTAATTAAGGGGACATAAACCATGATCATGAAAGAGATCGCGCTCCATCTGCTCGACATCGTGCAAAATTCGCTGTCGGCCGGCGCGGATCTCATCACGGTTTCCGTTACGATCAACGAAGGCGAAAACCTCTTATCCGTGAGCGTTGCCGATAACGGCCGCGGCATGGATGAGGAAACGCAAAATCGCGTGGTGAGTCCCTTTTATACATCGAGGGATACGCGCAAAGTCGGCCTCGGCATTCCCTTTTTCAAGGAGGGGGCGGAGGGCTGCGGCGGAAGCTTTTATATAAGGTCAAAACCGCATACGGGCACCGAGGTCGGCGCGAGTTACCTTATCGATCACATCGACAGGCCGCCGCTTGGGGATATGACCGAAACTATGCTGACCTTATGCGTTTGCAACGAAACGGTAAACTTTATCTTGCGCTATGCGCGAAACGATAAGGAATTTGTGTTTGATACGCGTGAAATACGCCTCGCGCTAGGTAAGGAGATCTCCTTCCAAGCGCCCGAGGTCATGGAATGGATCAAAGGCTATCTTGCCGAGGGAATCGAAGAAGTAAACGGAGGAATGGTTGTATGAAGTCGCTTCAGGAGCTGGAAGCAATCCGCAAAAAGACGCTTGAAACCATCAATCTGCGCAAGGAGCACAACGGCACGCGCATCGTTGTCGGCATGGCTACCTGCGGCATCGCGGCCGGCGCGCGGCCGGTGCTTGCAGCGTTCATGGACGAGGTGGCAAAGCGCAATCTGTCGGATGTCGTTGTCGCGCAAACGGGCTGCATCGGCGTTTGCCGCTTAGAGCCCATCGTGGAAGTTTTTAAGCCCGGCGAAGAAAAGGTGACGTATGTGAAGGTCACGCCCGATATGGTGGGCAAGATCATGACCGAGCACATCGTCAACAACCGCGTCGTGGATGAATATACCATCGGCTTCTATGAAGCCGGCAACAGGTAAGGGAGGCCCTCGCAATGGAGTTTTATCGTTCGCAAGTACTCGTATGCACGGGAACGGGCTGCTCGTCTTCCAACTCGCACGGGATCGTGAAGAAGTTCGAAGAAGAGCTTGCTAAAAACCGCTTGGATAAGGAAATTAAAATCGTACCCACCGGCTGTTTCGGCCTTTGCGAAAACGGCCCTGTGGTGATCGTATACCCCGAGGGTTCTTTCTACAGCCATGTCAAGCTGGAAGACGTTTCCCGCATCGTCAACGAACACCTTTTGAAGGGCCGCATCGTGCAGGACCTTTTATACAAGGAAAGCGTTGCGGAGGATCACAGCATCCGCTCGCTCGACCAAGTGGAGTTCTATAAAAAGCAAAAGCGTGTGGCTCTTAGAAACTGCGGCGTGATCGACCCGGAAAACATCGACGAATACATCGCTTTCGACGGTTATAAGGCGATCGAGAAATGCCTCACCGAGCTTTCTCCCGACGACGTGGTCGACATCATCAAAAAGAGCGGGCTTCGCGGGCGCGGGGGCGGAGGCTTCCCGACCGGCCTCAAGTGGCAGTTTGCCAAGGCGAGTGTGAACGACGTGAAATACGTCTGCTGCAACGCCGACGAGGGCGACCCCGGCGCGTTCATGGACCGCAGCGTTCTCGAGGGCGACCCCCACGCGGTGCTTGAGGCAATGGCCATCGCGGGCTATGCCATCGGCGCGCAGCAGGGTTATATCTATGTCCGTGCGGAATATCCCATCGCCGTCAAGCGCTTGCGTATCGCCATCGATCAGGCGCGTGAATACGGCCTTTTAGGCAAAAATATTTTCGGCACGAATTTCAGCTTTGATATCGATCTTCGCTTGGGCAGCGGCGCTTTTGTTTGCGGTGAGGAGACCGCGCTCATGGCGTCCATTGAAGGCGGCCGCGGCGAGCCGCGGCCCCGTCCGCCGTTCCCCGCCGTGAAGGGCCTTTTCGGCAAGCCGACCATCCTCAATAACGTCGAGACCTTCGCCAACGTCTGTCAGATCATCCTCAAAGGGCCCGAGTGGTTCGCTTCCATGGGTACCGAAAAGAGCAAGGGCACTAAGGTGTTCGCGCTCGGCGGCAAGATCAACAACACGGGCCTTGTGGAAATCCCAATGGGCACGACGCTTCGCGAGGTCATTTACGAGATCGGCGGCGGCATTCCGAACGGCCGTAAATTCAAGGCCGCGCAGACGGGCGGCCCGTCCGGCGGCTGCATTCCCGCGGAGCACCTCGATATCCCCATCGATTACGATAACCTCATCGCCATCGGCTCCATGATGGGCTCCGGCGGCATGATCGTCATGGACGAGGATAACTGCATGGTCAACATCGCCAAGTTCTTCCTCGAGTTTACGGTGGATGAATCATGCGGCAAATGCGCGCCCTGCCGCATCGGCACGCGCAGGATGCTCGAGATGCTCGAAAAGATCACCAGCGGGCGCGGCGAAGAAGGCGACCTTGAAAAGCTCGAGGTGCTCGCCAAAAACATCAAGGCGGCTTCGCTGTGCGGCCTCGGACAGACTGCGCCGAACCCTGTTTTGAGCACCATCCGATACTTCCGCGACGAGTACGAGGCGCATATCCGCGATAAGCGCTGCCCCGCAGGCGTCTGCAAGGCGCTTTTAAGCTACTACATACTTCCCGACAAGTGCAAGGGCTGCAGCCTCTGCTCCAAGGTCTGCCCTGTGGGTGCCATCTCAGGCGAGCTCAAGGGTGTATTTAAGATCGACCCGAGCAAGTGCATTAAGTGCGGCGCGTGCATGGAGAAGTGTAAATTCGGGGCCATCGTAAGGCAGTAGAAACAATTTATGCAATTGAAATGGGCATGCCGCAGCAGTTTACTGTCGCGGCATGCCCTTTCAATTGCGATGTGAAAGAGGTTCTATATGAACGCCAACATCCCCGAATGGAAGGTCTATTTTAACGGTAATTTTTGGGGGCATCAGGGACTCGAAAGGGCCGGAACGGAAATTCCCCTCAACAGGCGGTTTGTTTGGAGCGGTGAAATTTGGCTGATTCCGGCGGTCTACATCTGCTCCAAGGGTCTGGTCATGGATTTTTGCGTACAGATCCCGGCCGAGCGCATCCGCTCCTTTCAGGATAAGTGGAGCCTCTCGGCCGAAAACGCCGAAGGGGTACAATTTACCGATGAACAGAGGATGATCGTCGAGGCGGAGAACCCACTGATCATCCGTGCGAATTTCCAAGCGGTTTTGAATGGGAGTATTCTAAACGGCGCCCATGGCTGCGGCACGATCTGGAACCCCTGTTTGCCGCATGACCACGATCCTGAATCGAAAGCCGTGATGCGGCATTACGGGCTTGAACCCGCCTGCGGCTGGGCGATTTGGCGCGCCGCGTTCCCATGGAAAACGAAACGCAAGCCGCAGATAAATACGCTTGGCGTAACGCTTCTGCAGGAGCCCGCCGCCATGCCGGGGCCGCACTTTCGCGTATCGGAGATCGGCGAACGCTTCACATTTACGCGGCCGGCGACCAAAGAACAACACACGCTGTTCGTTGAGGAATATGAGTCCCAGGAACTGCCCCGTAATCACTTTCCCGGTCAAAATCAGGAATTCCCTACGCATTTTACCGCAATGTGCTATACGCTTTCGCCCGACCTGGGGGACGAGGTTTTCAGTATCAGGGATTGCGCGAGATCCGACCAACCCCGGAGGCGAGGCGGCAAACCCAACGGCCCGCGAGCGAGAAGTTCCGCCTGCGGCATCGGAATCATCGGCGGCGCAAGAGGGCCGGTGGCAACCGTTGCCGGTGGTGGCCAAGGAAAGCTCCGTGTGGCCTGTTCCGCGCTTCATTTTGAACCTGTGAAAGACATAGAGTGGCGCATGGTATTTCGCGAAAAGAACCGGGAAGACGTTAGCGTGGAACTGATAGGAAGCTGATTTTTCAAAAATCCTCTTGCGTAACCCCTTGCTCGTGACGTTGCGTAATGATGTAGGGTAAGGCCAAGGAGGTGAATTCTATGCCGCAATATACGACCGGAGAACTGGCAAAACTGTGTGGAATCTCGGTTCGGACCGTGCAATTTTATGATGCGAAAGATTTGCTCAAGCCGTCGGAGCTTACGGAGGGCGGCAGGAGGCAATATTCCGATGCCGATCTTGATACGTTGCGCCTGATCCGCATGCTAAAAGCTCTGGGACTTACGCTTGCATCCATCAAAGGCATATTGCAAAGCGACGACCCAAGTAAAGTGCTGTTGCTGCTGCTTGACGAACAGGTCAAACAGATCGGCAGCGAGATGAAAGACAGGCAAAGGCAGTTGGATTCGATTCAGGTTGTTATGGAGAGCATTCGATGTACGGACAGGATTCCGGTAAATTCAATCGGCGACATAGAGCACATGGTGCGAAGCAAAAAGAATTTAAGGAAAACGCATGGAACAATGCTTGCAGTCGGCCTAGTCATGGATGCTATTCAGATTGGAACGGTAGTTCTTTGGATCGTAAGGGGCATTTGGCAGCCCTTTGCGGTCGGGATGCTGTTCGTGATTCTGCTGGGGCTTTGGATGACGGGAATGTATTACAGGAACACAACATATATTTGCGCGGAATGCAACGCGAAGTTTAAGCCGGCATTGGGTAAATTCGTGTTTTCTGGCCATACGCCAAAGGCGCGGAAGCTAAAATGCGCGAAATGCGGGCATGCCGGATACTGCGTGGAGGTTGTGGAGGGGAAATAGGGCCGTAACCACCTCGGAAGGCCGCAGGTCATAGGGACCGTTGCGGCAGCGGGTTCGTAGATTGCGGCAATCTGAATCGGCCCCTACTAGAGCGCCGTGGGAAAACACGATATGACGTTACATTTGTAGGGCGGCATGACCTCATGCCGCCGCTACATTTCATATATATTTTGAATGGGTATTATTGCTTATACTCCTTTTTCCGCTTGCCCGATACCACCGGCGTGGCGATGATTACCATGGATACGGCGCACAGCCAAAAGCCCTACGAGATCGTATACCCCGCTCTGGGCGACCCTGCGCTTGCGCATAAAGCGGCGGCGCTTGTCGGCGGAAATGTGCATATAATATCTGGGGCCTCGACCACGGCGCGTGGAGCGTGCTTGTGAAGATGTTTCCAAAGGCGGATATCCCCGTGCTGCAGCTGAGCATCAACCGGAACGCCCAGTTGGAAGCGCATTACCGCATGGGAAGCGATTTAAAGCCTCTTCGCGAATTCGGGCGTGCTTATTTTCGGCACGGGCAACGTAGTGCATAACCTTGCGCGCGTCAATATGTATATGGAGGGCGGTTGCCCTTTGGCCTACGAGTTCGACGCCTACATCAAAGAAAGCATCCTTAAGCACGATCACGAAAGCGCCATTCGCTTCGAGCGTGCGGGAACTTCCTCCGACTACGCGTTCACCTCTTTCGACCATTATGCACCGCTTCTTTATGCGCTGGGTACATCCGACGGTTTTGACCGAATTACCGTGTTCAACGGCAGTTGCGTATTCGGCCCCCTTTCCATGACGGGGTATTTGCTCGGATAGCTTTCAAAAATTATAAAAGACGGCCGCATTTGATCATGCGGCCGTTTTTTGCATGTGCATGACTTCCCACAAAGCGGAGAAACTAACAAAAACGTTGAAATCGCGGAGGGCATATGCTGAAAAAAAGAAAAACCGTGCTCGCGCTTTTGTGCGCGCTGCTTCTTTTGCTCATCGGCGCGCTGCTCGTCTACAGCGTGCTGCAGGAAAGAAAGCAGCCGGGCGGCGGCACGCGTTTCGTCTTTGCTCCCGCATTCGGGGAGGTAAGCGCATGCGTGAGGAACCTTATGTAAATTTGCCGGTCGTGGACTTTGATGGCGGCGCGGGAAGCGGAAGCCCACTCAACCGCGAAACGCGCTACAAGCCCTATACGGAAAGAATACACGCAAACAAGGAGGAAAAAAGCCATGAACCGTCCCCAAACGCCTGAACAGAAACGCTATCAGGCGCATGTCAACAAAAACGTGCCGAAAAGCAAGGTGCTTTTGCAATGCGCCAAGGCGTTTGTCTCGGGCGGCATCATTTGCACCATCGGCCAGCTCGTGCGTGACTTCGGCGAGTATAAGCTTTTGCTCGATGAAAAGGATTTATCCGCATTTACGGCCATCGTGATGGTATTCTTGGGCGCGACATTAACGGGCATCGGCGTATACGATAAGCTGGGCGCATGGGCGGGCGCGGGCACGGTGGTGCCCATTACGGGCTTTGCCAATTCCATCGTCGCCCCAGCCATGGAATTCAAGCGCGAGGGCTATGTGATGGGCGTCGGCGCGAAACTTTTCAGTTTGGCGGGGCCGGTGCTGGTGTACGGCATCAGCGCCTCCATCATCGTAGGGTTTATCGCGTGCATTATCGCGAAATAATATAAAATGAGGTTTCGATAGATGTACAAACGCGTAGGCGAGCAGACTGTGCTGTTCGAGCTGCCGCCGAGACTGATCTCCTCGGCTGCCATCGTGGGCGATGTGGAGGGCAAGGGGCCGCTCGGGGAGTATTTTGACCTCATTTTGGAGGACGATACATGGGGCGAGAAGTCTTGGGAAAAGGCCGAGCGCAAGATGTTCGAGGCGAGCGTGCGCATGGCGCTCGAAAAGGTAAAGCTGAGCGCGCAGGACCTCGATTGCTTATTGGGCGGCGATCTGTTAAACCAGATCATTACCGCCAACTACGCCGCGCGGGAGTTAAACATACCTTTTCTCGGGCTGTACGGCGCATGTTCCACCATGGCGCAATCTTTACTCATCGGCGCGATGATGATCGACGGCGGCTTTGCCAAGCGCGTTGCCTGCACGGCTACGAGCCATTTTTCCACGGCAGAGCGGCAGTATCGCTTCCCGCTTGAAATGGGCTCCACAACGCCTCCCACGGCGCAGCGCACCGTGACGGGCGCGGGTACGAGCATTTTATGCGAGGCGAACAGCGCGGAAACGGCGGTTTTCAAGAGCGTGCGCGTGATGGGCGGCACCATCGGCCGCGTGGTAGATTTCGGCATTTCGGATACCTTCAACATGGGCGCGGCCATGGCTCCGGCGGCGCGGGACACTTTTTTGATGAGCCTGAAGGATACCGGCCGTACCTTGGACGATTACGACCTTATCGTCACGGGCGATCTCGGCAAGTTCGGCTCGGAGATGTTTGTGGAACTGTGCTCTCAAAGCGGCGTTAAAGTGGGGGAGAAGCATTTTGACTGCGGCAACGCCGTATTTAGCACCGAGATAAAGGAAGGCTGCGGCGGGAGCGGCTGCGGCTGCTCGGCCGTGGTACTCAACGCCTATCTCACGGGCCGCATGGAGGCGGGGGATCTGAAGCGCGTGTTCTTCATGGCGACGGGCGCGCTCATGAGTCCCACCTCGGGAATGCAAAGCGACAGCATCCCAGGTATCGCCCACGGCGTTATTTTGGAAAGGGGATTGCCGTTATGAGTTCTTTTATGGATTATTTCTGGGCTTTTGTGATCGGCGGGCTTTTGTGCGTGATCGGCCAACTCCTTTTAAGCTACACACGGCTCACCTCGGCGCGCATCCTCGTGATCTTCGTGACCGCCGGCGTGGTGCTTACGGCGCTCGGGCTTTATGAACCTCTCGTGGAGCTTGCGGGTGCGGGCGCGACCGTGCCGTTGACCGGCTTTGGGTATTCGCTCGGTAAGGGCGCCATCGAGGGCGCGCTTGAAAATGGCGTGATCGGCGCATTCACCGGCGGCATAATCGCCACCGCCGGCGGTATCGCCGCGGCGATATTGTTCGGATATTTGAACGCGGTGATATTTACGCCGAAGACGAAGAAATAATTTTATAGAGTGTTGATCGAATAAAAAAACGCGGCCATACCGCGTTTTTTGCTCGATCAACTTAATTCGCGTTCTTAAGCGCCTGATAATAGCTTGTCTGGTCGAATTCGCTCAAGAGCGGAGAACCGTCGTAGCCGGCCCAAACGTAAATGCGTTCAGGGTGGGATTTATAGGTGGTTTTTGCGATGGGTACGGTTTCCACGATCGTGTCTCCCAGCTTGTAAATGGCGTAACTCTGGTATACGTGGCCGGTGATGGCGCTGTTGTTGCGCCACCAGTAGGGCGCTACGAGGTATGCTGCGGTAAGGTAACTCGTGTTACCGGGTTGAAGGGTTTCCTTGAGCTCGCTTTTGAGTTCGATGGAATCGAACGTTGCGGGGAAGGGCTCGCCGTAGATTTCGCAGTGGATGCTTTTATCCTTCGTATCCACCCAGGTGAACACGTAAACGGGCGAAGCCGTGCTGTTGCTCCATTTGAAATCGATGGTGCCGGTGTTGATGGTGGCGTCGAGCCCGCCGGCCACATACGAAAGCTGCTGGGAGTGCGCCTGACGGTATTCCACCTTCATGTCGCTTTTGAGTACCGACAGATACATGGTGGTACTTACCTGGCAAACGCCGCCGCCGGGCTGATCCTCGGTAGCCGCGCCGCCCTCGATCACGGCGGGGGCCTCCTGCCATCCGCCCTTGAGCGTGCGGTCGCCTATGACGGTGTTGGCGGAGAATATTTCGCCGGGCTGCAGCACCGTGCCGTAGATGCGGCCGGCCGCTTTGGTGATGTTGAACACGCGCTCCTTACGGTCGTAATGGCCCTTTGCAAACGAGGTCGAGGAGCTCGCGCGGAGCACGAGGTTCTCCTTGAGGGTCTCAATGGTAACGGTGGGCGGTATTTCTGTAAGCGGGAGCTCAATCTGGCCGAACTGGCGCGCTTCGGCGCGCTCCGTCACGGTCTTCAAGGCTGCCTCGGTATCTATTCCGCTTCCCGGAATGCCCTCCGTGAAATCAAAACGAAGATCCCTTAGATCCGTCACGGAGCCGTCATCGGGAAGGCCGAGATCGCGGGCGTCCCGCTCGCCGTTGGCCTCGTTTATGGGAAGCTGCTTTACGCTGAACGCGGCGTCGGTGGGCGCTACGTTTACATCCGCGGTGATTGCGGTGAGCACTTTGTTCATTTGCGCGTTGGGCACGGCCGTATATTCGATGTTGAACGCACGGCCGTTTGTTTTGATATCGTCGAGCATAGCCTCGAGCGTGTCAATGTCGCCTTCGCGCGCGATACCGATGGCCGTGTTCAAAATTTCGTCGGTGGTGAAAGTGATATCAAAGCAGCTTGCATCCGCCTCGTAGGTTTTACCATTCACGAGGAAGGTGAAGTTAACATCCTTTGTAAGCTCCTGTTCGGCGGGCTTGAGCGCCTCCTGCGCTTCACTTACGCTCATACCGGAGACATCCACGCCCTGCACGGTGATGCCCTCATGAAAAACGCCGGAGTTGATGATCGACAGCCGCTTTTCTTCCTTGAACTTCACGTCCAAATGCAGAAAGAGCGCCGTTCCCCCAAGCACGAGCACAACGACCAACAATGAGATCGCAATGATCCCTCCAACGCTCATACCTTGCTTTTTCTTGCTGTTTTTCTTTACGGATCTGGCTTCCATATCGAACTTGTTACCCCATTATTCCTGTAATACGCGCCTTTTTCCGCAAGGTACTCAGGCTATAACTATTATATTTTCCGGAGCATGTAAAGTAAAGACATAACTCCCATTTTTCAACCGAATATTCATCGTTTGTTCATGCTTCCTTGCCAATCGCGCAAAGCGATTGTATAATTGGTTAAAGTAAAGATATTAGGTTCTTCGGGCCCGCGAAAGGGTCCGTGCGCGGAGGCAGCATGAAAAGCGAAAGCATCAGGAAACTCACAAAGTACGGCATGCTCGTTGCCTTTATTCTAATTTTGGGGCTGACGCCGGTCGGCTACATCAAACTGCCCATGGCGAGCATCACCATCGTGCATATACCAGTCATTGTGGGCGTTTACTTCCTCGGGCTCGAGGGCGGCGTGGTGCTGGGGCTTTTCTTCGGCCTCACGAGCCTGATCTCCTGCTTTTTGAACCCCGATGCCATTGCCGCCATCGTGCTCGGCACCAATACGGGGTTTGGCCTGTATAATGTTTTGCTCATCGTGTGCATCCTCTTTATACCGCGCGTGCTGGTAGGCGTGTTTTCTTCGCTCGTTTATAGCGCGCTTTCAAAAAAGGATAAGAGCAGGGTGTTCGCCATGGCGGCCGCGGGCGTGGTAGGCGCAATTACCAACACGGTGTTTTTGCTCGGCGGGCTTTATCTGCTGGCGTTTGAGCAGACGGCGGCTGCTTTCGGCGTGACGGGCGGCGCTCTGATTGGCGCGCTTCTTTCCGTGGTTTCCTTAAACGGCGTACTCGAGGCGATAGCCGCGGGCATCATTTGCCCAGCCGTCGGCAAGGCGCTGCAAGCCACGGCCCTTCTTGCGAAATAATTTTGACCGGAGAATAAACGCGAATGCTTCTTGTGATGGACGTTGGCAATACCAACATCAAAACAGGCCTTTTTGAAAACGGAGCGCTGAAATATTCGTGGCGCTTCAACACCGACCAGAGGCGCACCGCCGATGAATACGGCGTGCAGATGGAGTCCTTTTTCGGCCACCTGAACATCGATACGCGCGACGTGGACGGCATCATCCTATCTTCCGTCATCCCCTCCATGAACTACACCATGGAGCATATGTGTTCCCTCTACCTCCACGGGCAGGAAGTGATGCTTGTCAACAGCAGGCTGAAGCTCGGCCTCGATATTTTGTACGACAGGCCCGAGCAGCTGGGCTCCGACCGCATCTGCAACGCCGTAGCCGCGTTTAAGGCCTACGGCGGCCCTTGTGTGGTGGTGGATTTCGGCACGGCCACCAATTTCTCCGTGGTGAGCTCCAGAGCCGAGTTTTTGGGCGGCCTCATCTGCCCGGGCATCATGGTATCTGCGGACGCTATGGTCGAAAGGGCGGCCATGCTCCACCGCGTAGAATTCATAAAGCCCGATCACGTGGTAAGCACCAACACGAAGGAAGCCATCCAGTCGGGCGTCATACGGGGGTACGTAGGGCAGGTGGATTACATCCTTCGCCAGATCGAGGACGAGCTGGGCGACGAACTCACCGTGATCGCCACGGGCGGCATGTCCTCCATGATCGCCGAGGAAACCGACCGTATAGACATCGTCAACCCCACGCTCACGCTCGAAGGGCTGTCGCTGATCTATGAGATGAATAAAAAATAAAAAACGAAAAAGGACACCACGCGAAGCCGCTTGTGGCTCGCGTGGTATCCTTTTTTGGGGAGAATCAATTTCCCAGATACCCAATATACTTTTCGCACATGCGCTTCAGATTCTTTTCAAGCTTATCGTTAAACGCCTGTTCGCGGTGGCTCGGCTCGAATTCTGAAAGACCGCCGCTGCAGCGATAGACGATATAGCGCCCGCTGTAAAAGTACGAATAATCGACGCCGTCCAACACAGCCTTTTGTGCGTTTGCAATCTCCGCAAACTTCTTTTTTGCGGCCGCTTCGTCCGGATAGATCATGATCGATATCGAGCCCGTATAGGGCTTTTTCCATGTGACGGATACGAAAGAATCACAATCGAACCGTACGTCGCCGCGCCCGGTGTATCCGTCATGGGTCGTGACGGCATATATGCCCACTACGTGCGGGTTCTTCACGCCCGAGGCGCGCAGCGCCTCCACGGCAAAGTGGCTGTAATAGCAGTCCGCTTCGGTTTTTACAAGATATTTCGCATATACATAGCCCGTTTGAGTTCCGACGCGCACCAGCGCCCATTTGCCGCTTTTGCGTATGTATGACACGCGCTCGCCAGGGAGAAGCTCGCGGATGAGAGCGTGCTTTGCGGAGGGACCGGTGCGGAGGTTGACGGGTTCCTTTGCGTAAAGAAAAGTATCCTCCACGAGGAACTCCGCCGCGAGGCAGACCGTCTCGTTTGTCCGCACGGCCGTCATAGGCAGTACGACGCGGTATTTTCCCGGTTCGATTTGGCCGAAGCCGCTGTAAACGCCCCCATCGTCGGTAACGATAAGGGTATCTTTCAGGCTGCTTTTTGCGAATAGCGTGAAGCCGACGGCGGGGAACTCGACGTTTCTTAAAAGGGTGCACCATTGCCCGTCCGCGTATTTTTCCAAGTAGTATTTCGCGCCGTACTCGTAATCGCAGCGGGTCTTGTTGCGAAGGGTAAGCGTAAGGGAGAGCGCGTAGGGGGAATAGCTTTTTTGATCTGCCTTGAGCGAAAGTCCTTCCACGCCGTTCACATTTTGAAAAGCGCTTGCCTGAAGCGAAGCGCCGTTCGCGGCGTAGGCGCTCAAGGGCGCGGCAAGCATCAGGAGAACAAGGAAAAAGGCGATCGGCTTTCTGACGATTTTCATTTTATGAATCTCCTCCTTCATGCAAGTATTTTGAAAACACATAGGCGATTTGCCCGTTCCAGGCGATCTGCGACCATTCGCCTATACTCCCCGTGCAAAGCACTTCCTCGCCCGCTTGCAGTTCGTTCAGCACGGCGGAAAAATCCCCGCTACTTGGCAATGCGCGTACGTTTACGGGCTCCGTGGCATATAGCTTGACGGGTTTATATTCGGGTAGTTCCTCCGGCGCGTCGAACAAATAGGCGTTGAACGCATAGGCGATACCGCCATCCCAAGCGAGTATGGCCCAATTTCCGCAAATGCCCACCTTGGTGACGCATTGCCCGCTATAGAGCATGCCGACTTCCGCATAAGCGGTATCGGGCCCTTCTCGCACGACGAGATCGCCAATCAAGGGAAACACGGCGTACGGCGCGATCGACTCGGGTTCCTTCGTTTTGCCATTAACGGCGTCGGGGTTTTTTACTTTCTTGGGCGAAGCGCCCGGGGCAAAGACGAGCACCCGTATGGGTTCAGTATTATCCACTTTGCCGAGGTCGACGTACTGGTTGGTATCCTCTATCCGCAAAAGCGCGCCGCTTTCGTTGGAACCGCCAAGGCTGCGCGTTACCCCATCTATGGTGACGCTGTTTTGGAATGCGACGAAGGTCTTGCCGTTGACCTCCACCGTTTGTGTGAGTGAGGCGGCGACAGAGATCAAGAGAAGTACAAGGACAGTCAAAACGGCTGCAGCAAGACGAAGGTGAGGAAGGGGATGCGCCTTTTTAATGGGGCGTGCATTTTGTGGCGTGGACGGAAGAATCGCATACAATATTTTCTCTAAACCGGCCTCTCGCGTTTCATCCTTTGCGGCTTCGCGAAGCAGTGCGTCGATATCGTAAGAATCTTTATTCATAGCGGTTTACCTCGGCTTCAAGGGTCTCTTTTAAAAGCGTTCGCGCGCGGGAAAGGCGGCTCCGGTATGTACCTGTGGGAATTTTGAGAAGCTGCGCTGCCTCCGCAGTGGAAAGCTCCGCATAATAATGGAGCATCAGCGCTGTGCGGTAAAGCTCCGGAAGCGCATGCACGCTTTTTCGGACGAGGCCGACGAGTTCGCGTTCCTCCGCAAGCTCCTCCAAGAGCGGCGCGTCGCTCGGATAATCCTCTTGCGTAAGCGCCTCGCCCCTTTTCTTGTCCTGCCGGAAGCGGTTGATGGATAGGCCGCGGCAGGTCTTAAAAATGTAGCTTCGCTGCTGCGCCCCGTCTAAGTTTTGGAGAATGCTCCAGCGCTCGCAGACCTTCAAAAACGTGGCTTGCGTAATATCAGCGGCGGTATGCTTGTTGTGCGTGATACCGTATGCCGTCCAATACACCATCTGCGCATTGGCGGCATACACGCCCTCAAAGTTCAAACTCAATCTTAAGCACACCAAGCCTATCCGAACCCGCCGGAACCGCATGCTTTGGGCGGGTTCTGTGTTGTCGTCAGTCGGAATAGCCACCGCACGCAAGGCCATAGGCCTTGGCATAAAGGCTCCGGCTTCGCCGGACGCTATGCCTTCCTCCTCCGCCTTAAACCCGCCTCAAAGCATGCAGTTCGGGTCCAATGGAGTCGGTCGTGCGCAACCGCTCTCAGAGCGCGGCGAGGATGCGAAAGCGTGGCGTCCGGCGAAGCCGGAGCCTTTATGCCGAGGCCTGTGGCCTCGCGTGCGGGCCTACGGTGAGCGGCTTCAACAAAGCTATGAGGGCGGTTGCGCACGGCCGACTGGGTTCGGATAGGCTTGGTGTGCTTAAAGCCCCCAACTATTACTATAACAGCACCAGCGCGCGTTTTGCTGCAAATTATGTGAAGAAAAAGTCAAGAACCGCTTTCGCATAGTTGACAAAAAGAATTGCATGTCCTATAATTAAACTCAAGAAACCGATTTCATGATGAGGTCGATATGGTCAATATCAAAGATGTGGCGAAACATGCGGGCGTATCCGCCGCTACCGTTTCAAGAGTTATCAATAACTCCGCGAATGTTGACGAGGCCAAACGCAAAGAAGTCATAAGGTCGATCGAAACGCTCAGTTACAGACCGAATGAGATCGCAAGGTCGCTGAGCAATAAAAAATCCTACAATTTAGGGCTGCTGTTGCCCAATATAACAAACCCATTCTTTAATCAGATTGCCGAAGAGGCAGAGAATACGGCAAGCAAATACGGATATAAGATCATACTGTGCAATACGCATGACGACCCAGATAGGGAACGGGAGTATATCGGCAATTTGATATTCAGCCAGTGCGACGGGTTCATCGTTATCAGCGACAGCGATATATTGGATGAATTCGTACAGCATTACGATGTTCCGGCGGTGGCGTTGGACCGGTATAAAACGTACGATCAGATCAAAACGCTGAAGTATCCCATCGTGACGACGGATAACTACGCGGGAGGAAGGCTGGCAGCCGAGCATCTGCTCAAATGCGGCTGCACGCATCTTGCGCATATCGGAAGGCCCGAAGGGTCGAGGCTGGCCGAGCTTCGCGCCAGAGGATTTGCGGATGTTTTGAAGGAAAACGGCTTGGATTTCTTTAATGTAACCTGCCCTTTTTCCTACAGCCGGGGCTTAGATGCGGCGGAAAGGCTTTTGAAAGCCTATCCGGGTGTAGACGGTATCTTTGCGGGGAATGATATGATTGCGTTTGCGGTCATATCGGTGGCGTTCAATAAGGGGATACGGATACCGGAACAGGTACAGTTGGTTGGTTTCGATAATGTGCTGTTCAGCAAGCTTGTGACGCCGGCGCTGACGACCGTCAGCCAGTCCATCGGCCTTCTTGGCATCCGTGCGACCGAGCTGCTGATCAAAAAGATAAACGGCGAGGAAGTGCCCAATCGGGTGATAACTTTCCCGTCCGAACTCATCGAGCGCAGCACGACGAGAGAAACGATTTCGAAGACTTCCGTCTAAATGATCCGGCTCGGGAATGGGCATTCGAGGATAGATAAGAAAAATTTCAGAGGTATATATGTCGAAAATTTCAGTCGTAGGCAGCATCAATATGGATCTGGTGGCGGTATCCGACGTCATGCCTCAAAAGGGCCGGACGGTGGTGGGAAGGGATTTCCGTATCATTCCGGGCGGTAAAGGCGCGAATCAGGCCGTTGCGATAGCGAAACTGGGCGGGAACGTCGATCTGTTCGGCTGCGTGGGAAACGACGGCTTCGGGGAGATGGCGCGAGCGAATCTAAGGGAAGGCGGCGTTTTTTTGAACCACGTGAAACCGATTTCAAATGTGCCGACGGGCGTAGCGCTCATCCATGTTGCGGAAAACGACAATGCGATCACCGTCGTTGCCGGCGCCAACAGCTGCGTCGACGTGGATTATATCGACTCTGTCAGCGAAGAGATACTAAAAAGCGATATCGTCCTTTTGCAGCATGAGATTCCGTTTGCGGCCGTGGAGCATGTGATCCGCCTTTGCTGGGAAGCCAATGTGCCGGTCGTGCTGAACCCGGCGCCGGCGATGCCGGTATCCGATGCGTTGATCGGCATGGTCCGATACATCATACCAAATGAGCACGAGATCGGCACCGTTATGCGGTCTGACAAAAGCTATGATAAATTGCTGGCGCGTTACCCGAACAAGCTCATCATGACATGGGGAGAAAAGGGCGTCGTTTATCATAACGGCATTTTGGAGGTGCATGTGCCCGCGATCCACGCGGAGGTAAAGGATACGACGGGCGCCGGCGATACTTTTTGCGGTGCGTTCGTCAAAGCGATCTGCGACGGCGCGGATATGAAAGAGGCGATCGTTTTCGGGCAATACGCCGGCGGGCTGTCGGTAGAAAAATTCGGCGCGCAAGCCGGAATGCCCACCACGGACGCAATAAAAAAACGAATGGAGATGGAAAAAAGATGAAGATCCAAGGCATATTGAACGGCGATATTTCGGCGATCCTCAGTTATATGCGCCATACGGATACGATAACCGTAGGCGATTGCGGTCTGCCCGTTCCGGCAGGCGTCGAGTGCGTCGATCTGGCGGTGCGGTTTGGGTTACCGGGCCTGATGGACGTTTTAAGAGAAATGAAAAGGGACATGAAAGTTGAAAAGGTCATCCTCGCGGAGGAGATCAAAACGCAAAATCCGGATATGGACCAAATGATCTCGGAGCTTTTCAGCGACTGCGAGCCGGTCTATATACCGCATGCACAATTTAAAAAGCAGACCGCGGATTCTAAAGCCGTGATCCGTACGGGAGAGGCGACGGCATATGCAAATGTCATCCTTCAATCGGCGTGCATATTCGGCGAATGACTTTACGGCTGCCAAACCTGTCCAAGCCTTGGGAAAGGCTAAAAAAACAAGGAGGAACCAAATTCATGAAGAAACTGTGGACTCTGATCTTGGCTGTTTTTGTTTGCGTGGCCATGCTAACATCGGCATGTTCAAACGGCAATAACGGTGCGCCGGGGGAAAGCCCGGCTGTTTCCCCAACTGCCGGCGGCTCCGCTGTGACGGACGACTTTTCGGGGAAAACGCTGACGGTGGCCAACTGGAAGGGCTACGGCTCGGACGCGGATTACGGTGAGCTGGCTTTTGAGCAGAAATATAACTGTAACGTCGAGCACGTATACTTCACCTCGCTTGAAGAAATGATGACGATGCTGAAGACGGGCGGTCTTGGCACCATCGACGTTTGCCTGCCCAATTCCCAGTACATCAAACCCTTGCGCGATCAAAACCTGATCCAGCCGATCGACATATCCAAGGTATCAACGTACGCAAACCTTATGGAGTCGCTCACGTCGTTCGCAGATGCGAACGGGGAGAACGGCGAAGTCTATGCGGTGCCATGGACGTGGGGAACCACTTCCCTGGGGTACAATACCGATGTGATCCCCGAAACAATCACTTCCTTGTCCGCTCTGTGGGATTCGAAGTATGCTGGGAAAGTCGCTTTGTTCGACGATTACAACACGGAGATCATGATGGCGGCAATGTATCTCGGCGAGGACCCCTACAATCCAGATCTGGAAAAGGTAAAGGCGGCGCTATTGGAGATCAAGGCCAACACAAAGACCTACTGGGCCTCCTATGATGACTTTATAAAGCCTTATACGTCCGGCGAGATCGTCATAGGCAACATGTGGACAGGCATCGCAAGCCAGCTCAAGAGCGCGGGCCAGCCCGTGGCGTACGTCTATCCCGAAGAAGGTACGGTCGGCTGGACGGATTTCTGGGCCATCGCCAAGGATGCGCCGAACTATGATCTGGCGTGCAAATGGGTTGAGTTCATGACGGATATCGAATTCCAGACGGCGTTTGCAACGGACGTGAACGCGCATTGCCCCGTGAACGAAACAGTGCTGAACGGGTTGACGGACGAGCAGAAGCAGATCCTTTGGATCTATCCCGAAGCTCCGACAAACATCGTGCTACAAGCCTATCAGGATGATGCAAGCCGCCAGGCGTGGCTGGATCTTTGGAACGAGGTCAAAGCAGGCTAAAGAGAAGGCCCAATCGAGAAAAATCCGGTTTATATTAGGAGGGGAAAGCAATGGGCCCAAATGAATCCAAAAAAAAGTTCGAAAAAGGGGGCTTGCTTGCGGTCCCCTCCTCCCTTCTCTTTTTGTGCTTGTCGGTGGTTCCGCTTTGCATGCTGATCCTATTCAGCTTTATATCGGGTAACATCAACACGGACGGTTCCGTCGACGCTTATACGCTCGGAAACTTTCAAAAGATATTTGCCGGCGCCACCTTCTCGAATCTGATGATCAAATCCGTTCTGATGGGCCTGTTGGTGACGTTTCTTTGCATTCTCCTCGCTTACCCGGTCGCGTGGGGGATCGCAAAGGTGGCAAAACCGAAAAACCGCAATTTGCTGGCGATGCTGGTGATCATCCCGTTTTTCACAAGCCAGCTGCTTTTGATCTACTCCATGATGGTCATCCTGCAGTCGCGGGGCATCATCATGACCTTCTTGGGGGCCATCGGCGCGGCCGATCCGTCCACTTCCATTTTGTATTCGAACACGGCGGTGATCATCGTGCTCGTATATGAATATCTGCCGTACATGATCTTAAGCCTGTACTCCTCTTTGGAGGGGATCGACGATAATCTTATCCACGCTTCGATGTCTTTGGGTGCGGGCAAGCTCAAAACATTTGCCAATATCGTATTTCCCATGAGCATTCCGGGGTTATTGTCGGGCATACTGCTTGTGCTTGTGCCGGTCACCGGAAGCTTCGTGGAGCCGACCTTGGTTGGCGGCCCTAACGGTATGATGGTAGGGTCGCTGATCAATTCCCAATTTTCTACCGTATTGAATATGGGTTATGGCGCGGCGCTGTCCTTCGTGTTCCTGATCGTCGTCAGCGTCATCATGGCCGTCATCAGGCTTTTTATCAACCGCACGAACCGCTCGATAGGAGGAACGATATGAGCCGCAGATTCAACAGAGGGATCAAAATATGGATGATCGTTGTTTTTTGTATCATATTCCTTCCGATTGTCGTTATCATATTTGAATCGTTCAATGCGACGGACTACGGCATGCTGCCTTTCCGGTTCACATTCGAATGGTACGTATACCTGTTTACAAAAAGCGAATTGTTCCCGGCCACGTTTTTATCGCTGGAATTGGCTCTGTCCGTATGCGCGAGCGTGATCGTGCTTGGGACGATGGCCGCGCTGGGCCTCCAATACCTCCCGAAAAAAATCGCCGCATGGTTCAACATGGCGGCGCAGCTCCCCATTACGATCCCGTGGCTGGTGCAGGCGATATCGATCTTGCTGCTTTTAAACTTCACGGGGCTTGGCCGGTCCTTCGTCGGCATGTTTTTCGGGAATCTGGTCGTCGTGCTGCCGTATGTTATCATGATGGTAGGGGGGAGGTTTGCCGATGCCGACAGGACGCCTGAGGACGCCGCGCGCATGCTTGGCGCCCGCCCGCTGCGCGTTTTTGCGGACGTGACGCTGCCGATGATCCTGCCGGGCGTCGTTTCCGGCGGACTTATGTCGTTCATGGTATGCTTCAACGCGTTTTCCATGCAATATTTTCTGGCGCCGTTTGGGGTCAGAACGCTGCCAATGGAGATATTTACGCTCGTTCGGGTAGGCTATAAACCCGATCTGAACGCATTGGCAACGCTGCTCATCCTAATCACACTGATCATTGTTCTATTACTGAATAAGCTCGGCTATTCGGCGAAGAAAACGTTTGGCGCCTAAAGTAGCTTAAGGAGGTCGGCTGATCATGTCCGGTTTGATAGTTAAGAATCTGAACAAGACTTTCGGGGAAAATCAAGTGCTCTTCGATATTTCCTTCGAGGTGAAGGAGGGAGACTTCCTTTCGCTGCTGGGCCCTTCGGGCTGCGGAAAAACGACTATATTGCGCATCATCAACGGTCTTGAATATCCGGATTCCGGCAGCGTGATCGTGGATGGGAAGGATATCACGAAAATGCCGCCCGAAAAGCGCAACATCGGCATGGTTTTTCAAAACTATGCGCTGTTTCCGACGATGACGGTGTTCAATAACATCGCTTACGGCCTGAAAATGCGCAAAAAGAGCAAGGAAGAGATTCAGGAAAAGGTGAATGCGGCGCTCAAACTCGTCAAATTGGAGGGGCTTGCGGACCGCAAGATCACCAAAATGTCCGGCGGGCAGCAGCAAAGGGTGGCGCTTGCGCGCGCGCTTGTCATCGAGCCTGCGATCTTGCTTCTGGACGAGCCGCTTTCGGCGCTGGACCGCAAGATACGCGCGGAGATGCAGTATGAGATACGAAGCATCCAGCAAAAAGTAGGCATCACTACGGTCTTTGTGACGCACGATCAGGAAGAAGCGCTGACGATGTCCGACCGCATCATTTTAATGAACAGGGGCGTGATCGAGCAGGAGTCCGATCCGTGGCACCTATACAATTATCCGACCTCCACGTTCGCTTCGGATTTCTTGGGGAAAGCGAATATATTGGATGCAAAGCTCACACAAAAGAACGGCGTATGGTATGCGGAGGGCAATGGCTGGCAGCTGCCCGTCGAGTATAAGGGCGGCAAGGAGACGGATGCCGTTAAAGTGGCCGTCAGGGGCGAGCACTTTACGATAAGCGGCGAGCCTTTTGAAAACGCCATAGAATTTACGATTCAAAAAAAGATATTTACCGGAAGCGTATGCAAGCTCATAGGCATTATGGGCGGCGACGACGTGGAAGTGGTGAGCCTGAGCATTGCGGCCGAAGCGTTTAAAGAGGGCGGCAAGGTCTATATAAGGCCCACGCTCGCAACGACACTGTACTTTCCCGAAAAGAAATAGGAGGGATAAACGGCATGTATCAAATCCCGTGCACGAAATATTGGAACACATGGAGTACGCAAAGCCCCGCGATCATGGAATTCCTGCCCGCTTCGTTTACGATAACGCCCGGGGCGTACAGTTTTTCGAAGGGAACCTATACGAGCTTTCCCTTTTCAAGATCCATCACGCTCTTAGAGCACCACCCGGACGGCAATTACTGCCGGCTAAAGATGGAGCATGCGGGAACGGTGCTCGAGCTCGAGTATTTCAAGCAGGACGATTACACCGTCCTCGGGCGGCTGCGCGTTGTGAAGAGCGGCGAATGGGGACTGCGCTTCATCACGACGCTTTCATTTGGCTTTGACGACGGCGAAGGCAGCCTAGGGGAGACTGAGGGCACGTTCCATGCAGGCAAACGCAGCTATGAGTTTGCGTTGTCCATGAAATACCGGCCGATAAGGGAATGCTATTCGGAGAAGAGCGACGCGCTCGGAAAAAAGATGGAGGAGTTCGGCTACTATACGCCGATGCCGACGTCGGAAACCCCTAAATACTACACGGCCATGTATAACCTGGAGGAAACGCCCGTTATTGTGTTTGCCGCCTCGGTGGCAAATTCCTATCGCGAAGCCAAGGAAAAGGCCGACGGCGCGCTGAACCTCGTGACGGAGCAAAAAGATGAAAACACGCCTGAGCTCGATAAGCTTTTGGAGGCTTCCTTTAAAGGCTTGACCAAACAAACGAAGGGCGAGTTTGCGCCGGTCGTAGACGCCATGCGCGACGTCATGGCATGGAATACCATCGCGGATAAAAAGAACAACAGGGTGTTTACCTCCATCACCCGCTTTTGGATCGATAAAAAATTCGGCGGCTGGTTTATGTGGGCGGACGATATTTTTATGCACGCGCTGATGAACGCATGGGCCGGCGACTGGACGACGGCGCGCAATTCGATCAAGGGCGTCGTCGATAACAACACGCCCGCGGGAAATCTGGCCTGTATGATGTCGGAATTTTCGGAATGGGTGGACCGTTCGCAGCCGCCGGTTTTCGGGTTTTATTTATACCGGTATTACCTACTGACGCTCGACAGGGAACTGCTCGAAGAAGTGATGCCGGCGCTTGTCAAAGCGCATCGCTGGTGGTTTGACCATAGAGACGGCAACCGCAACGGTTTGCTTGAACTCGGGAGCTCCGGCAACGGGAACGGGCACTTCAACCATACGAAACTGGCGGCCAAGGATGAATCCGCCATGGACAACAGCCCCATGTACGATGCGGCGAGGTTCGTGCCCGAGTGCAATACCATGGATATGGAGGATATCGCGCTCAACAGCCTTTTGGTGCTGGAGGGAGAGTGTCTTGCCTGCTTATCCGAGGTGCGGGGCGACTCGGATACGGCGCGCGAAATGCGCCAACGCTCGGCAGCGCTTTCCGAGAAGATCAACTTGGGGCTTTGGGACGACGAGCGCAAGCTGTATGCAAACAGGCTTTGGGACGGCAGGTTCGTCTGTCCGTCGCCGACAAGCTTCTACCCGATGGCGGCGGGGATCGCCGACGAAACACGCGTCAGCCATTTGATCGCACATATCTTTGACGAAAGCGAGTTTTGGACGGAGTTTCCCATGCCGTCCGTCTGGCTGAAGGACCCGGCCGTGCATGACAACGTTTATTGGAGAGGCCGCACATGGGCTCCGTATAATTTTATGACGTACGTGGGGCTCAAGCGCAACGGCCGCGACAAAGAAGCGGCGCGGCTGGTTCGGAAAACGACCGAGCATTTTTGCCGCATTTGGGAAAGCGAACACGCGTGCTATGAGAACCACAACGCGTTTACCGGGGAAGGAAGGGATTCGGTGGACTCGGATCCGTTCTATGGCTGGGGCGCGATGTATCCGCTGATGTGGATCATGGAGCACCTGGACACGGATAACTGGAACGGCTTCCACTTCGGCAGCGTGGAGGGCGGTGAATTCGAGCTTAAAAGCGTGCGAATGGGCGACGGCATGTATGATCTTTCATGCGATAAAGGTTCGACGGCGCTCAAACGCAACGGACAAATCATCTTCCGCGCATCGCAAAGCGGCCGGTTCCGCCATTTTGAACTGAACGACCATTATGGCAGCGTAACGGTTCCCGGGCGGGATAAGGAGACGCGCGTCGAGTTTCCGTCCGTGCAGCCGATAAAAGTGGTCGTGAACGGGAAAGAGCATAGTCCCGCGCAGACGATTTTACTGGAAGCGGGAAGCGCGGCCAAAATAGAATTGTGGTATTGAATAACGATATTTTTATATAGCTCCCCTATCGGAAAAAACCTCCCGATAACTTGACGATTTTCGCAGATGATGTACAATAAATTCAGGGAATCATTTAGTATCATTTAGGGAGGTTTTGTCATGCAGGAAAAGAAAAAGCTGTTCGCGGTGAACACCAAAACCATCGTCGCAACCGGCCTCGGCGCGGCCATCTTCATGCTGCTGTTCATGTTCGTCAAGATCCCCTCCCCGGTACCCGAAACGCAGTTCCAAACAGCTTACGGCATCGCGGGCTTCTTCGGGGCGCTGTTCGGGCCCATCGCGGGCGCACTCATCGCCTTCATCGGTCATGCGCTGTCCGACTTCGTGCTGTACGGCTCCCCGTGGTGGAGCTGGGTCGTCGCGAGCGGCGTGGCGGGCTTTGCGTACGGCGCCGCGTTCAAATTCGTGAATGCCGATAATGGCCAGTTCAAGGTGAAAGACGCCGTGATCTTTAACGTGATCCAGATCATCGGCAACGTGATCGCGTGGATCCTCATAGCGCCCGCGCTCGACATACTGATCTATGCCGAACCCGTCGATCTCGTGTTCACGCAGGGCGCAACCGCTGCGCTCTTTAACGCCATCAGCTGCGGCGTGATCGGCACGCTTCTTCTCATCATCTATTCCGCGACCCGCCCCAAGGAGGGCAGCTTGAAAAAGGCGGAATGACCGTCCGCAACGAAAAAAGAGAAGCCGGGCCCGACGGACCGGCTTCTCTTACAAAAGGGAGCTAAAAAAAGGGGAGCAATACCATGGCAAAAGCGGACCCTATCGTATCGTTTCGCAATTTTACGTTTCAATATATGGCGCAGGCGGAGCCCACTTTGTACGACGTTTCCCTCGATATTTATCCCGGTGAAAAGGTTTTGATCGTAGGTCCCAGCGGCAGCGGCAAAAGCACGCTGGGGCATTGCATAAACGGGCTTATTCCGTTTGCCTACAAGGGGAAATCGGCGGGCTCGCTCAGTGTGGCGGGCCTCGAGGTGAGTAAGCAGGATATCTTCAAGCTTTCCAAGCACGTGGGCACCGTTTTGCAGGATACCGACGGCCAATTCGTGGGGCTTACGGCGGGGGAGGATATCGCCTTCGCGTTGGAAAACGACCGCGTGAATGTGGAGGAGATGCACGAGCGCGTGCAAAAAGTCGCCCAGATGGTAGATATGGACCGCTTTTTGACAAACTCTCCGTACGAGCTTTCGGGCGGGCAGAAACAGCGGACCTCGCTTGCGGGCGTGATGATCGACGACGTGGAAATACTCCTGTTCGACGAGCCGCTTGCAAACCTCGACCCGGCCACGGGCAAAACCGCTATAGAGATCATCGACGACATCCATAAAAACACGAATAAGACGGTCATCATCATAGAGCACCGCCTCGAGGATGTGCTGCATCGCCATGTTGACCGCATTGTTGCGGTCAACGACGGGCGCATCGTGGCGGACATGCCCGCCGACGAGCTTCTATGCAGCGGCGTTTTGAAGGAAAACGGCATCCGGGAGCCGCTCTATGTGACGGCGCTCAAATACGCCGGCGTGAAGCTTACGCCGGAAATGCGCCCCGGGCATATCGATACGCTTGACGTTGAACCCTGCGCGGATGCGCTCAAAGCGTGGATGCGCGAAGCCGAGCGGTCGGAGCAGAGGCTTCGTGAGGAAGTGCTTCTCTCCATGGAGCATATCGGTTTTTCCTACGATCCGGGGAAGCCCGTGCTCAAGGACGTTTCCTTCTTCGTGCGCCGCGGCGAGATGCTTTCCGTCATCGGCCGAAACGGCGCGGGCAAAAGCACGCTCACGAAGCTTTTGTGCGGGTTTGAAAAACCGGACGGCGGCGCTATTTACTACGAGGGCAAAAATATAGAGGATCAAACCATCCGCGAGCGCGCGGAATACATCGGCCTCGTGATGCAAAACCCCAACCAGATGATCAGCGAGCCGATGATCGCCAAGGAGGTGGGCCTTGGGCTCAAGCTCCGCGGCATAGATGAGGCGGCGGCGAAGGCGCGCGTGAAGCAGGCGCTTGAAATTTGCGGGCTTTCCCCGTTTATCGACTGGCCTGTTTCGGCATTGAGCTACGGCCAGAAAAAGCGCGTTACCGTGGCCGCCATGCTTGCGCTCGACCCGAAAATACTTCTCTTGGACGAGCCCACGGCGGGGCAGGACTACCGGCATTATACCGAGATCATGCGCTTCTTATTGGAACTCAACAAAAAGGGCGTTACGGTGGTGCTCATCACGCACGATATGCATTTGATGCTCGAATACACGCCCCGCGCGGTGGTCTTAAGCGACGGCGAGCTCATCGCCGACGCGCCTGCGAGCCAAATCCTGACCGACGATAAGGTCATAAAGACCGCCAACCTCAAGGAGACTTCACTCTATACGCTCGCGCGACGCTGCGGCATCCTGAATGCGGCGGCCTTCGTGCAGTGCTTCATCGACCACGAAAGGTGGGTGCGAGAGCATGAAGCTTAAAGTGTTTTCCTACAATAAGCTCGATACGCCCATCCACCGCATGTCGGGGCTGACGAAGTTCATCTGCTTTTTGTTTTTGACCTTCGGCGTGATGTTCTCCTACGACGTAAGGGTGATACTTTTCATCATGGCGTTTTCGCTGTGGGTGCTGCACGTATCCGAGATAAAGTTTTCGCAGATACGGCTCATGGTCATCTATGTGGCCATCTTCATCCTGACCAATTTCGTGATCTCCTACATCTTTTCGCCCGAGGAGGGCGTGAAGATATACAAAACGCGCCACGAGTTCGGGCGGCTGTTCGGCAGCTTCAGCTTCACATGGGAACAGCTTCTCTATCAGGTCACGAAAATGATCAAATATGCCTCCGTGGTGCCGCTCGGGATGATATTTTTGCTTACGACGAACCCGAGCGAATTCGCTTCGGCATTGAACGGCGTCGGCATCGGCTACCGCGCCGCCTACGCCGTAGCGCTTACGCTCCGTTATTTCCCGGATATCCAGCGGGATTACAACAATATCTCCATGGCGCAGCAGGCGCGCGGGCTCGATATGAGCAAAAAGGTCAAGCTCATGGAGCGTTTCAAAAACGCGCTCGTCATCCTCGTGCCGCTCATACTTTCCACGCTCGACCGCGTGGAGGCTATCAGCAACGCCATGGACCTGAGGGGGTTCGGCAAAGGCAAAAAACGCACATGGTATATGGGAAGGCGGTTTTCCAAGCTCGACTGGCTGTCGATCCTTCTCTGCGCGGCCATATTCTTAGGCACTTTGGCGGTATCGGCGTTCGTCAACCACGGTCGCTTTTGGAACCCATTTGTATAATAACGTGTAGGAAACGGCCTTGACCGTTCCGCTGCCGATTTGGAGAGTGAATTTATGAAACCTATGCTCGTATTTCAAACGGACTTCACCTATAAAGAAGGCGCGGTGTGCGCCATGTACGGCGTTGTGAAGTCGGTCGACAGGACTTTGGAGATTATCGACGGCACGCATGAGCTCCCCAATTACGATATCTGGAGCGCGTCCTACCGCCTGTACCAAAGCATGGAGTTTTGGCCCAAGGATACCATATTCATAAGCGTGGTAGACCCGGGCGTCGGCACCAAGCGCCGCGCGTGCGTGGCGAAAACTTTAACCGGCTACACCATCGTTACGCCGGACAACGGCACGCTCACCCACGTGAAGCGCACGATGGGCATCGCCGAAGTGCGCGAGATCGACGAGAGCGTAAACCGCCTACAGCACACCTCGGGCGTATCGGTATTCCACGGCAGGGATCTGTTCGGCTACTGCGCCGCGCGGCTTGCTTCGGGCGTCATCACCTACGAGGAGGTCGGCCCTGCGTACCCCGTGGAAGAGATCGTGGAGCTCCCCGTCGCGGAGGCGAGCTTGGAAAGCGGCGCCGTAAAGGGCATTTTCGAGATCGACGACCCCAACTTCGGCAACCTTTGGACGAACATCCCGCGCGAGCTTTTCACGAAGGCGAGCTTTGATTACGGCGATACGCTGAGAGTCAGCGTATCGCACGAGGGCAAAAAGGTTTACGAAGGGAGTTTGCTCTATGAAAAATCGTTCGGCTACGCCAAAAAAGGCGACGTGATGATCTACAACAACGAGCTGATGCGCGTCGCCATGGCGGTGGTGCAGGGAAGCCTTGTTCAATCCCACGGCCTCGGTTACGGCGCGGACTGGCAGGTATCCTTTTCAAAATAGTGCAGGAGAGAAATATGGAAAAGACCTTGGTGTTTCAAAGCGATTTCGGGCTTGTGGACGGCGCTGTCGCGGCCATGTACGGCGTAGCGCTCAAAGTAGACGAAAATCTTCGCCTGTTTGACCTTACCCACGACATCGTGCCCTATGATATATGGGAGGCCTCCTATAGGCTGTTCCAAACGGTGCAGTACTGGCCCGAGGGGACGGTGTTCGTTAGCGTGGTGGACCCGGGCGTAGGCACCGACAGAAAGAGCGTGGTCGCAAAAACAAAGCTCGGGCATTACATCGTAACGCCGGATAACGGCAGCCTTACGCATTTGAAGCTCTACGTGGGTATAGAGTGCGTGCGGCGCATCGACGAAAAACGCCACATGCGCGGCGACAGCGGCGGATCGTATACCTTCCACGGGCGCGATCTTTACGCCAACGCGGGCGCGAAGCTCGCCGCGGGCGTCATCACCTTCGAGGAGGCAGGGGAGCTACTCGATGTTGAAAAGATCGTGGAACTGCCCGTCGGCAAAGTGGTGCGCGATAAAAACTGCGTCACCGGCTGCATCGATACGCTCGACGTGCGCTTCGGCAGCCTTTGGACGAACATCACCCGCGAAGACTTTCTAAGCCTCGGGGTAGACTTTGGCTCGCAGGTGGAGGTGGCCATAAGAAACGCGCACACGCTCGTATACAACAACCGCGTCACCTATGGCAGAAGCTTTGCGGACGTGTATGTGGGCGAACAGATCCTCTATGTCAACTCGCTTTTCCGCATGGCCCTCGCCATCAACCAAGGCAATTTTGCCAGAGCGTATTCGGTGGGGACGGGGCTGCAATGGAGCATACAGCTGAAGAAGGTTTAATTTCTTTCCATGATACACGCGGGGCGTCGAGGACGCCGCCCCCTACGAGTGGGTACATCGTGTGCAGAGTAAAATGAGAGGTGACGAACGAAAACACCTAATCCAGTGTATTTGCCTTTCGAGAAATAAAAAATGTGGTCACGAATTTGCTCAAGCCATGGGCTTTTTTCGTGATATTCTTTTCATGCCGAAACGATTTCCAGTTTTGAAACGAATATAACAGCAAGGCGAAGGAAGGAGGGGCGCGGTTGGACGAGGAAGCGCGGCTGATCAAACGCGTGCAGAAAAACGGCGACCGTGCCGCCGCAGATACGCTTGTCCGGCGCTATTACGATGAAATTTTCCGCTACGTGCTACGGCAGACGGCGGATAAGAACACGGCGCTAGATCTGACGCAGGATATTTTTCTTTCCGCACTCAAATCCCTGCCGCACTATGAGGGAAAGCAGGCGGGCTTTCGTACATGGCTTTTTAAGATCGCCACCAACAAAACCGTTGACCATTATCGCAGCCGCGCCGTGCGGGCGCGACATATCCTCGATGCGGACGGGCTTGATTTTCCCGACGGGTCGGACCTTGTCCGCCAAGCGGAGCTCAGGGATTTTTCGGAAAGGCTGCGTACGCATATAAATGCCCTCCCGGCCGATTTGCAGCGGATATTCCGGCTGAAATTTTACGGGGACTGCACGTTCCTGCAGATCGCTGCGCTTCTTAAAATACCTGAGGCAACCGTAAAATCCAAGTATTACAGGCTTCTGAATCAATTGCGAAAGGAGTTTAAGGATGAATACGATTGAGCATACGCACGGCGGACCTAGGCTGCCCGAACCCGCCACGCTTAAGCCAAGCGAAAAAGAACGCGAGATCGAACGCATTCTCGACGTGGGCCTTGTGAAGCGGTCCTCCGTGAAAAGCTGCCTGAGCGGGCTTTACCACGCTTTGGGACTGCGCTATTTATTGTGGGACGCGTCCGACGCGCTGCTCCTTTCCGCTGTCACGGCGGCGATTCTTCTCCTGATTCAGCCTTTGGCGTCTGAAGATTATAAGCATGCGGCCCTGTTCTGCGGCTCGCCCCTCTTGTTTGTGATCGCTTTGTTCTTTACGGAAACGCTCGAACGTGTGGACGGCCTTTATGAGCTTAAAATGAGTTGCCGATATACCATACGGCAGGTCGTGGCATTTCGCATGCTGCTTTTTTGTGCGATTGGCATGGTGTTCAGCGTCCTGATCACCGTACGCCGTTCGAGCAGTATGAGCGAGTTTTGGAAGCTTTTGCCGCTTGCGTTCACCGCGTTTTTCCTGTGCGCTTTTCTTTGCCTTTTTGTCGTCTGCCGCATCAGAAAAAAATGGGCGCACGGCGCGGCGGGGCTTCTTTGGATTGCCGCTTCAGCCTTACCCGCCGCGTTTTTTCCCAAAGAGTGGGAGCTGTTTTTGAAGGGACTTCCCGCCGCCGTCACGGCCGCCGTCATGCTTGTCGCAGGTGCGCTGTGCTTTATGGAGGGCAAAAAGTTCATGCGGCAGGCCATGGAGGATGCGTATGCTGTTTGTTGACCGGGTCACCAAAAAATACGGAAGCTTTACCGCGCTTAAGGATATCACGCTCGAGTTCGGCAGCGGCGTTTACGGCCTGCTTGCTCCCAACGGCGCGGGAAAAACAACGCTCATTAAAATGCTTACGACGCTTATTTTCCCCACCTCGGGTGAAATTTTGTGGAACGGGGACGATATCGTAAAGCTCGACGACGCCTACCGCGGCGTGATCGGCTATCTGCCGCAAGATTTCGGCTATTACAAAAATCATACCCCGTACGAATTCCTCTTGTATCTGTCGGCGCTCAAGGGCATGGAGCGCAAGGCGGCGGGCAAACAGGCCGATGAGCTTTTGGAGCTCGTCTCCCTTTCCGACGTGCGCAACAAAAAAATGCGCAAGTTTTCGGGCGGCATGATACAGCGCGTCGGCATCGCGCAGGCCCTCCAAAATGCCCCGCAAATCCTGATCCTCGACGAGCCCACGGCGGGGCTCGACCCCAAGGAACGCGTCCGCTTCCGAAACCTCATTTCCACGCTGTCCAAAGACCGTATCGTCATTTTATCGACGCATATCGTATCCGACATCGAGACCATCGCCAATCACGTTATCATGTTTAAGGATCACCGCCTGCTTTGCGACGACGCTCCCGCGGATATCTGCCGAACGCTCGAGGGCAGGGTGTTTGAAACGGACGCGATCGAAAACGTGAAAGAGCCGCATCTCACGCTTACCGAGCGGCAGGAAAACGGCCGGACCGTTACGCGCTTTGCATGCGACGCGGGCTTTTCCGGCGCGGCGCGGCTCGTGCCGCCCACGCTGGAGGATGTGTTTTTATATGTCTACCGGGATGAGGCGGCGATATAACGCTTTATGGGCTCGAATTGAAAAAAATCGTTTCCTCGGCGGCCCTTTGGGTGCTCGCCGCGCTATGCCTCGCGTTCAACGCGCTTTCAACCACATCCGCTTTTTTTTATACCTATCCGGACTACGTTGCTGACGCTTCCGTGACGACCGGCATCCTGCTCGGCGAGGCGTTCGATAAAAAGCTCGAGGGCCTTTTTGCGTCAAGCGCGGCACAGGCGGACTTTAAACGCATGCTTCAAGCCGATACCACGGACATCGCGGACCCGTTCGCCGACTACGACGCGGGGCAGATCGCCGAGGTATATATCTCGGCCTATGGTATGGAGGGGGATATAGCCGGCGCTCTGCGCGAAAAATACGCCGCCTTTCAAACGGCCTTTGACCGTGCGGCGGCAAGCGGCGAGCGTATGACGCTCTATTTCGCGGGGGCCACCAACATGCGGCATCAGGAGCTTTTCGGCGGCCTCATGCACCGCCTTTTGATGGAAGGCATTTTGGTCGCGGCGCTCGTGGCGTTCCTGTCCGCGGGCTATGAGCACATGAACCGCACGGAGCTGTGCGTTTACGCTTCCAAAACGGGCCGCCGCGTGCTGCGCTCAAAGCTTATGGCCTCGCTGACCGCCGGCGTCGGCATGTATGCTCTATTAACCGTGCTTTCGCTCGTCCTCTACCTCGCGGCGGCGCGATACGGGAACGTATGGGGAAGCGGCGTATCGAGCCTGTATAACGTTGTTTGGGATTTGGTGACGGGCATGCGTCCGTATGTCACTTGGCAGGGCTTTACGGTATTCACCTATCTTCTTGCCGTGATCGGCCTATCTTCGGGCATCGTCGCAAGCCTCGTGCTTTTGAGCTTTGCCATCGGGGCGATTACACGAAACGGGTATCTCGGCTTTTTTGCGTTTGTTTTTATAAACCTTGCCTGTATTGCTGCGGCTATGTATCTGCCTGGATCGTCCTACGCCCCGTTCCTTCTCAACCTGTCTCCGATCGCGCTGTGGTGGTCTCAGGGATATTGGTTTACGGACGGCGGGGCAGGCGTGCTGTGGAAAAACTACGAAATGCTCGGCATGTGCGCGTCGCTCACCGTCATGCTTGTGCTTTGCCTTGCCTCCGTATCGCTGTTTAAAAGGAGGGATATCCTGTGAGGGTGCTTTGGGGCGAGATCAAAAAGATATGGGAGCCGAAGCTTCTGTTTGCGATTGCGGCCGTTTGCGCTCTCTTTTTCCTGATCGCGCGCGGCGACTTTACGCTCGGGCATGATGCAACGGAGTGTCGTGATCTCAATATCTACATTCTGCAAAACTACGGTGCGCAGATGGACGAAAGCGAGTTCGAGGATTTTTTAAAGCTCCGCGACGTTTACGTTGAAAAGGCCGAAGGCTATATCCGCGAAGACCCGCGTTTCGCGGCGGTGGGTGTTTATAATTATGATGACTATCGGCGCATGTTCGTGGACATAGATGATATAGGTGCAATCACAGAGGAACAGCGGGAGGTGGAGTGGCTGCTTCTTTCCGAGCCATGCGATTATATTCAGTTTTACCTGCAAGCACTTGGAAGGATCGAGGAAGGATATGTGGCCCTTAGCTCTAGACTTGATATCGATCTTGCTACTGCACCAAACGAATCTGTGCGCACACGTATCGCCGCCGTGCGCGATACCGGCGAATATTTGGGCGCGATGGACGGATATACCCTCGAACGGCATATGCGTTACTTCTGGGTCTTTGCCGTTCTTGCGATCTTTGCCCCGCTAGCGCTCGTCTCACCTCTTGTGGTAAACGATAGGTCTAGGCGCGTCCATTTGCTGCAATACGCGTCGCATCAGGGGCGGCGCACCTTAAAAATGCAGTTTACCGCGGTGCTTCTTTCGGCGCTGCTCGTAATATGCTTTTTGACGGCCATATTCCTTTTACTTTATATCTACCGCTCTGGCGATTTCGCGCTTTGGAACGCCGGTCTCACTTCATTTGAAGGCGGGCTCATTACACGTGTTCCCATCACACTGGGGCAATACGTTCTTCTTTCCATCGCACTTATCGACGCTTTGGCCCTCGGCGCCTCGCTCCTAGCGTTCGTGTTTTCGCGTCTGAGCCAAAACCTCGTATCGCTTCTTTTGAAGCTGCTCCCTACCTACATTGCGGCGGTCGCCCTCTGGTTTTTTGTGAGCGACAGGCTGCTGATCCTTTCCTTCCAGTCCGGGTTTGAGAACTCCAATTTTGAAATCGTTCTCTGCGCGCTTGTGTTCTGCGCCGGGTTTGCGGCCTGCTGCGTTACCGTAAAACGGGAGAAACGGGCGGATGTGGCGGGGTAAAAGAAACATAAGCATACCAAGCTTATACGGACTCGGCCGCTTCCGTGCTCGCCGCGTAATTGTACAGCTCTTTCACCTTGTTCCGTTTTGGCAGTGCGAAGATGAGGATGCCTAAAAGATATACGCTCTGGAAAATGATCTGGATGAGCCAATAGGGCGCAAGCTCGCCGAGCGCGCCCGCTAAAAGCTGGCCGAGCATCATGGCGGCGGAGGTCAGCACGGAGAAAAGCGCGTTGGTTTTGGCGCGCATCTGGTTTGGCACATGGCTTTGCACCGCGCTCACGCGGATGTTCGCGCTGTTCATGCCGAGGATGCCTAATAGGAAGCGGCTTATGCACATCAACGCAAACGGCATGAAGAAGAACGCGCCGTCGAGCAGCACAAATACGAAATAGACCCCGATGGCGATCGAAAAGCGTTTTTTCTCGGGTATCTTGATGAAGTAATGCAGGAACCCTCCGAGCATGTAGCCGGCGCTTCGGATGGAGGTCATGAGCGCGTACTGGTCGTTTGTGAGCGTTGCGCTTGTGTTGAAGAACGGATAGGTCAAAACGCTACTCGAGCAATCCGCGAACATCACCAAGGCAAACAACAAAAATACCGACCGTATGGCGGGATCCTTGGCGAAATAGCGAAAGCCGTCGCGAAGGTCCTCTCCGTATTCTTTGAGGCTCGTTTTTTCCGCCTTGATATATTCGAACTTCGCGTCGATGCGGCTCTCGAGCGCCGCGTCGATAAGGCTCGTCACGCCGTAGGCCGCAAGTATGAGCGGCATGCCGTAAAGGTCGAAAAGCTTCATCGCGAGAGGTGCGATGGCGACGCTGCAAAGCGGGTAGATCACGTTGAGGATGGCGTTGCCGCGCACATAGTTTTCGCGCGCCATGATCTGGGGGATCACGCTCGACGACGCGAGCTGCGAAACCACGCCGAAGGAGCTTATAAGCACCGAAAACACCATGTAGAGAAGGTAGTTGAACCCGAAAAAGTAGGTGAGCGCCGCAGCGATGAAAAAAAGCGCCGCGAGGATGACTTCGTTTTTAACGAGCACCTTGAGCGGGTTGTTCCTGTCGATCACGGGGCCGATCACGAGCGGCAGCACGAACTGCGGTATCATGGAGAGCGCCGCCAAGACTGCGCTCAGCGTTGTGGACTGCGTCTCGGCAAAAACCACGACGCTAAGCGCAATGCTAAGTCCTACGCCCCCCGCGGCGGAGATGATCATGCCGATGAAGGCAAGCGTGAAATTCCGGTTCCAGAGGCCCGTTTTCATAAAGCCTTTTCCTTTCCAACTCTGCTTTCACAAGTATAGCATGAGGAAAGACTGCGGGAAAGGCGGCCGTCTTGGGAAAGTTTGCCCTCCAAAGCCGCAAATTCGCAATATCATTCAAACAAAAAGGAAAGTTTGTACTTTTCCATCAGCAGCGCCATCTTTTTATATTGCCTGTTTTTTCGGTAGGCGTCGAGAAGAAAGCCGCCGTAAAACTCTAAAACACCGCGCGGCTGTTCGCGTTCCGCAGCGTAAAAGCAGGCCTCCAAAAGCTCGCGGTAGGTTTTGGTAAAAACATAATCCGGCGTAGCAAGCATATAACGCATCAACCGTACGGAAAGGGCAAGCGCCTCCGTTTCGTCGCCATATTCGATTTTTTCAAGGTAGGAGAAAGCCTTTTTCGCGTTCCCCGAAAGGACGTGGGTAAACGCAAGTTTTTGGTTTAAAAGTGCCTTATCGCGCGAGTTGAGATAAGGAACGTCGGAAGTCTCCGCCTCTTCAAAGCAATGGAGCGCCCCTGTAAAATCCCCGAGTATGAGACGGGTCGCCCCCTCGTTGTAGCAGAGGATAAAGGCGGCGTAAGGGTCTTTTACGGTTTTGTTGAGATTTCGGGCAACCGCAAGCCAACGATGCGTCGCGTCGCGGTCGCGCGCGTTGGAACAGCAGGCAAAAAGAAGCATCGCGGCGTCGAGCATACCGGAAACGCAGCCGCGATCGGAAAAAAGGCGGTATGCCTCCAGCCCGTTTTCCATGCTGCGCCGGTAATCGCCAAGCTGAAAAAAGTCGTCGCATAAAAGCAGGAAAATCTGCGGCTCCTCCGTGCTTTTTACATCCTCAAGCGCCTGTACGGAACGCGGGCGCTCGCCGGACGCCAAAAAAGCCTCGCGGCTTATGAGCGCATAAAGCATACGCTGACGCCTGTCGAGGAACGGGAGGAAAAACGCGAGCGATTCAAGCTCCTCTTTTGATACGCTGCGTTTCCTCAGAAGCGCAGCGAAAAGAGCCGCATCCATGCCGCGCGGTGAAAAAAGAAGCTTTTCGCACAAGGGGAGAAGCGCAGCGCTTTCTTCATCCTTGAGCTTTTCGGCTTGCCGCAAGCCGGCAAGCATGCGCGTATAAGCCTCGTCGAAACGGTTTAGAAGCGCTTCGTCGGAAACATATCGGATGCCAAGTGCGTCGAACAGATGCCTGTAAAGCTCGTCACTGCATTCCGCCGCGCCGTTTTCGATTTTTGAAAGGTACGACGGAGAGCATATCCCCGCAGCGAGCGCCTCTTGGCTCATGTTTTGCGCCGCGCGCTCGCGCTTGATCAAAATACCGAGCAACCGTTCCGCCTCCCGCTTCGTTTTGGAAATTCTACCATGCGGCGCGCGGCCGGCACAAGCAAAATACGTTGCCAAATCGGGCGTGTGTGGTAGAATAAGGGCATGGAAATACCCTTGAAGAAAAAGCATGTGCTTGAGCCGGAGCTCTTGTTTACGCTCCTCCTTATGCTGTTTGGCTACATCTTGCTGCACGATCTTTTGGGCGGTACGTTTTTTGCGCATTCCGATTGGGACAGCTATACTTTGCAGGCGCTCGCGTGGCGCGAGGGTAAAGCGGGCCTCGGGCAAAACTACGAATGGCTTGAGCTTGCCGTTTTTAACGGCGATTGGTACGTTTCCTTCCCGCCGCTCCCCTCGGTCGTGATGCTGCCGCTCACGTTTTTGTTCGGCGCGAACACGCCCAACAACCTCGTGATGATGGTCTACGCCATGCTGACCGTTGCGCTCGCCTATAAGATCCTACGCTTGAAAGGTACAAGCCCCGCAGCGTCCGGCCTCCTTGCCCTTTTCTACGTTTGGGGCAGCAATATGCTGTGGATGAGCACCAACGGCGGCGTCTGGTTCCAGGCGCAAGCGCTCAATCTGCTCCTTCTCACATGGATGGCGTACTCGGCGCTTACAAATAGGCGCGTGCTCGCTTACGCGCTTGCTGCGCTCGCGGTGGGGTGTAGGCCGTTTTCCGCCGTGGCGTTTTTGCCGCTGTTCGTGCACTTTTACACACTTGATTACGTATCGGGGCAGGGCTTTATAAAAACCGCGCTCAAACAGGCAAAATGCCTTATTTTGCCCGCCTTGATCGCGTGCGCGTACATGTGGTACAACTACATCCGCTTTCAAAACCCGTTTGAATTCGGGCACAACTATCTGGTCGAATTTTTGGAGTCGCCGGAGGGTCAGTTTTCCCTTTCCTATGTGCCGCAAAACCTCTTTAACCTCTTCCTGCGCCCGGTAACGGCGGGCCTGGATCTGCGGCTCAAATTCACCTATTTCGACGGCTTTATGTTCTATATTGCCAACCCCATGTTTTTGCTGCTATTCATCCGCGTTGTGCGGGATAGTATAAAAAAGCGCATGGGCGCCTTTAAAATTTCTCTGCTCGCCGCGATGGCGCTCAACATTCTACTTTTGTGCGCGCACAAAACCCTGGGCGGCTGGCAGTTTGGCGCGCGCTATACGGTGGATATGCTCCCCTACGCGTTACTGTATCTCACGTTTGACGGCGCATGGGAAGTAAAGCGCTATGAGAAGTTCATCATACTTGCGGGCATCCTATTCAATGCCTACGGCGCGCTCGCCATCAACTTTATCTATCCATAAAACTTAAGGAGAACAATATGGTCATCATCGAAATGGAAAACGGGAAAAAGATCAAACTGGAGCTCGACAGGTCCGCTGCACCCAACACGGTCAACAATTTTCTCACCCTCGCGCAAAAGGGCTTTTATGATGGGCTTATATTCCATCGCGTCATCAAAGGCTTCATGATTCAGGGCGGCTGCCCGGAAGGGACCGGTATGGGCGGTCCGGGCTACTCAATCAAGGGCGAGTTCAGGGCAAACGGCATACCGAACCCCATCGTGCACAAGCGCGGCGTCATCTCTATGGCGCGTTCTCAGTCCAAGGATTCCGCCGGCTCGCAGTTTTTCATCATGCATGCGGACGCGCCGCATCTGGACGGCCAGTATGCGGCCTTCGGGCATGTGGCGGAGGGCATGGAGATCGTGGATGAGATCGCCTCCGCCGCGACCGATCGTTCCGATCGCCCCAAAACGGACGTGCGCATCAAGCATATGACGCTTGAAAACGAGCCTGCGTTTGAGGCGCCCCAAAAAGCGTGAAACAGCTTGTAGTACATACGGCCGTGCCCTACGACGTGCTCGTGGGGAGCGGCCTTATAAAAGAGCTCGGCGCACAGTTGAAAACGCGTTTTGACGGCGCGCGCGTTTTCGTGGTCATGGATGAAACGGTGCTTAATTCGCACGGCGACGCGCTCCTAAAGTCGCTTCGTGGCGCCGGTCTTACGGCTTATATGCACGCGTTTCCCGCGGGCGAGGTGCACAAAAATCACGAAACGCTTCTAAAGCTTTACGCCGAAATGGCGAAGCGGGAGCTTACCCGCACCGATGTGGTCGTCGCCTTCGGCGGCGGGGTCGTGGGGGACGTGGCGGGCTTTGCCGCGGCCACCTACATGCGCGGCATGCCCCTTGTTATGGCGCCCACCACGCTTCTTGCGATGGCGGACAGCTCCATCGGCGGCAAGACGGCGGTGAATTTGCCTTACGGCAAAAACCTCGTGGGCGCGTTCTCCCAGCCGCGCCTTGTGATCTGCGATACGGATTACGTAAAGACACTCCCGAAGCGTCAGTACCGCGCCGGGTATGCGGAAATCATAAAATGCGCCGCTATCGGCGACGAGGAAGCGTTTTGTCGTCTCGAACGCGGCGATATGAGCGACGAGGAAGCCGTTTTCATGGCGCTCAAGGTGAAAGCCGCGCTTGTGGAGAAAGACGAATTTGACCGCGGGGACAGAAGGCTATTGAATTTCGGACATACCGTAGGTCACGCGGTGGAAAGCGCGTCCGGCTATTCCCTATTGCACGGCGAGGCGGTTTCCATCGGTATGGCCGCCATGGCGAAAACCGGCGAACGGCTCGGTGTTACGGAAATCGGCACGGCAAAACGGCTCACGGCGCTCCTTAAAGCATATAGCCTGCCCGTCAGGTACGACGGCGATAAACGCGCGGTTTACGAAAACCTCGTGTACGACAAAAAGACGGAGGGAGCGCTGGTGGACGCGGTGCTCTTGACGAAAATCGGCGCAGCCGTGCGGAAAAAGCTGAAGCGGGAGGAGCTCGGCTTATGAGCCGCGTTATTTTCAACAGGCCGCTTAAAGGAGAAACGGACGTTATCCCCTCCAAAAGCGTCTCGCACAGGGCGCTCATCTGCGCCTTTTTGGCGGAAGGCAAGAGCCATGTGGAAAACGTCTGCGACTGTGACGATGTGGATGCTACACGGCGCTGCCTTGCGGCGTTGAAAGCGGGCAAAACCATGGACGCAGGCGAGAGCGCCACGACGATGCGGCTTTTGATACCGCTTTCACTGCTAAACGGAGGCGGGCGGTTTTTGATGACGGGCAGCCTTGCGACTAGGCCCATCGAGCCATATTCCGAATCGCTCGATGCGAAGCTTTATAGAAATGGGAACGAGGTCATCGTCACGGGCGATCTTACGCCGGGCGAACACCGCATACGCGGCGACGTAAGCTCCCAATTCGTATCGGGACTGCTGTTTGCGCTGCCGCTTTTAAACGGCGACAGCTTTTTGCACGTGGCGGGCACGCTGCAATCCCGACCGTATGTAGACCTCACGCGCGACATCATGGCGCGCTTTCAAGTTTATACCGAGGCTTACGGTGATGGCTTTTTGATAAGGGGCTATCAGCGCTACAAGAGCGCCGATCTCTTTGTGGAGGGGGATTGGACCTATGCAAGCAACTTCCTCGTCGCAAACCGCCTCGGCGGAAGCGTGAAGCTCAACGGCTTAGACCAAGAATCCTTGCAGGGCGACAGACGGGTATTGTATGCGCTCGATAAGGATGAAGTAGACATCAGCGACATGCCGGACGTGTTTCCAGCGCTCGCCGTGAACGCCTGCGCAAAAAAGGGCGTAACGCGCATCACGGGCGGGCGCAGACTCCGTTTTAAGGAATGCGACCGCCTGAACGCCATGGTGACGGAGCTCAATAAGCTCGGTGCGGACGCCAAAGAGGAGGGCGATACCTTTCTCGTACGCGGCACGGGGCGCTTAAAGGGCGGCAAGGCGGATTCGCACAACGACCACCGCGTGGCAATGGCGCTTTCTATCGCCGCCGCCATCTGTGACGCGCCCGTGGAGTTGACCGGGTCCGAGTCCGTGAAAAAGAGCGCGCCGCATTTTTTTGAAACGCTCAAAGCGCTCGGGGGGACCGAATGAAAGGTTAATGGCTATGAACACTTGGGGAAACCGCATCAAGCTTACCGTATTCGGCACGTCGCACGGCGCGGCCTTGGGCTGCGTGCTCGATGGGATACGGCCGGGGCTTAAGCTCGACTTTGACGCGATCGACGAAGAATTAATTAGGCGCATTCCCCGCGTGGACGGAATAAGCACCGCGCGAAAGGAACCGGACCGCTATGAACTCCTTTCGGGCGTTTACAATAGCTTTACGGACGGCACGCCTGTCTGCGCCGTTTTTAAAAACGCCGACGCGCGTTCGGAGGAATATCCGCACCCTGAAATCCCGCGTCCCTCCCATGCGGATTATGCGGCGCATAAAAAATACAACGGCTTCAATGACCCGCGCGGGGGAGGCATGTTCTCCGGGCGCATGACGCTTCCGCTCGTGTTTGCGGGCGCGGTTGCACGGCAGTATTTGAAGGAAAGGGGCGTTACCGTCAAAGCGCATGTGCTCATGATCGGCGGCGTTTCGGACGAGAATTTCGACCCCGTTCATGTGAACGCGGCGCAGTTACAGGCGCTCGACCCTTTCTTCCCGCTTCTTGATAAATCCGCGCGCGAAAAAATGGAACTTGCGCTTGCGTCGGCGCGCGAACAGGGCGATTCTTTGGGCTGCGCTGCGGAATGCGCGGCAGTGGGGCTTGATGCGGGCCTCGGCGAGCCTTTCTTTCAATCGCTTGAAAGCTCGATTTCGTCGCTTTTGTTCAGCGTACCCGCTATAAAGGCTGTGGAATTCGGCGCGGGCTTCGGGTTTGCTCACGGGAAGGGGGGCGAGTTGAACGACGGTTTTCGCGCGGAGAACGGGGCGGTAAAGACGCTTACGAATTTCAGCGGCGGCGTCAACGGCGGCATCGCAAACGGCATGCCCCTTATCGTGCGCGCGGCGTTTCGACCCGTGCCCACCATAAAAAAAGCGCAGCAGAGCGTGAATCTGAAGTCGATGAATATAGAAACCTTAAGCCATGCGGGAAGGCATGACGCATGTATTTTGCCAAGAGGGCTTGTCGCGGTGGAGGCCGCTGTATGTCTTGCGCTCTTGGACGCATACGGAGGTTTTTGATGGAACAGGGCTTAGACGCCATGAGAGAGCTGCGGCTCGAAATCGAAAAGATCGACGCGGAAATGATCGCGCTTATAGAAAAGCGCATGGAGACCGTGCGCAAAATGGGCGGGATCAAGCGCGAAAACGGGCTGCCCGTTTACGTCCCCGAGCGCGAGCGCGAGTTGTTCGAGCTTTATGCTCAGCGCGTAGGCAACCCGGAAAACCTCGATTATATGCAGGCAATTATGCTGAGCGTCCTCCGAGCGTCTAAAAGGGAGCAGAGGCGCGCGCTCAACGTGTATTTTGTGGGCATGCCGGGCTCCGGCAAGTCCAAGATCGCCATGAAGGTAGCGCATCTTGTGGGCAAAAACATTTTGGATACCGACGAGATGGTCGAGGCGGAGGCGGGGATAAGCATCGCCGAGATATTCTTCGAGCGCGGCGAAGCCGAGTTCCGGCGGCTCGAGGCGATCATGGCAAAGCGCGCGGCGATACGCGGTTACAGCATCGTGGCGACCGGCGGCGGAATACTTACCCACCCCGGCAACCTCGAGGTGATGAAGGGGAGCGGCCGCATCGTGTTCCTAGATAAATCCATCGAGGAGCTATATAAGCAGGATATTACCGGCAGGCCGCTTCTGAAGCGCGGCAAAGCGGATATAGAAAAGCTCTACTACGAGCGCCGCGAGGCTTACCTAAACGCGGCGGATATGCGACTCGATCCCGATGCACCGGATGCGATGCAGCTGCTCATGGACTACTGCGGAGAATAATGCAAATGTAAAAAACAACCCTTTTTCGGCAACAATCCATTGCATGGGAAAGGGCTTGCTTTTTCTTGAAAGGGAAGAGATATCGTCCTCGCCTCGCTTTTTTATCGCACTCGACAAAAAAAGCGAGAACAGGGGATGGTTTTCGCGTACCGCCGCTTCGCTTGACGGGCAGACATACCGGAATTTCGCGTTCGGGTACGACCCGGGCAGGGAAGCGTTCGATTACCTCCTTTACATTTCCGAGGGGGATATTCTCGCGCCGGATGCGCTTCTTTGTCTTGCCGGCGCCGCGACTCAAAACCACGGGCCGGATATTTTGTTTGCCGACGAGGACGTGATGGGCTTTGACAATGTACACCATGCGCCGTATGAAAAAACCGCGTTCAGCCCCGTCACGCTTTTAAGCTACAACGCTGTAGGCCGCCCTATGGCGGTGCGCCGCGAAGTGCATGCAAGCTGCGGTGCGATGAAGCAAAACGATGCAAACGGCGAATATGAATACATTCTCCGCTGTGCTGCAAAGTGCCGCGACATCGTGCATATCGAAAAAGCGCTCTATTCGCGCCGCATACACTTAGGAGAGGTGGATTTCCTTTCGGGACGAACGTCCATCGAAGCGTATCTGAAGGAAAAACGTATGGAGGGATTTGTCGCCAAAGGCTTGTACGAGGGGAGCTTCCGCATGGCGGCGGCGCCGAAAAAGAACCCGCTTATCGCCGTGGTCGTCGTTGCTTCCGGTCTTCTCACGCCGCTTCGGCGGCTTCTCGAAAGCCTCGAAGAAAATACCGTCTATGAAAAATACCGCATCGTGATCGCCGTCACCAAAGAGGGGGAGCCGCAGCTCCAAACGTATTTGCGGCTGCTTAAAAAAAACGGCGCGGCGCATGTCGTGAACTGTATCGACCTTGACCTTGCCTCGGCCCGCAACGCCGCCGCAAAAGAGATACGGTGCGACGCGCTTTTGTTTTTGGATGAGCGGCTCGAGATCGTATCCGCTTCTTGGCTCGACGCGCTTCTCGAGCAGCTTTGCAGAAACCGCGTCGTTGCCGTAACCGGCAAACTCTTAGACGAGAACGGACGTCTCGCTCAGGGGCCGTACCTCAATGCGGAGGACGATATAAACGATAAAGCCAAAAACCGCGTCGTGAACGCCATACGGGGCGTTGAAGCGCTTGATAAACGCCTGTTTCTGGTACGGCGCAAGCCTTTTCTCAAGGCTGGCGGTTTCCCGAAAGAGAACGCCGACGCCGCCGCGGCGCTTTGCTCCAAGTTTGCCAAAGACGGGCATTTTTGCGTCTACACGCCGTTTTGTAAAGTAAAGGCCCATGACGGCGACTTTTGACACAGATGTAAACATATGGTCAAAAAAGCGGCGGGTACTTGTCTAACGGATAACATACGGATAAAATGAGATAGATACAATCGACCTCGTGGGGAGGGGGAAAAGCCTTGAACATCGGTGAATTTTCGGATTCATTTCTTCCCATCGTGGATGGCGTGGGACGCGTCGTCTATAACTATGCCGTCACGCTTTCCGAGAAGGGCCATGACTGCTATGTGATCGCACCCGCCAACGATACGGGTTATCGCGGCAGATTCCCTTTTGAGATCGTGGATTTTTCGGGCGTTGCCGTGCCGGGCTCTCCGCAGTACCGCGCGGGCATCGCCGTGCTCGACAGGCATTATTACGAGAGGCTTCGCAAAGTGCCGCTCGACATCGCGCATGCGCACGATCCCTTCACGGCGGGGCAGGAGGCGCTTCGCGTCGCCATGCGGCGCGACATACCGCTTGTGGGTACTTTCCATTCCAAATATTACGACGATTTCTATAAGGTCACCGGCAAGATGCTCGCCACCATCGGCGTGCGTTACGTGGTGGATTTCTACGATCGCTGCGACGAGGTATGGGCGGTCAGCCAGTCCTCGGCGGATGTGCTGCACGATTACGGCTATAAAGGCGACGTGCAGGTGATGCCGAACGGCACCGAGATAAGAGACCGCCGCGAAGAGGATCTCAAGCTCGTCAACGAACGCTTTAACCTCGGCGACGGCAGGCCGGCGCTCCTTTTTGTGGGGCAGATCAATTGGAAAAAAAACATCCTCCGCATCCTCGAGGCGGCGGCGCTTTTGAAGGCGCGCGGCGAGGATTTTTGGCTCGTTCTCGCGGGGCAGGGGCCGGACGAGGGGGATATCCGCGAGAAGGTACAGGAACTTGGCCTTGGCGAAAACACCGTATTTACGGGCCATCTTCAGGATACGGCGCTGCTTGACGGGCTTTACCAGCGCGCGACTCTTTTCGTGTTCCCTTCCATTTACGACAACGCTCCCATGGTGCTGCGCGAGGCGGCCGCCATGGAGACGCCCAGCGTTTTGACGCGCGGGAGCTGTGCCGCGGAGGCGGTGCGCGACGGGGAGAACGGCCTTCTCGCCGAGGATTCGTCGGAAGACCTGGCTCGGGTGCTCTCAAAAAACCTGCATGATACCGAACGTTTGAAAGCGCTTGGAGCGGCGGCCAAAAAGACCATCGCCGTGCCGTGGGACGGCATCATCGATATGGCGCTCGAGCGCTACAAAAACCTTATCAACGCTTCCAAAAATGAGGACATGAAAAAACGCCACGCCCTCATTCGCGCCATGCTCTCGGATAAATAAACAGCAGGAAAACATACATGAAGAAAACCTACTTGCTTGCGGCGGCGGCCGTTGCCGTTTTTTGCGCGCCGCTCGCCACCTCCTTTGCGCGCGCATCGGATCCGCCCGTTTATTTGCAGCGGTGCGCGCAATACGTATCCGAGCATCCGGAGCTTACCCCGGACGAGCTGCGGCTCGCGCTCGCGTTGAGGCTTTACGAGCCGAGCTATCAAAACACGGAGATCGTAAAAGATCCCGCTAGCGTATGCGTATATGTAGGCAAGCATTTTGCGCTTCCCGAGGGCTACGCGCCCGCGTCGCTTGTCGCCGTGGACGAAGCGTACGCCATGAAAGACGTCACCCTCCGTTCGGATTGCTATGCGGCGTTTTTGAAGATGGCACGGGCGATGGAATTAAACGGCTTTCCGCCTTACGTCAAGGTCGGCTACCGCGTCAACAAGCCCAAAAGCGACCCCGACGATATGTGGAACGCATGGCCGGATCATTCCGAGCACCAGTTGGGGCTTGCTTTTGATTTAAGGTTAAAAAACGAGACGCACGGGCTCCTTCGCAATTATGAATACGAAAAAACCGCGGAATACGCGTGGCTCCGCAAAAACGCTTATAAATACGGCTTCATTTTAAGTTACCCCGAGGGGAAGGAAGATATCACGGGCTTTTATTTCGAGCCCTGGCACTGGCGCTATGTGAGCGTTCCCATCGCAACGGATATGAAGGAAAAGGGCTTTGCGACCTTTCCCGAATACTGGGCGACCTATTTAAAAAACGACGGCATGGGCGCGATTGCAAATATCTCCTTTGCTTCCCCCCCGCCCGATACCCCCGGATGCATATGCGCGGAAGAGCGGTAGGGCGGATAGCAAATTCGCCTTCTACCGTATATCGTACAC
>JAEXEN010000024.1 GCA_023400985.1 Bacillota bacterium
GATAAAAGCGCTTTCGGGCACAATGCCCGAAAGCGCTTTTATCTGCACGACAGTTTATTCCTTTGTGATCTCCGCTTCAGTGAAAACCTCCACGTTCCCCTTGATCATTGCCCAAACAGGGCAATAGCTTTCCTCTGCGAGGCGTATGGTCTTTAAAAACTCCGCTTCGCTTGTGTCGGGGGAAGCGAGCGTGAATTTTAGGCGGATGATTTTAAAGCTTGAAGGCGGCTCCTCGCTCCTTGCACCCTCGGCATGGATGGAAAAGCCGTGAACGGTCTTTCGCATCTTGTGGAGAATCGCGAGCACCGTTCCTCCCGAGCAGGCGCAAAGACTCGTTAAAAACAGCTCCAGAGCCGACATGGTATCGCCCGCGCCATAGGGGGGGTTACTGTCGATTTCGACGGAGGGTTTTCCCTCTATGTCCGCTCTCAGGCGAACGCCTTTGTTGATAAGGCGGATATCCGCGATCACAGGTGCTTTCATGGCAGAATCTCCTGTTTTACTCAATTTCTGCGCGAACGGTTGGCGATGCTCAAAAAGCGAAGCAAGGTAACGAGGGAGGAGAGCACGGCTACCACATAGGTCATGGCGGCGGCGTTGAGCACGCGCTTCACGCCTTCCGTTTCGTCGCGGCTGATATAGCCGCCCGAAGAAAGCATCTGCATGGCGCGGGTGGAGGCGTTGAGCTCCACGGGAAGCGTTACGAGCTGGAAGAGCAAAACCGCGGCGTAGACGTACACGCCGATCATCGCGAGGCCGAACGCCTGCATGAAAGCGCCCGCGATCACGAGAACGGGGCCCGCAAACGAGCCGAACTGAGCGATGGGGAGCACGGCGTTCCTGAGCCTGATGGGCATATAGCCCTCCTCGTGCTGCATCACGTGGCCGATCTCGTGCGCGGCTACCGCAAGCGCCGCCACGGAGCCCTGCCCGTATACGGCGCTGCTCAAGCCCACCGTCTGTGTTTTGGGATTGTAATGGTCGGTGAGCCGCCCCTGCACGGCGGCGACCTGTACGCGGCTCCCCGCATCGTCCAAAAGGCGCCGCGCCACGTCCTCCGCGTGAAGGCCCGATTCCGCGCTCACCCGGGAAAATTTCGAAAACGCGGAATTCATGCGCGCTTGTACGATCATACCGAGTATCATCACGGCGATCATGCCGAAAAGCCAGTAATCGTACCCGCCGCCGATGGTGTTGATGGGCATAATGATCTTCCTTTTCCTTAAAGTAAGGGTTCGACTCCCCTTACCTTATGTTTTTACACGCATAGTATAGCACGTTTTATGCTCCGATGCGCCGCAAACAAGGTTTGTTTGCTTTTCCTTCGCAAAAAGCACAAGGTGGAAAGGCTGTTCATAGAATATTTTATTGTTTTACGATAAAAATAGATTGAGTTGCGATAAGAGGCGTGCTAGAATATCCAAAACGGCATTTGTGGAGGTTTTATTTGTTATGAAAAAGGGGCTTGCGCTCGCCACACAGATTCTTCTCTTCACGCTTCTTTTGTTTGTGCTGTTTTGCGTGGCGGCGCTCTATCTATGGCCGGCCGTGCAGGATGCATTCGGGGATTTTTACAGCGCGAGATGGGGAAAAGCGGGCATGTTCGCGTTTTTGACCGCGGCGGGGCTGATGGCGTGTCATATATTAGCGGAGCTTCTGCTTGTGATGCGCACCGTGCAGGGCGACCCGTTCGTGCAAAGGAACGTCTACGCGTTTTCGCGCATGGGTGCGACGGCGGAGCTTGCGGGACTCTTGTTTTTGATAAAGTCCATCCTCGATTTTACGCCCATGACGGCGGTGTGCGCGCTCGTGATGCTCTTGAGCGGGTTGTTTGCGCTGGTGATGGCGGAGGTCTTCAAAAGAGCGGTCGATTTTAAGCAGGAAAACGACCTGACCATTTAGGAGGTGCGTCTATGATCCGCGTCAATCTCGACGTGATGATGGCAAAACGCAAAATGAGTCTCACGGAGCTTTCGGAGCGGCTTTCCATCACGCAGGCGAACCTTTCCATATTAAAGACCGGCAAAGGGAAAGCGATACGCTTTTCCACGCTCGACGCGCTCTGCCGCGAATTGAACTGCCAGCCCGCGGACATCCTCGAATATGTGGAGGACGAGGGGCTCAAAAAGGAGGCGTAAACTATGGAACAAAACGAGAAATGGCATCCGTCGGAGATCAACTATAAGCCTATGCCCAACGAGAAATGGGAATATACGAACGCGCAAAAAATATTGCTCGCGGTGGCGGTTTTGATGGGGATCGTGTTCGTGACGCTTATTTGGAACGAGAGGAACGACAGCCTTCAAAGCTTCGCTCTGCCCTACGCGATCTTTTGGGCGGTCTACCTTGCGGGGTATTACTGGATCGTGCCGAGGGCGAGGACCAACAAAGCGGGTTTCCTTCTTGCAGCCTGCGTTGCGCTTCTTTTTATCCGCTACGCGCTGTATGCGGAAAGAACGCTCGGCCTGCTCAATTTTTTCGCGATACCGCTCCTTCTCATGCTGCACGCGGTGGTATGCTCGTTTCGGGCGGCGCCCGGCTGCGACGGGGAATATGCGGTGCAGTTTTTTGCGGGCTTTTTCGTGAGGCCGTTTTCCTCCATCCCGCGGTTTTTCGGCGCGTTCGCCGCGCTGGTCCACAAAAAGGAAGGGAGCAAGAGAAGCGGCGTAGCCATGGGGCTTCTCATAGGCCTGCCGCTGGCGGCGCTTGTGCTCGCGCTTTTGGTGAGCGCCGATTCGGTATTTTCCTACTATGTGGGGCGGCTGTTTGAGGGCTGGTCGGTCGCGGATGTGTTTTGGCGGACGGTGCTCGCTCTTATCGTGGCGTTTTTGTTCTACTCGTTTTTATTCAACACCGCGTGGGGGAAGCTGCCCGTACGTACGGAGCCGTACCCGCAAAAAATAGAACCTGCCACGCTCCATACGGTGATCGCGCTTTTGCTTGCGGTTTACCTTGTGTTCGGCTATGTGCAGTTTTTCTATCTTACGGGCCTTAGCGGCCTGCCCGCGGGGCTTACGTATTCGGAATACGCGGTGCGCGGCTTCAACGAGCTTTTGGTCGTGGCGCTCATCAACCTGGGGCTTTATGCGCTCACGCTGCGCTTTGAAAAGGAGCATAAGGCAAAGCGCGTGTTTTTGATGCTGCTCCTCGTCGCGACGGCGCTCATCCTTTATTCGGGCGCTTCAAGGCTTCTCATGTACATCGGCGCATACGCGCTCACGACGAGCCGCATACTTTCGTTTTGGTTCATTTTGTTCCTTGCGGTCGCGACGGTCCTTTGCGGCGTGCGGCTGTATAGAAATAAATTGCGGCTCATCCGCGCGGTCACGGTCGCGTTTATCGCGATGTACCTTGCGCTGAGCTTTTTGAACCTCGACGCCATGATCGCGAAAAGCGTGCTTGCGCGCGCCGAAATTCGCGGCGAACTCGGCGCGGGCGACGCGGATTATCTCCGCTACGGGCTTTCGTCCGACGCGAAGCCCGTTTTAAAGGCAAGCAAATTCAAATACGATATCTATTACGATGTGGAGCCGGCGGATTTAGGAGAATAAAGGCGCATCCCGATAGGGGCATTTTATGAATCGCGGGTCTTGCTTGGTTGAGGCAGACAGCAGATTAAGCTGTCTGCCTTTTGTGAGATGTTTACGAACAAGTCGGATTATGCTAATATCAAGACAACTTATCGATATATGTAAGGAACAGCCTTTATCTGTCACGATACATACTGTCGGGAGGCGATTTTATGCTAACGTTACTGAAAAACGGCATCATTATGGATGGAAGCGGAGAGACCTCCCATGTCGGGTCCGTGTTGGTGGAGGATGCGGTCATCAAGGATGTAATAAAAGGAGCCGCAATCGATAGCTTTGACGGCAGGGTGATCGACTGCGCCGGCAAGGCGATCGCCCCCGGCTTTATCGACGCGCATTCCCATAATGACTGGTATGCCGCACGCAAGGACCCCGTACCTTATTTTAAAAGCTTTGCCGAACAGGGCATCACCTCCCAGGTAACGGGAAACTGCGGCTTTTCGCCCTTTGGCTACGAAGCGGATACCCCTTTTAAAAACTTGCTTGGCAGCGGTTTATTTGAGACGGGCGAGGTATATGGCGACTATTCTACCTTTCGCGGCTGGCGTGAAACGGCGGAAAAGACGACGCCGTTGAACCTGGTTCCGCTGCAAGGCCACGGATCGATCAGAATCGGCTTATCGGGTTATGAGAACCGCGCTTTTACCGGGGAAGAAATGTCAATGCATGATTCCAAGCTGGAAGAGTCGCTCGATCAGGGGGCATTTGGATTATCCTTCGGCCTGATGTACGAACCGGATCGTTATGCCACCTTAGATGAACTGGACAAAGCGGCTAAAATAACCGCTAAAAAAGGCGGGATCATAACGGTGCATTCGAGAGCGCAGTCCGCGGCCTCCACCTCCTATAGCCCCCCGATCGGCGGTGAACCGCATAATCTGCGCGCCTTGAAGGAAATGATAGAGCTTACCAGACGGACCGGGGTCCGCATGCAGTATTCTCATCATATCTTCGTAGGGAAATCCACCTGGAAAACAGTGGATCAAAGTCTTGCGCTGATCGATAAAGCGCGTGCGGAAGGGCTGGATTTTTCTTACGATTTATACTCTATGACCTTTGGGGTGTCGGTGATAACGGTCGTTCTTCCCAGCTGGTATCTGTCCATGCCGGCAGCCGAACAGAAAAAGCGGCTTACCAAAATGCGCCTCGGTGTGGAGATCGGAATTACGAAGCGCGCGCTTGGTTTTGGCTTTGAGGATATCCAGGTTGCCTGGGCCGGTGAAAAGGCTAAGGACATCTGCGGCAAGCGTATCAGCGAACTGGCTAAGGAATGGAAGCTTAGCGAGCTGGACGCCTATCTTAAGGTGGTGGAGTTGAGCGAGGGTAAGGGCAGGGTGAATATGTACCGCTATTATGATGAGCCCGATATTTATAAATTGGTAAAGCACGAGCCCTCGCTTTTGATGACCGATGCCTGGATCGAGGAAAACGGTATCCAGAATGCCGCCGCATATTCCTGCTTCCCGAAATTCTTAGCTCTGTCGCGCGAAAATAAGACGATCTCGATGGAGAAAACCGTTCGTAAGATGTCGGGAGCAATTGCCGATCGGTTTCATGTTGCAAACCGCGGATATCTCCACGGCGGTTATGCGGCGGATATTACGGTGTTCGATCCCGAGACAGTTCAAGCAAAGGGCGATTCACCGGAACGTCCCGAGGGGATCTTACATGTGTTTGTAAACGGAGTGCAGATCGTTGAGAATGGCCTTGCGAATGATAATATGGCAAAAGGACCGGGAACCATCGTATGTAAACTGCGATAATTTCCCTGCTAAGCCGGTACTTATCCTGCCTTTTTCACCCTTTCGATCTCATCCTTCAGCGCCCTCGCGAGCTGATCGCTGCAGGAAGTCGAATTCGCGCCGCAGCGGATGCCGGAAAGAAGGTCAATAAGCTCGTCCGCCGTACGGCCCTCGCAAAGCTTGCCGATGGCCTGCAAATTGCCGTCGCAACCGTCGGTGAAGGTAAGGCCGCGGACGCGCCCGTCGGTGATGTCGAAGTCGATCCTGCTCGAGCAGACGCCCTTGGGATAAAAGGTGTGATGCATGGTTCCTCCGAAAAGAAGATAGTTTTTATTTTTGAAAAAGGTCGATTTCGCCCTCATAAACGGATGCGGCGGGGCCTGTCATGTAAACGGCGCCGTCCTCGGTCCAGTCGATCAAAAGCGTGCCGAGCGCGAGATGCGCGTTCACCCTGCGACCCGTCAGGCCCGAAAGCGCGCAGCAGACCGCGGCGCTTGATGCGCCCGTGCCGCAGGCGAGCGTCATTCCGCAGCCGCGCTCCCATGTGCGCACGCGGATGTTTTCGGAATCGAGTACTTGCGTGAAGTTCACGTTAGTCTTTTTCGGAAACTGCGGAAACGTTTCTATGGCGGGGCCGCAGCTAAGAACATCCGCTTCGCTTACATGATCCGTGAATACCACCGTATGCGGTACGCCCAAAAGTATTGTGGAGTAGGTAAATTCGCGGCCCGATACGGCGAGCGTTTGGTTTAGGCAGGTACCCGTGCCCGTCACGGGTATTTTTTCGCGTTCGAGCACAGGTTTCCCCATGTTGATGGTAACGGTCTTTGCAATGCCATTTTCGGCCGAAAGGGAAATTTCCATGATGCCCGCGAGCGTTTCCACGCTGAAAACTTCCGCTTGCACGATTTTACTGTCGTAAACGTACTTGGCGAAGCAGCGTATGCCGTTGCCGCACATTTCGGCCTCGCTCCCGTCACTGTTGAAGATGCGCATTTGCGCAATGGCGCACGCGGAATTTTGCACGAGTATCACGCCGTCGCCGCCTATGCCGGTGCGCCTGTCGCAAAGCGTTCTGCTAAGCCGGCTAAAGTCGGAAAGGGCCTTTGCGCGGTCGTCGATCACGATAAAATCGTTGCCGAGCCCGTGCATTTTCGTAAAACGCATAATAACGCCCTCCGTTTTCCGCGGTTTTCCTGTTCATTATACTATGCGCATGGCTCTTAAAACAAGCAAACGGCGCGGCCCGCAGCCACATTTACACGAAAATTCACAGGATATGCCTGTACAACAGGGGCTTTTTGGATTATCATAAAACATACCTGTGCAGGGATTTGTGCGGGGGCTTTCTAAGTTTACGCCAAAAAGCGAGCGTCCTTTTATTTAGAAAGGCGCCGGGGGAAGGACTTACGAACGGATGGAACGTCTGTACTTCATCGTCAATATTCTTGCGGGCGGGGGCCGCTGCGAAACATGCTTCAAACAGGTCGAGGCTGAGCTTGCCGCAAGGAATATCCCCTACGAATGCGCGGTGACACAATACCGCGCTCACGCGGTGGAGCTCGCGAAGGCCGCTTACGAAAGCGGCGAGCGCACCATCGTCGCAGTGGGGGGCGACGGTACGGTCAACGAGGTCGCGTCGGTGCTTGCAGGCACCGAGGCCGTGATGGGCGTAATGCCTTTCGGCACGGGCAACGATCTTGCGCGGGTGCTGAATTTCCCCACCGAGCCCAAGGCGGCGCTTGAAGCGATCCTTTTAGGGAACGTGCGGCGCATGGACGCGGCCGATGCGAACGGCCATTTCTTCATCAATGTGGCGGGCTTCGGCTTCGATGTGGACGTGCTCGTCTGCACGGAGAAGCATAAAAAACGCTATAGGGGCATGCTCCCGTACCTTCTCGGCATATTGGACGCACTGGTCCATTTAAAGGCTTTGCCGGTCCGCATACATTTGGGGGACGGATCGGTCAAGGAGATGGATGCGCTCTTGATCGCCGTCGGCAACGGCGCGTATTTTGGCGGCGGCATGAAGGTCGCGCCCGAGGCCGATCCGTTTGACGGCGCGTTCGATGTGTGCGTCGTGCACAAGGTGTCGCGGCTGAAATTTATAAAGCTTTTACCTCGCTTCATCAAAGGGACCCATATCGGGCTGTCGGTCATTGAATATTTCAGGGCGTCCGAGCTGTATGTGGAAGGTCCTCAGTATAGCGTCATCGACGTGGACGGAGAGCTCTACTCGCATGCGCCCGCGCGCTTTACGCTGAAAAAGCAGGCCGTGAATATGATTGTGGGCGCGAAATAGAGCGAGCGCGAGGTAAATTATGGCGGAGCGGCTTTACTGCATCGTAAACCCCATTGCCGGGAGCGGACGCGCGAAGGAGCTTTTTATAAAGGCGCGCGCGCTTCTTGAGGCGGGCGGCGTTGCGTGCGAAGTTAAATTCACCGAGTATCCCGGCCATGCGCGTGAGCTTGCGCAAGAGGCCGTTGAAGTTGGCGAGCGCGCGATCGTCGCCGTGGGCGGCGACGGCACCAACCAGGAGGTCGGCGCGGCGCTTTCGGGTACGGACGCAACGCTCGGCATCCTCCCGTTCGGCACGGGCAACGACTTTGCCCGAGCGCTCAAAGTCGGGCAGGATGTCGAGACTGCGGTAAGCATACTTTTGCGGGGGCATGTAAAGCGCGTGGACGCCGCTATGGCGAACGGCCGCTTTTTCCTCAACGTGGCGGGGTTTGGGTTTGACGCCGATGTGGTGCGCTACACGGAAAAGTACAAAAAGCGCTTCAACGGCATGTTCCCGTATCTGATGGGTATTTTTCAAGCGCTTACGCATTTGAAGCCCATCGATATGGAGGTGGAGGCGGACGGCGAGCGTTTCTTCGAGCGGGCGATACTGTTCAGCGCCTGTAACGGCACGCATCTGGCGGGCGGCATGAACCTTGCGCCGCTTGCGGATCCCTGCGACGGGCTGCTCGATTTCTGCATCGTGAAGGCCATAAGCGTGCCTGCGTTTTTGAAGATCCTGCCGCGCTATATCAAAGGAAAGCACCTAGGTTCGCCGCATATACGCTATTTCAAGGCGGAGGACGCAAGGATAAGCTGCGAGAGCGGGCATGTGCTCAACCTCGACGGCGAATTGGGAGAGCAAACGCCCGTGACGTTTACCCTTATAAAGGGCGCGTTGAACGTATTTGTTCCGTAAAATAAGGAGGGGAAAGGATGCAAAGACGCCGGCTAAAGGCAAAAAACAAGCGGAAAACGGCTTCGAGGCTCGTGCTCATGGTGCTTGCCGCGCTCGTTCTCATCGGCGCCGCGGTGGGGCTCGCGCTTGCGCTTAAAGGCAACAAGACGCTAAAAGCATCCGAACAGCTTCCTTTTTCGGCGGAGGCGACGCGGCTTTTCACGGGCAGCGGATTTTTGTACATCGCCGACGGCAAGCTCAACTACCTCGACTTAAGCGACGAGAGCAAGAACCTTTCGCTTTCCGTCAGCACCGCGGACGTGCGGCTCGCGGCCTCCAAAAGCGTGTATGCGCTCTACAACAGCTCCGCCGTGCAGATCGTGGGCGTGAATTTGCCCATCGAGTTTTCGGGCACGGTGCAAAGCGTGAAATGCGGAGCTTCGCATGTGGCGGTATATAGGCTCGATGCTTCGGGCAACGGCGCCATACAGGTGTTCAACGCGAAGGGCGAGCGGACGGATAACGACATCGATCTGAACGCCGTTACGCTCATCAACTATGGTTTCCGCTCGGGCGACGACGATACGCTTTGGACGCTCACGCTCGATACCGAAAGCTCCACCCCCGTGCAGACGCTTACCACCTACGACCTTGCGAAATCTACCACCACGGGCGTCATCACCATAAGCGGGGAGCTTACGGAAACGGTCTCCTTTACGGAGCAAAGCGTATTTGCCGCGTGCACGGGAAACCTCCTGCGTTTCAACCGCACGGGCAACGCGCAGGCCTACCGCGTGATCGTATACGGCTACAAGCTCGTCGACGCGTCGTTTAACGGTTCCCGCCCGCTTTTCCTGTTCGTGCCGCGCGACGGCGCATCGCTAAGCTCGGTGATGCTATTGGGTGTGGACGAAGGGGACGTGGCGAGCGAGCGCAGGGTGTTCTTAAGGCTTCCGCAAAACGCGCTTACGGCGGCCGTCGCAAACGGCAAACTTCTCGTATACTGTGCGGACGCGGTTTACACGTATTCCGAAAAGGGTACGCTCCTTTCGACGGAAACGTTTGAAACACCCATCGAAGGCGCAACGAAGCTGAACGATTCCTACATGCTGCTTAAGCGAGGGAGCGTGCTCTACCTTGCGCCCATCTCTTGAATGGGAGGATTTTGAAGTTATGAACGTGCTGGATCTCATGGCGCTGCTCATATTTGCGCTGTTTATCTTCGCGGGGCTGTATAGAGGCTTTTTGTTTAACGCGCTTTCCGTCGGCGCATACATGGTGTCGTGGCTTACGGGGCTTGCGTTTATGGGCTTAGGGTCCGCGGCGGTCAAGGGCAGCGAATCGCTTTACGGCATGATGCTCTATTATGCCGAGGGGAGCGAGTACGTGAAGGATGCGGAGCTCGCGCGGACGACCATAAGCTCACTGAGCGCGGATCAGCTAAAGTCCATCATCGACGGCGCGGGGCTGCCGTACCCCATGGGGAAGGCGGTCACTCACAATATCGCGGTGGAGGCGTTTGCCAAGCAAAACATCACCACGCTGGGCGACTATTTCAACCAGACCATCGTGAGCGTATTCATCAACATACTCGTGTTTTTGGTGATCTTCCTCATCGTGCGCGGCGTACTTGCCTTCGCCATCAACGGCGTGGATTACGCGCGCGTGCTGCCGCAGTTAAGAAGCGGCGACGCGCTTTTGGGCGCGGGTCTCGGGCTGGTGCGCGGTATACTGGCGTTGTTTTTGATATTTATGCTTTTGCCCATCGTGCTGACGGTTCTCGGCGGCTTTGACGCGGTGACGCAGCTCGTGGACAACTCGCTTCTTTCCTCGTTTTTCTACCGCTCCAATTTCCTGTTAAGTATGATACCGGGGGTATAAATGGAACAGAAGAAACAAGAAAAAAACGGTGTTCTCAAAAAGATACTCATGGTGCTCATCTCGCTCGGCGTGATGGGCGTTATCGCGGCGCTCGACCCGAACGTATCGAGCATGGGCGACGCGCTCAAGCAGGCGAAGCCGTGGTGGCTTCTTGCAGCGCTTTTAAGCGCCGTGATGAGCTATGTGTTCAACATACTCATGCACAAGGATATATGCCACATCGCGGATATCGACATGACGTTTTTTGAGTGCGCAACCACCAGCATGGTGGGGTTTTTCTACAATGCGCTCACGCCCATGCAGATAGGCGGACAGCCCATGCAGGTGTTTCAAATGCGCGGCTACGGGGTGCCCGTGGGGAGCGCCACCTCCATCACGCTCATTAAATACATGGCGTGGCAATTCGGCGTGGTGCTCATCGCCACCATAGGTATGATCGTGCTCGAGAAGCCGATCGCGGCGCTCGGCACGGCGATTCGTACGGTCGTCATGATCGGCTACGCCATCAATGTACTGGTATTTTTGTTCGTGACCATCGCCACGCTCAACCCCAAATGGCTCACCACCACGGGCGATCGCCTGCTTGCGTTTTTCAAGCGGCATAAGATCATAAGGAAGGATGCGACCTACGAAAAAGTCACAGGGGCTTGGAAGCGCGTCATGAACGATTACGCCATGGCCGTGAAGCTTATGTTCACGCGCAAGCTCCGGGGCGCGCTGCCGCTCTTATTTTTCGGCTTCATGGAAATCGCGTGTTTTTTGACGGTCACCTATTTTATTTACAGGGGCTTTGGGCTCGACGAATATCCACCGTATTATGTGGTATTGCTCCAATCGCTTCTTTCTATGGCGGTATCGTTCATCCCCATCCCGGGCGGGGCAGGCGCTTCGGAGGGCGGCTTTTACCTCGTGTTCGGCAGCCTTTTCGGGCAGGCGCTTCGTTTCCCCTCCATGCTTCTTTGGCGCATGCTCACGTATTATCTGAACATCCTGTTGGGGCTTGTGTTCATCGTGGCCGACAGCCTCCGTAAAAACAGGCGGCGCGTGCCGAGAAAAGCACAGAACGAATAAAAACGCTTCGCCATGCCGTCGGTATGGCGAACTTTCCGTAAGAGAGGTAACAAAATGTACCTGGCCGCAAACTGGCGCGATTATGAAATACTGGACGCGGGCGACGGCAACAAGCTGGAGCGCTGGGGCGACGTGGTTTTACTGCGCCCCGATCCGCAGGCGATATGGCCTATGGGGGAACAGGACCGCGCCCCGGACGCGCAGTACCTCCGCTCGCCCACGGGCGGCGGGCACTGGGAGTTTCATGCAAACTTACCCGAGAGCTGGAATATACGTTATCGCGACCTTAACTTCGTCGTGCGCCCCACGGGCTTCAAGCACACGGGGCTTTTTCCCGAGCAGGCGGTCAACTGGGATTTCATGCGGGAAAAGGCGAAGGGGAGAAAGCCGAGCATTTTGAACTTGTTCGCCTATACCGGCGGTGCGACCTGTGCGCTGGCGGCCGCGGGCGCGCAGGTGACGCATGTGGACGCGGCAAAGGGCATGGTGGCGTGGGCGAAGGAGAACCTCCACGCCTGCGGATTAAGCGAAGCGCCCGTAAGGTTCATCGTGGACGACGCGTTGAAATTCGTGCTTCGCGAGCAGCGGCGTGGTAAGACCTACGACGGCATACTCATGGACCCGCCCAGCTACGGGCGCGGCCCGAATGGGGAAATGTGGAAAATGGAGGACGATCTTTACCCTCTCGTGGCGGAATGCGTGAAGCTACTGAGCGGCGATCCGGTGTTTTTCCTCATCAACTCCTATACCACCGGGCTTGCGTCGAGCGTGCTCACGAATGTGCTGAGGACCGCGCTCAAAAAACACGGTGGCACGGTGGAGGCGGACGAGGTCGGCCTTCCCATCATGCGCGGCAAGCTGAAGCTGCCCTGCGGCGCGAGCGGGCGCTGGTACCTTTAGATGATCCATATCCTATACGAAGACAACCATCTTCTCGTGGCCGAAAAGCCGGAAAACATGCCTGTGCAGGCGGATGCTTCCGCCGATTTGGACATGCTTTCGGCTTTGAAGGCGTATGTGAAGGAAAAGTATCATAAGCCCGGCGAGGTCTATTTGGGGCTCGTGCACCGGCTCGACCGCCCCGTGGGCGGGGTGATGGTGTTCGCGCGTACGTCTAAGGCCGCCGCGCGGCTGAGCGGGCAGATAAGTTCCCGCTCGGCGAAAAAACGCTATGTTGCGGTGGTGGAGGGGGATCCTCCCGCCAGTGGGGAGCTTTTTGACTATATCGTTCGCGACGAGACTACGGGGAACGCATATATCGCCCGCGAGGGCGAGGCAAACGCAAAGCCCGCCTCCTTAAGCTTTCGGACCGCGGCGAAAAAGGGCGGGCTTGCGCTTATGGACGTTTCGCTCCATACGGGGCGGCACCACCAGATACGCTTGCAGCTGAGTACATTTGGCTTCCCGATTTGGGGCGACCAAAGATATAACAAGACCGCAAGGCCGGGGGAGCAGATCGCGCTTTACGCGTATTTGCTCACGGTCGAGCATCCCACGAAAAAAGAGGTGCTCACGTTCACGAGCCTCCCCTCTGGCGGCGTCTGGAGCCGGTTTCAAACGGAGCTTGACGGCCTTGCAAACGGGCTTGAAATCGTGTATATTGACAACTGCGTAATCGCCGTGAATAAAAGCGCGGGCGTGAGCGTCGCCATGGCGGACGGCGGGGAAAATACGCTTGAGGAGCGATTGAACGCCATGTACGGTAAGGTATTTCCCGTGCACAGGCTCGATTCCGCCACGAGCGGCCTTGTATTGTTCGCGAGGAACGAGCAGGCCAGAGAAGCGCTCGATCTCGCCATGCGGGGAAGAACGCTTGAAAAGTACTACGTCTGCCGCGTGAAGGGAACACCCGAGGCGCGCGAAGCCGTCCTCACGGCCTACTGTGTAAAAGATGAGGCTAACGCGCGCGTAACGGTGTACGACAAACCCATTAAAGGCGCCAAGGAAATGGTCACCGCCTACCGGGTGCTGTCATGTGACGGCGCGACCTCCCTTTTGGAGGTGAAGCTCGTCACCGGACGCACCCATCAGATACGCGCGCATATGGCGCATATCGGCCATCCGGTTTTGGGCGACGAGAAGTACGGCGATTTTGCGTTCAACCGCGCGCAAAAGGCAAGCAGGCTTTATCTGAGCGCCGTGCGCATCGTGCTTCATTTTGAAAAGGCAAGCCCGCTTTCCTCCCTCGATGGCAAAAGCCTCACGGTCGAGCCGCCGTTTGAACGTGAAAACTACGCTCCGTAAAAGGGAGCGAAAATTTAAAGAGGTACTATGCAGAAATTCAGCGTATTGGAGATTATCGGGCCCCGTATGATCGGCCCGTCGAGCTCGCACACGGCGGGTGCGGCAAGGCTTGCGCATGTGGCCTACAAACTGGCGGGCGGAGGCGTAAAAAGCGCCGAGATCACGCTTTACGGCTCCTTTGCGGAGACAGGCCGCGGCCACGGCACCGATAAGGCGCTCATCGCGGGCATTTTGGGCATGGAGCCCGATGACGAGAACTTGAGGATATCGCCTGAGATCGCCAGGGAGCGCGGGGTGGATATTCGCATCATGTTCAGCGACGAGCTCGTGGAGGCACCCAACACCGCGCGCATCAAAACGGTGAACTCGAAGGGGGAAGTATCCGAGCTTGTGGGCGTATCCGTGGGCGGCGGGAATATACTCGTCACGGAATTGAACGGCGTGAAGCTCAAATTTACGGGCGAGTACCCCACGCTGGTGCTCCGTCACCACGACGTGCCGGGGGTCATCACCTCGGTCACGGGCATACTCGCCAAGGAGCAGATCAACGTCGCCTTTATGCGCGTGTTCCGGCACGTCAAGCGGCAGGATGCGTATATGGTGATCGAGACCGATACGCCCGTGCCCGAGCGTACCATTGCGCTTATCAAAGACTGGTGTCCCGAGATCACGGAGGTAAAGGCGCTATGAGCTACGATTTTCGTTCGGGCGAGGAACTCCTTGCCCTTTGCAAACAGGAGAACCTGCCCATTTACGCGATTATGCTCAAAAGCGAGCTTGAACGCGAGGAATACGACGCGGAAACGCTGCATGACGAGATGCAAAAAAACCTAGATACCATGCGGGCGTCCGTCAAAAGCGGCATCGAGGACGCGCAGGTCACCGTAAGCGGCCTCATGGGCGGCGACGCGGAGCTCCTCTACTCTTACGCGGACAAATCGCTTTGCGGGAGCAGGATGAGCCGTGCGGCGGCCGCCGCCATGGGCGTCCTCGAGGTGAACGCTTCCATGGGCAGGATCGTGGCCGCGCCCACGGCGGGCGCGTCCGGCGTATTGCCGGGCACGCTTTTGACCTGCGCAAAGGACCTGAATTGGGATGACGAAATGCTCATCAACGGGCTTTATACCGCGGGTGCCATCGGCGCATTGGTCGCGGCAAACGCCTCCATTTCGGGCGCCGCGGGCGGCTGCCAGGCGGAAACGGGCACGGCCGCGGCCATGGCCGCGGCGGCTTTGGCAGAGCTTTCGGGCGGCTCGCCGGAAGCGGCACTCCACGCGGCAGCCATCGCCTTAAAAAATATTCTGGGCCTCGTGTGCGATCCCGTGGCGGGCCTCGTGGAATGCCCGTGCATCAAACGAAACGCCATAGGCGCCGCCAACGCCATGCTGAGCGCGGACTTGGCGCTTGCGGGCATAAGAAGCGTAATCCCCTTTGACGAGGTGACCACCGCCATGAAAAACGTGGGCCGCGCGATGAGCAGCGACCTAAGGGAAACCGCCCGCGGCGGCCTCGCCGCCACACCCACGGCTAAGGCGCTCAGAAAAAAGCTCGGTCTGTACGGGGCGGGGCGCGAGTGAGCAAAAGCAGACAAGAAAATAACAGGGGGTGCGGTAAATCTGCCGTACCCCCTGCTGTTTTACATTTATGGCCCCCTAAAACAGCCGCATTTGCTCAGCCTTCGGCCCGAGGGTATGCAGGTAGCGGAACGCATTGTCCACGCCGCACAAAATACCGTGCTTGGCGCAGGTCTCTTTGATGAGCGCCATGAGAGGCGGACTGTTCGGGCTTACGACCTCGTAGGAATTGCCGTAGGCCTTGGTGTATTTTTCCTTAAGGCCGGGAAAATGCCTGTCGAGCATTTTGTAGTAATACTCGCGGTTGCCGTCGCGCAGCGTCATGCCGATGTTGAAGCAGAGTATTCCTTTCACACCCGCGCGGACGCAGTAATCGAGAAGCCCGCGAATATTTTCCTCCGTGTCGTTGAGAAAGGGGAGGAAGGGCGAAAGCCATACCACCGTGGGGATGCCGTGCTCCTTGAGCGTCATGAGCATTTCGAAGCGCTCGCGGGTGGTGCTAACATGCGGCTCCACGATCTTGCATAGCGTCTCGTCATAGGTAGTAAGCGTCATTTCCACCACGCATTTTGCTTTTTGGTGGATGCTTTTATATAGATCGAGGTCGCGGAGGCACCGGCTCGATTTGGTTTGGATGGCGAGGCCGAAGCCGCGCCTCTCGATCACCTCCAAACAGCGCCGCGTGAGGAGAAGCTTTTCTTCCGCGTGGAGGTACGGGTCGGTCATCGCGCCGGTAGATACCATGCATTTTTCGCGCTTTTTTGAAAGCGCCGCGTCGAGAAGCTCCGGCGCGTTGCGCTTCACTTCGACGTCTTCAAAGTCGTGCTGCATATTGTAACAGAGGCTGCGCGAGTCGCAATAGATGCAGCCGTGCGTGCAGCCCCTGTAAAAATTGGTCCCGTTGGTTGCGGATAAAATGCCTTTCGCATCCTTGAAGTGCATGGGCTTCTCCTTACCCTTCGGATCACAAGCCGCCCTGCGGCATTTTTGTGACCCGAAGGCGTTACTGTGCTACTTCGCCTTCACCGGCAGCCATATCTCGCTTACGTAATCCTCACTTTGCGGGTCGCCCGCGGTGTAAAGCTCGATCTCGTAGCCGGGGAGGAGCTCATAATCCGCCTGCGGCGCCCATTCGCCGTAGATGACTTCCCAAAGCTTTTGGATAGCGTGGGGCATGGCGCCCACGCAGCGGAACACCGCCCATGCAGCCGCGGGAACGGTCACGCGCGTAAAGCCTTCGGGTACGGGTTCGCTCACCGGCCAATCCGAGCCGATATCGTAATAAAAATCGCTTCCGTTCTCTTCCATATGCTCGCAGATGCCGTACATGCCGCACACCTTTTCATGGGAACCGTCGCGCATGTATTCGTCCCAGAAAAGGGGGATCTCCTTGGTATTGGTTTCCATGTTGAAAAGCCTTCTTTTTACCGCCACGGGGAACGCGTCCTTTTTTACGATCTTATAATCCATTGTCGTACCGCCTTCCAGTTTGATTTTTACGGTGAGCCGGTTGAAGGATTTGAAAGCCGCGCCGTAGAGCTTTACCTGACTTGGCGTTACACCGTGGAAACGGTAAAACGCCTTGGCGAAGCTTTCGGGCGTCTCATAGCCAAACTTCAGCGCCGCGTCCACGACCTTTGCGCCGCTTACGGCAAGCTCTTGGCCCGCTAAGCTTAACCGTCTGTTGCGGATGTACTCTCCGACCGTCATGCCCGTCAAAACGGCAAACGCCCTTTGGAAGTGGCCGTAAGAAAGGTAGACCTGCGCGGCGACGTCCTCCGGAGCAAGGCTCCCCGTCAGGTTTTCTTCCATATAGGCGATCGCGTCGTTCACGCTTTTGAGCCAATCCATTCAAGCCACCCTCCGATGACGTTATTGTAGCAAAGGCAAAAAGGCAAAGCCTGTTTTTGCCTGCGCGCATTTGTCCTGTTTCCTTTTCATCATAACGCGAATTGCCGCGGCTGAAAAGCCTAAGGTAAGGGGAGTCAGCCCCTTGCGCCTCAAAACTGCCAGTTCGGCGCATGTCTTTGTCATCGTCGGTGGCCATAGCCCCACACGCGAGGCCATAGGCCTCGACCCAAGGGACTCCGGCAGAGCCGGACGTTACGGCTCCCTTCTCTTTCGCGACCTGCATCCAAATTGGCAGTTTTGAGGTCGGAGAGTTTAGAGGGCAGGAAAGCATGTCAGCGCAAGGCGCCGGGCGCAGGCGTAGCGTCCGGCAGAGCCGGAGCAATTACGGGCCAAGGCCTGCGGCCTTGCGTGCGGCGACTACGTCGAGTATCGGCAACACAGCGATGGCGTGCTTTCCGGCCCGCTAAACCGCAAGGGTTCGGCTCCCCTTACCTAACCTATTGCACTGCTTTATTCCCCGTGATATAATGAGCCACGATTTGAATATGCGGTTGCGAAGGAATATAGCGATTTTAGCGCAGCAAAAGAGAGCCGGCGGGCGCTGTGAGCCGGCGCGCGAAACGGTTTTCCGCCTTCGGCTTAGCGGCGGACGAGGAGCCCGCGGGGAGCGCCCCTTAGAGCGCGCACAAGAGGCCGTTTTCGGCAATTTGGGTGGCAACGCGGAGCTTTCCGTCCCATGAAATAGGGGACGAAAGGCTTTTTTTATTTCAAAATAACGGAGGTAAACCTATGATCGACATCAAGCTCATCCGCACCGACCTTGACGCGGTGAAGGAAAACATCAAAAAGAAGTTCCAGTTCGAGAAGCTTACGCTTGCGGACAAGGCTTACGAGCTCGACAAAAGCCTGCGCGACTTCAAAGCGGAGGCCGACGCGCTCCGCAACCGCAGGAATGTGGCGAGCAAGGAGATCGGCGCGCTCATGGGGCAGGGGAAGCGCGACGAGGCGGAGGCAAGTAAGCTTGAGGTAGGCGCAATCAACGTGCGCCTTACGGAGCTTGAAACCATGGAGGAAACGCTCGCGGCGCAGCTGAAAGAGCGAATGCTCGTCATACCAAACATCATCGACCCCTCGGTACCCATCGGCAAGGACGACAGTGAAAACGTGGAGATTGAGCGCTTCGGCGAGCCTCGCGTGCCCGATTTTGAGATCCCCTACCATGTGGATATCATGGAACGGTTAAGCGGCCTCGACCTCGACAGCGCGAGAAAGGTGAGCGGCAACGGCTTTTACTATCTTCTCGGCGATATCGCAAGGCTTCAAAGCGCGATACTTTCCTATGCGCGGGATTTTATGATCGACCGCGGCTTCACCTACTGCATCCCGCCCTTCATGATCCGCGGCAGCGTGGTGCAGGGCGTGATGAGCTTTACCGAAATGGAAAACATGATGTACAAGGTGGAGGGAGAGGACCTCTATCTTATCGGCACGAGCGAGCATTCCATGATCGGCCGCTTTATCGATACCATCGTGGACGCGAAAGCCTTGCCTATTACGCTCACGAGCTATTCGCCGTGCTTCCGCAAGGAGGTCGGCGCGCACGGCATCGAGGAGCGCGGCGTGTACCGCATCCACCAGTTTGAAAAGCAGGAGATGATCGTCGTCTGCGAGCCGGAGGAAAGCATGGATTGGTTCCATAAACTTCTTTGCAACTCGGTGGAATTTTTCCGTTCGCTCGACATCCCCGTGAGGACGCTCGAATGCTGTTCCGGCGACCTTGCTGACTTAAAAGTAAAGAGTGTGGACGTGGAGGCCTGGTCGCCGCGGCAGAAGAAGTATTTCGAGGTGGGGAGCTGCTCGAATTTGGGCGACGCGCAGGCAAGGCGGCTGATGCTCCGCGCCAAAGGGGAAAGCGGGACGCATTTCCCGCATACGCTCAACAACACCGTGGTCGCCCCCCCGCGCATGCTGATCGCGTTTTTAGAGAACAACCTCAACGCGGACGGAACGGTGAATATCCCGGAACCGCTTCGGATGTATATGGGGGGGAAGAAAACGATAGGAAAATAAAACAGGTATCAGAGCTGCGGTGGGTTAAGATATTCCTTAAAATGTAAACGATAGGCGTTAAGGGACCAAGAGGGATTCCGCATTAAGCATTTGCAATGCCTAATGCAAAGATGTTTTGCCTGCGGCGAAACCCCGGGGTTCTAAAAAGGCGTCATACCCCAAGGGCGCTACTGATATCGAGCTGCGCTCGACGTATTAAGGATGCTGGCGCCTTTTTTGGCCCTTTGGGCCATCGAACCCGCTGTCACGGCGTAAACGCCGCGGCAGCTCCCTTAGGTCCCTTAACAATCCCTTATTCTCCTTAAAACGGCCACTGCGTGGTGCTTTTGGGCAACGGGGCCACTATGGTGTAACGGCGCCGTTGTAGGGGACGGACGCCCCGCTATGTTTTCCCGATATTAAAGGTAAAATTCCGTTTTCAACAAATCCTCATCCTTCGCGCTCGCACCCACCATCAATACAAACCGCCCCGGTTCCACGATGCGGCGCTCGTCGGGCGTGACGAGGGAGAAATCCTCCTTTTGCAGCGAAAAGCTTACGCGTTTGGTTTCGCCCGCTTTCAAAGGAACGCGTTTGAACGCGATGAGCTGTTTGACGGGTGTCATTACCGAGCTTACGCAGTCGTTGAAATATACCTGCACGGTCTCGACGCCGCCGCGCCCGCCCGCATTTTTTACGTCTGCGGAAGCGATAAACGTGTTTACGTCAAACGTCAGATTCGCGTACTCGTAGCGCGTGTAGGAAAGCCCTTCGCCAAAGGTAAACAGGGGCTCGGCGGGGAGGTCCATATACTTGCCGCCGTGCCAGCCCGGGAGGCTGTTATAGTAAACGGGGAGCTGGCCGCTGTGGCGCGGGAACGAGATAGGGAGCCGCCCGGAGGGGTTCAGCCTGCCGAAAACCGTTTCCGCGACGGCGAGGCCGCCGAACATGCCGCCGTTGAACGCGGCGATAAGCGCGTCGCTATGCTCCGCGATCTCCTCAATGCAAAGCGGCTTGGACGAAACGAGAACCGTGACGAGCGGCTTTTTGAGCGCGCGGAGGCGGTGAAACAAGGCAAGCTGCGCTTCGGAAAGGGAAAGGTCGGCCCTGTCCTTGCCTTCGCCGTGCTGGTCTACCGTGTCGCCGAGCACGAGTACGGTGATATCGCTGTCTTTTGCGGCTTTCTCCGCCTCTGAAAGGCTTTTCTCATCTCCGTCGAAAATGCCGCAGCCCCGCGCGTATCGTATCCCGATATCCTGATCGGCGGCGAGCGAGCGTATGCCTTCGAGCACCGTTGCATAGGGGCGCTTGGGTTCGCGGTCCGGCATGGGCAAGGGGTGCGAAAAATACGTCCAGTCCCCGTACTGCGCGCGGATGTCATCCGCGTTGGGGCCTACGACCGCAATGCTTTTTACATGCTCCTTCAGCGGCAAAATGCCGTCGTTTTTTAAGAGCACGATGCTTTCGCGCGCAAGCTCCTTATTGACTTCCAAATGCTCCTCGCAGGCGAAGCAGCCATTAACGCCCTTCTTTTCGGGCTTTTCAAACAAATTCATGCGGAACTTGACGCGGAGGATGCTCCTTACCGCGTCGTCGATGACGCTCTCGTCGAGAAGCCCCCTTTTCACAAGCTCGATGGCGGCCTCGTAAAAGCCGAAGCTCGTCATGATCATTTCGTTTCCGGCGAGGGCTGATAGCCGCGACGCCTCAAGCATGTTTTCGGCGGCGGACTGCCGCGTGACAAGCGCCCGGACGTTATCCCAGTCCGTCACGATAAAGCCGTCGAAACGAAGCTCCTCCTTCAAAATGCCGCGAAGCGCCTTTTTGTTTATGGTAAAGGGCGTAGAATCGATGGAGCCGTAGGCGGTCATGACGGTGGCGCAGCCCGCGCGTATCGCCTTTTCAAAGGGCGGCAGAAACACCTCTCTGAGCTTTCTAAATGTCATTTCGGTATCGCACGCGTCGCGCGCGCCCACGGCCTCGCCGTAGCCGATGTAATGCTTGGCGCAGGCCAAAATGCTGTCGTCCGCGTCGAGGCTTCTGCCCTGATAGCCCTTGATGATGGCTGCGCCGAGTTCGCCCACAAGATATGGGTCCTCGCCGAAGGTTTCGTCTATGCGCCCCCAGCGTGCATCGCGGCCGAGGCAGAGGACGGGGGAGAATGTCCAATGCAGGCCGTCGGTCGCCACCTCTCGCGCGGTCACGCGTCCCATTTTTTCCACAAGTGCCGTGTCAAAGCTGCACGCGGCCGCAAGCTGCGAGGGGAAAATAGTCGCGTTTTCATTGAGCCCGTGCCCGTGGATGGCGTCGATGCCGAAAAGTACGGGAATACCGAGCCGCGTGTTCAATGCGGCTCTTTGCAGCTCGCGCGCGTCGTTGCCGAGCACGTGCAAAAAAGAGCCCGCGCCGCGCCGTGCCCATTCGAGCGCCTCATCGCGCGTCACCATGGAATACGGCACCTGTACCATCTGCGCTACCTTTTCCTCGAGCGTCATGCGATTCAAAAGCTCCGCGAGACGTTCCTCGATGGCGCGTTCGTTTGTGGCGGTCATAGATTTTCCTCCGTACGGGCTTTATTTTGACATGGGAAGCTCATCGAAGAGACGCTTCTTCCGCTAAATCCTCCGCGGTGATCTCCCTGTCTTTATAATAATACTTTAGGTCGCGTTCATCAATGGCGCGAAGCATCTTGCAGGGATTACCCACCGCTACGCAATCGGAAGGGATGTCCTTGGTGACAACGCTTCCCGCGCCGATCACGCTGCGGCTGCCGATGGTGACGCCCGGGCAGATGACGCTTCCCGCGCCAATCCAGCAATCGCCCCCGATAAGCACGTTGCCGCAGTACATGTACTCGCGGTAATCCGGGTGGATGGGGTGGCCTACGGTCGCTATGGTCACATTGGGGCCGAACATCACCCTTTTGCCGATAACGATTTTGCCATCGTCCACGAAATTGCAGCTAAAGTTGAGGTAGGAACCCTCGCCCAGCTCAATGTTTGTGCCGTAGCAGAAATAAAACGGCGGCTCTATCCACGCACTGGTCGTGCGGCCGAATATCTCGGCCATAAGCCGCATGCGCTTTTCAAGCTCATCCGGCCCCGTTGCGTTGAACGCGAACATTCTGCGCTTGGCGTTTTGCCTGTCCTCCGGCAGTCCCTCGCAGCAATCGGTAAACAGCTTCCCGGAAGCGATCCTCTCCCGCATCGTCATAGCGTTGACCTCCCTGTTTTCATGATGGAATTATGAAAGCTCCCTTGTAATATTGTTGAGCCATTTGTATTTGCCGTAGCGGATGAGCGCCGCGGGAAGCTTTACAAACTCGTCAAGGCTTATTACGGCATACAATAGAACCGGCGAGACATGCCGGGAAAACGCGCAGACATAGCTCAAGGGCAGAACGATGCCCCACATCACGATCGTATCGCATAAAAAGCCAAATTTGGAATCCCCGCCCGCACAGAAGATTCCTCCGATGACCGTGGAGTTGAGCGATTTACCCACGCAATAGCAGGCGCATACATAGAGCATACCATCCAGGTATTCCCGCGCGGCTGGCGTAAGGCTCGCAGTCAAAAATACGACCGGTTTTAAAAGGAGCACCGTAAGCCCTGCAATCACGCCAAACAGCAGCGCGTAAAAAACAATCCTGTCGCCCGTACGCTTTGCGGCCTCCTGATTGTTTTCGCCAAGGTATTTCCCCACGAGCACAGAGCCGCCGCCCGCGATGCCGCTGCAAAGCACCACGGCGAGGTTCTTGACGACAGAGGCCACCGCATTCGCCGCCACCATATCCGCGCTCACATGGCCGATGATGGTCGCCGTGAACGTCAGCGCTCCGCCCCAAACAAGATAGTTCCCCTGCACGGGCAAGGTGTATTTAAGAAAGTCCCTGAAGAGGCTCTTTGCGGCATCGTTTCGCACGCGCAAAGAAAAGCGCACCGGGCTTTTCGTTTTTGTATGGATGTAACAGCATAAGAGCTCGACAAGCCGCGCAAAGGACGTCGTGAAACCGATGGCCGCCACCGCCTTCTCAGGCAGACCGTAAAAGAAAACAAACACGCAAAGCGCCGAAAACAGAAGATCGAGCACCAAGGAGCCGGAACTTATCCACGCACTCAGACGCGCGTTTTCCATGCTTTTCAAAATGCTCAGATACATCTGCGACAAACCCATGAAAAGGTAGGAGAACGAGACCGCTTTTAAATACCTCGCGCCGAAAAAAACGAGATCGGCGTCCGGCGTGAATATGCGCATGAGCGCTTCCGGAACGAAAAACGACAACGCGAAAAACATGAGCGATAGAACCGTTGAACACGCGCAGGCAATGCTTAAAATGTGCCGGACAGCGCGTATATCCTTCTTGCCCCAATACTGCGAGGCAAGGATGCCTGTACCGGTCGTCAGGCCAAAGTAGAAGAGCGTAAGAAAAAACGCAACCTGCCCGGCAAGCGACACGGCGGACATCGCCGTTTGGCTGACGGCGGAAAGCACCAGTACGTCCGTCATGCTGACGGCTGCCGAAATAAGGTTTTGCAGCGCAATGGGGAGCACAAGCGCGATGAGAGATTTTCGGAACACCTTTATATCGTCGAGCGGCGATGCAGAGGGGGAGGCGCCGTCATTCACAAGCATAGCCTCCTTTTACGGATAGCATAATTGTACACAATCCGGCTTGCTATGTCCGCCAATATCGGTTACGATACTGTTAAAATCGTATAAATAGGAGAGTGATGTATGGCTTCCGCGCTGGAGGTGTTTTCCGACCTTTCGGAGCGTCTCAACTACAATCTGCCGGATTTCCCGTTGTACGCACGCCGCGGCGAGCTCATGCAGTTCGATCGTTGCGCTGCCGCCTGCCACTGGCATTCGGACCTCGAGTTTATCCTTGTGATCGACGGGCGTATGGAGTATTTTGTAAACGACCAAATCGTTCCGCTCGAGCGCGGCCAGGGCATTTTCGTAAACGCAAAACGCCTCCATTACGGCTTTTCAAGCGATATGGAGGATTGCAGTTTCCTTGTTGCGGCGGTGCATCCGTCTCTTTTGGGTGCTGAAATAGGCGCGGGCAAAGCGTATTTTGAAGAAAAATTCGGCGCTGCCGCAGAGGATTGCCTTTTGCTCACCGACGAAACGCAGTGGCAAAGAGAGGCGCTTTCCACAATCGAACGCCTGTACGGCGAGATGCATGGCATGCAAAACCCCTTAAGGCTTCTGTCTTTAGCTGCAGAGCTTTGTTCATTTGCGGGGGAACACATTGCACCCGCCACGGCACATAAGAATGACGGGCAATGGATCACAATGTGGAAAATGACCGGCTTCGTTCACCGTCATTACGACGAAAAGCTCTCCCTTGAAAACATCGCCGCAGCCGGCGCAATATGCCGAAGCTCTGCCTGCGCGCTTTTCAAGAAATACATCGGTCTTTCCCCCAACGCCTACCTCGTCCGCTACCGCGTGCAAAAGGCGCGCGAAATGCTCCGCGATACCAACCGCTCCGTATTCGAGATCGGCCTCGCGTGCGGCTTCCAAAGCGCGAGTTATTTTTCGCGTTCCTTCCGTCAGGAAACCGGTCTTGCTCCGCAGGCATACAGGAGGCAGGCGGGGTTAGGGAAAGAGGATATCGGATAAAATGCACCCTTTCGATGGGGCGGCTAAGCAGATAACAGACAGGGCGTTCTTTTTTGTGAGAACGCCCTGTCTGTTATCTGTTATGTGTTTTTAAGATACCGTGTCATCATCTGTGAGCTTCATCATCTTATAAAGCGCCTCGGCCCCCTGCTTCTTGATTTCCTGAACGTCCTTTTCACTGTTGAACAGTATGTTCATATAAAGTGTTTCGAGAACCGTCTGCTCTGCGATACGGCGGGAAATAATGTCGCCCGCATCGGAATCGTCGGCGGTTGCCGTATGCAGGGCAATCAGGCAATATTTGAGCAGGGGCGATTTGGCGGTGCCTGTGATGCCGATCGTGATCGCGCCCCGTGCTTGTGCAATGCGCATCGCTTCCACTACGGACTTGGAACGACCCGTATGGGAAACCGCAAGGGCGACGTCGCCGGGGTGGATGGTGGATGCGCAAAAAACCTGCAGATCTTGATCGCTGTATGTCATACACGCTTTGCCGAGCTTCATTAACTTCATGCTGATAAGATTACAGGGAATAATGGCGTCGCCGTTTCCGAACATGGCGATCACATTTGCGTGCCGTAACGCGTCGGCGGCCTTATCGTATTGATCCGAATAGAGCGCAAAAGTATTTTGCATCGTCTCTATATTTTTCTCTATGGTTTGGAGCATTAATTGCTGACATATGGAATGCGAGGGGATGGGTTTGCTGCCGGTCCCCACGGCGACGGTTCCATGATTGGCGTTCATATGCCGAATGTCGTTCCGGAAATCCAAAAAGCCTTTGTAGCCCATACGCTTGCAAAGCCTAATGATAGTCGCGCTGCTGGAGTTGGTTTCGGCGGCGATCTCGGAGAGGGTACGATACCCGATCTTATCGAGATTCTCCGCAATGTAGGCAGCGGCGCCGTGCTCGCTGCGGGGCAGCGTGGGCAGCAAAAACTGCAGTTTGGTGTTGAGCACATTTGAATTGCTTAAGCTTTGGAAGGAATCCGTGTGAGCCATAGCACCAGAATGACCTTTCTGCGAAAGACGAAAAATAAAAAGGGGTCCATCTTTCTGCGTTTATTTTATAGGAGCGGTAAAACGAATACAAGTGCAATATTTACAAAGCCGCAGCGCGGGTGCGGCGAAAAACGGAGATCAACTCCTTGAGAACGAAGCCGGGCATAACGCACGGCGCATGAAAGGCTTTCAAAACGCCTTCGGGAAGGATATTGCTTATTTATATACATAATATTGCACGCGGAAGCCGGTTTGTCAAACATAAAAATTTCAGAATTCAAATATTAAAAACAATATTTACATAGGAAATTCAGGAAATAAAGTTAAAATTATAAATTTTAAAATGAATATTTAGAATGGCGTGTAGAGGGATAAACAAAACGCGATACGTATTTGTAAGGGTCGACACATACAAATCGTAACCACCGAAAAAGCTTGTTGTTTAGGCAAAAATTTTTTTGTAATACAGGTGAGACTGCGCGTCGCTTTGAAGTGGTGAAAGCATGGAGGGTATGCAAAAGTTTAAATTTTTGTCTTAAAATAATAAGACGCTTATATAAATTAAAATTTCAAAATTCTATTTACAAAAACAAAAAAATGGTCTAACATATGAAATGTACAAATCAGACGGAAAAGTGCGGCGTGCCAATACGATGCACAAAGGCTCCTTCCGAGAAGATTCAAAGTTATTTTTTATGGGCGTCCTCCCATCATGCGGCGCCAATCGTAAAAGCAAGCCGATGGAATCGCAAACGGAATTCTTGATGCGCGTGATACGTATGCGTGAGCGAGGTAGTTTATGAGCTGTGTCATTCTGGAAACGAAAAAGCTGACCAAGGCATTTGCCGGCAAGAAGGTTGTCGGCGATGTTGATTTTTCGGTATGCGAAGGAGAGATTACCGCGCTTCTGGGTGAAAACGGGGCCGGGAAATCGACGTTAAAAAATATGCTGGTCGGCTTGTATGAACCGACGGAAGGTTCCATCTTCTTCGATGGAGTCGAAATGAAGGAAATAAAAATGGGATGCCTCCCCATTGCCGCCGTACACCAGGAGTTGAGCCTATTCTTAAATCTAACGGTCGCGGAGAACATCTGTATTGAAAACTTTCCGGGAAAAAAGCCGTTTGTCAACTGGAAAAAATGCCGCGAAGAAGCTCTTAAATATATGGATGTGCTCAATATAAAGCTCGATCCGGACGCGATCGTCGGTACGCTTGGGCCGGGGGAACAGCAGCTTATCGAGATCGCGAAGGCGATACGTCTCACCCCGCGTGTGCTTATATTGGACGAGCCTACGGCATCGCTGACCGCGCCCGAAAGAGCGCGCCTGTTCGAGGTGATGCGCAGCCTGAAAAAACAGAAAATTGGGATCATCTTTATTACGCACTTCTTGGACGAGGTGTTCACCGTGTGCGATAAAGTAGTGGTGCTTCGAAACGGCGAAAAGGTTTGTGACGACTGCGTAGGCAATGTGACGATGCGCGAAATCGAGGAGCATATGGTCGGGCGGGCGCTGAGCGATTCTGTCTATACATTCGGCGAGGTTCGCGACGAGGTCGCGCTGCGGATCGAAAACCTCTGTTCGGAAAATTTCGTGGATATCAACTTTTCGGTAAAACGCGGAGAAATATTGGGGATTGCGGGCTTGATCGGGGCCGGCCGTACGGAGCTTATGGAATCCATTTTTGGACTTCGCAAATGCGACGGCGCAATCGAGGTCATGGGTGAGCGACTGACCAAGTGGGATACAAAGCAGTTGATCGATAAGGGCGTTGTGATGATACCCGAGGACCGAAAAAACAACGGTATTTTTCCGCGGCGCGATCTGAAGGAGAATATAACGGTCGCAAAGATTGAGAAATTTGTAGACCGAAAGATTAAATTTTTAGGCTTTAAGAATGAAAAGAAGCACGCTGAAGAGGTGTTGGAGAAATTCCATGTCGCATGTCCCGGCATCGACGCATACATCACCGAACTCAGCGGCGGAAATCAGCAAAAGATCATTGTCGGCAGATGGTTGAGCCAAACGCCTGCAGTCTGCATGTTCGATGATCCAACGCGCGGCGTAGACGTGGGCGCGCGGCAGGAGATCGGTGCGCAAATCGTGGAACTTGCCCAAAAAGGCACAGCGGTGATACTCGTATCTTCCGATTTGAACGAGCTGACCGCCGTGGCGCACAGGATCATCATCATGCGAAGAGGCAGGCTGGTTTCCGAATGTGCCAGAGAGGATTTCGATCCAAGAAGGATACTGTCGATCTCATCCTCACAACAGGAAGATGAGTAATTGGCCGGAGGAGAAATGATTATGGAAAATGCAATCCGTCAAAGAAACGCGCTGAAAAAACCACTGAGCAGGCAGTGGACGGCTGTTATGATCGGCAATATCCTGTTGTTCGTGATTTTGGCTGTTTCACAACCGGCCTTCCTGCAGGTCACAAACCTCATGAATATCCTTGGCCAGTGCAGCCTTTACGGCATCATGTCCATTGGCATGACTTTCGTAATCTCCACCGGCGGTATCGATATATCGGTCGGCATGAACGCCCTGTTTACAATGGCGCTGATGTATAAGCTCAATACAATTCTTCCCGCTCCCGCTGTGTTCTTGATCGCGCTTCTGGCGGGCTGCCTCATTGGCTTTTTCAATGGCTTTATGGCCAGCGTGCTGAATTTTCCCGATATGATCGCGACTCTTGCCAGTATGTCGATCCTGCGCGGTGCAGCTTACATTTTGCTTGACAATGCGCAGAAGTTCGTTGCCGACCCGCTGCGGGTAATTGGAAATTCAAGGGTCTTCGGCGTGATACCAACAGCTACTTTGCTGATGATCCTTATGACTGTCCTCGGCTTCTGGGTGCTGCAATATACGAGATTCGGCCGATACGTTTTGGCTGTTGGCGGCAGCAAAAATTCCGCGATTTATACGGGACTGAACGTGAAGCGAATCCGTATCGGGGCTTATATGATCTGTGGTTTTTGCGCGGCGCTCGGCGGCATCGTTTATGCGGGAAGGATAGGCTCTATCGCACCGGACTCGGGAATGGGCTATGAATTCACTGTGATCACCGCGGTAGTGCTGGGCGGAACGAAGATGAGCGGCGGAAAATCCTCCGTGCTCGGCTCTGTGCTCGGGTGTTTGTTTCTATATCTTATTGAAAACGCCATGACGATGCTCGAAATTTCCAGCTACTATCAAGTATTTGCAAGGGCGATCATGATGCTGTGCGCTATCGCCATCGATACCGCGACCTCTCTCCATGCACAGGCCGGTATCGTCAGGGAAAGGAAGCACCGCATCCTACAGATATAAGAAGTGTATATAGCACGGCTTGCCGTGAGATATAGAAAAAATATTTTGCTTGGAGGCTACATGAATGAAGCAGACCAATCGAAACAAAATGCGCAGGGCCGTCGGGCTTTTGCTGGTGCTGGCAATGCTTTTTGCATTTACCGCTTGCAGCACCCCTTCCGGTGAGACCGATCAGCCGGTCAATACCCAAGCACCTGCCGAAAATCCGACCGACGCTCCCGCGCAGGAACCCACCGAAGGCGAGCGCATCAAGATCGGCGTATCCACGGATACCGCGGTCACGGTGTTCCGCAAGATCGAACTGATGGGCCTGTACAGCGCGGCCGAGGCTGCGGGTAATGTGGATATCATCGAGCTGGTTGCCGATGATGATACCACCACCCAGTACACGCAGTTTAAATCCCTGATCGATCAGGGCGTGGACGTAATCGTTTGCTGCGCTATCGACCAGGACGCCATCCTGACCGCGTACGACTATGCGCAGGCCGCGGGCGTACCCGTTATCAACTACGACCGTAAGGTGGAGCACGATAACGTAGCGTTCACCGCCATGTACGATTCCTACAGCGATGCAAAACAGTTAGCAGAATATCTAATCTCCCTTGACGACGGTGAAGAGCATACGATTTTCCTCACGGTCGGCTCCCTTGCGGACCCCAACGGCATCGCGCGCCGCGAGGGCTTCCAGGATACGATCGCGGCCTCCGGCCATACCAATCTCAAAGTCGTTGAAATCATGACCGACTGGGATGTGGATAAGGCTTTGACCAATATGCAAAACGCTTTGCAGGTTTATAAGCCCTGGGCCGTGGCTAACGTGTCCGCGCATATGGACGGCTCGTGCTACCAGGCTCTTGAAGAAGCCGGCTTGAAGATCAAGCGCGGCGAAGAAGGCCACGTGTATTACACCTCTCTCTCCGGAGAACCTCCCGCAGTTCAATATATGGAAGACGGCTACACGGATAAGATATTCGTAATCCCCGCCGATACCGCAGGACAGGCTATCTTCGACGCCGCCATGACCATCGTCAACGGCGGTACGCCTGAGAGCGATGTATTCTATATGCCCACTTTCGGCGTTGGCCCCGATGAGCTGGAAGCAAAGGCCGACGAGATCTGGACGATCAAGTACGCCGATCTTCTTGGCTAAACCATTGCCGTCGCGTAAGCGCCTTTGAGCAGGCAAGCTTCGCGAATATCCCCTTGAAACAGCGGTACGGGCGGTTCCCGCTGCCCGTACCGCCATTTAAAGAGCATTTGTGTCGAGAGAATTTGAGGAAGGGTCAGTTTGCTATGAAGCCATTCAGGAAGAAATTTGGAGCCGGAGAAAAAGGAGCTGCGGTTTTGACGGGCCTTAAAAAAGTTTCTCTTGACTACCCGGTCGTATATATGCTGCTGGGCATATGTATTGTGATGTATTTTCTCAACAGGGGGTTTTATTCAGCTGCCAACATCATTTCGATGTTCACCTCGTATTCCTACTTCATCGTCGGTTCGATCGGTCTTGTTTTTGTTTTCCTATCCGGGAACAGCGGCATCGATCTGAGCATCGGCTATGTGATAAGCTTTGCGGCGGTCGTTTCCACAAAACTCATGGCAGCACTATCGGAGGGACAACCGGATATGAGCCCGTGGTTCATCATTTTCCTCGGATTGCTGACGGCATGTGCGATCGGCTGTACATTCGGGCTTCTTAACGGTATCGCGGTCGCAAATTTCAATATTGCGCCTTTTATTATAACGCTTGCCAGCCAGCTTCTTGCGAGAGGTCTGTGCTTTGTTCTGACCAACGGGTATACCGTTTCGGGCGCTCCGCGCGAGCTTGCGAAACTTTCCACTTTGACGGGCATTCGTTTCGGAGAAACAATCGTGCCTTATGCGGCGATCATTCCAATCATCCTGTTCGCATTGATGGCAATCGTTTTAAGTAAAACCACCTTTGGAAGACAGGTTATTTTAACGGGAAGCAATCCGGACAGCGCGCGCCACGCGGGCATTCCGGTCAAAAAGATATACATCTGGGTTTATTTGATTTCGGGTTTGTTTGCGGGTATCGCCGCAATTTTTATCCCTATGTGCATCGGCGGTGTGAACCCGGATGTAGGAGCAAACCTTTTGATGCCGATGGTTGCGGCTGTCACCATAGGCGGCATCAGCCAGCAGGGCGGCTACGGAAACATGCTCCAAGCGGGGTTTGGGATACTCTTCATCATCCTTCTTATGAGCGCTATGACATTCCTCGGCTTTGGCCTGCCGATACAGCAGCTTTCTTATGGTATCGTGATCGTATTTACCATGACACTGCTCGGCTACCTTGAGAAAAAACGCTTTCGCGTATAATTTCTAATTTTTTCAAACGAAGGAGAAACAGGTTATGACATTCGGTATCGGTTCATTTGCTTACCGGTGGGCGATGGGGCGCCCTTATTATAGGCCGGAGAATCCTATGACGGTTGATCAACTCATAGACCGCTGCGTGCATTACGGCGTAAAAACGGTACTCTTGTGCAACAATATTCCTTTGCATACGTTTGGCGAGGAACAGCTTTCCGCTATTAAGGCACGTTTGGAAAAGGAAGGCCTTGCGGTGGAAACGGGCTCTCGCGGTACCGACCCCAGCTACTTTGAGCGCATGCTTGAGGTGTCCCGGTTCCTTGGTTCCAAGGTGCTTCGGGTGGGATGGGATATGGACCGCAATACCGATAAGGCGGGTATCCAAAAGCAGGTGCAAAACGGGATCAATACGATGAGATCCCTCATGCCGCTCGCACATGAATACGGAATACAAATTGCCATTGAAAACGGCAAGCTCAACGATATCTATGAGGTGAAGCAAATCATCGAGGGCGTGAACGACCCTCTGTTTGGCTGTGCGCTGGATACCTGCAATTCCACCTGCTTTATAACGCCTACCGAGGAGGCTTTACGCGTGCTCGCACCCTGCGCGAAGACCGTCCATTTTAAAGATTATGTCGTAGTCCTCAACGACCGTGGCGATATCATCACCGGTGTCCCGCTCGGACAGGGATATGTGGATTTCCATAAGATGCTGGCAATTTTGAAGGAAAATAAGTTTGACGGAAACATTTATTTGGAGCTTTACATCAACCGGATGGAGGAGCATGTACAAACCTGCGCGTATGAGGAAGAATGCGTAAGGCAGAGTATGGAGTACGCACACAACGAATTGAAACTGTTTTAAATGACGTCGCCGCCCCCGCGTGGGTCCTGCCGAATGCGGGGGCGGCGATTAAGATCGGAATGATTGGATGAGAAGCATATACCTTGGGATCGACATCGGCACATCGGGCTGCAAGGCGGTCGCAATCGACGGCGATCGAAGAGCGCTTGCGGTATCCGGCGTGCGCTATGAAAATTCGCTCGTTTATTCAGGCCTCGGCAAGTATGATCAGTCTACGCAGGTGCTCAAGGACGCGGGCCTTCGGTGTATCAGGGAACTCGTTGCGAGGCTCGATAAGGGCGATAAAGTTATTGCCTTGGGGTTTACGGGCCAGATGCATGGCCTTGTGGCGCTCGATGAAAACCTTGAGCCCGTCCGTCCGGTGATGAGCTGCGTCGATTTTCGAAACGAGGAGCAAAACAGCGCGATTTACGAAAAGGTGGGCGGGAAAACAGGCCTGCTTCCCTATACCAACAACAAAATGGTACCTTCCTGCACCGCCGGAAAAATACTATGGATGCAGGAGAACGAGCCGGAACTGTTTTGCCGTGTGAAAACGGTTGTAAATCCCAAGGATTATCTTTGTGCGGTGCTGACGGGCGTTGCAGGGACCGATGAATCCGACGCCAGCGGGTTCGGCGTTTACGATGTAAAAAACCATGCGTGGAGCGAAGCGCTTTGTAAGCTCATCGGGCTTCCGATGTCCGTGCTGCCGCCCGTACGTGCCTCCGATCAGGTTGTGGGAAGGGTGCTGCCGGAGGTCGCGGCGTATCTTGGCACCGGCGGGGATACGGTAGTCGTTGCAGGCGGCGGCGACGCCATTCTGCAAACGCTCGGCACCGGTGCGGCGGGCGACGGAACGTATAGCGTCATCCTCGGCACGGGCGGATTGATTTCTGCGTCCCTAAATGCATGCAGCGAAAACGAGGGAGCACGGCTCCAAATTTATTGCAGCGCCGTTCGGGAACGGTGGGTAGCCTATGTGGGGCTTATGAGCATGGGCGCCTCCGTCGAGTGGTTTAAAAACGGTTTTTACCGCGAGGAGATGCAGAAAAACCCTTCGGGCGTTTATACCCTGATGCAGAGTGAGGCGGCTTTGATCGCGCCGGGAAGTGACGGGCTTGTCTTTTATCCCACCCTGATGGGGCAGCGAAACCCCGTAGACGATCCTTTCGCGCGAGGCGTGATGATAGGCTTGAGCCCGGTTCATACGAGGGGGCATATATACCGCGCGCTGCTGGAGGGCATGGTGTTTGGCATCCGCGACGTATACGATCAGCTAAAGCCTGTAGGCGGACCCGTAAAGCGCATCCATATTTCAGGCGGAGGCGCAAACAGCGATCTGTGGTGCCAAATTTTTGCGGATGTTTTTCAAGTGCAGGTCTGCCGTGTGCGCGATTACGCCGTTTGCGGCGCGCTGAGCGCGGCGGTCCTTGCCTCGAATAGGGACGGTTCTTCCGCAAAACTTGAGGCGGATTATAAAAACGTGGAGATCGATTCGATGTTTGTGCCCGATCCGGGCAAAAAGGCCGTATATGATGACTTGTATTCCATCTATCAAAAAATCTACCCTGCCACCCAGAGCTTCTTTTCGGATTTGAAGCGTTTGGAGGAAAAGTATAAGGATTCGAGGTGCTTACGATGAGAAAGATCATGAACGATGCCGCGAACTTCGTAGACGAGACGATGGAGGGCATCATTGCCGCCTATGGCGATAAGGTCCGCCTGCTCAACGGTGATAAGAGGATACTCGTTTCCGCTTATCCCGTAAAAGAGGGCAAGGTGGGCATCGTTACCGCCGGGGGCTCGGGCCACCTGCCTACATTTTTAGGATATGTCGGCGGCGGCATGGTGGATGCGTGTGCTGTCGGCAACGTGTTTGCATCTCCCGCCTATACAAAAATGGCGGATGCAATACGGGCGGTGGACCGCGGTGCGGGCGTATTATGTCTGTACGGGAACTACGGTGGTGACAAGATGAATTTCAATCAGGCCATAGAGGACTGTGAATTCGACGATATACGTTGCAAAACAGTGCTGGCCTGTGACGACGTCGCCTCAAGTCCAAAAGGAGCCGAACAAAAGCGCAGGGGCGTAGCGGGGCTCGTTTACGCCTATAAGTGTGCGGGCGCCGCGGCAGATCAAATGCGAAGTCTGGACGAAGTAGCCGCCGCAGCGCAAAAGGCGCTTAATCATATCCGCACGATGGGCGTTGCGCTTTCTCCTTGCATCGTTCCGGAGGCCGGCAAGCCTACATTTACCATCGCGGAGGATGAGATCGAGATCGGGATGGGCATCCACGGCGAAAAAGGCATCGACGTGGCGAAGATGATGACGGCAGATCAGATAGCGGATACGGTGATGGACAGGCTCCTTGCCGATATGCCGCTGAAAAAAGGCGACGAGGTGTCCGTAATGGTCAATGGCCTTGGTGCAACGCCGCTCGAAGAGCAATTTATTGTTTATCGCCGCGTGGCAGCGATTTTGGATGAAATGCATGTGAAAGTTTTTATGCCGCATGTCGGGGAATTTGCTACCTCCATGGAAATGGCGGGCCTCTCCGTTACGCTGTTCAAACTGGATGCGGAACTGAAAGAGCTGCTTCGTGCACCGGCGCGCACGCCGTTTTATACCAACGACAACAAATAGGAGAAGGGAAATGACGATCAACGCGATCAAACAAGCGCTTTGCGCCATATCCGCCCGAATCGACGAAAACAAAGACTATTTGGTCTCTTTAGATCAGCAAAACGGTGACGGCGATCTTGGCATTTCCATGAGCGACGGGTTCCATGCCGTTACGGCGTATTTAACCGGCAGCGAGGAAACGGATATAGGAAAAGCGCTGAACAAATGCGGCGATGCCTTTAACGAAGCTGCGCCCAGCTCGCTTGGCACCATCTTCGCGTTCGCCTTCAAGGGCATGGCAAAGGCTTTAAAAGGGAAAGCCGAGTGCAGCCTTGCGGAGCTTGCGGATGCTATGCACGCCGGCGTGGAGAATGTGATGGCGAAGGCCGGCTCCAAACCCGGCGAAAAGACCATCCTGGACGCGCTCTGTCCGGCTATCGAGGCGCTCAAGGCGCATGCGGATACGCCGGATATCGCTTTTCGGGCGGCGGCGGAGGCGGCGCAAAAGGGCAGCGAGCATACGAAAGATATGCGCGCCGTTTGGGGACGCGCGGCATATTACGGAGAAAAAAGCATCGGTACGTTGGATGGCGGATCGGTAGTGGGAGCTTTGCTCTTTCAAGCGATTCGTGATAATACATAAATTTTAGGAGAAAAACATGATGTGCAGCGACTTCATCTATCAACAGGCAATCAGGCAGACAAAAAACGACATGCTGGCAGTTGGCAAACGGCTGGCGGAAAAAGGCCTTCTCATCGGGAAAGGCGGCAATTACAGCGTACGCATCGACGAGGACCGTATCCTTATCACAGCGTCTGGCTTTTGCAAGTCCGAGATCGGCCCCGAGCAGATCAGCCTTGTCGATATGCAGGGAAACCTTCTTGAAGGGCTTAAACCGGCGCTCGATATCCGTATGCATCTTGAGGTTTACCGCTCCATGCCCGAAATCAGGGCGATCGTGCACAGCCACCCGTATATCACTACCGGTATTGCGATGTCCAATTATACGTTCGAGGGCTTTTGCATGCCCGAAGCGATGCTCGATATCGGCGGCATCGAAGTGACGGATTTTTCCGTACCTACCACCGAGCAAGTGCCCGCCGTTGTGCACAAGGCCATCGTCAAAAATCCGGATGTCAGGGCGCTTGTCTTAAAAGGCCACGGTGCGTTATGCCTGTCGTCAGTAGACGTTATGGACGCATGCTATAAGCTTGAATGTCTGGAGGCCGTCGGGGCTGCGGTCCTAATCACCAGAATATTGGGCGGAGTATATGAGATGACCGCCGAAGAAATCGCGGGCGTACAGAAGGTGTTGCATCCTTCAAAAAAATAAACTGCAGCGGAGTGAGCGTATGTACTTTATTGGCTTGGATGTCGGGACGACAGGATGCAAGGCTGCAATTTTCGACGAGCGCGGGAAATCGTTCGGCAAATGCTACAAAGAGTTCGATATCATTTGCCGAAGGCCGGTATGGGCGGAGCAAGACCCTTTTTTGGTGCTTGATTCGGTAAAGCAGGTCATAAAAGAAGCGGTTTTACAGGCAAAGGAAAAAAACGTAAAGGCCGAGGAGATCGTCGCCCTGAGTACCTCCGTACTCGGTGAGGAGATCATGCCCGTGGATAAATCCTACCGTCCGATGCGGGATGCCATTTTGGGGATGGATTACAGAGCTGATGCGGAGACGCGTGAGCTTTCCGCCGCTGTACCGGCGGAGGAAATTTATGATATCACGGGTTTCGTGCCCCACCCGATGGCGTCTCTGCCCACCATTATGTGGATGCGAAAGAATGAACCCGAACTGGCGGAAAAAGCCTATAAGTATGTGACCTTTACAGAATACATCATGAAGGAGCTGGGCGCGGAGGAGGGCTATATCGATTTTCCGCAGGCCGGCCGTACGATGGCGTTCGATATCGAAAGGAAGCAATGGTCCGATAAACTCATCCATGCGGCGGGAATGGATACCGGAATGTTCTGCAAGGCCGCCCGCCCGGGTCAGGTCGTAGGGCGCATGAGCAGACGGGTCGCGTACGAGCTGGGTCTTACGGATAAGGTCGAGCTGGTGGCGGGCGGGCAGGACCAGACCTGCGCCGCGCTTGGAGCCGGTTTGATCGACGAGAGCATCGGTATGGATTCGCACGGAACGATAGAAGGCATCGGCGTAATGTCAAAACACAAGGTGACGGGTGAACAGGCTTTTCACGCGGGCGTTTCCTGCTACACCTATACGATACCGGGAAATTACTTTTTGATGTCATCCTGCCAGGTCGGCGGACTGCTCCTGAAATGGTTCAAAAACAACTTCTCGCTTCCCGAGGTGCTGGAAGCGCAGAAGCGCGGCATGAACGTTTACGACGTGATGACCGAGCATGTTGCGGACAGGCCGAGCAGCGTGATGGTGCTGCCGCATTTCATCGGCAGCGGACCGCCGTGGAACGACCTCGATTCGAAGGGAGCGATCGTGGGGTTGACGATCGACAGCACGCGGCACGATATCGTCAAGGCTATTATGGATTCTCTGACTTATGAATTCAAAATCAACATGCTTTATTACGAGAACTGGGGCTTTCATTTCAAGGAGATGCGCGTGGTTGGGGGTGCGTCCAACTCCTCCTATTGGATGCAGCTAAAAGCAAACATCCTCAACCGTGCCGTCTCGACCTTGAAAGAGAAAGACGCCGCATGTCTGGGCGCGGCGATTTTGGCGATGCAAAGCCAGGGCGTTTACGCAAGCGCGGAGGCGGCCGTAAGAGCCTGTATCGGCATAGAGAAAGTCTATTTGCCGAACGCCTCGCAAACAGAATCCTATGAAGCCGCGTTTCAAAAATATACGCATCTATATAGCTCGCTCAAGGAATTCAATAAGATCAAGCTCTGAAAGAAGGCTGTTTATGAGTAAGTTCAATCACAACGAAAAGCCGAAGATGGGTATCCTTCCCATCGCAAAAACGAATCAATATCAAGGGAATATTTGGAAGTACATCGACGTGGCGAAAGCCGGTTTCGGCAAGGATGCCGATATCGAAATTATGATACCCGATGAACCGCTGTTCGATATGGATAAGGTGATGCAAACATGCGCCGAAATGGAAAAGGCAAACTGCGACATGTTCCTGTTTGTGATCGGCTCGTGGATGTATACCTCGCTTGTAACCACGGCCGTGCAGTCGCTTAACAACAAGCCTTGCGTTCTTTATGGACTTTGCGATGAGATCGCCAACGGCTCTTTGGGCGTTTCCGTACAGCTTCGTTATGTGATGGAGGAAATGAAGCTCCCGTTTGTGTATATGTACGGCAAGATCGACGACGCGGAGCGCACTGCGGATATCAAAAAGGCACTGTGCGCGGCTTGGGCCAAAAACGATATTGCAGGCAGGAATATCGCGCTGATCGGCGGCAAGTGCATGATGATGTATCAAACGCAGGTGAACGAGTTTAACTGGAAAAAGACCTTCGGTATTGATTTCCCGCAGTACGACCATGTGCAGGTATTCAAGGAGCTTGCAAATATCGACGAAGGGGAAGCAACGCGCCTCGCGGATGCGTTCATTGCAAACAGCAAAGCGGTTAACTGGAATTTGGAAAACGGGGAAAGGATCGAGCCCGATGCGATCCTGTCACAAATGCGGCTATACCTTGCCTATAAACGATTTCAGAGGCTGTATGACGTCGATATGTTTGCAACCAAGTGTATGCCCGAGCTTGTGAACAAATGCTACGGGTATAGCTACGGCGCGTGTTTGGCCACCGCTCTTCTCAATGAGGAGGAAGCCACGATCGCGGCCTGCGAAGGGGATATTCCTGCCGGTATCTCTATGTATATTTTAAAGAAGCTGTCGCATACGCCGGTCATGTTTGCAGACATTTCGAGGCTCAACGAAAAGGATAATATCATCAATTTTTTCAATTGCGGCTCGGGACCGGTCTCCATGGCAAACAGCAAGGGATACCGTCTGTGGCCCATTCCTCCGCTGGTACCCGATGAAGCGGTGGCCAAGCCTTACCTCAACGGCGATTCGGGCGGAGCTTGCATCGAGTTCGATTTTGAAGGCGACCGCGCCGTTACGCTGCTGCGTCTGGGCGGAAACGACGATACCCTGCGCTTCCATGCGGCCGCGGCAAAAACCGCGCTCCGCGTGAACAACGACGAGGAAAACCCAAACAACAGCTTTGCAGGCGGCACACGCTGGCCTGGCTGCGGCATAAAGCTCAACGACCCCGACGCGTTTTTAAGAAATGCGACAGGGCATCACTATGCAATCGTCTATGGCGATTTTACGAAGGAGCTTGCATATATGTGTGATTTTTACGGTATCAAGTTTGTCTTGGACCATTAAACCGCGGCGATCCCGCTAACAGCCAAGGGGGGAAATTACTATGGCAAAACGTATCGTGATCGGCTGCGACAACGCGGCGGTGGAAATGAAACATACGCTTGAAGGCGTGCTCAAAGAGATGAACATCCCCTTCGAGGATGTGGGTGTTGAAAGCGACAAGGACGGCACCGTATACCCCG
>JAEXEN010000028.1 GCA_023400985.1 Bacillota bacterium
CCGGTAGGCCGTACCGTCCTTGATCAGAAGTCCCTTTAAGCTGGTGATACCGTTGATATAACCGGCGTTGTTCTCATAGTGCAAGGTTGCCTGCTGCTGTGTGATAACCAGTTGATATCCCTGCGCCCGAAACAAGTCTTCCTGTTCGGTTTGGGCATTCAGCCCGCGCACCACAGAAACGGGATACCCTTCCCTGCAAGCGCCGCAGCCGCAGACCGGAATGTCTTTATAATTCCAAAATCGCATGCTTGCGATAAAAAGGAGTTCCCCGGCGTTCTCCCGATCCTCAAACGAAAGGCATAACGAACGGAACGATGCGGAAGTGCCTTCCCGTTCCTGCAGAAATTTTGGTTCAGGCAATAACGTGATCATGTTGCGAACCTCCGTTTGTCCGGTGGACGGGACATGTGTCCCGCCCACCGCATCATTCTGTCAAAGTCTGTAGTCGCCTGAAGCTTACAGCCAGGACCAGGTCTTCCAATTGTAATCGCCGATATTGGCGGGCGTGATCGCCTCTGGAGCGGGCAATTCATAGTCTGCAGGCAGCTTTTCGCCAAGAATTTTGGCCCTGTAAATCGCATCGGTCGCCTGATAGCCAAGCACGACGGGGTCCTGCAGCACTTCACCGATCCAGGCCTGGTTGCCTTCGGCGATATAGGTCAGCACTTCGATGGCGCCGGCGATGCCGATGAACTTGATTTCACTGCGGTTGGCAGCAACTGCCGCATTGTACGCGCCGCGCACTTCTGCGTCGTTATGGCCGGATACCACATCAATGACCGGTTCTCTCTGGAGGATGTTTTCAACAAGGCTCTGCGCCGAATCTGCGCTGCCCGCGCCAACATCGCCTTCTTCAATAATCTTGGCCTTTGGGAAGGCCGCAAGCACAGTTTCCTTGAAACCGTCAAAGCGGTCCTGTGAAACCTGGCCGGAGGTGGGTCGGGTAATAAACAGGCAAACCGGATCTTCCTTGCCGAGGGTCTTGAGGTAATCAACGGCAACCTTGCCCGAAACCTGGCCAAGCGCCTTCATGTCGTGGCCGACAAACGTCTCCCAGACCACATCGCTGTCGTTTGCAACTTCCTGCTTATAGTCGCCAATGACAAAGGGAATGCCCTTTGCAACATACTGCTTGATGCTGGGGATCGCAGAGGAAGCATCGGCCGGGAAAAGAATGATGGCCTCCGATCCGGCAGTGATCATGTTGTCTATGTTGTTGAGCATGGTGGCAACATCCGAACGGGAATCTTCAAACTGGAACTCGATCTGTACATCGGGATGATCGGCCGCCCACTTCTTGCAGCCGTCGATTACACCCAGGTACCAGGTATACGCGGACAACTCCATAATACTCACGCCTACCTTGAGCGGCTTGGCGGCAGGCGCTGCATCAGGCGACGCATCGGGCGCTGCGGCCGGAACTGCAGTTGGCGCCGCATTCGGCTTTGCTGTAGCTTCGTTGGGCGCGGCGCAGCCAATCAGGCTGGACGCCATCAAAACAACGAGGAGGAGCGACAAAAGTTTTTTCATGTTCATTCTCCTTTGCTTTTATGCTACATACGCATGGCGCGTAGGTATTCGGATTGAAGATTTTGTAATAACGTTATTACAATTTCGCAATCTTTGCCCTCATTGAAAAAGCCGAAAACCGTCGATATACTAATTGTTCAAAATGAATAAGTTGCTTTATGCCGAAACATGTTTTTTATCCGTAAAGCCAGGATTGAATGGTGTTTTGCTTATATTTCAGCTGAGGGTTCTCATCCCGGATCAAAAACCCTCCTGCGATATGCGGCAAAACAGACGCGAAAAATCTGAGTGAATTTCTGGAACCTTTAAGATGGACCCATTATAACTTTATCATAACGATTTTACAAGAGGTTTGCATAATATTTTTATGCCCTCCTTCCGCTACCCCGCCGTTTCCTGCTGGACTTTCAGCAGAACCACTGCCCACAAAGCTAGACATTTCAAAAGCTTGTCCGTTTTATAGATGCCTTTGTCGTTTGTTCTGCTGCTCTTTTTTTAAAATACCACTTGTCAAATCGTTATTACAACACTATAATCAAGTCATATCCGGGAAGCAAGTGCCTCTTCAACTGCCAACCGAGGCAATCTATCAAAATTTATCTGTATTCACTAACTATTTTATGTAATTTCAACAATTTGTAATTTGAGCAATCAAAACGGCACTTGGAAAATTCCTCTAATTTATTTCCAGTTTGCGGTAACGTTATGATGATCAAATCACTTTGAGGGGTGAACAACATTGGCAGAAGAACTCATTCGAATGGAACACATCTCCAAGTCCTTTCCGGGGGTAAAGGCGCTTGACCGCGTCTGCTTTCGCATTAATGCGGGAGAGGTGCACGCGCTTGTAGGCGAAAACGGCGCGGGAAAATCAACCCTGATGAAAATACTCACCGGCGTCTACCGTATGGATGAAGGTGAGCTCTATGTCCACGGAGAACGTACGGATATTGCAAATGTGCGGGCGGCGCAGAAAAAAGGAATCATCATGATCCATCAGGAACTCAATCTGATGAATCATCTCACCGCAGCCCAAAACATTTTCATCGGGCGCGAAAGCAGGCACAAGGTCCGGCTGTTTTTGAATGACCGGGATGCCAACCGCAAAGCGGAGGCGCTTTTCCGGCGGCTGAACGTAAACATTGCGCCCGACGTGCGGGTGGAGGACCTGACGGTTGCAAAACAGCAGATGGTTGAAATCGCCAAGGCGCTTTCTTACAACTCCGAAGTGCTTATTATGGACGAACCGACCGCGGCGCTGACAGAAAACGAGATACAGGACCTCTTTACGGTCATCCGGATGCTGCGCGGGGAGGGAAAAGGAGTTATCCACATTTCCCACCGGCTCGAGGAGCTCCAGCAGATTTCCGACCGGGTGACGGTCATGCGGGACGGCACCTATATCGATACGGTGGACACCAACGCCACAACAACGGATCAGATCATCAGCATGATGGTGGGCCGCGAGATCTTTGTCAGCAAGCCGGAAAACCACATAAAGCCGGATGCCGCCATCGCATTGGAAGTCAAACATCTCAACCGCGGAAAGATGGTCCGGGGTGTGAGCTTCCAGGTGCGCGAGGGCGAAATCCTGGGCGTTGCGGGCCTGGTCGGCGCCGGAAGGACGGAGACCATGCGGGCCATCTTCGGCGCGGACCGGCTCGATAGCGGAGAAGTCTTTATCAAAGGCCGGAAGGTGGACATCAAAACCCCTTCCGACGCCGTCAGGTACGGCATCGCTTATCTTTCGGAGGACCGCAAGCGGTACGGCCTGCTATTGGAGCTGGATGTGGAAACCAATACGGCGCTGGCCACAATGAAGGAGTTTACAAAGGCCGGATTCTTCCTGAATTTTAAAAAGACCACGCAGAACGCGGAAAAAATGAGGAAAGCCCTGAATATCAAAACGCCCGGCGTCAAAAAACGGGTGAAGCATTTATCCGGCGGCAACCAGCAAAAGGTGGTGCTGGCCAAGTGGCTGACAAGGAACTGCGATATTTTAATTTTTGACGAACCGACGCGGGGCATCGACATTGGCGCGAAAAACGAAATCTATAAACTGCTCAATGATCTGGCTGCGGAGGGGAAAGCGATTGTCATGATTTCTTCCGAGCTGCCTGAAATCATGCGCGTCAGCAACCGGGTGCTGGTGATGTGCGAGGGCCGGGTGACCGGCGAGGTTGTAAACGAGGAAATCAATCAAACGACAATCATGAAATATGCGACCAAACGCCATTGAGGATAGGTTGGGAGGAAATACAAGCATGAAGCAAGCGTTACACAGCAAAACGGCGACCCAAAAACTGATCATTGTTATTACGCTATTTGTTTTGTTCGGGTTCTTTACGGTGATGCGGCCTGCCTTTGCAAGCTACGACAACATTATGACCATTGCC
>JAEXEN010000008.1 GCA_023400985.1 Bacillota bacterium
GCACGGGAAAACAACACACCTCGCCATTCCGGTGGTTAAGCGAAGGGGTCCCACCTGTTCCCATTCCGAACACAGTCGTTAAGCCCTTCTACGCCAAAGATACTGTGCTGGTGACGGCATGGAAAAATAGGTAGCCGCCGGTTCCCATTGCAAGAAGTCCGTTCTGCTTTTATAAAAGTGGTTCGGGCTTTTTGTGTATAAATCATAACAGGGGGCAGTACCTTTTTTTACCTTGGGAAATATGATATACTCCTCATCATCGGAAGGAGGCGGACCTATGAAACACGCAAAATTCTCTGCGCTTGCCGTCGCATGCATCCTGCTGATGACGTCGGTTGCCTGTTTAAACGGCTCTATTTCGAGTAACCCCGCTTCAAGCAGTCCTGTTTTGAATAGCCCCGTGCAGGGTGATGTAACTGCATCCTCATCGCCATCCTCGGGGCTGATCTATCTATATGGAGAGCAGCACGGCGTGGAGAAAATATTGGAGAAAGAATTCGAGCTGTGGAGCGAATACTACCGCAATGAGAATATGCGGCACCTGTTTGTTGAACTTCCGTACTATACCGCGGAGTTTTTAAACATTTGGATGCAGTCGGACAGCGACGATATATTCGACGCGTTATATAGTGATTGGGCCGGTACCGCAGGGCAAAACATTTACAGCAAAGCCTTTTATCAAAAAATAAAAAGCGAATGCCCTGAAACGATTTTCCACGGTACGGATGTGGGGCACCAGTACAATACGACCGGAGAGCGATTTTTAAGATATCTCGAGGACAATCATTTGAAAGACTCCCAACAATATCTGCTGGTGGAGGAAGCAATCGAGCAGGGGAAATATTTTTACGAGCATGACGACAATGTGTACCGCGAAAACAAGATGGCGGAGAACTTTATCCGCGAGTTTGACGGTTTAGGCGGTGAAAACGTTATGGGAATTTACGGCGGTGCGCACACGGGGCTGGACGCCATGGATTATTACACCGACTCCGTTCCTTGTATGGGAAACCGGCTGAAGCAGCGTTACGGCGACGCCGTCGTTTCGGGAGACCTTGCTTTGCTGACGAAAGCTACGGAACCCTTGAGAGTCGATATGATCACAGTCGGCGGGAAAAAATATGAAGCGTCGTATTTTGGGGAACAGGATCTGACCGGTTTCAGAGATTTTGCGCGCCGGGAATTCTGGCGCCTGGAAGATGCGTATGGCGATTTCAAGGACAGGCCGAAAACAGGCGATGTGCTGCCTTACGACAATTATCCGATGGTAATGGAACTGGAGCAGGTTTTTGTCATCGACTATACGATGACGGACGGAACGGTAAAAAGAATGTACTACCGTTCCGACGGACTTGTTTGGCAGGGCATGCCGTCGACGGAGGAATTTAAAGCGGAATGAGCGAAATGCGTTAACTTAGCCCGTATTCCCTGTACAGCGCCGCGAGGCTGCCATCTTCCTTCATTTCGCTGAGCATGAGGTTGAAAAGCTCTATGAAAGCGGGAGAGTCGGTGGAGGCGGCCATGGCGTACTCCACGTTCCCGAGCTCCGTCGGGGAAACGGAAAACGAATAGCTTTCGCTGTACTTTTGTATGTAAAGATCCGTCATCACGGCAGCGCCGACTATGCCGTTTTGGAGCGCCGTAAGAAGGTCGTCGTAGGAGGCGAATGTTTTTACCACAATGCCGTCGCTCGGATGCGCCGCAATATACGCCGCAAGGAGCTTCTGGCCGGCGGAGAGCAGCTTGTCGCCGGAGGAGGAGCTCATCCACGGCGAGGCTTGTATGCAGCCCACGGTGACGTTGTAGACGGGGTCAGACGCCTTGCCGTCGGGCAGCAAAAAGCGCGCGGGTTCCTGATAATAGGCATCGGAATACAGGTATTTGGGTGAGGCGTCCTTCTCCAAAAGCGCGAGCGCCGCGTCGATGGATGCGTCGTCGAGGCGAGCGCCTGCGGTGGCGCTCGTCACGGTCACGAGCTTGACGGCGTTTTCGCCGGACAGATGGGGAAGCATGCGCCCGGCAAGCAGCTTTGCGAGCGCTATTTCAAGGCCCTCGCCGTTGTCGCTGAGCTTTGGGATGCCCTCGCGGACGCCTACGCGCAAAATACCGCGATCCTCCACGCTTTGGATCTCCAGGCTCGACATCAGCTGCGGCTCGGGCTGCGATACGACGATAAGCACGATGATGAGCGCGAGAACGCCTGCGCCGATCAATACCGTGCGCCAGAGCCTGCCCTCGTCGCCCACGAGCGTGATGTGCTTGTGCCGCGCGGGGGGCTTGATTCTCACGCGCGGCGGCCGTCTTATTCTCATGTACATGATTATAGCCCAAGCCCCCTTACATTGACAAGTAAACAAGAATCGGCGTATAATGAAAAGCCGATCAGCAAATGAAAAACAGCCCATTTAGGGCATGCAGAGGGTCATTGCATATGAGAAATTTAACGTCCGCCGAGCTTCGCGAAATGTATCTTGCCTTCTTTAAGAGCAAGGGGCATGCCGTCATCCCTTCCGCGTCGCTCATCCCCGAAAACGACCCGACGGTGCTTTTCACCACCGCCGGCATGCATCCGCTCGTTCCGTACCTTATGGGGGCTGCGCATCCTGCGGGCAAGCGCCTTGCGGACGTGCAAAAATGCGTGCGCACCGGCGATATCGACGAGGTAGGCGATGCTTCCCATTGCACCTTTTTCGAGATGCTTGGCAACTGGTCGCTCGGCGACTATTTTAAAAAAGAGAGCATCGCTTTTTCGTGGGAGTTTTTGACCGATGAGAAATACCTCGGCATCCCCAAGGACAAGCTTTATTTTACCTGCTTTACAGGCGACGCCGACGCGCCGCGCGATACTATCGCGCACGACTGCTGGATGGAGCACGGCGTGGAGGAAAGCCATATCTTCTATCTCGAAAAGCGCTACAACTGGTGGGGTCCCGCCGGCATGACCGGCCCCTGCGGCCCCGATACCGAGATCTTCTACGATACGGGCAAGGAAAAATGCTCGGAGCATTGCGATCCTTCCTGCTCGTGCGGCAAGTATCTCGAGATCTGGAACAACGTGTTTATGGAATACAACAAGGTGGGCGAGGGAAAATTCGTTCCGCTCGCACAGAAAAACGTGGATACGGGCATGGGCTTAGACCGCACCATCGCCACCTTGCAGGGCGTGGAAAGCTTATACGATACCGACGCGTTCACGGGCATCATCGCGGCGATATCCCGTTTAAGCGGCAAAAACTACAAGGGCAGCCCTGAGACAATAAAGGCGTTCCGCATCGTTGCCGACCATATCCGCTGCGCGACCTTCATGCTGGGCGACCCGCGCGGCATTACGCCCTCTAACCTCGATCAGGGCTATATCTTAAGGCGCCTCATCCGCCGCGCCATCCGTTACGCGATGCAGTTAGGTATGCCCGAAAACAGCCTCAGCGGCGTCGCCGAGGCTGTCATTGCGCAGTACGGCGGCTTCTATACGGAGCTTGCCGACAACAAACAGAAAATACTCGACGAGCTTTCCCGCGAGGAAGTCCGCTTCCAGCGCACGCTCAAAAACGGCATGCGGGAATTCGAGCGCGAAAAGATGCGCTTTACGGACGGGCGCATCGACGGGCCGAGCGCCTTCCGCCTGTACGATACCTTCGGCTTTCCCATCGAGTTCACGGAGGAAATGGCGCAGGAAAACGGTCTCACCGTGGACGTGAAGGGCTTCCATAAGGCATTTGAGGAGCATCAGCTCAAGTCGCAGGCGGGCGCGGAGCAGCGCTTCAAGGGCGGTCTTGCCGATACCGGCGTGCAGACCGCAAGGCTCCATACCGCGACGCACCTTTTACAATCGGCGCTTCGCAAGGTGCTGGGCACGGGCGTTGCGCAGCGCGGCTCCAACATTACCGCCGAGCGCCTGCGCTTCGATTTCAGCTTCGAGCGCAAGATGACCGACGAGGAAGTAAAAGAAGTGGAGCGCCTTGTGAACGTTGCCATACAGGCGGACGTGCCGGTGGTCTGCGAGGAAATGACCGTGGACGAGGCCAAGGCCTCCGGCGCGATAGGCCTATTTGGCGATAAATACGGCGAGCGCGTAAAGGTATATTCCGTGCCCGGCTTCAGCAAGGAGATCTGCGGCGGGCCGCACGCGAGCCGCACGGGCGAGCTCGGCAAATTCATCATCAAAAAGGAAGAAGCCTCGAGCGCCGGCGTGCGCCGCATCAAGGCGGTTTTGGAAAGTTAAAATAAAAAAATGCTTGTACAGACCGCCAAAAAAGCCAAGGGAAAGTCAAGGGGCGCACCCTTTGACTTTCATCCGGCTTCGGCGGCATGTACGCGTCCGGCGGAGCCTGAGCCCTTTGGGCCGAGGCCTATGGCCTCGCGTGGGCCAAGGCCTGAGGCCTTGCGTGTCGAAACGGATGAAAGCCGCAGGCTTTCGTACCTTTCACGCTTTACCGCCCGCAATTTAATTGTCGCCATAGGCGACATCAGTAGTGCCCGTAGGGTAGAAATGCAAAGCATTTTAGGTAAAGTGTGCAACCTCAAAAAAGTGACGCAGGTCACTTTTTTGACACAAATAAGGAGGACGCTATGAGACGGCAGGAGGCGGAGTTTTTCACCTACGATTGGCAGATCGACGGCGACGACGCGCTGTTTTGTGCCGATCTAATGCTATACGACTATGCGCCGGATCCAAACCACAGCGCCTTAATGTACATGAGCTGCGCCGCTAAAACGCCGGGCAAGGCCTTTGACGCCGGCATGGAGAAAAGGGCGGAGAGCGTTTTAAAAAAATGCCTGAAGGCTATAGCGCCGCTATACGCGGGATATATACGCACGTCGGACGCCAAGCAGTTTTACTTTTACGCTTCGGAGGAAGAGAGCCTTGAATCGCTCGAGAAAATCGCAGGAAGAGAGCGCATCCTTTACTGCCGCGCGGGCATACAGGCGGAGCCCGAGTGGCAAACGTACTTCAGGCTTTTGTACCCGGACGCGGCCAAGCTCCAGACCGAACAGAACCGCCGCCATATCACCCTTTTGAAAAAGCATGGCGACAACGTCGATGCGCCGCGACGCGTGCGCTTCCACCTGTTCTTTCCGTCCGAGCCCATCGTCAAATACTTTTGTGATTCGGCGCTCAAGCTCGGCTTTGCCGTGGGGGAACAGGAATTCGTTTCGGAGCTTGAAAAGCCCTACGGGGTGGCGCTCCACAGGATCGCCGCGCTCGATAAAAAGGAGCTTGACCGCCTGACGACGGAGGTCATCCATCTCGCGGAAGGCTTCGAGGGGATGCTGAAGGATTGGGATTGCCAGGTCATACCGAAGAAACCCGTATTCTAAATTAAGCAAGGGATCGCGGACTGCTTGATTGGGGCTCTGCGGGGTTTTGCACATCCGTTTGCCGGGCTTCCGGGACCGCGACCGCCGGAATTTCCGATTTTACATAAATTTAATTTGACATGAACTTGAGCGAGAGTGGCCAAACGTTTGCCACAATTCGGAGATACCATAATGCTGTCCGATGCGAATCGGGCAGCGTTTTTCTTTAATAAAGTTTTTACGGGAGGCAGCATGAAGCTTAGGCACGAACTGAAACTTGCCATCAACGAAGGCGACCGCATCATCCTGAAACAGAGGCTAAAGGCCGTCGCAAACCTCGACGAGCACGTATGGGCGGATGGGATGTATAAAGTACGAAGCCTTTATTTCGATAACTTTTTCGATAAGGCGCTGCGGGAGAAGATCGACGGCGTGGACGGACGCGAAAAGTTCCGTCTGCGCTGCTATAACGGCAACTCTTCGCTTGTATTTCTGGAGAAAAAGAGCAAAACGAGCGGGCTTTGCCTGAAAAGGCAAACACGCCTCCATAAAGACGAGGTGCAATGCATACTCGACGGCAACTGCGCCTTTTTGCTGGACGGTGACCAACTGCAGCAGGAGCTTTACGCAAAGCTTAAAACACAGCAGCTTAGGCCGCGCGTGATCGTCGATTACCTCCGCGAGCCGTATGTGTATGCGCCGGGCAATGTGCGCGTTACCATCGACAGCGATATCCGTACGGGGCTTTACAGCCGCTCGTTTTTTGACGCGGAGCTTCCCACCGTACATGCGGGGGATACGCCGTATCTTCTCGAGGTGAAGTTTGACGAATTCCTTCCCGACGTGATCCTTGACGCGCTGCAGATCGGTTCTAGGCGCGCGTCCGCATTTTCCAAGTATGCCGCGAGCCGCATGTTCGGCTGATCTTATTACAAACGAAGGAGTGAAACCATGACGTTCAACGACATCTTCAATTCCAGCTTCCTCGAAAACGTGGACGCCGTATCGCCTCTCGATATGGTCATCGCGCTCGTGCTGGCGCTCGCAATCGGATTGTTTATCTTTTTTGTGTACAAAAAGACGTACAAAGGCGTGATGTATTCCGAAAGCTTTGGCATTACCCTCATCGCCCTCACGATGATCGGCACGCTCGTCATCTTGGCCGTCACGAGCAACGTTGTGCTCTCGCTCGGCATGGTCGGCGCGCTCTCCATCGTGCGCTTCCGCACGGCCATCAAGGACCCGCTCGATATAGCGTTCCTGTTTTGGTCCATCGCGGCGGGCATTGTGCTCGCAGCGGGCCTTATACCGCTGGCGGTGTTCGGGAGCGTGCTTATCGGCGTGATCTTACTGCTGTTTGTGAACCGTAAGTCGAACGATACGCCCTATATTGCGGTCGTGAGCTGCGAAAGCTCCGAGGCCGAAGACGCCGCACAGAAATTTATCGCGGAGCATGTGAAAAAGAGCGCCGTCAAGACCAAATCGGTTTCGAAAAACGGCGTGGAGCTCACCGTGGAGGTGCGTCTGAAGGAAAAGGATACCGCCTTTGTGAACGGGCTTTCCGAGCTCCCGGGGATCACGAGCGCCGTGCTTGTCAGCTATAATGGCGATTACATGAATTGAAGGTAAGGGATATCCATGGTAAAGCATCGTTTCATCAACTTCATATGCATCGCGGTCATCGTTGCGGCGATGGTGTTTACGGTGTTGTTTTCCTATACGCCGCTTTTTAAAATCGAGGCGGCGGAAAGCGGGCTGAAGTACGCGGATAAGCTCTTTGACGACAGCATCGTGCATATCCTCGATATCGGCGTGGGAGAAAACGACTGGAACGCTTTGATCGAAAACGCGAGCAGCAAGGAATATCTTTTGTGCGACATAACGATCGACGGGGAGAGCTTTCAAAGCGCCGCTATCCGCACCAAGGGCAATACCTCGCTTTCAAACGTGAAAAACCTAGGCGGCGAGCGTTACAGCTTTAAGGTGGAGTTTGACCACTACCAAAACGGGCTTAGCTACTACGGGCTCGACAAGCTCTCGCTCAATAACCTCATTTTCGACAAGACCTACCTTAAGGACTTCCTCGTCTACGACATGATGGATTTTATGGGCGTGGACACCCCGCTCGCGAGTTTCGTGCTCGTGACGGTGAACGGCGAGCCGTGGGGCCTCTACCTTGCGGTGGAAGGCGTGGAGGAAGCGTTTGCTCAGAGGAATTACGGCCGCGACTACGACGGCGAACTCTATAAGCCCGACAATATGAGCATGGGCGCGGACGGTGAGCAAAGCGACAATGATAACGCCGTAAACGGCAGCGACATCGCTATGCCGGCCGCCGGCCGGATGCCAAACGGGCTGGACTTCACACCGCCGGACGGCACGAGCGGCGCTACGGCAAACGGCGACGCGGCGCAGCCGGACGCCTCCGCAGACGGCGGCGAAGATAGCGGCGCCGCGGGCGGTGATACGGAAACGCGCACCCCGGGCGCCGATTTCAATCGCGGCAATACCGGCGGATTTCAAATCGGCGGACGAACCGGTTCCGACGACGTGGCGCTCGTCTATACCGACGATGCGTTTACAAGCTACTCGCATATCTTCGGCGGCGCGATTTTCGACGACGTGACGGACGCCGATAAGCGCAGGCTCATAGAATCGCTCAAAGAGCTCAACGCGGGCGAAAGCCTCGATGCGGTCGTGGACGTGGAGGAGGTGCTCAAGTACTTTGTGGTGCATAACTTCTCGCTCAATTTCGACAGCTATACCGGCAGCCTCATGCACAATTACTATCTCTACGAGGAAAACGGGCAGCTAAGCATGATCCCGTGGGACTATAACCTCGCGTTCGGCTCGTTCAACATGGGCGGCGCCGGCACGTCGGGCGTGGACAGCGCGACGAACCTTGTCAACTACCCCATCGATACGCCGACCTCGGGCGCGGCGCTCGAAGATAGGCCCATGCTTTCGGCACTCCTCGCGGATGAAGATTATCTTGCAAAGTACCATGAATATTTTGACGAGTTCATCAGCGGCTATTTTGAGAGCGGCCATTTTGAAGAATTGGCGGAGCGTATCGTAACGCTCATAGGCCCATACGTACAGGAAGACGCGACGGCGTTTTATACCTACGACGAGTTCCAAAAAGGAGCGGAAGCGCTCGGGGAATTCTGCCTGCTCCGCGCAGAGAGTATACGCGGCCAGCTCGAGGGGACGATCCCCGCGACGAGCGACGGTCAGATGGCGGACACTACAAACCTCGTGGACGCAAGCGGCGTTTCGGTTTCCGACATGGGCGCCATGTCGGGCATGGGAGGCGGCGGGCGCGACCGCAATGCGGATAGTGAGCAAGGCAGCTTTACGCTGCCGGACGCCTCGCAGAGCGCGGAGGATGGTGATGGTGAGCAGAGCACATCAGACGGACAACAGGGGGAACTTACGCCGCCTGACGCCGCACAGGGCGCAGACGATACGCAGGGCGGCTTTACGCAGCCGGGCAGCGCGCAGACGGGCGGCGGCCAAACATCTTTCCCCGACGCGGCGCAGTTTGATTTTACGAGCAGGAACGGACAGGAAAACGGCGCGGGAAGCACAACGGTTTGGCTCCTCGGCGGTTCGGCCGCAATCCTTGCCGGCGGGGTGGCGTTTGCCATACTGTACAGAAGAAGGACGTAAGATATACGCACATACGGGCCGCCCATTCCCCTCCAAGGGGGATAGGCGGCCCGTATGTGCGTATGTTTATTCTTGCCGTGTATGGCCGATCGTCTTAACGTATATGAGCGTGGTTATTCCTCCGGTTCTCTGGGGGGCTGCTCGCTTCCGTCTTTGCCTTTTTTCTTTTCCTCAGCGCGCTTCTTCAAATACCGGTTGACGGCCACGCCCGCAAAAAGACCCACAACGCCGAAGATAAGCGGCACCGAGGACGCGCCGTTGAAGGCGGAACCTACGAACATAAAGAGAAGCGCGCACACCACCATGATAAAAACGTCGCGCGCGCGGTCGCTCGGGCGCGGCGGAGTCTTTTGCTCGAGCTTTTTCACCGGCGCGAGGAGCTCGCATGCTTCGTTTTCGCCGAGCTTTTCGTAAACCTCCATTTCCGCCGTGCCGCGATGGCCGTAACCGGAGCGGAAGAACCACTTTTCGTAAATTTCCGTCCAGCGCCGTTTAACGGCCTCGGGCGTGGCGCTTTCGCATTGAAATGAAGCGTAAAGCCCGCCTTCGATCTCGATGACCTCCATGCCCTCAGATGGCTCCGCGTCCGTTTCGGTGCAGACGGAAAGATCGTAGCCGTCTTTTGAAAAATTTGCGCTTACGCCCAAGATGGGGGAACCGCCCGCGAAGCTTTCAAGTTTAAGGAGGCGGCCGTCGTCATTTAGCTCTTTCCAGAACGCGGCCGCGAGCGCTTGCCGCTCCTGCACCTTGCCGCGTATTTCGCGCTTAAAGCCCACCGCACGGATGGGGGGCTTGTCGAGGAGCGTATAGGCGATCTCGTTACGTGGCTTTTCCAAATGCGTATCCCCTTTTCTTTAAGAAGTGTTCCCGTTTATTATACCATAACCGCTTGCGGCTATGGTATAATCGCGCATGTGCACGTCCGGCGAAGCCGGAGCCCTTACGGGCCAATGCCTGCGGCCTTGCGTGCAGGCGAAAATCGCACGCGCATATAAATCAACAGTATAATAACCGCTTGCGGTTATTATAGCATAACGGCGCGAAAACCGAAGCTTTTTTAAAGAACGGAATGTTGAAACGAAAAACTTGTCGTGATATGCTTGTAACTATGATAAAAAAAGAAGGAATTTTGGTCGTTAACGCCTTTATCTCGACCCCCGGCTTTTCGGACGCTTATGAGAGGCTTGGTTTGGCGGCGCGGCGGCGCGGCGTTGCGCTTGCTTTAAAAACCAATGCGGAGCTTGTGCTCGACGCCGCGAACGGGCGTCTTTTGAACGGCGCTCTGCCGGATTTCGCCATCTTTTGGGATAAGGACGTACGCCTCGCCCTTGCGCTTGAGGCTTCGGGCGTGCGGCTTTACAACAGTGCCCGCGCCATCGCGGTCTGCGACGATAAGGCGCTCACCCATATCGCGCTTCATAAGGCGCATATCCCCATGCCGAAAACCGTTATAGCGCCTTTTACCTACCCGAACGCGGGCTACGGCGATTTTTTGTTTTTGCGCGAGGCGGAAAAGCTTTTTCCCTACCCAATGGTTGTGAAGGAGGTTTTCGGTTCCTACGGCAAACAGGTGTATTTGGCGAAAAACGCGGGCGAGGTAAAAGCGATCCTCAAAAAGACCGGCGACAAGCCCGTTCTGCTGCAGGAACTTATCTTGGAAAGCGCGGGAGAGGATGTGCGCGCCATCGTGGTGGGCGATAAGGTCGTCGCCGCCATGCAAAGGAAAAACGACAGGGACTTTCGTGCCAACCTTTCGATCGGCGGGAAGGCGGAGCCTTATACTTTGACGCCGGGGGAGGAAGCGCTTGCGCTCAAAGCGGCAAAGGAGCTAAAGCTCGATTTTTGCGGCGTGGACCTTTTGCATGCAAAAAAAGGCCCTCTCGTGTGCGAGGTCAACTCCAATGCGCAGTTTCGGGGCATCTTCCAATGCACGGGCGTGGACGCGGCGGAGCATATCATCGAGCATATCATGCGTCGTGAGGGGTTAGCGTAGCGTGAGAGGTGCAATGTTTTACGAGGGCTTCGAGGCGGAGCGCAACAGGCATTATATCGAGCTTTATTTTAAGGCCTGCAAAAAGCGCGGAGCGGAGCTTGACGTTTACCTTTTGGAGCGGCTTTCCTTTGGCGTAAAGGAAAACGAGCCGTTCCTTTTTTATGACGGAAATCCTGTTGTGTTGCCCGATTTTGCGGTGATGCGCCTCCGAGAAAGCATCCTTTCACGCCAGCTGGAGCAGATGGGGGTAAAGACGTTCAATGCAAGCGAAGTCTCGGAGCTAAGCAACGATAAGCGCCGCACCTTCCAGTTTGCGGCCAAGCTCGGTCTTCCCATGATGGACACATGGTTTTTAACGCGCGAAACGGCCGCTATTCCCTTCCCGTACCCCGTGGTGGTGAAGAGCGCGCGCGGTTTCGGCGGGCACGAGGTAAAGCTTGCGCATGACGCGGCGGAGCTTCGGGAAGCGCTCAAGGCGTTTCCCAAAGAGGGCGCGGTGGTGCAGCGCCTCGCATCCGATACGGGGAAGGACCTTCGCGTGTACGTGGTGGGGAACAAAATCGTATGCGCCATGCTCCGAAGCTCCGAGACGGATTTTCGGAGCAACTTCGGGCTCGGCGGCAGCGCCGTGCCGTATACGTTGAACCAAAGGGAAACGGAAATGGCGGAGCGCATATTGTCGCGCGTAAAATTCAGCCTTGCCGGCATCGATTTTGTGTTCCACAACGGCGAAGCGGTGTTCAACGAGATTGAAGACGTGGTGGGCTCGAGGATGCTGTATCAATATACGGACATCGACATCGTGGATATTTACGTGGAGCATATCTTATCTTCTTTATAAGCGCCGGCTCTTTTCTTCTAAGCCCAATCAGGATGCATATCGCACCGCTGTAAAAAATGCGCCGCAGGGGATACCCCGCGGCGCGAAAACAGGTTATACTGGATGCATGGAAACAAAAAAGAAGCGTTTCTCCTTTAAAAAACCCACATGGAAGATGATCCTCGGGGTCATTCTGTTCTTATCGCTGCTGATCTCGGTAATTCATATGGCCTTGCGGCTCGCGCAGGTGCCGGTGTACACGACGGAGGCGGAACAGCATGTGAAAGCGGACTATATGCTGAGCCTCGTGCAGTGCGCGCTGGGGATCGTGATCATGTTCGTACCGTCGTTCATCGCGAAGCGGTTTTCCTTAAATATCCCCAATTACATGTATGTGCTCTATTACATTTTCCTCTACTGCGCGGTGTACTTGGGCGAAGTGTGGGACTTTTACTTCCGCGTCCCCAACTGGGACACCTATCTCCATACGTTCAGCGGCGTGATGCTTGGGGCGCTCGGCTTTTCCGTCGCGAGCATGATGAACGAGGAAAAAAGCATACCCGTGCACCTGAGCCCAGGGTTTCTGGCCCTGTTTGCGTTTTGCTTTGCGCTCGCCTGCGGGGCGATCTGGGAAATATACGAATACACCGTGGATGCGCTATTGAAACTCAACATGCAAAAATACATGACCGAGAGCGGCGGCATCCTGTCCGGCCGCGCGGCGCTAGCGGACACCATGGAGGATATGATCGTGGACGCCGCGGGCGCGCTCGTGATGAGCCTCGCGGGGTATTTTTCGATCAAGTGGAAAAAACCCAGAAAGAACGAGATCGCGGAGAGAAACGGGGAAGAATAGCCGAAAAACGACCGAAACTTCAGCTTTCAGAAAACTCTTTCATCAGCTCTTCAAACAACGGAAGAGCTTTTTTGATGACCTCGGGAGCGACGCAGTAGCTCACGCGCATGTGCGCGGGGCATCCGAATTCCGCGCCGGACACCACGAAGAGGTCCTTTTTCTTGGCGGCTTGCGAGAATACCGCCGCGTCGCCGCCGGGCGCCTTGACGAACAGGTAAAACGCGCCCGAAGGCTTCACGCACTCGTAACCCATGCCGACAAGGCCGTTATAGAGCGCGTCGCGGTTGCGCCTGTACGCCTCGATATCGGGCTTCACATCCGTGCACAGCGCCGCCAGCTGCTGCATGAGTGCGGGCGCGCATACATAGCCAAGAGACCTTGCGCCGCCCGCTACGGCGTCGTATACGTCATGGAAATTCTCCATTTCATTCGGTACGAGCACGTAGCCGATGCGCTCGCCCGGTATGGAGAGAGTTTTACTGTAGGAGTAGCACACGATGGTGTTTTCGTAAAAATGCGGTATGTAGGGCGTTACCGCGCCGTCGTACACGAGCTCGCGGTACGGTTCGTCGGACACGATGTAGATGGTATGCCGGAACTCCTTCGATTTGCGCTTTAAAAGCTCGGAAAGGCTCTTCAGTGTCTCCTCGGTATAGATGACGCCCGTAGGGTTGTTGGGCGAGTTGACGATAACGGCCTGTGTGTTTTTGCTGATCACGCTTTCGAGCGCGTTTAAGTCGATCTGGAAATGCTCCGTGTCCGCCCGCGCAACAGCGAGCTTTGCGGAGCCTATGTAGAAACGGTATTCTGGGAAGAACGGAGCGATGACGACAAACTCCGTATCGTCATCAAGCGTGATGGCGCGAAAGACCGCGCTCAGCGCCGACGACGCGCCGCAGGTGAGATAAAGGTTGTCCGCGGTCACATTTGTGTGAAAGCGGCGGCTTAAGGACGCCGCGATCATGGCGCGCGCGCTTTCCGAGCCGTTGGCGCTCGTATAGCCGTGTACCTTCAGGCTGTCGCCGCCTTGAAGCGTCGTGAAGATGGCGTCCTCCACTTCTTTTGGCGCGGGGATGCTGGGGTTGCCGAGGCTGAAATCGTATACGTTCTCATCGCCCACCAGTTTGGCGCGCGCGCGGCTGTGTTCGAAGAGCTCACGGATGGGCGAGCGCTTTCTTCCCATTTGCAGCATCCCTTGGTTCAACATAGATTGACCCTCCAAAAAATAAATCCTAATATCTCAAAGCGCGTCAAGCCCCGCCCTGAATGCGGCGAGGTTGAGCTCATGGAGCTTTAAAGGAAGCTCCGCTTTGACGAGCGCCTCCCAATCCACATCGGGAAGCGAAAACGCCTTTACCATTGCCCCGAGCAGCACCACGTTCATGCATTTGGCGTTGCCCAAGGATATGGCGATCTCGGCCGCGTTTACCGTATACGTCGTGAACGCCGTTTGAACGGCCTCTATGACGCCTTCGGGGTAAACCGCGGCACCCGAGGCGACCGGCATGGGCGCGATCTCGTAATCGTTCATAAGCACCGTGCCGGAGGGCTTTAGATATTGTGCGTAGCGCAGAGCCTCCATCTTTTCAAAGGCGATCAGCGCATCCGCGCCCCCGCGCCCGATGATGGGCGAATAGACCTTTTCGCCGAAGCGCACCTGCGTGGAAACGCTTCCCCCGCGCTGCGCCATGCCGTGCACCTCGCTCATCTTCACGTCATAGCCCGCTTGCAACAAACCTTTTGTCAACACGCGGCTCACGAGCAATATGCCCTGCCCGCCGACGCCCACCAAGAGTATGCTTTTCGTTTCACGCATCGCCGCCGCCCCCTATTCCGTTTTTTCGATGGCCTTGAACGGGCACACCTGCAAGCATACCGTGCAACCCACGCAAAGCGTTTCGTCGATGGAGGACTTGCCCTCCTTGAAGCACACCGCGGGGCAGCCCACCTTCAGGCACATTTTACAGCTTCTGCACTTTTCGCGGTCCACCGCGCATTTGCCGAAGTTATGCTTGATCTTTTTGATGAGCACGCAGGGACGCCGCGCGATGATGGCCGCGGGCGCTTCGCTTTTTAAAGCGCCGTCCACGGCGGCTTGCATGGCGGTTAGATCCTGCGGGTCCGCGATGAACACATTCTCATAGCCCATGGCCTTCAAAACGTTTTCCGGCCGGATCAAAGGCGTGCTTTCGCCCATGAGCGTTTCGCCCGTGCCGGGGTTATCCTGATGCCCCGTCATGGCGGTGATGGAGTTGTCCAAAATGCAGGGGATCATGTTCCCCTTGTTGTAGATGATCTCCGCGGCTCCCGTCATGCCGCTGTGGAAGAATGTGGAATCCCCCACAACGCCGAACACTTTCTTGTTTGGCACGCCATATGCCTCGAACGCTTTTGACATGCCCATGCCCACGGAGAAACCGCCGCCCATGCACACGACCGTGTCTATGGCGTTCAACGGGGCCGAGCCGCCCAGGGTATAGCAGCCGATGTCGCCCGTGATCACGTTATGCTTCCCCTTGCCGAGCGTATAGAAAAAGCCCCTGTGCGGACAGCCCGCACAAAGCACCGGCGGACGCAAAACGGGTGCGACTGAAACGCAATTCGTTTCCGGCTCCGTACCGAAAACCGCCTTTTTTAGTATCTCGGGATTCAGCTCGTACATGCCCGGCACGGCTTCCTTGCCGATGCATTGGATTCCGGCGGCCTTCATCTGTTCTTCCATGAAGGGTTCAAGCTCCTCCACCACATAGAGTGTTTCCACCTTCGAGGCGAAATCGCGGATAAGCTCCATGGGCAAGGGGTATGTGAAGCCGAGCTTTAAAAACGAGGTGTCCTCGGGGAAGACTTCTTTTGCGTATTGGTAGGCGATGGACGCGCTCACGACGCCCACTTTGGAGCCGCGAAGCTCCGATTTGTTCAGGGGGCTCGTGTTAGCGTACGCTTCAAGCCTCTTGAGCTTTTCCTCAAGCATGGGGCGGTGACGCTTGGCGTTCGCGGGCGTGCATAAAAACTTCGCCGCGTCGCGCTTGTATTCTTTGTAAGGGGCCTCTGTGCGCTCGCCGAGCGTCACGACGCTTTTTGAGTGGCACACGCGCGTGGTCATGCGGAACAGCACGGGTATGTCGAACTCTTCCGACACCCTGAACGCCTCGATCATGAAATCCTTGCATTCCTGGCTGTCGGACGGCTCGATGAGCGCCATCTTCGCAAATTTGGCGTAATAGCGGTTATCCTGCTCGTTCTGGGAGGAGTGCATGTCGGGGTCGTCGCCCGAAACGATCACGAAGCCCGCGCCCACGCCGTTGTAGGTGGCGGTAAAGATGGGATCGGCCGCCACGTTCACGCCCACGTGTTTCATGGCGCTCAAACTCCGCGCACCCGCGATGGACGCGCCGTAGGCGACTTCCACGGCCACCTTTTCGTTGGGCGCCCATTCGCAGTAGAGCGCATCTTTATATTGCGGCAGGTTCTCGAAAATTTCGGTGCTGGGCGTGCCCGGATAGGCCGAGCATACTTTTGCGCCGCCTTCGTATGCGCCGCGCGCCGCGGCCTCGTTGCCCGTCAAAAGCTGTTTCATAGCTTGCCTCCCGTTTTCGCCGCGGCCGCCTTGCCCAAAGCCATGGAGCATAGCTTCGTTCCCGCGGTATCCGACCGCGAGGCGAGTATGATGGGAACGCTTGCGCCCATCACGACGCCCGCGGACTTTGCGTTTGCAAAATAGGTGAGCGCTTTTCCTACGGCGTTTCCTGTTTCGTAGTTGGGGCAAAGGAGAATATCCGCCTCCCCGGCGCCCTCTTTATGAAAGTCCTTATGCGCTGAAGATTCCCTGCTTATCGCAAGGTCGAATCCTACGGGGCCGTAGACCGTCATATTGTACGACGCCCAGCGCGCGGCCATGCCGGAAAGACTTTGCGCGTCCACCGTAGATGGTATCTTTTCGCTTACGACCTCCGAGCCGCAAAGGCAGGCGGCATAGATGCGCTTATAACCGAGCGAACAAAAAAGCGCCGCCGCGTTTTCGAGGATGTCGGCTTTATTTTCCAAATTGGGGCTCGGGTTCATGCCCCCGTCCGTCACAGCCAGAAGCTTAAAATAGGCGGGTATCTCATAGAGCATCACGTGGCTCAAAAGCCTGCCCGTACCTAGCCCCGTTTCTTTGTTGACAACGGCGCGCAAAAACTCCGAGGTGTTGAGGCCGCCCTTCATCAAAAATCCCGCGCGGCCGTCGCGCACGGCCTTCACCGCAAGTGCTGCGCAAGCCTGGTCCGTTTCGGCGTGCACGATCGCGTAAAGGGACGCGTCCTCGTTTTGCTCATGCAAAAGCGCGCGGATGCGCTCTTCGTCGCCGACGAGGAGCGAGTTTGCGATCCCCTCTTTCCGCGCGGCAATGACAGCGCTCAAGACATTTGCGTCGTGCGCCGCCGCCACGCTTACGGAAGCGGCTTTTCCCGTCTTGGCGGCCTCCAAAATGGCCTCCATGGAATGGAGCATTCTTTATCGACTCCCTTCACCTTATCAATATTCGCCTACAGGCCCGCCCTTGAGCGCCTGGAGCGCGCCCATGGCGAGGCTTCGCATTTCCTCCTCGCCCGGGAGCCGCATAACGGGTGCGATCTTTTGCACATATGTCTCGATCGAATCGCAAACGCGTTCGCTGTGGGCGATACCGCCCGTTAAAACGATGGCGTCCACGTCCATTTTCAAAACCGCCGCCATAGCCCCAATGTCCTTGGCGGTCTGGTATATCATGGCGTCGAATACAAGCTTTGCCTGATGGTCGCCCGCGTCCATGCGCGCGATCACCTCTTTAAAGTCGCGCGTGCCGAGGTAGGAATATACGCCCGAACGGCTTTCGAGCGCGGATTTGACCTCTGCCTTCGATTTTCCTGAAAAGCAGTAGTCGATGAGCGCGGTCACGGGGAGACTGCCGCCGCGGTCCATACAAAAGCTTCCCTCGTCGCGCACGTTATAAACATCCGTGACGCGGCCGCGCTCGTGCGCCGCCACGGAAACGCCGCCGCCCATATGGACGACCACGAGGTTCACGTCCTCATATGCCTTATGAAGCAACTCAGCCGCGCGCCGCGCCGTGCTTTTTTGGTTGAGCGCGTGGAAAAAGCTCTGCCGCTCCATACCGTTGAAGCCCGAAACACGGGCGACGTCCGTCATTTCGTCCACGGAAACGGGGTCAACGAAAAACGCGGGAAGGCCCGCCTCGTCGGCAAGCTCCTTGGCAAGGAGCGAACCCAAGTTGGAGGCATGCTGTCCGTAAGGCGGGTTTTTGACGTCCGCTATGACCTTATCCGTCACGCGGTAGGTGCCGGAGGGGATGTGCCGTAAAAGCCCGCCGCGCCCGCATACCGCGTCGAAATCCCGCATGGAATAGCCGCTTTCCTTTAAGGCCGCCTCGATGAACGTCCTGCGGTAAGGGGCTTGCCCGGCAACGGAAGAAAACCCCATCAGGCTTTCCGCGCTGTGAACGATATTTTCTTTATAGACCTCGGTCTCATCGTCGAACACCGATACCTTGGTGGAGGTCGCGCCCGGGTTGATGACCAGTACCCGCATATTCATACCTCGTTGTGCATTTTTAACCGAAAAGACACGAAAGATGCTTTTTTGATGTTCCCATTATAATACGTTCCGCCCTCGTTGTCGCGCCGCTTTCGCAACTTATATTATATATAGGCGTTTCGGACAATTTCGGACGAGCCGTGCATAAAAAAAGGTTCCTTTCACCATGCTTTTTGCCATGCTATAATAGAATGAAAGCAAGGGAGGGTTCCATGCGTTATCCGGACTATGAAAACGGCATTTTGAACGTCGTCTGCTCGCTCCAAAAGCATTTGGGGCTCAACGCCCGCCACAAAAGCCTGGCGCTTTGCGATGCGGTATTGGATAAGGGATATAAAAACGCGGTGTTTATGGTGTTCGACGGCCTCGGCGCGGACGCGCTAAAGCACCATTTGCCGCCCGAAAGCTTTTTAAGGCGGCATGTCGCCGCGGAAATTTCCTCCGTGTTCCCGTCCACCACCACCGCTGCCATGACTGCGCTCTACAGCGGGCTTTCCCCCGCGGAGCATGGCTGGCTTGGATGGAGCCTGTATTTTGAAGAAGTAAATGCTCTCGCAGATATTTTTCCCAATACGCTCACCGGCGAGCCCGACGAAAAACAGGCGGCTGAATATCATCTTGCCACCCGCCATATGCCGTTTGAAAACGCATTTGAGCAGGCTGTAAAGGCCGGCTTTGAGGCGCATGAGATATCCCCGTTCGGCGACTGCCGCGTGGAAACGCTGGATGAAATGTTTGCCGTACTTGAAAAATATTGCGTGAAAGACGGCAAAAAGGTACTCATGACCTATTGGCCCGAGCCGGATCACCTTATGCACGAGACGGGCTGTAAAAGCGGGCAGGTGAGCGCGATCGTACGCGATATCGACGCGCGCGTAAAAAGCTTTTGCGAAAAGCTCACCGATTCGGCGGTGTTTTTGACCGCCGACCACGGGCATTTGGACGTAAGCTATTTTACGCTTACCGACTATCCGGATATCCTCGACATGCTCTATCGCCCCGTCGCTATCGAGTCGCGCGCGGCCGCGTTTTTTGTGAAACCGGCGTGCGTGGAGGCGTTTCCCGCCGCGTTCAAGGCGCATTTCGGGGATAAGTTCTTGCTCTTCACTAAGGAGGAAGCCATCAAGCGGCAGCTTTTCGGCCCCGGCACGCCGCATCCGCGCTTTGAAGGTTTTTTGGGCGAGTACCTCGCCGCGGCCACGGCAGACTATGCTTTTCGTCAAAACGAGCTTTTTCCGCAATTCGCTTCCATGCACGCGGGGCTTACCGACGAGGAAATGCTCGTGCCGCTCGTGATCATAGAAAAGCCGTAATCGTAATTAATGAAAGGCAAGGACCCAATTCCTCTTGCTTTAAGGAGAAACGACATGGAAACCGTACCGCAGATACTTTCCCGCGAGTTCAAACAAAACCTTCTTCATGTGGAAAACGTGATCAAGCTTATAGGCGACGGCAACACGATCCCCTTCATCGCCCGCTATCGCAAGGAGATGACGGGCGCTATGGACGACCAGCTTTTGAGGGAGCTTGCCGACCGCCTCGAATACCTCAACAATTTGCAGACGCGGCGCGACGAGGTCAAATCTTCCATTGCCGCGCAGGAAAAGCTGACGGACGAGCTCAGTTTGCAGATCGACGCCGCGAAAACGCTTGCCGAGGTGGAGGATATCTACCGCCCGTATAAGCCCAAGCGCCGCACCCGCGCCATGATCGCGCGCGAAAAGGGCTTGGAGCCGCTTGCGGATGCGATATTTTTGCAGGAGCGGCAGGGCAAAAGCCCGGAAGAGCTTGCGCTCCCATTCGTGGACGCCGAAAAAGGCGTAGCGTCCGCAGAGGACGCGTTGGGCGGCGCGCGCGATATCTTGGCCGAAAACTTTTCCGACGACGCGCATATCCGCGCCCGTCTTCGTACACTTGCGCAGGAGAGCGGCGTGCTCCGCTCGTCCTCCGTCAAGGCGCAGGAAAGCGTGTACATGCTCTACTATAACTACGAGGAGCCCTTAAAGCGTATACAGGCGCACCGCGTGCTCGCAATTAACCGCGGCGAGAAAGAGGGCTTTTTGAAGGTGGAGCTCGATATACCGCGCGGCGACGCGCTCTACATGCTCCGCTCGGCGCTTTTAAAGGGAGAATCCCCCTGCGCGCGTGAGGTGGAGCTTGCCATGGAGGACGGATACGACAGGCTTTTGTTCCCTTCGCTTTCGCGGGAGCTTCGAAACGACCTCACTGAGGCCGCAAACGAACAGGCGATCAAAACGTTTTCGAAAAACCTGCAGCCGCTTCTCATGCAGGCGCCCATCAAAAACAAAGTGGTGCTCGGCTTCGATCCCGCGTTTCGGACGGGCTGCAAGCTCGCCGTGGTGGACGGTACCGGCAAGGTGCTCGAAACGGGCGTGATTTACCCCACGCCGCCGCACCTGAGGATCGCGGAAGCGGAGCAGGTATTGAAGTCTCTCATCAAAAAGCATCGCATTACCGTGATCGCCATCGGCAATGGCACGGCCTCGCGTGAGTCGGAAAAATTCGTGGCGGAGGTCATATCGGGCATGCAGGGCATAGGGTATGTGATCGTGAATGAGGCGGGCGCGTCGGTCTACTCGGCGTCCAAGCTCGGCGCGAAGGAATTTCCGGATTTCGACGTTTCTTTAAGAAGCGCCGTTTCCATCGCGCGGCGTTTGCAGGACCCGCTTGCGGAGCTTGTGAAGATAGACCCCAAAAGCATAGGCGTGGGGCAGTACCAGCACGACATGCCGCAAGCGAGACTTGACGGCGCGCTGGTCGGCGTGGTGGAATCCTGCGTGAACGCGGTGGGCGTGGACCTCAACACTGCCTCCGCGCCTCTATTGAGCCGCGTTTCAGGCATCGGCGCGAGCGTGGCGCAAAATATCGTGACGTACCGCGAGCAAAACGGCGCGTTCAGGGCGCGCAAAGAGGTTTTGAAAGTAGCAAAGCTCGGCGAACGCACCTATGTGCAGTGCGCGGGCTTTTTGCGCGTGCCCGAAAGCCGCGAGATACTCGATAACACCGGCGTGCACCCGGAATCCTGCGAGGCGGCGAAAAATCTTTTAAAGCTGTGCGGTTATACAGAGGAGGACGTGCGCCTCGGGCGGTTGACCGATCTCAAGGCGCGCGTGAAGGAGATGGGCGGGGCGGAGGTGGCGAAGAGCCTGAACGTGGGCGTACTGACGTTGAACGACATCATCGCGGAGCTACAAAAGCCTGGCCGCGACCCGCGCGACGAGCTGCCCACGCCGGTTTTACGAAGCGACGTGATGGAGCTGGAGGACCTCGCCGTCGGTATGGAGCTCAACGGCACCGTCAGGAACGTGGCTGATTTTGGCGCGTTCGTGGATATCGGCGTGCATCAGGACGGGCTTGTGCACATTTCCGAGCTTTCCGATTCCTACGTGCGCAATCCCTCGGATGTGGTCAAGCCCGGGGATATCGTGAAGGTGCGTGTGCTTGGGGTGGATTTAAAGAAGAAGAGAATATCGCTGAGCATGAAGAAAAAATTATAATCAAGCGTATGAGGGGTTCGGATCGAAATCCGAACCCCTCATACGCTTGTATTGCATTAAGCTTACATGAACTTACAGCCTTCTGTCCAGATCCCGCTTTTTGCCCCCGTTTGCTTTGATTAGCTGACTCCATCCCATTTCGGCTGCAATTTTATACAGGGCCCTCGGAAAAGCGACCGAGGTGTAGATGTCGTCCGCGGACGCATGCGCGTTTACCGCGTCCGCAAGCTTCAAATAGGCGCTTTCCAATGTGCTTTTGGGGCCTTTTCCGAGCGGCACGGCTTTCATAAACGCCAACGCGCCGCCCCCGCCGAGACCTGCGCCCATACCCCATACAAACCCCGCTTTGCCGCACCAGTTTTTTAAAATTGCCAGTGCGTTTCGGTTTTGTCTGCCCTCGTAAAAGCCCGAATTGACGATGCCGTACACATGCGTATCCTCGCTCCCGATGCGGGCTTGTTCCAATTGGCGAAGGCAGGAAATCAGATGCGAGGGGATGCCGTCCACATAAAGCGGAAAGGAAAAAATCCATGCCCGGCAACCCCTGAGACCTTTTATTTCCTCCTCCGTAACGGACGGCTTATTGAAGGTAAAATCCATTAGGGTATTTCCGTCGTTTAGCAGGGCCTTTAAGTCATGCAGAAGGGCTTCGCTTGCGCTTTCCGCTTTTTTGGGACTTGCATTGATCAGCGCGATGTTCATTTCAACGCCCCCCTTGCTTCTTCCGCCGTGCCGAAAAACAAAATTTTATCCACTTGGGCGTCAAAGTTCAATGCGTTTGCCATAAGTAAGCTTTGGGCCGTTTCCTTTTCGGCTTCCGTAATATTTTCGCCATAGAAATACGCGGATAGATCTATCCGGTTCAAGTACCTTCGCTTATGGTGCATTTCCCCGTTCCGCATCACAAAATGGGGCGAGATATAGGAAATGGACCTGTCGAGTACGTTTTTCACAAAAGGGCTGAAACCGCCGTATGTGCATCGACTGACAAGGATCAACTCGCTGCATTTGCCAAGAAGCTCTCCCGTGGTTTCGTATCCGTCCTTGATCACGCATCGCCCCGGCGTCTTTACCCAGCAGCCGAAGCAGCCGATGCATGGACGTATGGTCCCGTCATCCGTTATCACCCTCAGTTCGGCCGTTTGTTCTGCCGCCGGCTCTTTTATATCCGTGATCATCAGCCGCATGGAAACCGCCCTCCAAATTCATCTTCGATTTGACTTTTATTATATCGGAATAGGGAAAGGAAAGAAAGAACCGGACCGGGGCCCGCAGCGCATCCCGCCGCGGGCCCCGGTCCGACGATAGACGGTATAGGTGAGAGGAGGTTACTCTTCAAACAGCGCCGTAGACAAATACCTTTCCCCGGTGTCGGGCAGGATCACCACGATCAGTTTGCCCGCGTTTTCGGGACGCCTGGCGAGCTCGGCGGCCGCATAAAGGGCCGCGCCCGAGGAAATGCCGACCAAGAGCCCTTCCGTATGGGCAAGCTTACGCCCCTCCAGAAATGCGTCTTCGTTTTGTACGGCGATCACCTCGTCGTAAACGCCAGTGTTCAATACGCTAGGCACGAAGCCCGCGCCGATGCCCTGTATTTTATGCGGGCCGCTCCTGCCCTCGGTGAGCACAGGGGAGGCGGCGGGCTCTACGCCCACGACCTTCACTTTGGGGTTTTGCGCCTTCAAATATTCGCCCGTACCGGTGATGGTGCCGCCGGTGCCGATGCCCGAAACCAGAATGTCGACCTTGCCGTCGGTATCGCGCCATATCTCGGGGCCGGTTGTCTTTTTGTGGATGGCGGGGTTGGCAGGGTTATCGAACTGGGCCGGCATAAAGCTGCCCGGGTTCTCGCTCAAAAGCTCCTTTGCCTTCTCGATGGCACCCTTCATGCCCTTCGCGCCGTCCGTCAGCACAAGCTCGGCGCCGTAGGCGGCCAAAAGCTTTCTGCGCTCCACACTCATCGTCTCCGGCATGGTGAGGATCACGCGGTAGCCGCGCGCCGCCGCCACGCTCGCAAGCCCGACGCCCGTGTTGCCCGAGGTGGGCTCGATGATAAGCCCGCCCGCCTTGAGCTTGCCGCTCTTTTCCGCGTCGTCGATCATCGCGAGCGCGATGCGGTCCTTCACGCTGCCTGCGGGATTGAAATATTCGAGCTTCGCCGCGATGCGCGCGTTCAGGTTTTCTTTTTTGCCATAGTTGTTCAGCGCTAGAAGCGGCGTATTGCCGATCATATCCGTAAGGCTTTCATAGATCTTCATCACAAATATACCTCAATTCATATAGGATTACTGTGATATAAGTATACGCACCGTTTCCCGATTTGTCAACAAGGAAAGGCACGAAAATAAAAATAATTTCGGAATATGCCTTTCTTGAAGGATGCGCACAAACATGATATGCTAATCTCTCGTAGTTTAGGGGAATATAAAACAGGGAGGAAACGCATATGGAGAGGTTTGTCCCGCGCGAGAAACTAAGCAAGCGGAGAAAAAAAGAGCTCAACGCGAAGCAAAGAAACACATGGGCGGGCATACGGCCTGTGACCCGCAGGGTGGAGAGCAAAAAAGCATACGACCGTAAAAGAACCCCGTTCACGGATGATCCGGCGAGCGGGGTTTTTTGCCGGATGTATTTTTGTTTTCTGCCGGCGCGCGGTGGTATATAATGGAGAAAGAGATCATTTGACGGGGGTGCAGCTGTGAAAAAGGAAACGCTCGCGGCCTTTTACAAGACCCTGCATACGGCGCTTTCCGCCTCGTTCGCGCCGCGTGCGGCGCTTAGCGAGAGGGCGCTTAGGTCGCTTCTTTCGGAAACGGGCTTTCGCGAAGCGGTATTTAAAGCGGAGCCCAAAAAGGAAACGCTCTGCCGCGATACGCTTTCCCTTTGCCGCCCCGTGATGGACAAGCTCTCTTTTGAGCCCGAAAACGGCTGGCTTTGCTATATTTACGAGGCGCTTTCCGACGCTCTGTTTCCGTCGGACTCGCTTGTGCCCCGCGACGCGGGGACGGAAAAAGCCGTGCGCTTTTACCTTACAGCGCTTCGCGCATTTGTTGCGTTCGAGCGTACGCTCCGCCCCTATGACGCGCTTACCGATTTGGAGTATGTGGCCGACGAGGAGCTGAACTTAAGCCGCGTGCGGGAGGAATACATAAACTACAAGTTCAAGTGCGAGGAAAGCTTTTATTATGAGCTGATGCGCATCGGCAACGAGCTGCTCCCGTTTCGCCCGCTTTCCCATGCGGCGGGTGTACATCATATCGCCGTGCATATGGCGCGAAAGGCGAATGAGGCGGGGGCAAGCGCAGACATCGCGCTCGTGAGCGCGGCCGCCGCCTGCCACGACATCGGCAAATTCGGCTGCAAGGGCAGCGACGCGAAGCGCATACCGTACCTGCACTACTATTTTACCGACCAATGGCTTCGCGAGCGCAATATGCCCGCCATCGCACACATCGCCGCCAACCATTCCACATGGGATCTCGAATTTGAAAACCTTCCCATCGAATCGCTTCTTTTGATTTATTCCGACTTTCGCGTGCGCGGTGAAACAACGCCGGAAGGCCGGGAGGAAATGCGCATTTTGTCGCTTGCCGAAGCGCGCGACAAAATATTCTCGAAGCTTTACAACATGGACGACGAAAAGCGCGCGCGCTACGAGCGCGTGTATCACAAGCTCCGCGATTTTGAAGATTATCTTGCTTCTTTGGGTGTGAGCGCCGACCCGTTTGACGATACGCTTTTAAAGCCCGCTTCGCTCGACGCCTCGCTTTTGAGCGACGAGGAGGCCGTAAAGGCGCTTCGGCTCACAGCGGTGGAGCACAACATCAAGCTCATGCATGCGGTGAGCTCCAACGCCTCGTTCGCAAGGCTTTTGGAAAACGCGCGCAGCGAAAAAAACCTCGACAGCGTGCGCACGCACCTGCGGCTCTTCGAGGAATATTTCACCTATATGTCGCGCGCCAACAAGCTGAGGCTTTTGAATTTCCTCTACGAGCTACTCATGCACCACGAGAGCGACGTGCGGAGGCACGCCGGGCAGATCATGGGGCGCGTGCTCGCCAACCGCGCCATGCCGTATAAGAAGGAACTGCCCGCACACGCGCCGGAAAGCGCCGTAGCCCCCGCGGTGGACGAGCTTTTAAACGAGGCCGCTTCGCTATTTCACGATTATCTGGAGCTACTTCTGCATCCCGACCATAAAATATCCTCCAAGCACAGGCTTCGCATCAAAAACTCGCTCAAGGTCGTGGTGGAATGGGTGTTTTTTACCTGCACGAGCCGAAGCGCGGAGGTATACCTCGAGGTGTACCTCGCCAAATTCGCGCGCTTTTCGCCAGACGACTGTTTTCCTCTTGTAGACAGCCTCACGCATGTTCCCGCGTCGCTTTTTACGGCCAAGCAGCTTTGCGCGCTTATCCGCTACACGCGCCCGATGCTCCATAGCCTCGAGGACGATCAAAACGTATGCGCGCTGCGGGCTCTCGAAAAGTTTCTTGCGGAGCGCCCCGAAGATGTGCGCGGCGAGATCGATTCGGCGCTGAAGGATGTGACGTACGAAAGCGGTTCCGCGGCAGGCTGTCTTTTAGGCAAGCTTCGCGGCGAAAAGGAAGACGCGGCCTCCTTGCAGGCGCTTTATTTGGAAAACCTCAAAAACGCCGTACACTGGATGGTGAAGATCACAAACATCGGGCGTCTTTTGGAACAGGTACGGCGCGAGGAATCTCTTGCCTTTCATGCCGCCATGCATTTAAGCAACCTTTTGAGCGTGAGCGAACATCTGCCCGTGCGAGAGCGGGCCTGCGCGGCGCTCATCGAGATCGCGCCGCTATTGAGCGTGGAGCAATGCAACGAGATCGTAGTGGATTTGGGCCGCGGGCTCGAGACCGGCCAATACGAATTTACGCGCTTCATACCGCCCTGTATGGGCGAGCTGATGAAATACCTCCCCGAAAAGGAGCTCGACGAAACGCTCGAAACGCTCGAAAAGACCGTGCGTTCCGGCAGCACCGCCGCGGGGAGCGCGGCGCTTGATACCGTAGGCGCGGCGCTCGTCTGTGCGCTTTCGCCTGGGCAAAAGCAAAACGACGTGCTTGTGAGGAGCATCTTAAGGCTCCTAGGTACGCTTTTCACCGGCCTCGCGCATTACAACGACCAAATCGGCCGCGTGGGCTTGAGCGTGCTTTGCGCGACGCTGTTTTCAAACGCGGCGCTCAGCTTGGAATCGCGCCGCAGGCTCTTTTCGCTCGCTGGGAAAAAGCTATTGTGCCTCCTTACGGAGCGGCGCGGAAGCGAGCTCAACTTCTTCAATACCGCCGCCATGCTCAACCACCTTTACCGCTTCATCACGGAATGCGAGGTAAGCTGCGGCGCGTTTGAATTTGCGCCGCCGCGCGCGGTGGCGTTCTTTCCGGGCACGTTCGACCCGTTTTCCTCCGGCCATAAGCGCATCGTGGAGGAAATTTTGGACCTCGGATTTGAGGTGTATCTTTCCATCGACGAGTTTTCGTGGTCCAAATACACGCAGCCAAAGCTTATGCGGCGGCAGATCGCGCTCATGTCGGTGGCCGACCGCTTCAACGTGTATCTTTTCCCCGACGATATCCCCATCAACATAGGAAACCCGGACGACCTTGCCCGCTTAAAATCGCTGTTTACCGGCCGCGCGCTTTACCTTGTGGCGGGTTCGGACGTGATCGAAAACGCCTCCGCCTACGCGCCAAACGGCGCGGCCGCGGCGTTTGACCACATCGTGTTTGCAAGAAGTGCCTTGGAAGGCGCCCAAATGCCGGTCCCGGTGGCGGAGAAGCTCATGGGCCGTGTCATCACGCTCACGCTCCCCACCTATTTTGAGGAAGTCAGCTCCTCGCGCATCCGCGAGAACATCGATAAAAACCTCGATATCTCCATGCTCGTCGATCCCGTGGCGCAGGGCTACATCTACGAAAACGGCATGTATCTGCGCGCGCCGCAGTATAAAACCGTTTTGAGCCCCGCGGCGCCCTGGTTCACGACGCATGCTTCCTTGGACGCAGCGCTGGAACGCTCGCTTTTGGTGCTCCCGGAAAACGTAGGCGCTCGTATTCGCCGCGCGGCGACGCAAAGCGGCTTCCTTGCGGTTTCCCTAAACGGCGGCGGCAAAACGCTCGGCCTCGCGTGCGCGCATGTTTTAAATACCGCCCGCCATCGCGAGGTGACCGGTGACGAGCAGCTGCTGACACTTCTTCGCACGCGCCTTTCGGGAAGGGTCATAGAGATCGACTGCGTATATACGTGCGATTCTCACGATGTGGAGGACGCGCGTGCGCTCCTTATCAACGAGCTTTTGGCGCGCGGCTTGGAGCGCGGCGCGACCTGTGCGATTTGCTTCACAGGTGGCGACGCGGCGCCTTCGCGCGAGCTTTCCCGCAAGGGCTTTTTGACGGCTGACGGCGCTTCGGGCGCGATGTATGTGGATATGCGTGCGCCCATGGTGATGCTCGAGGACGCGTTTTTGTGCGTAAAGGAGCCGCATTTGAGCGCGCCTAACGTCCGCCGCGCCATTATGGAGGCGCGCGAACGGCTGCAACACGCCATCGCCGCGCTGCATCCGGGCGAGCTTTTGCTTTCCTTCAACGCGGAGCTTTTGATGCGGGCGTTGGTAGAAAAGGTGCAGCGCCACAACGGCGTTTTGGACGTGCCGCTCAATGTCCGCCGCCTCGGCCCCAATATGTGCGTACCTTACGGCAACATACTTTCGGACGTCGTGGTGCCCAATACCGTAACGAAGGCCCTCCATGTGGAAAAGACGTTCACGGCGGATATCCGGGGATTTTCCATTACGGAATATCCGGGGTATTCCCTTTTAAAGGATCAGGTGCGTATGATCAAATCCTTCGGCCGCCCCGTCATTTTGGCGGACGACTTCTTCCATAACGGCGTGCGCCTGGAGCGCGTTTCGGCGCTCTTTCAAAACGCGGGCGTGGAGCTCTCCATGGTCGTTACCGGCGTACTCTCCGGCCGCGGCAAAGACGTTATGGACGCGCGCGGCGGGGAGATCGACAGCGTGTACTTTGTACCCAACCTCCGTTATTGGTTCACCGAAAGCGTCATGTACCCGTTTTTCGGCGGCGACAGCGTGGCGCGGGAAACAAAAGGCGGCGGGAGCTACTTGAACTCCATCAATCTCATACTCCCGTATAAAGCGCCCGACTATTTGCGCGACTGCGACGAGAGCGCCGTTTTCGCGCTTTCCCGCGCGTCGCTCGAGAGCGCGTATGAGATCCTTCGCGCCCTTGAGACGGAGCATCAATCAGCATTCGGGAGAAGCCTTACTTTAGCGCGGCTGGCGGAGGCGCTCAACAAGCCGCGCCTCATCGACCGGGGGCATTATCTTAAGTATGACAGGAGCGTCCACGCCTCCGCTTATATCAGAGACGACCTCGAACAGCTCGACAGGCTGGGGCATGGAGGTGAACGCTTTTGAAACTTTCCTTTTATTCCTCTCAAAACGTATGCCTTGTGCCCGTCGGTTTAGAGCCGCCCAAAGGCTCCCGTGAAGCGGAGCGGCCTTTTGCGCCCGTGGTCTTTTTGGTTGCCCGTGACCCGTTTAAAAACAGGTTTTGGTTTTGCGTTCGCGATATCGCCGGGGTATTTGCGGAGGAAGGTCCCGCCTGTTTGAACTTGGCGGCCCCGAAGGCGGATATCCCCTTTATGAAGGACCCGGAATACGCGCTTTTGAGCACGATCGTGCGCGAACACGGCGCGGCGGTCGTCAACGCGGCCTTTCCAAAGTATGAGGCGGCGCTTAAAGCAATGCCTGCCCGAAAGGCAAAAGGGCTCAACGTAACACTTGCGGGCCTCGGGGATGTGGGCGGTTCGCTCCTTCTTGGGCTTATGCTCCTTGGCGGCGGCAATATCAAAGAGATCGGCATCTACGATAAGGATCCCGCGCGCATGGCGCGCTACGAACAGGAGATGGGTGAGCTCCTGCCGCTTCAAGAGGGCGCGGAGCTTCCGCGCGTAAAGTGCGTAAAGGAGGAAAGGGAGCTTTTTTGCGGGAACGCGTTTTTGTTTTGCGCCTCGCGCGGCGTGCCGGACCCCGAAACTTGCGGCGACGTGCGCATGGCGCAGCTAGAGAGCAACCGCGCGCTCGTCTTGCCCTATGCGCGTATGGCGCGCGAGGAGAATTTCAAGGGGTTGTTCGCGCAAATTTCAGACCCCGTGGATATCCTCTGCCGCGACGTGTTTTTAAAAAGCAATTCGGATGAGAGCGACGCTTACGATTGGGCGGGGCTTTTGCCCGAACAGGTGCGCGGCTACGGTCTCGGCGTGATGAAAGCCCGCGCGAAATACGCCGCCCGAGCGATCGGCCGCGAGGCGGACTGCGCAAACTTACGCGTGTACGGCCCGCACGGGAGCGGGCTTGTGGCGGCAAACGACCCCGGCTGCGCCTACGACGACGCGCTGTCGAAGGAGCTTACCTTACACGCGATAAACGCCAATTTGAAGCTTCGCAAAACGGGCTATAAGCCCTATATCGCGCCCGCCATATCCTCGGCTTGCGTTTCGTTTCTTCGAACGCTTAACGGCGAGTGGCACGAGGCCGCTACGCCCCTCGGAGGCGTTTACATGGGCTGCCGCTCCCGCTTTACCCCGAGCGGCGTGGAGCTTGAGCGCGTGCCGCTTCATAAAACGCTGTACGATAGGATAGTGGAAACGTACGCGCAGCTCAAAAGCACGGAGGTATAGGCATGCTCACGGTCGTGATCATCGGCAATTCCGCGAGGCTTCATAATGTGCTCAATACGGCGCTTAAGGGCGCTGTGCACAGCATGCTTTTCCCGCGCGAGGCCATGGGAGCGGACCTTAAGGACCGGCGCGTGCTCTTTGCGCTCAGCGTGGACGCACACGGTATAGACGCGACGCTTACCGAATTTTTGCGGTACCTCAACAAAAACGAGCGCTCACTCGAGGGCTCTGTCGGCGCTTTGATCACGGACGGGCAAAGCGACCTATATACCAAGGAGCTTTCGCGCGTGCTCATATTTTCCGCCAACCGCGCGGGCTGTACGTTTTTAGGCAAGGCGCTTACGGAGGCTACGGGCTCGCTCCAAAACTTCGAAACGCTCGCAAAGCGCGCAAAAACGGACGTCATGACCGCCTACAAAAACGCGGCACGGGAGCTCGTTTTGCGCCTAAAGGATTTTTCGCCGCCGAAAAAGGAGCGACCGCGCATTTTGACGCTCCATTCCTCTTTGCGGGAAACATCCAACACGCTCGCGCTCGGCCACGCGCTCGAAGAGCGGCTTGCGGCTTTTTGCGATATCGACGAGATATCCCTGGGCGAGGGGCGCATACGCGACTGCCGCGGCTGCTCCTACACCATGTGCGCGCATTTTGCGCAAGCGGACAGCTGCTTTTACGGCGCGACCATTTTTGAGGACATATTCCCCGCGGTGCTCGCCTGCGACGCGCTGCTTCTTTTGTGCCCCAACTACAACGACGCGCTCGGGGCGAACATCACGGCGTTCATCAACCGTCTCACGGTGCTTCTTACAAAAAATACGCTTTACGATAAGGCGGTTTACGCGGCGGTGGTATCCGGCTACAGCGGCGGCGATATCGTGGCGCGGCAGGTGCTCGGGAGCTTTTGTTTGAACAAGACATTTTATCTCCCGCCACGCTTTGCGCTCCTCGAGACCGCAAACGATCCTGGCACGGCCATGCGCCGCGACGGAATAGAGCACACGCTCGACAACTTCGCAAACGGTATGCTTATGCAGCTTAAAAAAGAGTAAAGGACGGCAAATCAACTTGGAGCAGACAGGAAAACCGAGGATCAAGGTCGTGAAGGACGGCCCCTACCGCGTGACGGGCGGCGTGCCTATAAGCGAAAAAATCATCATGCCTCACGGCGAGGGCTATGTGATGCAAGCGGGTAAGGAACTCCCGCAGGCGGAGGCGTATTCCCTTTGCCGCTGCGGCAAATCAAAAAACGCGCCGTTTTGCGACGGCACGCACCGGGCGGAGCATTTTGACGGCACGGAAAGCGCCTCGCGCCAGTCCTACATGCAGCGCGCGAGAAAACTTTCCGGCCCGGATCTCGATCTGTACGACGATAACCGCTGCGCCTACGCCCGCTTCTGCCATCGTGAGGGCGGCTCCGTGTGGTCGCTCACGCAGCGCTCAAACGACCCCGAGAATAAAGCGGAGGCGATCATTGCCGCGCTGGAATGCCCTACAGGCAGGCTCGTCGCCATGGAAAAGAACGGTACGGCGCATGAGATCGACTGCACGCCATCTATAGAGGTGGTGCAGGATTCCGAGGAAAACGTGAGCTGCGGGCTTTTTGTGAAAGGCGGCGTGGAGCTTGAAGCTGCGGACGGCTTTTTATATGAGCGCCGCATGCGTTACGCGCTTTGCCGTTGCGGCCGCTCCCGCACAAAACCGATGTGCGACGCCATGCATGTGCCCGCAGGATGGAAGGATAAGTAGGCAAAGCAGGCAAAGTGTCATATCCCCTGCATGCAAATTGTCTTATAAGGAGGAAGATAAACACGGAAAGTCTCATGGATGCGTTTATCTCCGAATATGACGAGCTGAAAGTTTTTGCTTTGATGCTTGAACATGATGAAAGCGATGCGCTGGATCTGATGCAGGACCTTGCGGAGACGCTCCTTGTAAAAGGCGGGGAACTGCAGGCCGTCCGCGTCCCCATAGCGTATTTCAAGACCTGCCTGCGGCACATGAAATATAACAAAACGGCGAAACGGGCGAAGGAGACCGCTGTCGCTCCCGATACCATAGATGCATTTAATAGAGAGCCTCAAAAAGATTTTGATATGACCTGCATGGAGATATTGGAGTGGTTGAAAGCACAGCTTGTATCGAGCCCGCCCGAACTCCGCGAGGCGTTTATCAAATACCATATCGACGGCCATCCGCTGGAGCATGTGGCAAAGGATCTAAATATAAATCCCAACACCTTATCACAAAGATTCAGCCGGATGCGGAGAAAACTCAAACGAGAATCGCCCGTGCTTTATATGGTGATGCTTACGCTTAGGGTAAGATGAATGGAGCCCTTCCTTTACCTTAAATGAGGGAATGACCTATGACGGAAAAGAAGCTTAAGAACATATTGCGGGAGCATCCGTGCCTCATAGACGGCGCGTTTGTAAGATCGCGTTCGGAAGCCGTATGCTTGGCTTCCGAAAATGGCGTCACCGTTGAGGCGTTTTTGGAGCGGTCAAAAAGCCGTTCATCTCTTCCCGTGTCGTCCTGGGATGCGTTTGCTCCGGTGCTAAATCCCAGGCGGGCGCGCGATTTAAGGGGAAAAGCCGCCGCAAAACCAAATGTTTTTTCATCCGCTGCCGCTTTGCCGAAGTCTTTAAGAAGGCTTGCGGCGATCCTTCTCATTCTTGCCCTTTTAACCGCCTTCTTCACGCTGACGGAACCGGGCGCTGCACTGGCGCAGTCCATTTATGAGATCATCGTGCGGTGGACGGACGGGCAGCTTACGGCGCAGCAAAGGGTGCAGCCCGGTTCTCTGCCCCCGATCGATTTTGAGAAGATCCCCGAGCGGTTTGAATCCCTCGAACAAGCCGCGGAGGTGATCGGAAGACCTGTCGCGTCCATCGAATATGAAGGCGCCGAGACGGCCGGGATCCAAGTGTATTCTCTTGAGGGCTTGGAGGTAACGCTGAGGACGCAATATCAAATCCACGGGAACACGCTGTATTTGACACAGGTGTTCTATGATGACGCTGCATCCTGGGGCGCCGCTACAAGCGCGGACAGCATGGAATATGAAGTGGAGATGTATGACGGAACGATCCTATATATCGGATATATGGAGGACGGCACCGTATTTGGATGCGCCTACAGCAAAAACTATAACGTAAATTTGGCAAGCGCCGGCATGGACGCGGACGAACTGCGCGACATCGCTGCGGAGCTGCGCTTTATAGAGAAAGAGTAAAGTAAGGAGAGCTGAACCTTTGCGGGTTCAACTCCCTTTTAAGGATGGGCACGCCCTATGATTCCTGCCGATCCGCTTTGTTTACGAACTTGCCGAATTTATCGATCCAAGCGAGCTTGGCGGTCCCGGTGGGACCGTTTCTGTTTTTGGCGAGGATGATCTCGGCGGTGTTATCGGCGGTCTCGTCATATACGGCGGGGCGGAACAGCATCATCACCATATCCGCGTCCTGCTCAATGGAACCGCTCTCGCGAAGGTCCGCCATGTGCGGCCTGTGATCGGGGCGGTTTTCCGGCCCGCGCGAAAGCTGGGAGCCCAGCACGACGGGTACGTTGAGCTCGCGCGCGAGTATTTTGAGGGAGCGCGTCACCTCGGCGATCTCGGTCACGCGGTTTTCGCTTTTGCCGCTCGTCTGCATGAGCTGCAGGTAGTCTATAACCACCATGTCGAGCCCGCGGCTCGATTTGAGCCGGCGGCATTTGCTGCGTATCTCCGTAACGTTTACGCCGCCAGTATCGTCTATATAGATGTTCACTTTGGAAAGCGGGTCGAGCGTGTTGGATATCTGTAATAACTCCGAATCGCTGAGCCTGCCCGTTTTTACGTTTTGCATGTCCACGCCCGCTTTCGAGCAGAGCATGCGCATCACAAGCTGCTCGCGCGACATTTCAAGGCTGAAAATGCAAATCGTACTCCCTTTGAACGCGGCGGAAAGCGCCATGTTAAGCATGAAGGCGGTTTTTCCCATGGACGGGCGGCCCGCAACGATCACGAGGTCGCTTTTTTGAAGGCCCGTGGTGAGATCGTCGAGCTCGTAAAAACCGGTGGTGACGCCCGTGAGCTTCCCCTTGAGCTTGATGAGCTCGCCGATACGGTGATAGCTGTCCATCACGGTATCCTCGATGTGGACGAGAGAGTCCTGCGACTTCTTCATGGAGATGTTGAAAATTTTGAGCTCCGCGTCGTTGAGAAGCGCGTCCACGGTTTTTTCACCCTCGATGGCGTCCTTGCTGATGTCGTTGCCCGCGATCACCAGCCGCCGCATGATGCTGCGCTCCTCCACGATCTTGATGTAATGCGAAGCGTTTGCCGCGGTAGGCGTATAGATCGAAAGCTCGCTGATATAGTCCGCGCCGCCAACGCTTTCAAGCGTGCCCGCGCGGCGAAGAGCGTCGGTCACGGTAACGCTGTCCACGGCGTTGCCGGCGTTGTAGAGCTTTACCATCACGGCAAAGATATCCTGATGCACCGGCAGATGGAAATCCTCGCTCTTGAGCTTTTCCACGGCGAGTTCCAGCGCCTCACGCGAAAGCAATATGCTTCCGAGCACGCTCTTTTCCGCCTCTATGCTCTGCGGCAGCGTAGTTTCAAAATCGGGTCGCAGCATGCTGTAAATTCCTCCGGTCCGGGCAGTGAGAAAACTTAGCTAAGCGGTAAAACTTCCACTTTGAATTTTGCGGCGGTATTTTCGAACATGTGCGCGGTCACCTCGGTGACGCCGAGTGCCTTGATGGGCTCGGCGATGCGGATCTTCCGCTTATCGACCTCGATGCCATATTGCGCCTTGAGCGCGTCGGCGACTTCCTGCGCGCCAACGGAGCCGAACAGCTTCCCGTTTTCGCCTGCCTTGGCGACGACCTTCACGGTGAGCCCGCTCATTTCGTTGGCGAGATCCTTGGCGCGTTTCACCTGCATATCCTTGCGGTGCGCGTCCGCGCTTTTTTTGATGGCCGCCGAGTTGATGGCGGAGGCGTCCGCCGCCGTGGCGAATCCCTTGGGAATAAGGAAATTCTTAGCGTAGCCGTCGCTCACGTTCACCACTTCGCCGGCTTTGCCGGAACCTTTTACATCCTGCTTCAATAAGACCTTCACTGTAACTTCGCCTCCTTCAGGTAATCATAAATGCTTTCGGTAAGCCGTTTTACGGCCTCGTCCATCGTAACGCCGTGGAGCTGCGCGCCCGCCACGGTCAAATGTCCGCCGCCGCCCAGGCTTTCAAGCACCACCTGCACGTTAATGTCGCCAAGGCTGCGGCCTGAAATGAGGATCGCGTCGTCCTTTCGCGCGAGCACGAACGAGGCGCGTATCCCCCTGATGGAAATGAGCTCGTCTGCTGCCTGCGCGGCGATGAGGGGCGCGTTTTCCATGTCGGACGGGCAGGCGGAGATGGCGATGCCGCGCTCCATTACGAGCGCGCCTTCCACCACCTGCGCGCGGCTCTGGTAGGTTTTCATGTCGTCCTGGAACATGAGCTTTACCATGCTGTTGTCCGCGCCGTTTTTACGCAGATACGCCGCCGCCTCGAAGGTGCGCGCGCCGGTGTTGAATGCGAAATGCTTGGTATCGAGCGTGATGCCCGCGAGCATGGCGCCGCATTCAAATGCGGTGGGGCGTATGTTATCGTCGAAATACTGCAGTATCTCTGCAACGATCTCACATACCGACGAGGCCGCCGCATCGAGGTAATGGAGCGTGGGGTTGGTGATGGAATCGACCGGGCGGCGGTGATGGTCGATGAGCACCGTTTTGCCGGCCCTTTCGTAGAGCGAAGGCGCGGCGAGGGAATGGAGCCTTTGCGTATCCACGGCGACTACCACGGAGCTTGCGCGCATCAGGCTTTCCGCCTGCTCGGGGGTCTTGATGCCGTCGCGGTAAAGCTGGTTTTCGCGCATGCCCTGGAGCACGCTTTCGATCATGCTGTCGCCCTCATCGAGCACGAGGTAGGGTTTGCAGCCGGCTAAAAGCGCGCAGCGCATCAGACCCAGAGCCGCGCCGACACAATCCATATCCGGATGCTTATGCCCCATAAAAAACACCTGGTCGGAGTTTTCTAAGATCTGCCTTAAGGCCTTGGAGAAAAGCCTCGCTTTTACGCGGGATTGCTTTGCCGCAAGCTGGCGCTTGCCGCCGTAGAAGGAATAGGCGGAGCCGCGCTTCACGACCGCCTGATCGCCGCCGCGGCCGAGGGCAAGCTCCATCGCCTGCCTCGCAGATTCATCCGAGCCCGCGATGCGGTTTTCCATACCCACCGCTATGGAGAGGGTAACGGGCTGGCCGGTGCCGGTGTCGATCCCGCGCACCTCGTCGAGCAGATTGAAACGCTCCTTTTCAAGCATGGAGAGTTTTTTTGCCTCAAACACGATAAAGAACTTCGAGTTGTCGTAGCGGCGGTAAGAGCCGCCCAACGCGGCGACGAGCACGTTCACCCTGCGCTCCACCTCGGCGAGCACCACGCTTTTTGAAAACTGGAGATCGGAGCTGAGTTCCTCGTAATTGTCCACATAGATGAGCGCCACGGTGGGCATTTGCTCCTCGTACAGGCGCGAGTAGTGCAGCGCCTCCGTGCGGTCCAGCCAATACTGGAAGGTGAGCGGCTGCGCGCGCTCGTGCGAGCGGCGCACCGGCACGTTCATAAGCTGGAAGTTTCTGCCGTTGTGCTCGAACGCGAGCGCCTGCGGCGGGTCCGCAGGGTCGAACGAGGCGAGAAGCTTTTTGATGTCCCGTCCCGGGAACTCGGCATAAAACGCCTCATTGCACCAAATGATCTGTCCGTCTTCGTTGAAGAGCGCCGAGGGGATGTTGACGGAGTTGAGGATGCCGCTTGCCGCGCTTTCGTTTTCCCTGAATACGTCGTTGAGGGCGGCGCGCGTCCTTTTGGCGTACACGTTCACGGAAACGAGCGACGCTGCGAAGGCCAGCGTGCTCACGCCCGCGAGCAATATCCCAAACCAAAACGGAACGGGGTCGCTAATGAAATATAGCGACGCGCAAGCGGCAAGCGCCGCAACAAGAAGCACGCTGAGCGCCAAATAAGGCTTCTGCTTCATTGGCTCGTTCCCCCAAACATAATTACGACTTTTACTGCTTCCGTATCATGCGGCTTCGCACTTGCATCACGCGGTCGAGGAGACCGAATCCCGCAAGCATCCAAAGGCTGTATGGGAGCAGCAGTACGAACGAAACATAGATGAACACGCGCCAGCCAACCGACTTTTTCGGCGAAAGCGCAGCGGAAAATTCAAAAAACGCAAGCCCCATGAGCGCAAAAGGCGGCACGGCGATGCACTGTATCGCCGCTACGACGGCCGGCGTGCCGTCCAAGCCCAAGAGCGCGCACATCGCCGCGCCCGCGGCAAGTATGATCGAACCCCATAAGAAATCCTTGGGGAGCTGCCACGCAAGGAAAGGCGCCATGGGCCGCAACTCTTTTTTCGCCTGCTTTAAAAGCCGGTGCGCAAAAAGCGTATCAAAAAACGCAACTGCTTCCGACACGCCCATGATGAGCATCACCATGGTCTGCGGCACCGCGTCGACCGCCGCAAGTATAAGGGCCTGCCCAAAGGCGACTTGTTCTTCGTCGGCAAAAATCTGCCCCAGCTGGGGGATAAGCTTTTTGGCCCAGTCGGACATGACCGCCGTTACGCTGCCGAATGCGCCGTTGCCCGCGAGGATGGAGGGCAGGCAAATAAAAGCATAGCCGAAAAGAGCAAATACGACGCTCATGAAAATGACCGCGTATCGGTAAGGCCGTTTGCCTTTCAATACGAACGCCAAAATGGCGGACGCGGGCAAAAATGCCGCGAGCATGTAGAGCGCATTCACCGCATCGGCGTTAAAAAGAAACAGCCCAACGGCGGTGGTGAGCGACGCAACGATAAAAGAAGCCGTTCCCCATGCCGCGCAGATAAAGCCCAAAAACGCGGGTACGAGCAAAAGCAAAGGCGGCGCAAATGCGCCAAGAGCCGCCCCGAGCCCGATGAGAAGCGAAAAGGCCGCGTGCCTGAGGCCGTCCGTCCGATCCAAAAAATTCACCCGACCGCCGAAACGGGTGGCCGCTTCGGCATAAATTTGCCTGTAATACGGTTATTATAACATGACCCTGCCGGATACAACAACGGCGGGGCGATATTATTCGGCCAAGGCCTCGTCGAGCACGGCCCGACCGTTTCAGGCTGTCAAAAAACCATAGGATTGTCAAAGGGCGCACCCCTTGACTTTGTTCCGGCTTCGGCGGCATGTACGCCGAAACGGATGAAAGCCGTAGGCTTTCGTGCCTTTCACGCTTTACCGCCCGGAAATGTGAAGCATTTCAGGTAAAGCGTGAAACCTCAAAAAAATGACGAAAGGCACTTTTTTGACACGAAACAACGGCGGGGCGATATTATTCGGCCAAGGCCTCGTCGAGCGCGGCCCGACCGTTTTTGAGCGTTTCGCTGACCTCGCGGTAGAGGGCGTCGCAAAAATCCGTCATCGTTTTTTCGCGTTCCTGTGCAAGCGCTGCGGCACGCTCCGTGTAAAACCGTCCGTACAGCTTTTTGAGCTTGAAATGGTATTCCTGAAAAAACGTGGAGACATCCGCGCCGCCGCCTTCTAAAAGGATGCCGCCGTTTTCGTCGAGCGCGTATAGCGGCTCGCTCATGCTGCCGCCGTATTGGAGCGTGCGGGCGATGCCCAATGCGCCCGTCACGTCGAGCTTGTCCGAATCGTAGAGTATTTTCGCTTCTATGGTAGCGGGCGTATCGTCGATGCGGAAGCGGTGCGTGCGGATTGAGTCGCGCACATGCGCGGCTTTATCCTCGCACCAGCCGATTTGATTTAAGAAGCCGTACGCCATTTCAGCGCCGGCGCGGGCGTGGCAGACGCGCTCGTCCTTGGCCTGCAGCGGGCGGGCGATATCGTGGAGCAAGCAGGCGGCGATTAAAACGTCGAGGTCCGCGTTTTCCTCATACCGCGCGATGTCGAGCGCGCCGAAAAGCACGCGCTCGATGTGGGCGCGGTCATGCGCGCTGTCGCCCGCTTTTTCGAGCATAAATTGCTCGATAATGTGAAACGTGTTTTTGTCCATGTTGTCCTTTCCGCATTGTGTAAAAGTTGTAGGAGCGGATTCTATATCCGTCCGTGCAGATGATGGGATCTTCTATGTATATGGCGGCGGGATGAAACCATCCCGCCCTACAAATGCGAAAGTGTGCCGCCTTTGTAAAAAGCCGCCCGAAAGCGAATTCTGCTTACTGGGCGGCTCAAAAGGCTAACGACTTCGGGGCTAGGTTCAGTCCGCCACGTAGGGCAGAAGGGCGACCACGCGCGCGCGCTTGATAGCGATGGCCAGCTCGCGCTGGTGCTTGGCGCACACGCCGCTCATGCGGCGGGGCATGATCTTGCCGCGCTCGGTCACAAACTTGCGCAGGCGTACCGTATCTTTATAGTCGATGTGCTCGACCTTATCGACGCAGAAGCCGCAGACCTTGCGCCTGGATTTACGCGGGCCGCGCCTCATTTTACGTTCTTCCATTGTAACGCTCCTTTCAAAAAATCAAAGCTCAAAACAATTGTCAGAATGGCAGCTCGTCGTCGACGTCGGTAAAGCCTTCCGGCTCAAAATCAGCGCCGCGCGCAGGCAGGCTCGACGGGGCGTGTTCAGAGCCCATATTGGAGCCTCCGTCCTGGGAGCGCGGGGTGAGGAATTCCACATCGTCCGCGATGATCTCGGTGACGTACCGTTTCGTGCCGTCCTTGCCTTCGTAGCTGCGGTTTTGCAGCTCGCCCACCACGCATACCTTGCGCCCCTGCGCGAGGTATTTTCCGCAAAGTTCGCCGAGTTGGCGCCACGCGACGATGTTGAAAAAGTCGGTGGGCCGTTCGCCGGACTGGCTTTTGTTCTTGCGGTTGACCGCGATGGAAAACGTGCAGACGGATACGCCCGAATTGGTGGTGCGCACCTCCGGGTCGCGGGTGAGGTTACCGATCAGGATTGCCCTGTTCATGCTATGCCATCCTTTCTGCCGTGTTAGGCGTCCTTACGGACTACGATAAAGCGCAGGATGTTCTCGTCGTTGTTGAAGTTACGCTCGAGTTCCTTGGGGAGCTCGCTCTCGGCTTCAAAATTGACAAGCACATAATAGCCTTCCGTCTTATAGTCGATGGGATACGCCAAACGGCGCTTGCCCCACTCGTCTACGCCTTCCACGACGCCGCCGTTGGCGGCGATGATGCCCGAAAACTTCTCGATGGCAGCCTTGGTGGCTTCCTCCTCCAGTTCCGGCGTGATGACATACAGGGTTTCATACTTGTTCACGCTTTTCACCTCCTTATGGTCTTATGGCGCAGCCTCAAAGGGCTGCGCAAGAAGTACGTTAGCATGATATTATAGCACAGTTCGCTAGATCGTGACAAGCCGTATCTTTTCTTTATCCGAGCTTACAAGAAAGGGTTATGCTCGAGGATTCGGGCAATGGAAAAACTCAGGTATGAGCCCGCAAGATTACGTTGTTACTCTTCTTGAAGAATGCAGTTGCTTATAGTTCTGAGAAAGCCATGTTTGTCTATTCAGTAGTCAACAACGGAATAGATACTTCCTCATCACAGAATTCGATATATTCCTTATCATGCGTGGATATAATAATTATTCTGTTTTCTTTCAAAGACTGAAGGTAGTTCTGTAAGCGTATGCGGCTTAATGTGTCCAAAGCGGAAGTTGGTTCATCTAAAAATAATATATCAGGATTTTTCATTAAAACGCGCAACAGAGCTATTTTTTGCTTTTCTCCGCCTGATAGATTGTTTGATTTTTCGTTAATCACAGTATCTAGGCCAAGGGGAAGTGAGCTTATAAACTCTTCCATACCTAGGCAGTGACATAATTCATTGAATTTTTCCATATCAAATTCTTCCTGATCATCAAGTGTTATATTATACTTGAGCGTATCTGGCAAGAGCATCGGTTCCTGTTCAGATACACCAATGTGATTTCTTCTCACTACTCGCATATCCAACAAATCCATAGATATCCCATTATATAGTATCTCCCCCTTATACTCATCATTATATAGGCCGATAAGTACACTTATAAGAGTGCTTTTTCCCGAACCATTCTCCCCGGTAAGTGCATATATGCTCCCTTTCTTAAATGTTACGCTACAACCATTAAACACACAATTTTCGCCATACGAAAAAATCAGGTTCCTAGCTTCCACAGACTCAATTCCTAGAGGGATTTCTGCTCCATTACTCTGCTCTTGAATGTTAAAAATATCTTTCAGACGATTGTAAGAAACGGTGGTTTCTTGTATGCTTTTCCCAAGCGTAAAGAAATACCTTGTTGCGGACATCATCATGCCAAAATAGCTAGATATGATTGCGAAATAGCCCACTGACAAGCTGCCGCTAATAACTGAAATACCACCAAACAAAAACACCAAAACATTGGCGACCGTCATAATAATACTATCAACACTAGCGAATAGATAATTTGTCTTCTGATATTTTAAAGCCTTGTTTAGTAGCCCTGCAAACGCAGTGGTAAGGCGTTTAATAAAATCGTTCGCAATGCCATGAAGCTGTATAAATCTTACATTAAATAGCTGTTCATTTAGTTTCCCGAAAAACTTTGATCGTTCTTCTGCATATTCATAGTTTATTTCATAAAGTGGTTTTTTAAATGCAGTATAGCAAAAAAAGTACAGTAAATTTAATACGATCAGAACTATTCCTAGATATATATTGAATGAAAATATTAGAGCAAGCGGTACTATTACCATTATAACATTGATAATAATTTGCTGTAATATCCCAATACAGAATATAACCACAGCATTGGCATCGTTATTAATTCGCTGATTCAGATATGCAGTATCTTGACCCTGTGCAAATGTAATCGATACATTCTGTACGTGCCTTATAGCATCCGAATTAAGCTTGAAACCTATATCAGTTTGAATTTTTATGTATAGGCGGTTGCTGACATATCCAATAACTAAGCCTGCTATACTAAACGAGACAAAGATAACAATATATCTGCCCAAGAATGATGTATCAGTCGCCTGAATAAGTTGATCTATAAAGCTGCCTGAAATATAGGGGAATACAACCGAGATCATACTGCTAAGCATACAGAGTAATATATAAAAGGCTAACTCTCCTTTTTTCTTCGCTAGATACTTCCCGCAAAACCTAAGTATCTGTCTCATTTTGTTCTCCTCATTTTGTTAGCTCCTAATTGTTAGCTCCTAATTCAGTATTGCGCATATACTATTATGGCGATGCAAGCCTGCATGATTAATTGTCTCTTTACAGATACATCATAGATTTCGTGTCATCTACTATCTCTCTGCCGAATCGCTTCAAGACAAGCCTCAAGCGCAGTTTGACCATTTTTTACTTCAATATCCGGCCTCGTCCCAATAAATTGGTTGCAGGTTCCATCGTCGTTAAACGCATAATATGCTTCATAAGAAATTAAAAGGCCGCTATTCGGCAACGCAAACCAAAGCGGGAAGCTCCCCGCACCACTACCTCTTGTTCTTGTTCCAACAAGTGTCGCAAAACCGGTTTCCTTGCAAAACACAACAAATTCTTCCGCTGCAGAAGCAGTTCCCTTCCCCGTTAGTATCCAAACACTACCTTCGTATTGTACACTATCTTCTTTGGGCGTTAATATTTCATCATCACGCAAAACAAGCATCCAATCCATTCCCACGACTGAATCCCGTGTTACATTGGGGAACACTTCGCGCCATTCGCTATCGCTTGGCGAAAATGCTCCTTCAGGTTTATCCGCATCCCATATGTATTGGTTATAAGCACCTGATTTACCGCATTGCAAAATGCTATATGGCGGTGTATTTTCCGTTATCAGCGAACTCACCATTTCCATCCAAAACATGCTTCCGCCACCTGGATTGTTGGATATGTCGATAATCAGATTTGGTATTTCGCGATTTTCTCTAAAAAAATTAGTACACATATCCACCATTATACGACCGTAGCCATTCGTGTCTTCGGGAGGTAAAAATTCGTTGATTTGTATATACGAAGCGTCATCAAACAGTTTCGTTCTTATATAGTTGTTATGAATGAGATACTGCTCGATTTTTTCGATATCAATATTTACACCCGAATCATCAGAGCCAATGGTAGGAAATAAACTCTCTAATGAACCACCGCTCAAATGAGTGTATGTCTGATAAACCTTATCAGAATCAATAACAGATCTCATCCGCTTTTTATATGCATTATCAATAATCTCTACTGGATATGAGATTGTCGAGGCGTAATTATAAGGCGAAACAACAAATAAATGTCCAATATAATTAAATCTTTTTAGACATGAGTCTATCTGGGTATAGAACTGAGAAGCAGCCAGTCCATTTTCACTGATTTTTAATAACTTAGCACGGTACTCCTCTTTAATTTCGTGATAGTCTATCCCTAATTCAGATTCAATGATTCCGAAAAACGGGTAATTGTCCTCAAGCATTTCCCACATCACGTCATAATCCTCTAATATCTGCTGCCTGGAAAAAATCATTTTGCCGGATGAGTCGATTTCCAGTTCCGTATCATACGGAAACGGAAAATTTTCTGAATCGGCAAACTTAGTGTAGGGGATTGGTGACTCCGTTGGGCTAACAGCTATCGTGGGTGTCGGCACGGGTGTAGGTATTACCGTTACAGGGGGCGCAATTGCAGGTTCTGGTTCGATATTGACAGTGCAACACCCGTATATCAAACACATTAGTATTGCAAATGCAAAAGCCACCATATTCTTAATCTTCATGAGTATACCTACCTAGCCTTTCGGTGCTGAATGAACTTATAGTCGGTGGGTTAGCGGTATGGATGTATTTAACCGATACTAGTTGGATAGCTAATTAGTGTTCAATACCACCAACCCATATTACCCAGCCTAGATCCTAACTGCTACCAGATGGATTAATTACCGCCAAACGGCAACAATTTGCCTTGGCATGACATAGTGATGCATTTACTGGGGCAAATATCTATATCCTTAGCAACGCAATTACTGCCAAGGCAGGTACATGTATTACTGCCGTTACAGGAACATGAATATGGCGAACATTGGGGCTGACAATAAGTACCTTGATAACATATGCAATCTCCTGTAATAGAAGCTAATTGCGGCAAAACTAAAAACTCCATAACCTCCCTCCTTTCCTTGACTATCCAACATAGTATCAGCACAACAACACGGCTATTACGTTAACCATTTACTTCATTAGCATCATTATCTTTTTGCTGTTTTAAATATGGCGCAATAAGCTCCAAATAATCGTTCAATCGGTATTTCATTATATTACAGCGAATATTACTCCTGAACAGCCTTCTGTTCGGACAGCCTCCCATACACAGTGGAAGATAATTGCACTTTGAACATTCTTTATCTTGTGTTGGATCATACATTAAGTATTTCAGCATCACAGCAGTTTCATTGGTTTGGCTATCAGCAGACAGATTTAATAAATCCCCAACAGACATGTTTTCGACCCCTATGTCATTCCAACATTTATATAACTTGCCGTCTGCGTTAATAACTAGGCTATTATTCGCATCAGCTCCACAAGCGTTGGCAACCAAGTGGGGATACGAGTTAGCAATGTTGTCTCTATGTTTAATAGTATAGTTAAAATTAATAATTGAAAACTCTTGAGGATGGAAACAAGTGCTCTCAGCATAACAGTCATTTGGCGTTTCAACCATGCCTAAATACGGACGGGTTATATTCTTTAAATCATGCTGTTCAAGGATTTCAAGAACTCGATCAACTTGGTCCACGTTATGCTTATCAGTATTGATTCGTATATTAACTGGGCAAGGCAAAATATCTTTTACCGTCTGTAGATTTGATATTATTCTATTAAATGTGGGTTGCCCTCCTGCTAACGGCCTGCGTTTGTCATGTTCCTCGGGTGTGCCGTCTAACGTTACCTGAATGGTTGATATTTTAAAACTCTTGAACTTTTCAACATATTCAGGTATTAGAAAGTATCCATTAGTAACGACTCCAGCTCCATATTCTATTTTGTTTTTGTCACAAATCTCAAGAAACCGCGTTGTTAGGCTCTCAATTATGCCCATTGCTAGAAGAGGTTCTCCACCATACCATGTAACATTTAAATGCATAATAGAATTTGCGCGTGCCTCTACAAATTCCACAATTTTATCCTGAACATTATCTGACATCGTAACAGACCGGATGCTATCCTTTTCATAACAATATATGCAACGAAAATTGCAATCGGATGTGGGAGCAATTGTCAAACCTAGACTAGACGTGTTATATCGACCTTGAAGAAGATTAAAACGAATTAATTCAAATTCATCTATATCATCACGCAGTATGTATCCGCCTCGTTCTAAATCAGATAGCAATTTTTCGTCAAGGATTGATTGCCCAGATTCCTTAAAATCTTTGTACATTGCGTATTTTTCTTCGTCAATTAAAGCAAGAGCATTCGTCCGCGAGTTATACAAAACACGTTTATTACCATCACCTTCACCTTTGTATGGCAATACGAAATTATAACGAGATACTTTGTGATTAATGATATTCATGACTATACCTCCTATAAACTGTGATTTACTGGCATTGTAAAAGAATGGAGAATATCCTTCGCATAATAATATGTTTGGATTTGATTTCATCATAAGGGAATTCAAAATTATAATACAAAGCTTTCGTTTACTTTTGCACCTTTCATAAAACTAAAAAAAAATCGGCGAGACAAGTCCTATATAATTTTAAAGTCTTATTTTAAAATTTAGTATTCAAACAAATAGTTAACCATGACGTTTATGGGAAATTAATTTTTTCCGTAAACGTCATGGCTTTTATGATGTAGATGTGTTATTTATTACAATATATTGGTGTAATTTAGAATTCTAAAATCTTTTTACAATGTACCAAGTGCAATTACACACTTTTTGGTAAAAAGCAAATTACTACTTAGTAAATTTGCTCACTTCAAGTAACGTAATCAATTTGAAAAATAACCCTCGCGACTGTTATGATTAAGCTTTTTAAGCCCGAACCGCAGCCGCCTTAAGGCCTCCTCGCGGCCCAAGAGGACCGCGATCTCGATGGCACCGCCGGGCGTCACCTGTTTGCCCGCGAGCGCGATGCGTACCGGCCACAAAAGCGTGCCGTTTTTAACCTGCATCTCTTCCGCCATGCCCATCAAAAGCGCGTGGAGGCTCTCCTCCGTCCAATCGGGAAGAACCTCGAGCGCGGGAAGCACGGCGTTTAGCATGTCCTTTGACACAGCGGCGTCGGTCTTGGACTTTTTATTGGTAAAAAGCTCCGTGTCGTAGCCTTCGTCCAAACGGGCAAGGAAATCCACCATTTCGGGTATCTGGCTGAATATTTCCACGCGCGGCTGCAAAATGCGGCAGAGGATGGAGGCATCCATATGCGCGATACCCGCCGCCTCGTAATAGGGCATTGCGTACGCGGTGAACTCGGTCTCCGTAAGGTCGCGCACATACTGCGCGTTGAGCCACATGAGCTTGTTTGGGTCGAAAATAGCATTGGACTTGCTCAGGCCCTCCACGGAGAACGCCTCGACAAGCTCGGCAAGCGTGAAGCGCTCGCGCTCATCGCCGGGATTCCAGCCGAGGAGCGCGATGTAGTTGACGACCGCCTCCTTTAAATAACCCTTAGAAATAAAATCGGCATACGAGGCGTCGCCGTCGCGCTTGCTCAATTTATGCTGCGCGTCGCGCATGATGCTTGTCAGGTGGATATACTCAGGTATCTCCCAGCCGAAACCCTCGTAAAGGAGGTTATATTTGGGTGCGGAGGAAAGGTACTCCTGCCCGCGTATCACGTGCGTGATGCCCATGAGGTGGTCGTCCACGACGTTTGCGAAATTGTAGGTGGGCATGCCGTCGGCCTTTATAAGCACGTTGTCGTCAAGGTCGGCGTTTGGCACGGTGATGGTACCGAAGATCATATCCGTAAACGAGGTCGTTCCTTCGGCGGGAATGTTCTGGCGGATCACGTACGGCGTACCGGCCATGAGCTTTTTCTCGATCTTGTCCGCGCTCAAATGCAGGCAATGCTTATCGTATTTGAAAGTCTCGCCGCGCGCGGCGGCTTCCTCGCGGCGCGCATCGAGCTCCTCTTTGGTGCAGAAGCAGCGGTAGGCGTGCCCGCTTTTGATGAGCTCCTCGGCGTAAGGGCGGTAGATATCCTTGCGCTCGCTTTGCACATAGGGGCCAAAATCACCGCCCACATCGGGACCCTCGTCCCATGTGATGCCTACGTCCTTGAGCGTGCTGAAAATAAGCTCCGTAGCGCCTTCCACGAAGCGCTCCTGATCGGTATCCTCTATGCGCAAAAGGAATTTGCCGTCCTTTGAGCGGGCAAACAGGTACGCGTACAGGCCGCTCCTTAAGTTGCCGATGTGCATATAGCCCGTGGGCGACGGCGCAAAGCGCGTGCGAACGGTGGACATAGGTGTTTCCTCCTTGATTATATACGGTGGCATGTGGGCATGCCACCGTACGGTAAAATCGCTGAATGTGTTGCGGCTATTTACCCGGCTTGAAACTGTCTTTTAAATCCACCGCGCGGTTGAAGACCGGTGCGGCTTCGGTGTGGTCATTGTCAGCACAGAAATAGCCCACACGCATAAACTGGAAACGGTCGCCCGTTTTCGCGTTTGCAAGCGCGCGCTCCGCATAGCCGTGCTTCGTTACGACGGAATTCGGGTTGAGGCGGCTGATAAAATCCTTCTTCGCGTCCTTTTCCTCGTCGCCGTCGTCCGATACGTCCTCCTCGTAATCGAGAAGCAAAGGTTCATACAGGCGGAACTCCGCTTTTACGGCCTCGGCCGCGCTCACAAAATGCAGCGTGCCTTTCACCTTGCGTTCGCTTTCGCCGCTTCTTGTGGCGGGGTCGTAGGTGCAGTAAACCGCGGTCACGTTGCCCTGCGCATCCTCTTCGTGCCTTGCGTACTGTACGATGTAAGCCCCTTTCAGGCGTACCTCGCCGCCGGGTTTTAAGCGGAAGTATTTGGGAGGCGGGTTTGCCGAAAAATCCTCGCGCTCGATGAAGAGCTCACGAGAAAAGAGCACCTTGCGGCTGCCGAACTCGGGCTTGCCGGGGAGGTTTTCAAGCTCGATCTCCTCGGTCTTCCCTTCCCCGTAATTTTCGATCACGAGCTTGATGGGGTCGAGCACGGCCATCATGCGGGGTGCCTTCAAATTGAGGTCCTCGCGCAGACAATGCTCGAGCATGGCGGTATCCACGATGGAATCGGCCTTCGCGACGCCCGCGCGGGCCAAAAAGTCCTTGATAGCCTCGGCGGTATAGCCGCGGCGCCTGAGGCCGCAGAGGGTGGGCATGCGGGGATCGTCCCAGCCGCGCACATAATTTTCTTCCACGAGCCGCCGCAAATAGCGCTTGCTCATCACGGTATTGGTGAGGTTCAGCCGTGCAAACTCGATCTGGCGGGGGCGCGGGTCAAACTCGCACTGCTCGGTCACCCAGTCGTAAAGGGGCCTGTGCGCCTCGTATTCGAGCGAGCAAAGCGAATGCGTAACGCCCTCGAGCGCGTCCTGGATGGGATGCGCAAAATCGTACATGGGGTAAATGCACCATTTGTCGCCGGTGTGGTGGTGCGTCACGTGCAAGATCCGGTAGAGCGCCGGGTCGCGCATGTTGATGTTGGGGGACGCCATGTCGATCTTGGCGCGCAGCGTGTACTCGCCGTCTTTGAACTCGCCCTGTTTCATGCGCTCGAAAAGGTCGAGGTTTTCTTCGACCGGCCTGTTCCGCCAGGGGCTGTTTTTTCCGGGCTCGGTGAGCGTGCCGCGGAAAGAGCGCATCTCGTCCTTTGAAAGCGCGTCCACATACGCGGCGCCCTTTTTGATGAGCTTCACCGCAAGGTCGTAGCAGGTATCGAAATAGTCGGAACCGTACAGGAGCTTATCCCATTTGAAGCCCAGCCATTTTATGTCGTACTCGATGGCGTCTACGTATTCGACGTCCTCCTTGGTGGGGTTAGTGTCGTCAAAACGCAAGTTGCACTTGCCGCCGTATTTTTCCGCGATGCCGAAATCGATCCATAGCGCCTTCACGTGGCCGATATGGAGGTAGCCGTTCGGCTCGGGCGGGAAGCGGGTTTGGACGCGAACTCCTTTTTGCGCGATGTCCTGCTCCACGATCTCCTCGATAAAGTTTTTCGGTGCCTTTAGAAGTTCTTCCATTCTTTCCACGCCCTTTCCAAGCGATATTTTGTAATATCTCATTATGAGGGCGAACGCCCTGTGTGTCAAGAATTTGCCGGCGCGGTTCCTTCGATCTTTATCCGTACCAGCGCATTTTCCCGGCTCGCGAGAAAGCGCTCTAAATCCTCCGGTTTGACCGCGAGCGACGCGGTGGAAACGCAGGGGTGCATTAAAACATAGGGATAGCTTAAAACGTCCTCATCGAGCACCACGGTAAGAAGGCGCTTTTCGTCGAACAACAGGCCCAGCGCCGTGACCGATCCGGGCTCGAGGTTCAGCATCGTTTTAAGCTGTTCGGGCGCGCCGAAGGAAAGCCGCGCCACGCCGAGCTTCTTGCTCACCTCGGCGGTGCGGAAGCTCTTATGGCCGTCCATGAGCACGAGATAGAAATCCGTCCCCTGCCGGTTCACTAAAAAGAGGTTTTTCATGTGGTGCGCGCCGATGTCCTTGCCGATATCTTCGCAATCCTCCATCGTCCGCGCCGCCTCGTGCTCGTAGCGCACGAAGGGAATATGCAGTTTTTCAAGCGCCCGCTCGGATTTCAGCTCGCGTTCGTCACGCATGGTCGTTTTCCCCTTATTTATGATACGGTTCGTTGTTCATAATTTTAAAAGCCCTGTAAAGCTGCTCGAGCAGCATCACGCGGAATACCTGATGGGAGAATGTCATCTTCCCGAAGCTCAAAAGGTAATTCGCACGGGACAAAACCTCGGCGCTCAGGCCTAAAGACCCGCCGATGAGGAACGCGAAGCTTCCCTTTCCCTCGTTCATCCACGCCTGCATTGACTCCGCAAGCGCGAGGGAGGAAAGCTCTTTCCCCTCGATAGCGAGCGCCACGGCAAAGTCGTTTTTATCGAGCTTAGCGAGGATGCGCCTGCCCTCCTCGAGTTTTACCTGCTCGCGCTCGGCGCCGCTTAACCGCTCGGGGGCCTTTTCGTCCGCCACCTCGATAAGCTCCACGCTCGCGTAGCGCGAAAGCCGTTTGACGAATTCCGAAACGGCTTCCTCGTAAAAGCGCTCTTTGAGCCTGCCGACGCAGATAACGCGTATCGTCATACTACTTCATAGCGCCCCGTGAGGCGGTCGCGGTGCGCGACGGTGAGCTCGAAGGCCGCGTCCGAAATATCCTCGCCGCGCAGTATCTCGCGCACGGTTTCGAGCGCGAGCTCCTCCAGATTGTTATCGAGGCTCAAGTGCCCCAAAATGGCACGCCTTAGGCCTCTTAAGTACAGCTTTGCCAGCGCCTTGCCGGCCGATTCGTTGGAGAGGTGCCCCACGTCCGAAAGTATGCGGCGCTTGAGCACATAGGGGTAACTGCCGGATTTGAGCATATCCACGTCGTGGTTGGCCTCGATCAAAAGAAGGTCCGCGCCGTCCACGGCATCCAACAGGCACGGCTCCGCCACGCCGATATCGGTCATCACGGCGAGGCGCTTCCCGTTAAAGTCGATGCGGTAACCCACGGATTCGAGCGCGTCGTGCGGGGTTTTGAACGGGGTGATGTTTACGTTACGGATGTAGAAATCGCGGTTGGTCTCAAACACGCGCACGTTGTGCGGAGCAATATTACCTACGCAAGACCGCATGCCTTCCCATGTGCCCTTGTTCGCGTAAACGGGCACGTCGTACTTTCGCGAAAACACGCCCGCGCCGTGGATATGGTCGCTGTGCTCGTGCGTGATGAGGATGGCGCTCACGCTTTTGGGGTCCACGCCGATCTCGCACAACGTCCGCGTCAGCGCGCTTCCCGTAACGCCCGCGTCAATCAAAATGCGGACGTCTCCCGCCTCCAAGAGCGAGGCGTTCCCCGAGCTGCCGCTGAACAGCGGATAAAACAGCATACTGCCTCCCCCAAAACGGCCTTTCGGCCGAAAAATCTTTCCTGCCCATTGTAGCATATTTCCGCCGTTAGCGCGCCGGTTTTTTGCACACCAAAAACCGCCCGTATGGCGATAAAGCCTCGTGCGGGAACCCGCATATTGAGCGGCATTTATCAGTGGTCTAAATACCCCAAAAAGGTCGTGCGCCAGCCGTCCGCTGCTTTTTCCACGAGGTAAGCGGGCTGGTTCGGGCTGTTCCCGCCGGTATCGCACCAAATGCGGACCTGTCCTGCCGGGGGATCTTCGCGGAAGAAGCACGGTAGCATGCCGATGGAAAGCGGAAGTGTTGTTTCCTCCGTTAAAATGCCGTTTTTATAAACTCGAAGCGTTGTTTTGGTACCGAAATCGTTCGGGAGCGCGAGCTCGGTATCACGGCCGAAAAGCGCGGTGTTGTGCTCTGGAAATTCGTCAGCGCTGCGGCCCGAGAGCGTGAGCCTTTCCTTTTCCCCGTCGCCGTCGATATCCGCCTCCGTTTCCGACCACACGCGGTCGAGGACGCATTGCATAACGATGCGCTCAATCGGCGAAGGCTTCGCGAGGCTGCCCGATATGGAGAACGATATGCGTGCGTCCTTTCCGTAAAGGAAATCTTTCTCGGGCGAGCCCGTATCACCCACCTGCCTGCCGTCGGGCGTTTGGTAGCCAGCTGCGTAAACGTACACCGTATCGATGCGCCCGTCTTTAAGCACGCCGATGATGAGCCCCTTTCCGTCGGTATAATAGGATGCGGTTCTCCTGCCGCCCCAGGCGAAGCCGAGCGATTCCGCCTCGGCACGGTCAATCTCAAAAAGCGTGCAGAGCGCCTGCGCATCGGCAAGCGTATCGTTTGGCTTGAGCCCCGCAAGGCTTACTTCGGGCAGATATTCGCTTTCAAGTGAAACAAGTTCCTGAATATGGGGGAGAAGCTCGCTTGCCAAAGCGCCGCTTGCCGCGAGCGCCGCATAATGCCTCAAGCCCTTGATGGCGAGAAGCTTGCGTTGCACCCAAATATCCTGTGGCTCGCTTAGAAGCTGCGCCTCGATCTCGCCGAGCATGGCGGGGTAGGTTTTTGAGAAATAATCGCGGCGCTCGTCGGTAACATCCGCATAAAAGCCGATGTGATGGTTGCTTTCCGCGATGGAGCGAAACGTGGGCCAGAAAAGCGACGGTACGTCGTAGAGCATTTGGCCTTGGACGATACCGTCAAAGCCGCTTTCACGCGGCAGAAGCACCCGCATCCGCTCATCCATGCCGCCGATGGCGCTCGCAAACACGATAAGATCGCCGCGCCCGCTCGCGCTACGGGAAACGACCGCTGCGAAAAGCGTCTCTTCGTATTTGTTCGTACCGAGGCAGAAAATTCCCTCGAACGAACCCTCCATATGATCGTAGCCTCCATACCAATACGGGTACAAGCCGCTTTCGGGGCTACGTTCCTCGATAGCGGGCAGACGCGCGAGCAGGAAGCTGACATTTGCGGAGGAGGTATTTTCCTCCGCTTCGCCACGCAGAATCTGTGTTGTAGGTACCCGCGCGGTTTCCACGGAGGAGGGGAGTTTCACCTCATACGAAAAACAGAATATATCCCCCGCAGAAAAACGATATTCGTCCACAGGGAGGCCGCCGCTCGACGTGCAGCGCATGATAAAGCCGGTTTCATCGTATTCTGTAAGCGTCCAGCGGCTGCTGCCTAAAACCGCTATATAGCCGTCGTTCGATGGGGAAATGCGTATAAGACAGACCCGTTGCTCCGGACCGTCGGTCGAAAGCGACGCGGCAAAGTCCGTAAGGGGCTCGGCATTCCAGTAGTAGTTATCCACGTACACGCCTGCCCAGTCGCCCTCAAACCATTCCCCTGCCTGTGCGGGCGTGGGGGACAACGCGGCCTCCGTCTGCGCCGGCGCGGTATCGCTTACGGAGGAAGCTTCCTGCGTGCAGCCGAACAGGTTAGCGCAAATAAATATAAAAAGAAACATTGCCGTGATGCGTTTCATAAATGACCTCCGTCTATTCCAAGCGGAATCACTTTTCAACCAAATTGTAGCATCGCCAAAGCCGCGCGTATAAAAACATTTTGTAAAAGCAAGAAGGGCGAAGCCGAAGCTCCGTTTTACACGGATGGATCGCACCGCTCAATAACCCGTCGCCACCGCCAGGCATAGCACCCCGACCGAGAGGAGGAGGATCGCCAAAAGCGGTTTCCATACCCAGCGGAACCATTTGCCGTAGCCGATGTCCGCGATGCCGAGCATGATGAGGAGCGCGGTGTTGGTAGGGTAGATCATATTGGAAAAACCGTCGCCGAGCACATAGGCGAGTATCACCGTCTGGCGCGACACGCCGCTCAGGTCCGCAAGCGGCGCGATGAGCGGTATCAAAAGAAACGCCTTGGCGCTGCCCGACGCGATGAATACTTCAAGCACCAGCACGATGCCGAACATGAGGAGCGCCGAGGCGTAAGGCCCCGCGTTTTTAAGACTTCCCGAGAGCAAATACAAAAGCGTGTCGAGTATGCCGCCCGCCGTGATGACATGCTTCACGCCCATCGCAAGCAAAATAAACGCCACCGCAGGAAGCACGCTCAAACAGCCCGAAAAGAAATCCCTTATGACCTTCCCACCGTAGCCGGAAAGCCTCCCGCACAAAAACCCCGCGATCGTGAACAGAAGCGCCATCACGATAAGCGTGTAATCCGTGAGGGACTTTATGAAAAAGCCCGCGAGTATGTACAAAAATACGATGCCGAGGCAAAGCCCCAGCGCGCGAAGCGCCTTCTTTAGATGCGGATCGTTGAGCGTTTGAGTAAGGTCGCCGTGCATGTAGCGTTCACGGAGCTTTAAGTCGTGCTCGTAAGTGAGCGAGCGCTTGGGGTCCTTTTCGATCCGTTTCGCGTAGGCGATCATAAATACGGCGAGCACCGCGTAGGCAAGCACAAACATGAGCACGCGAAGCGTCAGGCCGGAAAAGACCGGAACATCCGCAAGCTCCTGCGCGACGACCACCGTGAACGGGTTGAAGGTGCCCGCCGCAAACCCCATGCCGATCGCGAACGCGCTTATGCCGAGGCCCATGAGGGAATCCCACCCCATGGAAAACGAGATGGCGACGGCGATGGGCACGAGCGTGATGCCTTCTTCAAATATGCCGACCGCAGAGCCGAGTATCATGAACACGAGCAGCAAAACGCCCATCATCTGGTATTTTTTACTTCCGAAACGGCTTATGGTAACGGCCATCAGCCGCCGTAAGACGCCGCTTTTTTCGAGCACCGCGAACGTGCCGCCCACAAGCGTCAAAAATACCATGATGCCGATGGCAATTACCGAATCGGGCGAGGCGAGCACCTCGAAGGGCGCCGTGAACCAGCGCCATACGGGAAGCGGCTTTGCGGACGGGTTCTCATGATAAGAATTGGGCACCACCTGTTCCTGCCCGTCCACGTTTACTCGGTCGTAGCTTCCCTGCGGAAGCACGCGCGTGAGCACGCCCGCCGCCACGATAAGCGCGAGAAGCAAAATAAGCACGCTCACAAACGTGCGTTTTTGGATGCTGAGGCCCGCTTTCCGCTCCTGTTCCATGTGGCATCCCCTTTTTGCTTTATACTATCATAAAAGCTATATATAAGGAAGTCGCCGTGTCTTCTGTGTCTTGTCAATCCCGCGTTCCGGGTTGTATCATAAATATATGGGGGCTTTGTCAAATTTCCGTGCGGCTGCCGGGCGGGGCAAGCTTACCTGAAACGGGGTGACACCTATGAAAAATGCCGAAAAGGACCGAGCGCGCCACCTGAGGGCATTCCGGTTTTTGAGCGCGGCCGTGCGGCCGATATTCTGCCGGCTGTTTCGTTATACGCCCGTACAGATAACGGGTGTGGAGGGCCCTTTTTTGGTGTTCGCCAATCATAACGCGGAGCTCGATCCGGTGCTTGTGAACCTGGCGTTCAAAGAGCAGATGTACTTCGTGGCGAGCGAGCATATCTTTCGAAAGGGCTTTTTCTCAAAGCTTCTGGTGCGGTATTTCGACCCCGTTTCCCGCCTAAAAGGCGGCACGGAGGCGAGCGCCGCCATGGAAATGTTAAGAAGGCTTCGCCGCGGCTATAATATATGCGTGTTTGCCGAGGGCGACCGTTCTTTCAACGGCGTCACCTTCCCCATACCGCCCGCTACGGGCAAGCTTGCCAAGGCGGCGGGCGTACCCGTCATCACCTATAAGCTCGAGGGCGGATACCTTACCACGCCGCGATGGGGCAAAAAAATGCGTCGCGGCAAAATGCTCGGCTATACGGTAAACGTCTATTCCCCCTCCGAGCTCAAGGCCATGAGCGCCGATGAGGTGAACCGCGTTCTGGCGGAAGACCTTTTTGAGGACGCCTATGAGCGGCAGGAGCAGGACCCGGTCCGCTTCAGGGGGAAAGATCGGGCGGAATGGCTCGAGACAGCGCTTTATCTTTGCCCAAGCTGCGGCGGAGCCGGCACGCTCAGAAGCCATAAAAACGAGTTTTTCTGCGGCTGCGGTCTGCGTGCAGAATTTACGGAATACGGATATTTAGAGGGCAATGCCCCTTATAAAACCGTCACCGAATGGGATGCCTGGCAGGCTGAGAGGCTCAAAGAGATCGCGAAAGAGGATGGCAGCGGGCCCGTATTTACGGATGCAAACGTACGCCTTGTGCGCGTTTTGCCCGATCATAAAGAAGAACCGGTGGCGCAGGGAATTCTCACCATGTACCGCGACCGTATCGAGTGCGGGGGGACGACGCTTTTTATTGCCGATATCTCCGCTATGGCGGTATACGGCCGCGCGAACGTGACCTTCACCCACAGGGAAGGCCACTACGAGCTCCTCGGCGCGCCGCCGTTTTGCGGCAGGAAGTATTTTCAGCTGTTCGGGTTCCTGAAGGAAAATGCCTGAAAGAAAACTTTTGTTTATTTCTGCGTATTTCCAAGCGTTTCGTGCTATAATTGCGGCGGAACGCTGTTTTTAAAAAGACGTGCCGCTGCGGGCGGAACCGATTCCCGGTGCGGCGCGTTTTATCATAAGGGGTATAACCGGATGAAGAAAAAGAAAAAGGGCTTGACCGCGCTTTTGATTGTACTTGTCGTGCTCGTCGGCGCGCTTGCCGCGGTGGGTATTTATTTAAAGAACCTGCAAACAAACCCCATGGCCGCCTTTGAGGAAATGCCTACGCCGCCGCCCGATACGTCCAGCGCGACGCCTGAGACGGATAATTCTATAGAGCCTACGCCCACGCCCTCCCCCACGCTTTCGCCCGAGGAGGCGCTTGAAGCCGCGGCGGACGCGGATTTTATGAAAAACCGCGTGAACATCCTCATGCTCGGCTGGGACGAAAGCCCGGAGCGAAACGATGAGGACAGCGAGGTTTACCGCGACGAGGACAACAATTTCAGAAGCGACGTCATCATGCTTCTGACGGTGGATTTTGAAAATAGGGTCGTCGATCTTATTTCCGTCCCGCGCGATACCTATGCGCCCATCTACAACGTGGAGGGGCATTTCAAAATCAACGCCGCATTCGCTAAGGGAGGCAGCGCCAAAGGCGACGGTTTCAATTACGCCATGAAAACCGTTTCCAACCTCCTCGGCGTTCCCATTGAGTACTATGCGGGCGTCAACATGCAGGGTATGAAGGCGGTGGTGGACGCGATGGGCGGCGTTGATTACGATGTGGATCTCAGGATCGTGCTCAACGGGCGTGTGCTCGAAAAGGGCCTTCAGCATCTCAACGGCCAGCAGGTGCTCGATTACTGCCGCGCCCGCAAGGGCTACGGCACCGACGTCAGCCGTGCCGACCGCCAGCAGAGGATGCTGTTTGCCATCTTCAACCAGCTCAAGAGCAAGAACCAGATCGTCAATTTGCCCAATGTCTATCTCGGGGTGAAGGGCTACGTCAGCACCAACCTCAACTTCGACCAGATCGCGGCGCTTTCCATGTTCGCGCTCGATTTCGATACCGCAAACCTTCATCGCCATACGCTCGACGGCGAATACATGAGCTCCACCCCTTACAACGGTGCGTCGTTTTACGTGCTCAGAAACAACAAGCTGAAGGAGCTTGTCAAGGATATCTTCGGCGTTTCCGTCGAGCCCGACCCACGTTACGACCTTTCCTATGTGAAGGCCGATAAGGCCGCCGCCGATGCGCTTACCTATGTAACGGGCTCCGAAAACATCCTGAAGTTTCTGGCGGGCCAAGGCCTTTATATCGATCCCGAAACATGGATCGGCGACGGCCCCGCGCCCGAGCCCGCATGGGATGTTGGGGAACTTCTTGTTTCGATGGAGCAATTGAACGCCGTCGCCGTACGTGACATCCCGGCCTCGGCCTCCGCAGAAAGGCGCGAGACGATCCTTGATACCCCCTTCGATGTGGATGCCATTTCCGGCGCGGTGGAGCGGCTGCGCCAGTCCATGTGGACGGTCTGCCTAGATTATAGCCTCTACAAGGAGTATTTCACCAAGAAGCTTTTGCCGGAGGAGTTTTACAATCTACTGCCTTCCTATCAAACGCTTGTGACGCCGGGCTCGTAGAATTGATATGTTCTCCATGACGACCGACTTACAAAAGGAGCAAGTGCGGGGGAAGCGCCCCGTAAAGCGATCAAAAATGTATGGCTTTCTCATCGTTATAGCGGCGCTTGCTTTGCTTGCGGGCTTTTTCTCATGGGAGAATAACGGCATCGTTATCTCCCGTTTTACCTATGCAAGCGACAAGGTGCCCGAAGCGTTTGACGGCTTCGTGATCGCGCAGATCTCCGATTTGCATAACAAACGCTTCGGCACAGGCCAGGAGCGGCTTCTCGAAAAGCTTTCCGCCGCCGAACCTGATCTCATCGTCGTCACCGGAGACATTTTGGACCGCCGCCGCTACGACTTCGCGCCGGTTGCGGAGCTGCTGCAGGGCGCCGTAAAGCTCGCGCCGGTCGTGTATGTTCCGGGTAATCACGAGGGATCGTCGGGGCGTTACGGGGAGATTAAAGCCGCGCTTTTAAGCTTGGGCGTCACGGTGCTCGACGACGCCTCTTATACCGTTTCGCAAGGCGGTGATACCGTTACGGTGCTTGGCGTGCTCGACCCGGTTTTTTTTCCGCAAACCGATGCGCAGGAAACGGATGCGACGGAAATGAAGCGCTTCCTTGCCGCGTGGAAAGACGAGGACGGCTTTAAAATACTTCTTTCGCACAGGGCGGAACTTCTCGATGTCTATGCCGGGGAGGGAATGGACTTGGTGTTTTCCGGCCACGCGCACGGCGGGCAGATACGGCTGCCGTTCATCGGCGGGCTGTACGCGCCCGGCCAGGGCGCTTTCCCGAAATATACGGGCGGCCGTTACGACGAGGGCGATACGGCCATGTATGTGAGCCGCGGCTTAGGCAACAGTGCGTTTCCTTTTCGCGTCTTCAACCGCCCCGAGCTCGTCGTGGTGACGCTAAAGACGGAATGAGGCGGTAAAAGCGGGACTTTTTTCATTTCCCGGGAAATTATAGAAGCTATACGGTAAAACGGCTGTTTGCCTGAGCAGCCGTTTTTGTATGCAAAAACCTCCCGCCGGGCGAGAGGTTTTGAAGAGCTATGAGAGCTGCGGTGGGTTAAGATATTCATTAATAATGTAAACAAAGAACACCAAAGGGCCAGAGGAAGCCCCTGTCCCCCTTAAAAGGGCCGCCGCATGGTGCTCGTGAAGCGCGGGGCCCTCTACGGTGTATCGGTGCCGCTGCAGGGGGCGGCCTCCGGACGGACCGCCGCACCTGTCAACCCATCAACTCTTTTGCCGCCCGGTAGATGCTTTTCTCGTTGGGCAATAGCTCCGTTTCGAGCTCGAGCGCGGAGGGGATGGGGGAGAACGCCGCGCCGAGGCGGCGTATGGGCTTTTTAAGGGAGGCAAGCGCGTCGCTTCCCGCGATGGTCGCGGCGATCTCGCCGCCGAAACCGGAGAAGCAGACAGCCTCGTGCACGATCAAAACGCGGCCGGTTTTTTTTGCGGTCTTCAAAACGGCCTCCGTATCGAGCGGCGAGAGGGTGCGAAGGTCGAGCACTTCCGCATCGACGCCTTCTTTTTGCAGCTTTTCGGCGACGCTCAGGCTCATCTGCACCGTACGGCCGTAGGTTATGATAGAAATGTCCTTCCCCTCGCGCTTTACGTCCGCGACGCCGAGCGGCACAACGTATTCGCCCTCCGGCACGGGGCCGGTGGTCTCGTACAGCTTTTTTTGCTCGAACACGAGCACCGGGTTATCGTCGAGCATGGCGGCGGTGAGAAGGCCCTTTGCGTCGTAGGGGGTGGAGGGGACGACGACCTTGAGACCCGGGATATGGCAAAACAGCGCCTCAAGGGACTGCGAATGCTGCGCAGAAGCGCCCGTGCCCGCACCGGACGCGAGACGTATCACCATAGGAACGCTCGCGTTTTTGCCGAGCATGAAGCGCATTTTTGCCGCCTGGTTCACGATCTGGTCGAAGCAGACGGAAATGAAGTCCGAAAACATGATGTCGATGATGGGGCGCATGCCTGTGAGCGCCGCTCCCACACCCGCGCCCACGAAGGCGTTTTCGGAAATGGGCGTATCCCGCACGCGCTCGGGGCCGAATTCCTCGAGCATCCCTTCGGGCACGCCGAACGTGCCGCCGTAAATGCCCACGTCCTCGCCCATCAAAAACACGCGCCCGTCGCGGCGCATGCGCTCGCACATGGCTTCGCGCAGCGCTTCAGTATAAGTCAATACACGATCCATTCCGTCACCCTGCATAAACCAGGCCCGCGAGATCCTCCGTACGTGAGGAATCGCAGGCTGTGGCGTAATCCACCGCGGCGGCAACGGCTGCCGCGGCGCTTTTTTCTTTTTCCTGTAATTCCGCTTCGGAAACGCCGTTTGCAAGAAGCGTATCACCAAGGCGGCCGATGGGGTTTTGCGCCTCCCAAAGGTCTATCTCCTGCTGCGTTCGGTACTTGTTCTTGTCGCTTTTGGAGTGGCCGCAGGTGCGGTAGGTATGCTCCACGATAAACGCGGGCGCACTGTTTTCCAATACATACCGCCGCGCCGCGCGAACGGTCTCGTAAACGCCGAGCGCGTCGTTGCCGTCGGTCTCGAAAGCGCGTATACCGTAGGCTTCCGCGCGCTTTAGGAGGTCCGTCTCCTTCGATGCGCGGCAAAGCGGGGTGGACATGCCGTAGCAGTTGTTGATGCACGCAAACAGCACCGGAAGCCCCCAAACGGCCGCAAGGTTGAGCGCTTCGTGCACCGTGCCCTGGTTGAAGGCGCCGTCGCCTAGATAGCTCAATACCACGCGGTCCTTTTCGCCGCGCAGCTTGATGGAAAGCCCCGCGCCGCACGCGATGGGCGTGTTTGCCCCCACGATGCCGTTGGCGCCGAGCATGTTTTTAGAAAGATCCGCAATGTGCATGGAGCCGCCGCGGCCGCCGTTGGTGCCGCAGGATTTTCCCATCATTTCGGCCATCATGGCGTTTACGTCGAGGGGCTTGCCCATGGCCTGCCCATGCCCGCGGTGTGTGGCGAGAAGATAATCCTTCTCCTTCAGGGCAAAGCCCGTTCCGATAACGGCCGCTTCCTCGCCGATACACAAATGCGCCGTCCCGTGAAGCCGGCCCTCCAAAAACAGGGAGTTGACCCGCTCCTCGAAGAAGCGCACGAGCAGCATGCGTTCATACAATGCAAGTAAAAAGGATTTTTCGTAGGGCAGCCCGCCCGTGACAGGATCGTTCACAATAACCTCCGCACGCCGTACGGCGCAGCTTGAAAAGCCTGAAAAACGCCGTGCCGGAGTGCAAGTCGAGATTACCATTTCACCCATGAAGTGTCAAGTGAATATACTGTGAAAACGCAGTCGCGGAAATGTCGTACCGCCATTTCTGCGGGGTCGCTGCGGCGGGTTTTACAGGAAGTACCTGTTCGTTCCTCACGGCCGGTACTTCCTGATAGGAACGAAAACCTCCGGTTTTCATCCGTTTCGGCACGCAAGGCCGCAGGCCTTTGCCCAAAGGGCTCCGGCAGAGCCGGACGCGTACATGCCGCCGAAGCCGGAAGAAAGCTTCCGGAGGGTCGCGACCCTCCGAACCACCTATAGGGAATGATTTTGACTGTTATGCTTGCAGAACCGCATCCACATCACATGTTTGCACGAAAGGCGGAGCCTTAATAGCAGACGACGTTTAGCTCTCCGCTCTCCACGAGCCGGATGAAAAGATTGCCTAGGCCGGGGTCGAATTGCTTGCCCAAGTTTACGCGTATCTCGTCGAGCGCGGCTTCAACGGGCATGGGGTTTTTGTAGGAACGCTTTGAGATCATGGCGTCAAACGAGTCGGCGATGGTGAGGCAGCGCGCGCCGATGGGGATATTGTTGCCCGCGATAGCGCGCGGGTAGCCGCGCCCGTCGTAGCGCTCGTGGTGGCCGAGTACCAAAGGCGTCACATAGCTTAGGGAGGGCAGGTGGCGTATCATTTCCACAGAGCGCTCCACATGCCTGCGCATGGTGGCAAACTCCGCGTCGGTCAGCTTGCCTTCCTTGGAAAGTATCTCGTCGGGGATGCCGATCTTGCCGATATCGTGCAAAAGCCCCGCCTGCCGTACGGCTTCCACCGTTTCTTCGTCCATGCCCGCCGTCTTTGCAAGGGTAGCGGCGTAATGGGAAACGGAGAGTGAATGGTTGAATGTATAGTGGTCCTTCGCGTCGATAGCGGCGGTAAGCGCGTAGATGGTGGAGGTGTATTCCTGTAAAATGGCGGCGTGGGCCTGCTTGCCGGGTTCGGGCTCAAAAAGCTCTTTGGAATACGCGACAATGCGGTTTTTGCCGTCGCTTCTGGCGCGGCGTGCCGCATGGCTCGCAAGCTTCATAAGCTCCGCAGGGCTTTCTGCCCCGGAAGGGCTTGAGCAAATGCCCGCCGAAAACGCGAGAAACATAGTGGGATCGCTCGATACGGCGAGGTGCTCGGCAAGCTTTCCCTTCACCTTAAAAGCGTACTTTTCCGCTGCTGCGGCGTCGGTATAGGGGAGGAGTGCTGCAAACTCGTTGCAGTTGTAGCGGGCGACGGTGGCGCCGTTTTTGACGCAGCCCTTTAAGATATCCGCAAACTGGGCAAGCAGGGCGTCGCCTTCGTCGCTCCCGTAAAATTCGTTGTAAAGGCTGAAATCGTCAAGATTGAAAAGCACTACGGAAAGCGAGCCGCCGTTTGCGCGGCTAAGGTCGCTCTCGAGCTTTTCCATAAAGAAGCGGCGGTTGTAAAGGCCCGTCAGGGAGTCGCGCTGCGCCTCCATATTGATCTCTTCATAGAGCGCGGCGTTGCGAAGTGCGATGGAGAAAACCGGCAGCGCCGAACTTAAAAGGTTTCTTTCCTCGCCGCTAAACTTTTTGCGCCCGGCCTTGGCGGATAGAAGTACGAAACCCAAAAGTTTGCCGTCGGCGTTGAGCGGGAGCAGAAATTCTGTATCGAATATACCGAGGATGCGCGTCTCCTGCTCGTTGAGCATGCCGTAGTGGAAAGTCTCCTTAAAATCGGAAAAGCGAAGGATATCGCTGCGCTCTTTGAGCCATTCGGCCAGACGGCTGTCAGAAGGAAATTCCATACGCCTGTCGAGCATGGCGCTCCGGCCTGCGCATACATAGCGGCCGCTCTCCGCGTTTTTTAAAAATACGAACGTCCGCACGGTGGGGAGCGCGGATAAAAGAAAATCGGAAAACGCGTTCACGAGGTTGCCAAGATCGAGCGTTTTGCTCGCGGCAAGCGAAAACTCCTTGAACTTCGCGCCGCGAAGCACCTTTTCATTCAGGAAAAGCAGCTCGTACAGCCGGTTTGCAAGTAAAAACAGGCAAAGCGCCGCGACGCAGAAAAGCACTGTGAGCATGATCTCTTTGTATGCGGCATAACGGGGCAGATAGTCGCTTATCAGCCAACTTGCGGGCACATATGCCGCCGTGACCAGCGTGATCAAAAGGAAGGCCCACATTAAAAAGAGCACGGCCCTGCCAATACTCTGGGAAGGTTGGCTCATGCGCCGCTTGCAAAGCGCGTAATACAGGATGAACGCGCTCCCGATGCAGGCGAGCGTGGCAAAAGGAAAGTTATTGTGCTCGGCTAAGCCCTGTGCGCTCAAGCCCGCGGCGAGGATCAAAAACCCCGAGGCCACGGCAAAAAAACCCGTGCGCTTCCCGGTACTCGTACGGCCTTCTCGGTAGAGGCGCAAAATCGGCGGGAGCAAAAGCGCGAGCGCGAGCGCGGCAAGCAGGAAAAGCGGCCAATGAAAGTTGTTTTTGAGGTACCAGTCGCCTTCGCCCATGCTCAGGTCGGGCACGTCAACAAAGATGTTCGTAAACAGTATGAGCGCGGTCACGGCGACCGAAAGCGCAAAGAAAAGCCTCCTCTGCTTGCGATACGCGAGACCAAGGTAGCCGAGGATGACGTCGTAATAGCAATAAGGAACGAAGCAGAAACCGACCAGCATGAGCCTGTACCAAAAAGCGGGGCCGGGGAAGAACGTGAAGCGCATCAAAAAGGACCCGAGCGCGATCATGAGATATGCGCCCAAAAGCCCCGTAAAAGCCATAAGCGGCTTATCTTTTTTTGCCGTGACAAGCGAGGCGAACAAAAACAGACTGCACAAAAAAGCAAACAGCGGAACCATCAAAAAAATCAGGTGGTTCGTGGACAATTTGCTCTTCCCCCCAATTCTTGCGCATAAGATAGCGGTACACTTTAGGCCGGCGGTTCGGTATGGGCCGAACGCCCCAAAAATGCGGCCTTCGCCCGTTTGAGGACAATCGCCGCGAATGTAATAAGTGTATTCGGTTTCGACAAAAAAAGCAATAATTTTACAATTTATCCATAAATGTATAAACCGCTGTCAAATACCTCTAAACGATCGTTTGTGCAGAAAGGTAAAATACGAAAAGGACCGTCCACACCAACAAGTGCATATAGCAGCGTTTACCCGCCGTGTCTCGGCGCGTATATAGATAATAGGGCAGAAACAGCAGGCCGATAATTGCGGAATAAACGGAGTAATAGGGACTCTTCCTGTATTGCAGAATGTCAAAGAACAAAAAAACGCAGCAGAGGACAAAATAAATATAAGGAACTGTCTTGGAGCCGGGAAGTGCGAGGGCAGATACAAAAAGAAACAGTATTGGAACGATGGCGAGCAGCCAAACCAAGTATTTTGCAAGGCGGCTTTGCGAACGAAGCGATGCCCAAAGTATCGTTTCTTCGGCCCGCAGCCAGTTGCCGTCTCCGGCATTTATGAGGGAGGAGGCTTGAAGCTCGCCTGTTTTTAAAAATTCTGCCATACAATCGAAAGAATAGGGTCCGTTAGCCCCGTCCTCATGGAAAATATACCAAACGTTTTCCTCTTGTTTTTCAACCATCACGGTACCTCGCTTATGCCAACGGCACAATTTGCAAGAGTATTTCTATACAAGAACCAGCTGCACGCCCTGCTTCTCGATTTCGCGTAGCTGTGCTTCGTTTTCGGACGTTTTGACGGTGATCATAACGTCGAGCTGGCTGAACTCGCAAAAGGTAAAAATGCCGCGGCCGATGAACTTTGAGGAATCCAGCACCGCGATTCGCTTGTTCGCGCAGGCGACGATGTTCTTCTTTACGGACATGTGCAGCGGATACGAGACGGTCAGCCCGTTACAGCCATAGATGCCCGTTGTTCCGAGGAACGCAAGGTCGACGTTGATGCTTTTGAAAAAATCGTCCACTGCAACGCCTACAAGGGCTGCGTTGCCCGAGAGAACGGAACCGCCGGGCATGGAAAGCCGGAATTTCCTGCACATTTTCAATGCGATAAGAAGGGAGTTCGTAACAATATCCAGTTCGTTGATATCGGGGCTTTCGACCAATAACTCCGAAACGGCTTGGACGGTTGAGCCCGAATCAAGCGCAAGCGACATGCCGTTGGACACGAATGCCTTTGCGGCCTCGGCGATCCGCCGCTTTTCCTCGCGAAAAATATCGAGGCTTGCGATACGCGCAGTATCCTCACACGCTACGGCATACCCTCTGGTGCGGCGAACGAGCCCCTGCGCTTCCATGTCGATAAGGTCCCGCCTTATCGTGGTGGGTGTAACATGGAAGATATCGGCAAGCTCCTCTACCGATATTTTGCTCCTGTTTAAAATCAGCGTATAGATCTGGTCGAGTCGGTATGAACTGCGCAAGTTAAAAACATCCTTTCGAAAAAGAACATATGTTTCTTCTATTATATGTTTGTTCGTTTCAAGTGTCAAATGTTTTGCACAAAAAGATGCAGATATAAAACAAAAACGAACAAAACGAACATAACGTACCATTTCGTGTTTTTGTCGAAAAAGCATTGACGGGACTGAAAAAAGAACTATAATCTAAGTAAAACCAAGCGAAAGATCAAAAAAATCATTCAGCTATAAGCCCGGCTTTTAAAAGCAAACAAGCAAAACAAACAACAAATATTCCACTAATAAAATTTTGAAAGAAATATTTTTAAAATCAAATCAAAAAACAAACATTGTAAACATTTATCTGGGAAAATATGGAGGGAAAATGTTCAAAGAAGCCCGTGAAAAGAACAAAAAGCTGATTTTCGGCCTGATTCATCTTCTGCCGATGCCGGGAACCCCTTATTATCATGACGGCGACTATGAAAAATCGATTGCAAAAGCGGTGACCGATGCAAAGGCGCTTGAAAACGGCGGGGCAACGGGCTGTTTAATCCAAACGGTCGACAAGGTATATCCCCCGGGGAACGACAGCGATTATGCGCGCGTTGCGTGCATGGCGGTAATTGCAAACGAAGTCAGGAAAAACGTCGGCGCCGATTTTAAGATCGGCGTGCAGATCATGTGGAACTGCATCACGCCGTCCCTGGCGGTGGCAAAATCCATAAACGCGGATTTTACAAGGTGTACCGCGCTGATCGGTACTACGACCTCCCCGTTTGGGACCATTGAGGCGGATCCGCTTCACGTTTTCGAATACCGCAGGAAAATCGATGCATGCAGCGTTGATCTGATCGCCGAAATCGCGGGGTATCATTTTAAATCCGGCTATAATAAGGAAGTTTTGCTCGGCTTGGTACAATCCGCAAATATGGTCGGCGCAAGCGCGGTCGAGATCATGCACAAGGATGAGGCAACCAACAACCAAATGGAACGGGATATTCGCGAGGCGTTTCCTCATATGCCCATCGTTCTTGGCGGCGCAACGGATGTCGGCTCGGCAAAAAGCAGGCTCCGCGACGCCGATGCGGCTCTTGTGGGCCGCTGCTTCGAGAACGGCAGCTGGGGAGGCGGCATTGACGAAGAGACGGTTGCCGCTTATATGAAAGAAGTAAACTCAATCTGATTTCCAAATATTTTAAAGCGGCCTGTCGTAATAGTGTAGACTTTAGCTCTGCATGCGCAAAGCTTGCCATTTGCCCAAGAAGTCGAACCAAAAAGGTGGGCAATTAATAAGGAGGAAGAAAAATGAAAAAGCTCTTAGCACTGGTTATGTGCGTTGTCATGGCGTGCGGTGTGCTCGCGGCCTGTGCCCCGGCAGCCAATGGCAACACCGAGACTCCCGCCCCCGCAGATACCGCGGAACCGAATGGCGGCGATGCACAGACGCCGGCACAGCCCGGCGACGCCGCGGCTGAAGGCGGAAAGCTGCTGTTTTTCGCAATCGGCAACCTTGGTGATATGGGTATCAACGATCTTGGCTGGTATGCCAGTCAGGAACTCGCCACCAAGTATAATCTGGAGCTGACCGTTGTTGAAGGAACCAATGACGCCTCCGTCAGAACCACAAGCCTCTTGGATGCGCTCGAGACCGGCGGCTACGATTATTGCGTAACGGCGAGCTGGTACATTCAGGACGACCTTCTCAACAACATGGATAATTACAAGGATACCAAATTTGTCATCTATGATTCCTCCCCTCTGGCGGACTTCTCGGCTTACCCCAATGTGTACGGCATTTCCTTCCGTCAGGACGAAGGCTCCTTCATGGCCGCGGTATACCAGTGCCTAATGACCAAGACCAACAAGATTGGCGCGGTTGCCGCGCAGGATTCACCGATCCTCAACGACTTCGTTACCGGCTGGATCGCAGGCGTGAAGTGGTATAACGACAACTTCAACGCGCAGGTTGAGTACAAGCTTGCCTATCTGACCGACTCCACCATCGCGGGCGACTATGAAACCGCTTCCGTGCTCTACGGCTCCGGCTGCGATGTCGTTTACAATATCGCGGGCACTTACGGCCTTGGCGCCGCGCAGGCTTGCGAGGAGGCGGGCGGTTACGAGAAGGGCTTCTATATGATCGGCGTCGACTACGATCAGTATAACGTTTATTCCAAGTCCGATACTGCGGTTGTCGGCTACATGAACGTCGCGACCTCCATGCAGAAGAAAATCCAGGAATCCGTTGTTGACGCCATGTCGAAGGTCATCGACGGCGGCGCCGATATGGGCAATCACAGATACAGCCTGAAGGACGGCGGCGTAGGCCTTTCCTACAACGACCGTTACAACGAGGTCACGCCCGATGAAGTCAAGGCAGAAGTGACGTCGATCGAGAGTAAGATCATGAGCGGTGAAATCAAGGTTCCGAGCTACTTCGATTTCAGCGACTACGATCAGTTTGCGGCGTTCCGGGATGACCCCGCCGCACGCCTCGGTTAATCGACAGGCCTTGTTTGTGAAAAGTCAGCAAAGAAATATCGGGACAAGGTAAAACTTGTCCCGAATTTGTAGGTGCACATATGATGGAAGAAAAGGAACTGCTGCGGCTAGAAGGCATCACAAAAATATACGCGAACGGCTTTATCGCCAACAGCGACGTTTCGCTTAAGGTCAGCGCCGGAGAAATCCACGCGCTGATCGGCGAGAACGGCGCCGGGAAAACGACTTTGATGAAGATACTTTTCGGTCTTGAGGACTGTCAGGGCGGCAAGATCTTCGTTGAAGGTAACGAAGTCCATATTGCGAATCCATTGGATGCCATTGCAAAGGGCGTCGGCATGGTGCATCAGCATTTCATGCTTGTCGACGAGTTATCCGTCGCCGAAAACATCATCCTCGGCATCGAGCCGGGAAAAGGCGGTATCTTCGACAAAAAGATGGCGGTTAAGATGACGAAGGATGTGTCGGAAAAATTCAACCTGCGCGTTGACCCCGACGCCTTGGTCAGGGATATTAGCGTCGGCGTTAAGCAGAAGGTAGAACTTTTAAAGGCTCTGATCCGCGGCGTGAAAGTGCTCATCCTCGACGAGCCCACAGCCGTTTTGACTCCGCAGGAAACAAGGGAGCTTTTTGAACAGCTTAAGATACTGCGTGCGCACGGTTACGGTATCATTTTTATTTCGCACAAGCTGGAGGAGATCATGGAGCTTTGCGACAACGTTACGGTCCTGCGCCACGGAAGGGTAGTGGGCGGCGGCAGCGTCAAGGACCTTGACGAGCAGAAGCTTTCCAGAATGATCGTAGGCCGCGAAGTGGTCAGCAAGATTGAAAAAGACGATGCCTGCTGCAATGAGATCGTTCTTTCTGTCCGCAACGCATCGTATGTGGACGATATCGGAAAATTCCATGTCAATAACCTGAGCTTTGGCGTGCGCGCCGGTGAGATCGTAGGCATCGCGGGCGTCGAGGGCAACGGCCAAACGCAGCTTTCGGAAATTATTACGGGTATTTTCCCAATCACCGACGGCGATATCTCTATAAACGGGAAGAGCATAAAAGGCCTGAACGTCGATAAGATCAGAAAGCTGGGCCTTGCCCATATATCGGAAGACAGGATGAAGTACGGATGCGCGCCCGATCTTACGGTCTACGATAACATCGCGTCCATTTACCTTACCTCGGATAAATTTTCAAAGGGCGCTTTCATGAAAAAGAAAGCCCTGGAGGAGTATGTCGATAAGTGCATCGGGGAATTTGAGATCGCATGCGATTCAAGGTCGAGCCCCGTCAGGTTGCTTTCCGGCGGCAATATCCAAAAGGTGATCGTTGCGCGCGAATTCACGAGCGGCGCAAACCTTATTATTGCGAACCAGCCTACGCGCGGCATCGATGTGGGAACGGCGGCCCTGATCCATAAGCTGCTTTATAAATACACGCGCGAAAAGAATTTCGCGGTTCTTTTGATCTCGTCGGATCTCAACGAGATCCTCAACTATTCCGACAGGCTTCTGGTCATGCGGCACGGCAAGTTCAATGCACATTTTACCGAGGTCTCCGGCGTTACGGATGAAATGCTCGGCGAGTATATGCTTGGCGTTAAATCAATGTCCGAGCAAGAAATGGGGAATTTGTTTTGAAAAAGGTACAACGCATAGAGATGTTGTTTGAGCTGCTGCGGGTTGTACTCGGCCTGATCATCGCCTATGCGATCAGCATCGTATTCGTGATGCTTGCAAGCGGAGAATCCGCGGGCGAAGCCGTTTACAATTTTGCGGTGGGTCCTTTTGCAAACGCCAGGAGATTCGGGCAGCTGATGGGCAAATA
>JAEXEN010000032.1 GCA_023400985.1 Bacillota bacterium
CGTTTTTACCGGGTGCAATCATTCATGGGGCGTCCCTGTATGGTCTGTTTGTTGTCAATGGAAAGATCAATGCAATTGGAACAGCGGAAAAGCCGATCGTATTCACTTCTACCAGCGATGCTGCATACAGAGGAAGCGGTTCGTCCGCAGTATATTGGACCGGGTTTGATATAGGGAGTACAGGGGAGTTCAACGCGAGCTATATCAAGATAAGGTATGCCGGTCAGTATATAAGGTTTGACGGTTTTGAGTATTATGTGTCTGTCGATTATGCAATAGACGTTACAGGTGCAGGAAAACTGAATATTACGAATTCCGAGATAACAGACTCGTATTACGGCGGAATCAATATCAATTCGACCGGCACTATATTAATCAGCGGCAATAGCATCGGCACCCCCAGATACGGCATTAGGATCAGCAATACTGGAGTTGGAGACGTTCAGATAACAGATAATGTACTTACCAGCACCGGTACAAGCGCATTGTACATATCCGCTTATCCGGGTGGTACCTTGACTATTCAGGGCAATACGATAAGCGGCAGCATGTATGCAGTTGAAATAGGCAATTTTGCTCCAACGTCATTGATAGGATTTGAATCAACCAACACCTTCAATAAGCCAGTTTGTCTCTTGACGGGTACCATATCGAATCTAACGCTGGGCGAATATATCACTGTAGTGTATGGTACGGTCACGGTAGCGCAGGGCGGGACACTTACATTGCTGCCCGGTGCTATTATCCATGGGAATGCAGGATCTGGCAAGTTTGTGGTAAACGGAACGATCAACGCAGTTGGAACCGAGGAGAAACCGATCATATTTACGTCCACCAGTGATACCGTATACGGGGGGAGCGGGGCAACAGTTTACTGGGACGGAATTAACATTGCCTCGACCGGGGTGTTCAACGCGGATTATGTTAGGATACGGTTTGCCGGTCAAGGCAGAAACAGTGACGGCAACATAACCAGTACCTACGCGATACATGTCACCGGAAAACTGAATATTACGTATTCAGAAATAGCGAATTCATATGGTTATGGTATCTATCTTAATACCACTGCTCAGCCTGTTATAACATACAATGTATTTTACAACATCCGTTCCTATACGGTTTATAATGCAAAATCCGCGTCAATGACGATAGATGCGGCGCTGAACTATTGGGGCTCGCCCTTTGGCCCGTCAACAAGCTCGCATAAAACCGACGGGGGTCTTGTAAGCTCCGGTGTTTACTATTTCCGATATTTGGGGCAAGATCATGTAGATGAGCTGTATTACGGAACCGACGGGATCTATGGGCCGCTCGGCAATTACTCTACCACAACAAGCACTCTGACCGTTGACGCGCCGGGCTTCACAATAGACTTTTCAATTACCTATAACTCAATGGATCAAAGGCCGGATGGTACGCTTGGCGGTGGATGGAGGTTCGGGTTTGAAGGAAGCTGCAAGGACTATGTCTACCAGTATGGGTTAGGGCAGGTTTCACTACCCAATTACAAAGTTGTAAAATTACCGGATGGCAGTTCGCTGATTTTTGAATATAAAAACGGGGCTTATGTTGCGAGTAACTCGCATAATACCCTGAAGGCCGACGAGCAAGGGGGATATACCCTTACTACAATAAACCAATACGTATATCATTTTAACAGCGCAGGATATTTAACGGCCGTCAGCGATAACAATGCAAATCAAATCGTGATGGACGTAAATGAACAGGGCCATGTGCAAGCTGTTACAGACGGCGCCGGGAGACAATATTTCATTACATATACCGATGGGCGGATCACATCCATTACCGACCCGATTGGGCGCTCCGTGCAGTATCAATATGAAAATGGGCTGCTTGCGCGCGTAATTGACCCAATGGGCTTAACGGTCGCAAGCTACTTATACGACAGTGACGGATTTTTGACGGAAGTTAAGAACGCGGCCCAACAAACCGTGCAAACCGTTTGCTATGACCACTCGGATGGGCAGAACAAGGATAAGGCAACCCAGTTGACGGATGCAAGCGGGAATACGTTAACCTATTCGTACTCTATAGCCGAGGCGGAAAAGAAAGTTATAAAAACCGATAGCAACAGCCGCACGGTTACCGAGTGGTTTAATGATGATCTGCAGATCATTAAGGTCCAAGACGCGGACGGCAAGTATATTGTTACAGATTACGTGGATAGAAGAGGTGATATGTATTATATCACCGACCGGAACGGGAATAAGACCTTGTTCGAATATGATACAAACGGAAACGTAATCAAGGTCACAAATCCCGATAATAGTTACCGCGTATACACCTACGATGGCAAGAACAACCGTCTGAGCGAAACGGATGAGACCGGCAAAAAGATATTCTACGTATACGATATCAACAGCAATCTCATCACGAAGGCGCAGCCACTCAATGGAACCGATGTATATAGCGCCACGGCAAACCAAGCGCTGTTTGCAATCACCCGGTATACTTTCTACACGGACGCCGAAGGTACCCAACTTGGGTATTGTGCCAAAGGCTTGCTGAAGTCGGTTACCGATCCAGAGGGCGGGGCCATCACGTACACCTACGACCATGACGGAAACGTCTTGACCGTGAGCGACCCGGAAACGCATCAGGTTACAACCTACACCTACAACGGCATCGGCTGGGTCACGAGTACCACCACGCCCATGGGGTATACCGCCACCCGTGAATATGACCCCAACGGCCGGGTAGTGCGGGAAACACAGGGCGCCAGCGTAATCCGGTACGTCTACGATGCGCTCGGGCGTATAGTGCAGGAGATCCGCCCCAATCAGTACAATGCCGCGGACGATGGGATGAACGGCGCAATGCCGGATTATACTTACGCCGACGCGGATGCCGGAACCCGGTATGTGTTCAACCCGGATGGAACGCTGCTATCCCAGACGGACGCGGAAGGCTACACAACCACCTACACCTACGATCTCTACGGCAACGTTTTGACCGAAACGAAGCCTAACGGCGCAATCTACATCTACGAGTATGATGTGATGGATCGCGTTATATCCGTCTCTTTCAAGTCCGACGCAACCGCGGAATCGGTGCTTCTTACAGAGTATTCTTACGGCATCCTCGCCGACGGGAAAACGCAGAATACCGAAACAACATATGTGGACGATACGAACACGCTTGTAACCACCACCACGTACGACTATGCCGGCCGCCTCCTCGCCCGGAAAAATCCCGACGAAACAGCGGTTACATACGAATATAATACCAACGGTACGCTGGCGGTGGTAACAAGGGAGAACGGCGCGAAAGAATACAGCAAGTACGATGGGCTGAACAGGCCGGTTCAGAAATGGGCGTCCATCACCGCCAGCCAATACGCCTACAGCGCTGCCACATACGACAAGGCGAATAGGATACTCACGCAGAGCGCGGGGATACAGGGCGTTAACCTGTGGAGCTTGCCTGCTGCTTTCATTACCCATGTTTACACCTATTATGCCAACGGTCTTGTCAAGACGGAAGAGGACGGCGCGGGCGGAAAAACCTCCTACTATTATGATTATGACAACTACGTAATCCGAGTGGAGAGGCTGATTGGCGACGGCAGCACGCAGAATGTTGAATATACCAACAATCAATTCGGCGAGCCAAGCCAGACGCGCGTGTATGTCCGCAATGGCGATATTGCGGGGAACAACTTTACGGATGATACGGTGATTGCGCTTGCGACGGATTACGTTTACGATAAAGACGGGAATCTGATATCCAAGACCACGCCGGACGGGAACACGACGTTTTACATCTACGATAACCTTGGCCGCCTGATCGGAACCTCTACCGGCGGTATCGACGAAACGGGCGCAAGCATCCAAATCGTTACGGGGAGAACCCTGACGTGGGATGGGAAAGAGCTGACCGTGACCGATCCGAACGGGCATATTACGCAGTATGTATATGATGCCCGCGGCATGCTCGTAAAACAGATAGACGCGAACAACGGTACGACGGCGTACTATTACGACCGTGCCGGAAGGCTCTCGGCGGTGGTCGCACCCAACCATTACGATCCGCTCAAGCCTTTGGAGGAGATGAACCGCACTACGTACACCTATGACGCCAGGGGGCGAGTGGTTACGGTTTCTCAGGTGTATTACGATACGGAAGCGGGCCAGTGGTTCGATTATGTGGAACAGGCCAAGAAGTACGACGCGGCCGGAAACGTGGTAAAAGTTCTTGACGCGCTTGGGTATGAAACCGGTACGGGCGCGACCACGGCGGAAAAAATCAATACCGGCTATGGTACGCTGTATACCTACGATCTTGCAGGCCGCCTGCTGCAGGTGTTGGACCCCGTATCCCAGCAGCGGAACCTGTCCTTTACCGTAAGTTACTCCTACGACGCGCTGGGCAGAAAACTTACCGAGACCGACGCAAACGGCGTTATTACCGGTTATGTTTATGACGGCGCAGGCAGGGTGCTGTTCGTCACGGTGAAAAAGAACAGCTCCTCCTCCGCGCAGACCGTACAGGCGTTCACTTACGATAAACTGGGCCGGGTGCTGACCTCTACGGATGCGAACGGGAACGTCACGCTCTACGAATACAACGGCTTTAACCAGGTACGGTTGGCGACACACCCCGGCGACGCGACCATACCGTCCCAAATCGTTTACACCCAGTATGACAGCATGGGCCGCCCCGTGCATACCTGGGATACGGTAGGCAAAGAAACGGTTACCACCTACGACAATCAAGGCAGGGTGCTGAGCCATACCGAGCAGAAGGATGACGGAACGGAATCCGTAACCGTCACGGCCGGGTATGACGCAAAGGGCAACAAGCGGTTCTCCACCGACGGGAACGGCAACATAACGAGGTTTACATATGACCCGCTGGACAGGGTGCTTACGCAAACGCTGGCGGGCAAGACGACCTATTACACATACGATCTGAACGGGAACATGCTGACCGTAAAGGATTGGCTGGACAACATCTATATCAACGTATATGACCCGCTCAACAGGCTGGTAACGCGGAAAAACCCATTCGGTGCAACGATAGAACGGCTGGAATACAACCGCAACAACCTCCAGACGGCTTCCGTCGACGCTCTGGGGAACAGGAAAGTATTCGCGTACGACCGGAACCACCGGCTGCTGAGCACAAAGGATGCCGGCAACCATGTAGCCGGCCAGTCCTACGATAACGTGGGGAATGTAGACAGCGAAACGGACGGGAACGGGAATACGACCTTATATAGTTACGATGAATATCACCGATTGATTTCCGTTACCAATGCGAAGAACGAAATAACCTCCTATACGTATGACGTTAACGGAAACCGGCTGACCTTCACGGATGGGAAGGGCAACGTAAGGACCTACGAATATAACGCTGCCAACCTTGTCATAAAAGAAATCGCCAACGGCGGCAGAACGGGCACGGCAGGGAGCTATACCTACGATCCGGCCAGGGTGGTGTACTATACCTACACCGCCCGCGGGCTGGTGCTCGCCAAAGTGGATAGAAACGGCGAAACCACGGCTTACACTTACGATATCCACGGCCGCGTGCTGGCTATGGAAGTGGGTTCCATCACCGTTTCCTACACTTACGATAACAACGGCAACGTTCTTACTATGACGGACGGCACGGGAACCACCACCCGGACGTACGACGCATTCAACCGCGTGTTAACCAAGGATGTTCCGGATATAGGGCAATCCCAATACGGGTATGACATTACAGAGGGAATGCCCGAAGGCTTCGTGGCCGAGATCACCACCGACCCGATGGGGAATGTCATTACCCGGATATACGACCGGGCGCGCAGGCTTTATCAGGTCATTGCGGATGGAAGGGTCACGACCTACACCTACTACGATAACGGCAGCCTGCAGAAAGTGGAATATGGCGACGGGGCGAGCGAGGAATACACCTACTATCCCGATAACCTGCTGCACACGCTCATCAACAAGAAGGCCGACGGCACGGTGATAGACGCGTATACCTACACCTACGACGCAGCCCACAACATGCTTGGCAAGGTAGACGCAAAGGGCACGACGAGCTATACTTATGATAAGTTGAACCGGTTGCTGACGGTTACCGAACCCGGCGGCAAAGTTACGGCTTACACTTTCGATGCTTCCGGCAACAGGCTGACCGAAACGGTAACGGCCGGTTCGGGTACCATCGTTACGACCTACACCTACGACGGGCAAAACCGGCTCACGGGCACCTTGACAACCGCAAACGGGCAAAGGGTACAGGCGGTTGCTTACACCTACGATAACAACGGCAACCAGCTTATTACGACCCGGACGGAATACGCGGACGGCGTCGCTCAGACTCCGGTTCCCGCGGCAGCCAACGCCTACGATGAACTGAATCGGCTTGTTTCCACCGTCACGGAAGATGGGGCTGCGATCATTAACACCTATAACGGCGACGGGCTGAGGGTAGGAAAGGCCGTCAACGGCGAGCTTACCCAATACCTGTATGAGGGAAGCCGCGTTGTGTTGGAGTTGGACGCGCAGGGGAACCAAACGGCCTGGAACGTATACGGCACCAACCTGATCTCCCGTCTGGTAGGCGACCAGCTTCTCACCTATATATATAACGGCCATGCGGATGTAACGGCATTACTGGATACCGATGGCAATCTTGTTGCGACATATTACTATGACGCGTTCGGCAACATCTTAGAGAAAACCGGCACGGCGGATAACAGCATATTATACGGCGGGTACCAGTACGACGAGGAAACGGGGTTGTATTATCTCAACGCCCGCATGTATGACCCCGTAACGGCAAGGTTCTTGCAGGAGGATACGTATAAGGGGCAGTATAACGACCCGCTTAGCTTGAATCTGTACACATATTGCCATAACGAGCCGCTGAGGTATAGCGACCCGACGGGACATAGGGAGGTTATCGGTACCAGCGTTGAAAGAGAAACGAAAGCGGAGAGAGAAGAATCGTTCCGCTTGATGAAAAATAATGGGGCCTTGTCAACGCCAAAAAAGAAGACTGCCGAGGAAAGATATTGGAACATAAAAGACGCACAACTTGAAGAGCACTTGAGTCCAACGAAGGAGAAACAATCTCAGGATAAAGTGGGCGAAGCTGCTAGTCCTCAAAACAATGTTGCTTACGACCAGATTGTTGGCAGAAGAACATTGCCTACTGACATAAAATTCCCCGGAATATTCCACAGTGCAGTATCAAGAGATATTATAAAACATAATGAAGTTGTGCTGTCCAGAGAACGTTGGTTAACATATACGGATATGGAAACCGGAGAGATCAGACGAGGTCGAGTCGATTTGGTAGATCGACGTGAAGGGTATATATTTGAGATAAAGCCCCAATGGTATCCGAAAGATGCTGCATTAAAACAATTGCAAAAGTACACAACCGGAAGATTTTCAGCAGTAGAACTTGGGCATCTGAAAAATATTAGTATATATAATGGTATAGGCAGCGAGTACATTTTAAACGGGCATACCAGCGTCGCAATATATGATGTGTACTATCAGTATGAAGGCAATGGTATTATAACTTATACGTGTGAACTAAAGCCCGGGGTTGAAAAGGTCGTTGCAGTCTCAGGGCTTGCGATTTTGCTTGCAGCGGCGGTCGCGCAGCTACAGCTTTCTGCGGCGCAACAGACGCTGCAACAGATTCAACAACAGATACAATAAACGGCGTGACATAATCGTATAGGAGGATAAAATGACAACATTTGCAAAGACCTTTATTGAAGTATATGCCCCGACGCTTGAAGCAATGGGATTTAAAAGGAAGCGGAGCATTTTTCATAGACTCGTCAATGATCAGATTGTACAGGTTTTAAGTTATAAGCTATACTCCGGTGCTGAATTTGATATCCAATTTAGTTTTTGGCCGCTTTGTAACGGATATGATATGAACGTATTTATGGATAGTAGTTATCTTCTTCATAGTTTTGCTAAGGAAATGGGGGACCGTTATTGGTTTTGCACGGATGAAGCGGTATGGGGAGAAAATCTATGCGAATCGCTGGACTATTGCAAGAAGTATATTTTTAGATACTTTGATGAAATAACGGATTATCGGAGTTATTATGAGACTATTTACAAAATGGAGGAGGAACTGGGAGCGTTTAGAATTAAATCGGAAATACCGAATCTTTATTTAATGCCGTTTCATGATATTTTTCTAGCTACGCAGCAATACGATCTTGCTCTAAAAGCGCAGGAGGCATCACTTATGCAAAGCAAAAGAGCTATGAAAGCTTATTCGAATGATAAAGATTGGGATATATCAAAGCATTTACATTATTCTGAGTATGTTGAAAGTGTGCAATATTTCGAGAAATTAAAAGCTCTGGCTGAGAATCATGATTATGAAGCGATAGAGCAAATCGTTAAGGAAAAGGAGGAATATTCCAGAAAAAGCTATGAAAAAAACTTTTTAGGTTATAAGGAAAAAGATCTCGTATAAAGCAATAGGGTAAATGGGACAAGGGTTATGCTTGTTCCGTTTTTTCTATCTATAGAAGTTAGTAATGACTTATTGACTGAAGTTACATAAAAATCGCCGATTTGATCTTTCCCACAATAAATGCTATCATTACTATTATTTGTCTGCCGCGAAAGGAACATTGTCTGAATGGTTTGGGACGGACTGATCATTGGCGTAATCGCATTTATCATCATCGGGGTATTCCATCCGCTCGTCATCAAATGCGAATATTACTTTTCGGATAAGGTCTGGCCGGTCTTTCTCGTCGGTGGCTTGATCTTGTGCGCGGCGTCGCTGTTTGTGCAACAGGTCATACTTTCCGCCGCGCTCGCGGTGACGGGCTGTACCATGCTTTGGAGCATCAAGGAACTCAAGGAGCAGACCGAGCGCGTTAAAAAAGGCTGGTTTCCCGAGAACCCCAACCGCAAAAAATAGTTTTATTTTGTTGCGTTGATTGCAACTGTTCCAGCGCAAGGGCGAGCGCGCATTTGTAGGTGGTCTCCGATTCCCGCAATTCCGGCAACGCCTGCTGAAGCGTTTGCAGGATGAGGGCGTATTGGTCGTTCAGGCTTTCTCCGGCCTTGCGTCCGTGCTCCGTCAGCGTGATCTGCGAGAAGCGCGGCTTGTTGACGAGGCCGATCGACTCCATCTTGTTCATCATACGGTGAACGGAAGGCGGAGAAACCGAGAGCGTCCTTGCGATCTCCTGCGACCGCACCGCTTCCTTTTCCAAAGATAATCTGTATACGGCAACCAAATACTCCGCTTGCGGGATCGTTAAATACATTCTCCGGCTCCTCGAAGATAAAATCAAGGGGGCGAGGGCTTTTGCCCACGCCCCCTTGAAAGTCAGCTTTTATGACACAGGTCCGAGCTTGCGCAGCCGTCGCACCCGCAGGCGCAGCCGCCTTTGTTCTTTTTTTTGTCCCGCACCATCTTGACGACGACCGCCGCCACAATGGCGAGTACGACAAGCCCGACGACCAAAGTGCCCCAATTCGCGCTAAGCCACTCAGACATCTATTACAGCCCCTTTCTTTATTTCTGGCTGATACGGGTTCTTGCGGCACACCAGATAGATAAGGCCGGCGAGAACGATGAGCGCGGCGATGGTCCCTGCGGTGAAGCCGTTGCCGGTAAACCACATGCCGAGCTGATAGATGATCAGCGCGACCGCGTAGGCAAAGACGCACATATAGCCGATTGCGGCCCAAGTCCACTTGGCGCTGTTCATCTCCGTCTTGATAGCGCCCATGGCCGCAAAGCAGGGGGCGCAGAGGAGGTTGAAGAGCATGAAGCTCCAGCCGGAAAGCACTGTAAAGTCGAGCGCGAGGTTGGTCCAAATCTCAAGTCCGTCCTCGGCGACTTCGGCAAAGCCGTACAGCACGCCGAAGGTGCCCACAACGTTTTCCTTGGCGATGAGGCCGGTGATGGTGGCCACCGCGGGCTTCCAGCTTCCAAAGCCCAAAGGCGCGAAGATGGGAGCGATGAAGCTGCCGATGACGGCCAGGAACGAGGCGTCGTTATCTTCCACCATTTGGAACGCGCCGTCGACTATGCCGAAGGCCTGGAGGAACCAAAGCACAACGGAGGAAATAAGGATGATCGTGCCCGCACGCTTGATAAAGCTCCAGCCGCGTTCCCAGGTGCTCGTAAGCACGTTTTTCATGGAAGGAACATGGTAGGCGGGGAGCTCCATAACGAAAGGAGCGGGATCGCCCGCAAAGGGCTTGGTCTTTTTAAGAAGGATGCCGCTTAAGATCACCGCGGCCACGCCGATGAAGTAGGTCGCGGGGGCCACCCACCACGCGCCGCCGAAGATCGCGCCCGCAAACAGGGCTATGATGGGCATCTTCGCGCCGCAGGGGATGAAGGTGGTGGTCATGATGGTCATGCGCCTGTCGCGCTGGTTTTCAATGGTACGGGTGGACATAATGCCCGGCACGCCGCAACCGGAGCTGATGAGCATGGGGATGAAGCTCTTGCCCGAAAGCCCGAACTTGCGGAAAATACGGTCCATGATGAACGCCACGCGCGCCATATAGCCGACGTCCTCAAGGAGAGCCAGGAGGAAGAACAGCACGAGCATCTGCGGCACGAAGCCGATCACCGCGCCCACGCCGGCCACGATGCCGTCAATGACGAGGCCCGAAAGCCACGGGGCCACATTTGTGCCTTCAAAAAACGCCGTAAGGCCGCCCGTGATCCATTCGCCAAACAAAGTATCGTTGGTGAAATCCGTCACGATGGCGCCGATGGTCGTCACGGCAATGTAATAGACGAGAATCATGATCGCCGCAAAAATGGGGAGCGCCCAAATGCGGTTCGTCACGACGCGGTCGATTCTGTCGGAGGTATTGAACTTTATGCCGGTGTGACGCTTTTTCACGCAGGAGTCCACCACGCGGCTGATGTAGGCGTAGCGCTGGTTTGTGATGATGCTTTCGGCATCGTCTTCCAGTTCCTTTTCGCAGTCGGCAATGTGGTTCTCGATATGGGCCATGGTACCCTTGTCAAGCGCGAGGGCTTCGACGACCTTTTGGTCCCGCTCGAAAAGCTTTACGGCATACCAGCGAAGCAGCGAGGGATCCACCTTATCCTGAATGGATTCTTCAATATGGGCGATGGCATGCTCTACGCTGCCGGAAAACACATGCGGCAGCTCGCCGTGCGTGTGGGTCTTCGCAAGCTCCGCGGCGGCTCCCGCCACGGCCTTGGAACCTTCTCCCTTAAGCGCCGAGGTCTCCATGATCTTGCAGCCAAGCGCCTTGCCGAGCTTTTCAAGATCGATCTTGTCGCCGTTTTTGCGAACGACGTCGATCATGTTCAGCGCGATCACCGTGGGGATGCCAAGCTCGAGAAGCTGGGTGGTGAGGTAAAGGTTTCGTTCGATGTTCGTACCGTCTATGATGTTGATGATAGCGTCGGGCTTTTCGCTGACGAGATAATTCCTTGCCACCACTTCCTCCAGCGTATACGGAGAAAGGGAGTAAATGCCGGGCAGATCCTGAATGATAACGTCCGGATGCCCCTTGAGCTTACCTTCCTTCTTTTCCACCGTGACTCCGGGCCAGTTGCCCACATATTGAGCGCTGCCCGTAAGGTCGTTGAACATGGTCGTCTTGCCGGAGTTGGGGTTACCGGCAAGTGCAAGCTTGATTCCCATAATTGCCTCCTAATTAGAATCTTCTAACCGTACTCCCGAAAAAATAGGCACTTCTGCCTCTTTATCCGCCTACTCCACTTCGATGGATTCCGCGTCGCCCTTCCTTACGGAGAGCTCATACCCCCGCACCGTAACTTCCAGCGGATCGCCGAGCGGCGCGACCTTGCGCACGTAAATATCCGTGCCCTTGGTGATACCCATATCCATGATGCGGCGCTTTAGAGCCCCTTCGCCGTAGAGCTTTACCACCTTGGCGGTATCTCCGATCTTCACATCCCTGAGCGTTTTCATTCCCTTTCCATCCTCCTTGCTCTTTATATCATAATGCGGTTTGCCATGCCTTTTGATAGCGCGATACGGCTGTCTTTGACCTGCAATATCATGTTTCCGCCGATCTCGGTAACCACCGTGACCCGTTCGCCGATCACAAACCCAAGCTCCGCCAAATGCTGCCGGACCTCGTCTTTCCCCGTGATGTTTTGGATGTAGTTCGTTTCGCCCTGTTTCGCCATCGTCAACGGCATCATGCACGCCCCCTTTGTTGAATACTCTAACCGCTGTGTAATATCCGCATGGGTTAGAAAGCACTAACTTCTTGCCAAATCGAGTTTATATCTTCTAACAGGCTGTGTCAATACCTTTTCACCGAAACTTGAAAAAAGAGTTAGCAGGTGTTAACATGGGTCTATGAAACGAGGGGGTGAATGCCATGCAGATCAACGAATCGATCGAAAATTATCTGGAGCGCATTCTTATGCTGCAGCAGAAGAAAGGCTGCGCCCGCTCCATCGATATCGCGGCGGAGCTTAACGTCACCAAGCCCAGCGTCAGCCACGCGACGAAGCTATTGCGGGAAAACGGCTACATCACCATGGATAGCGACAACTGCATCTTTTTGACCGACTCCGGCCGTGAGATCGCGGAACGCATGTATGAGCGGCACCAAACGCTTGCGCAGTTTTTGATGCGTTTGGGCGTCAGCGAAAAAACCGCCTTTGCCGACGCCTGCAAGATGGAGCACGATATCAGCAAGGAAACCTTCGACGCCATATGCGCGCACGCAAACGGAACGCAGCGTTAAGAGAATTCTTTCAACAAATGCGGAAACATAGCGACGCTTCTTTTTAGAATACCCTGCATATATGCTATAGCTGTGCCGTAGTTGGTGATGGGCACACCTTGGTCCAGCGCGCGCTGCTGGCGGTAGCGCACCTCCCGTTCGTTGAGCATGCATCCGCCGCAATGAAGGATCAGCCGGTACTTTCCAAGCTCCTCCGGAAATTCGCCGCCGGAAGTGAATGTAAAATCCGGTTGCTTTCCCGTGTAGTTTTTGATCCACCGCGGCAGCTTCACCGTGCCGATGTCATCGCATTGGCGATGGTGGGTGCAGCCTTCACAAATGAGCACCGCGTCGCCGTCCGAGAGCGTATTAAGCGCCGCCGCGCCCCTCACAGCGGCGTCCAGCAGCCCTTTGTATCGGGCGAAGAGGATGGAGAAGGAGGTGAGCGGAATATCGGATGGCACCTCGGATGACACTTTGGCAAAAACCTGACTGTCGGTGATCACCATCCGGGGACGCGAGCCCAAACTCCCCAGCGTTTCGCTTACCCCGTCCTCCTTGACTACGACGGCGACCGCGCCGGTATCCAGTATGTCGCGGATGGTTTGCTGCTGCGGCAGGATCAGCCGGCCCTTAGGCGCGGCCTTGTCGATGGGCGTCACCAGCACCACGAAGTCGGAAGGCTCGATGAGATCGGCTACAAGCCGGGCTCCGGTTTCCTCGGTCGCCGCAAGCGCTGCGATACGCTCCTTCAGTTCGTTTATATAGGTCCGCTTTTCGGCGCTGATGCGGATTCCGTCCGTGCCGGGCTGTTCCGAATTACTCGCCAGATCGCATTTATTGTACGCCACAATGTACGGAATATCTTTGCTCTTGAATAGCGCAATCAGCTCGTCATCCGTTTCGTCTCTGCCGGATTCAGCGTCCACCACCAGCACGGCTACGTCTGTTTTGTTGAGCACTTGCCGCGCCTTTTTGACGCGCAGCGCGCCCAGATCGCCTTCGTCGTCGATGCCGGGCGTGTCGATCATCATGACCGGGCCGATGGGCAGCAGTTCCATCGCCTTATAGACCGGGTCGGTGGTCGTGCCCGCGACGTCGCTGACGACGGCCAGGTCCTGACCGGTCAAAGCGTTGATCACGCTGGATTTACCCGCATTGCGCTTGCCGAAGATGCCGATATGCACCCTGTTGGCGCTCGGTGTATCGTTGAGTCCCATGTATGCCTCCTAAAACCGGAAATCCCGCCGGCCGTTTTCGATGTTAATTAAGTTGCGCTGTACAATATTCTTTACCCTGTCGCTTGGGATATTGCCGATTTCGGCTCCGATCAGCGCTTCACCGATGCGCGCCGTCTCGGGTGCAGCATAATCCGTCAGATATTCTTTGAGGGTCATTAGCGCGTTGGGGTGGCAGCAGTTCTGGATCTGTCCGCTCTTGCACAGGCTCATAAAACGGTCGCCCGTGCGCCCCTCGCGATAGCAAGCGGTGCAGAAGCTCGGGATGTACCCGAGGTCCATCAGCCAGCGCACCACATCGTCCAGCGTGCGCTTGTCGCTCACATCGAATTGTTCGGACCTTTCGTCCTCCGGTTCGGGCGTCACATATCCGCCCACGCTGGTGCGCGAGCCGCCGCTGATCTGGGAAATACCAAGGTGTAATACCCTCTCGCGGCTGGCCTTGCTTTCGCGGGTGGAGACGATCATGCCGGTATAGGGCACGGAAATTCGGATGCAGGCCACGAGCTTCGCGAAGGTATCGTCATCGATGCCGTTATCGAACACGTCCGGATCAATATCGTCCGCCCGCCGGATGCGCGGCACGCTGATGGTATGCGGTCCTACGCCGTGCACAGCCTCCAGATGCTCCGCGTGCATCAGCAATGCGGCGAATTCATAGCGGTATAGCTCCAACCCGAACAGTACGCCCAAACCCACATCGTCAATGCCCCCCTGCATGGCCCGGTCCATCGCCTCGGTGTGATAAACGTAGTTATGCTTGGGACCGGTGGGATGCAGCTTTTCATAACTCTCCTTGTGATATGTTTCCTGAAAAAGTATATATGTGCCGATGCCGGCGTCTTTTAGTTTGCGGTAATTCTCCACCGTCGTCGCCGCAATATTTACGTTGACGCGGCGGATCGCCCCGTTTTTGTGTTTGATGCCGTAGATGGTATTTATGCATTCTAAGATATACTCGATCGGGTTATGGATGGGGTCCTCTCCGGATTCGATGGCAAGTCTCTTGTGCCCCATATCCTGCAGCGCCGTTACCTCCCGCGCGACTTCCTCCTGTGTCAGCTTCTTGCGTGCGATGTGCTTGTTCTTCAGGTGATAAGGGCAGTAGATACAGCCGTTCACGCAGTAGTTGGACAGATACAGCGGGGCAAACATAACGATACGGTTGCCGTAAAAGTCCTTCTTGATCTGCTCGGCCAGCGCGTAAATTTCCCGGTTCTTTTTCGAAATGTCGCAATCGAGCAACACGGCGGCCTCCCGGTGGCTCAGCCCCTTGCGCTGTTTCGCTTTTTCGATGATGGTGTCGATAAGCCCCGCGTTGCGCCGGTTTTTTTCCGCGTAGGCAAGGGTTTCTCGCACCTCTTCGTGGGAGATGAATTCCTCGGCTTTCCATGATTTGGGATCGTACATATGCTTCGTCCTTTCTTACGGGTCAGAAAGCTCTTTCCCGTCAGTGATATCGGGTTCCACCGTTTTATGATCGCCTCTGGATACGACCAAATGATAACCGATGCGCTCCATGCGGCGGCTCATGCACATGCGGCATTCCGCGGCTTCGTCGCCGGTGCATATCTTGTTGTCGTACAGCATGTATTTCTTACGCACCGAGACGGGCGATAAGTTGGGCATTACCACGTTTGCGCCCGCGAGTATGCCCTGCTCCCGCCCCAGCGGATGGATGGTCCCCAAGGCGGTTGTGGCGGGCAGCAATACCTCGGGCAGCATCAGCCTTATGACGCCGAGCAGAAACAGCGTGAGTTCCAGCGTACCGGCAGGCTCTGCGGCAAAGGGCGTCTGATGATGGGGGATGAAGGGGCCGATACCCACCATGTGCGGCTGAAGCTCCTTGATGAACAGCAGGTCGTCCGCCAGGCATTCGTTTGTCTGATACGGCGAGCCCACCATAAAGCCGCAGCCTACCTGAAATCCCAGCTCCTTGAGGTCATACAGGCAGCGCTTGCGGTTCTCTAATGTAAGGGCAGGGGGATGCAGCTTTTTATAGTGTACGGCATTCGCCGTTTCGTGCCGCAGCAGGTAGCGGTCGGCTCCGGCCTCGCGGAAGGCCCGGTAGCTCTCGCGGCTCCGTTCGCCGATGGAGAGAGTCAATGCGCAGTCGGGCCACCTTGCTTTTATGGCGCGGGTGAGATCCGCCATGCGACTATCGGTATAATAGGGGTCCTCACCTCCCTGAAGCACAAAGGTGCGGAAGCCCAGTTCGTACCCGGCGGCGCAGCATCCGAAAATCTGTTCCTCGGTCAACCGATATCGCTCCGCCTCCTTGTTGCTTCGGCGGATACCGCAGTAATAGCAATCGTTTTTGCAGCGGTTGGTAAATTCGATGAGGCCGCGCATATAGACGTCATGGCCATAGACCGCGTGCCGTGCAGCCAGCGCCCGCTCGAACAAATGTTGGGCGCTTTCCTCCGTACGCGCGGCCAGCAGCGCAAGAAACTCGCAGCGGCTCAGCGTCTTGTCGACCGCCAACCGGTCAATGAGATCCCGTGCGGCTTTCATGTTATACCCCGGATATCGGAATAGGCGGTTTTCACGTTGATGCCGGGCAGCTTGCCGATCTTGCCGGACAGGGCGCTGATGACGTCTTGCGGGGCGTCCATCGCCACGCTGATGATGGAAACGTTCTTTTCCCGGTAGGGCACTCCCATCCGGCCGATGATATACGGGGCATAGTAGTGCAGCAGCCCGTTTAATTTTTCCACGGAATCCGGATCCTGTACGATGATGCCGAGAACGGCTACTCTGGTCTCCATCTTAGATCGCTCCTTTTTTCTTGCATAAAAAATGCGCTCCGAAAAGCGCATGAATCTACTTAATACTATAGATTTTGTGCCTTTCACGCAGAACCTGTCTTTGTGTCAGTCCTTTTCCGTCACTTTGCCGGAAGAAGATTCTTACGGCTCAGTATAAATAAATGATACCACATCGCCGCCTAAAGTCAACGAATCACGCGGTATATAACTCCCGAAGAGGCTGCCGAAAAAGATCGGCGGTAAAAACAGCAAAAGCGCCTTCTTACGGCGCCCTGCGTTAAACCGGTATTCTTTAACTTTGCTTTCGTGCCGGGCCTTACTGGGAAACCAATTTCGCAATATACCCGAGCAGCAATACGAGCGCGATCGCGATGAGCGTGGGAATCTTGCGGCGGATCAGTTTTTTGGTATAGCGGTCCATTTCGTTCCCCTCTTTCATCCGCCTATAACGGCAGCCGCTTCCCGTTTTACCGAGAGGGCCAGTTTTTGGGCCATATCCTCCAATTCCGCTTCCTGTTCAGGCTTCATGGCGGAACGGATGACAAGCGGTGGGGCGATCAGCTCCATATTCTTCATCTCGGTCATCTTCTTTTGCAGGAGCGTATGCGCCGCGGGCGCCCAAGAGCCGTTGCCGATAACGGCTACCCTGCGGTTTTGGAGGTTCAAATTCGCCATATCGTTGACGAAAAAGTCCATTGCCGGATACAAATGCATGTTGTAGGTGGGCGAGGCGAGCACTAAATGACTGTATTGGAAGGCACTTGCGATAAGGGTAGAATAATGCGTTTTGGAAACATCGTATACCTGCAGGTCGTGCGTGCCTTTTTGATTCAACAGCCCCGCGAGACGGTTGACGGCCGCCTCCGTATTGCCGTACATGGAAGCATAGAAAAGCGCCACGCCCGCTTTTTCCGGGCGGTACGACGCCCAGCGCACATACTTTTCCATCAAGACGGAGATATCGTTACCACGGAGCACAGGCCCATGCAGAGGGCAGATGAGGGATGTTTTTTGATCGCTGAGCTTTGATAAAGCCGCCAATACCTGAGGTCCGTATTTCCCTACGATATTCGTATAATACCGGCGCGATTCATCCATATAAAGGCTCTGATAATCCAACTCGTCGCTGAATATATTGCCGATAAAGCCACCGAAGGTGCCGAAAGCGTCTGCGGAAAACAATATGTTTTGTGTGGTTTCATAGGTGAACATCACCTCGGGCCAATGCACCATCGGCGCCATATAAAAGCGCAGCATGTGTTGGCCGAGGCAAAGCTCCTCGCCTTCCTTCACCTCGACGGCGCGCCCCGTGAGATCCATATTATAGAATTGCCGGATCATCTGGAAGGTCTTGGGATTTCCGACGATCTTTACACCTGGCCAGATGCGGCAGATATCCGCGATATGGGCGCAGTGGTCCGGTTCCATGTGGTTGATGATGAGATAATCGAGTGGACGCTCGCCTAACGCCGCGTGCAGATTCTCGAAAAACTGTTGGCGGATGGCATTGTCCACGGTATCCACGAGAGCCGTTTTATCATCGAGGATCACAAAGGCGTTGTAGGTCACACCGTTTTCCAGCGGGAACATATTTTCAAACAGCGCTAGGCGGCGGTCGCTCCCGCCCACCCAATAGATATCGGACGTTACTCTTTGTATGCAATCCATACGGGCCTTCTTTCTTTACGGTAAAACAATGGTTAGATGCATCTAACCGTTTTTTTTAATTATAGCCAATTCCTCTAAAAAAAGCAAGCCGACCGAAAAACACGCCCTATATTAAACTGTGCCAATCGTTGACAGACGCGCAGAACGGGTATATTATAATATTGTTTAGAAGCTAAACAAAAAATATACCGCCATGTGCAGCAATCGCAGAAATGATACGGAAAAGAGGTGCCGGCGTTGTATTGCAGGGTGAGCGAACAGATATTCGGGATCATCCGCCTTATGGAAGAGGAAAAGAAAAAGCCCAAGGACTACGGCGGAGGGGTCCTTCTCACACATGCGGAGGTTTCGCTTTTGGATATCGTCGCGCGATATCCCGACGAAAACGTCAGCGCGCTTTCGGAGCGGCTTGGGATCACGAAAGGCGCGATCACCCAAATGGTAGGGAAGCTCGGCGAGAAGGAACTGGTCGAAACGCGAAAGCGCGGCGGCAATAAAAAGGAAAAATACTTTTCTTTAACGGACAAGGGTGAGATGACGATATGCGGACACCGGGAGTTTCATAAGCAAGCTAACCGAAAGCTGTGCGATTTTATCGGCGGCTTGGACCGCGAGGAGGCGGATACCGTATTTCGTTTCCTCAAATGTCTGGAACAATGCGTGCCGTTTTGCGAATTTGAGTGTGAATGCGGAGGGGAAAACCGGAACGACAAGGAGGAATACCATGGCGAATCGATCGCTGATAAGTGTGCGCGGCCTGCGTGCCGCGCTTGAAACGGGAGAAGAAATTCTCAAGGGCGTGGACCTGAATATAAAAAAGGGCGAGGTTCACGTCATTATGGGGCCTAACGGCTCCGGGAAATCCACCCTCGCGAACGCGATCATGGGCAGCCCTGTTTATCGCATCACCGAAGGACGGATCGAGTTTGAGGGGGAGGACATTACGGAGGCCGCCGCGGACGCGCGGGCAAAGCGGGGGATATTTATGGCCTTCCAAGCCCCTGAGGAGATCGACGGTATCACCGTGTCCGATTTTTTGAAGACGGCAAAGGTCGCCGCCGGGGGAAAGCCGCTGAAGTTTTTTGATTTCAGCATGCAACTGGAGGACTCGCTGCGAGCGCTGCAATTGGACGAATCCTACGCCGGTCGGTATTTGAACGTGGGCTTTTCCGGCGGCGAGAAGAAAAAAAGCGAGATTTTGCAGCTTCTTACGCTGCAGCCGAAACTTGCCATATTGGACGAGACCGATTCCGGCCTTGACGTTGACGCCGTGCGCGTGGTAACGGACGGTATACTGCGCTATAAAAACAGAAACAACGCCCTTTTGATCATCTCCCACAGCACGCGGCTTCTCGATGAACTGCCGGTAGACTATGTACATATACTTTCCCGCGGAAAATTTGTCTGCACAGGGGACAGGAAGCTGATCGACGAAGTCAACGCGAACGGGTTTGCCCGGTTTGCTCGGGCGGAGGCGAGATGAACCATGGAACGCAAAAAAACGCAGCTCGGTGAGATCGAGCGCGGCATTTACGACATACGGGACGAAAACCTTCCCGATTATCAGGTGGCGCCGGGCTTGACGGAGGACATCATACGCGAGATATCCTTAGGGCAGAATGAGCCGGGCTGGATGCTGCAATTGCGGCTGAAAAGCTTTGATATCTTTCAAAAACTGGAGATGCCGGCATGGGGGCCGTCGCTCCATGAGCTTGATATGGATCAAATCGTCACCTATGTCCGTCCGAAAGCCGCAATGACCGACGACTGGAAAAAGCTTCCCGATGATATACGCACGACCTTTGACCGCCTGGGCATTCCCAAGGCGGAACAGGAGGCGCTTTCCGGCGTGGGAGCCCAGTATGATTCCGAGGTCGTTTACCACAACATAAAGGAACAGATGAAGGTACAGGGCGTTATCTATACGGATATGCAGACGGCCCTGAGGGAATACGGAGACCTTGTAAAGGCGCATTTCATGAAGCTGCTTCCCGCAACCGATCACAAGTTTATGGCGCTGCACGGAGCGGTGTGGTCGGGAGGTTCCTTTGTGTATGTTCCCGCGGGTATCGAGGTGGAGATGCCGCTTCAATCGTACTTCCGCCTGAACGCTCCGGGGGCCGGCCAGTTTGAGCACACGCTTATCATCTGCGAAAGGGGCTCGAAACTCCATTTTATCGAGGGCTGCTCCGCGCCGAGGTACAACGTATTGAACCTCCATGCCGGAGGGGTGGAGCTCTATGTGAGAGAAGGCGCGACGCTTCGCTACTCCACCATTGAAAATTGGTCCAAGAATATGCTGAACCTGAATTCCAAGCGGGCGCTTGTAGAAAAGAACGGGACCATCGAGTGGATATCCGGCACCTTCGGCTCCCATATCACAATGCTTTACCCGAGCAGCATCCTAAAAGGCGAGCATGCCCGCAGCGAGTACACCGGCGTAAGCTTTGCAAGCGTCGGGCAGTTCCTGGATACCGGCGCAAAGGTCGTGCATATGGCGCCCAATACGTCGTCCGCCATGTCGTCAAAATCCATATCCAAGGCGGGCGGGAACACCACCACGCGCACCTCCGTGACCGTGCTGCCCGAGGCGAAAAACAGCAAATCCAGCGTGGTCTGCGAAGCGCTGATGCTGGATAGCCTCTCCCGCTCCGATACGATCCCGGGCATGGATATACGAAACGACGAGGTGGATATAGGTCACGAGGCGAAGATCGGCCGCATCAGCGAGGCGTCCGTCTATTATTTGATGAGCCGCGGATTGAGAGAGGAAGAAGCCAAGGCCATGATCGTGCGAGGCTTTGTGGAGCCGGTCACGAAGGCGCTTCCACTTGAATATGCGGTCGAGATGAATCGGCTAATAGGGCTCGAGCTCGAAGGCACGATAGGGTAAGGGGATAGCGTCATGAAATTTACGCGACTCAATGAACTGCAAATGCCTACATGGCATTGGCTCAATATGAATGCGGCGGAGCTTGAAACGGACGCGGAGTTAAGTACCCCCTATCGGGGCGGCGCGTTGTCCGTTGATGAAGCGAAGATAAAAATCGAACATCGCGCGGAGTTAAAGGCGATCGAACACCTGCCCAAGGATATGGACCGCCTGCGCGAATTCGTATATAAGAATCAAAATTACGCCTTGACCGTTACCATTCCGGCAGGTCTAGAGTGCGATGGGCCGGTCATGCTGGACTTTGTGCTGGATGAAGCGTCACCGGTACTTCTCGATTTTCTGCATGTCAAAGCGGAGGCGGGCAGCCGCGCGGACGTTGTCGTGCGCTACCGCTCCTCGGGCGGCGGATCGTATTTTCACGGCGGCTTTGCTTTTTTAGAGGCGGAGCCTAAGTCGAAGGTGCGCCTGATAAAAATCCAAACGCTCGGCGAGCGCGACGCGCACCTTGATGCGACCGCCGTTTCGGTCGGAGCGGGCGGCGAGGGCAATGTGCTTTTGAACGAGCTCGGTGGCGCGCAGGCGGTTTCCGGCTGCAATATTTCGCTTGCGGGCAAAGAAAGCCGCGGCGAGCTCGACAACCTCTATCTCGGCAGCGGCGCGAGAAAGCAGGACTTCAATTACCGCATGGAGTTTCGCGGGAAGGCGAGCGAAGGCAAAATCGCCGTGCGGGGCGCGCTCGCGGGAGCGGCGAGAAAGGCATTGAAGGTCACCCTTGACTTTGTGCGCGGCGCGTCCGGCGCAAAGGGCCGCGAGGAGGAAACCGTGCTTACGTTGAGCGACCGTGCGGTGAACCTTTCAACGCCGCTTCTATTATGCGGCGAGGCCGATGTGGAAGGCGCCCACGCGACGTCGAGCGGAAGGCCGGACCCCAATAAGCTCTATTACCTGATGAGCCGCGGCCTTACCGAGCGGGACGCCAAGCGCCTTTTGGTGGAGGCTTCTTTTACGCCCGTTCTCAACAAGCTTCCCGCGCAGGAGCTTCGCGGCGCTGTCTATGAGCGGATACGGGAGGTTGTGCATCATGACGGATTATAAACGGGATTTTCCTCTGCTTTTGTCAAAAGACGGGGAAGGGCGGAGCTTAGCCTATCTCGACAACGCCGCTACCACGCAAAAGCCGAAACAGGTCATCGAAGCGGTGCGCGCATACTATGAGACCTTCAATGCCAACCCCCACCGCGGCGCTTATGCTATAAGCGAAAAGGTCACGGAGGCGTTTGAGAAGGTGCGCGGCAAAGCTGCGCGCTTCATCGGCGCAAAAGACCCGGAGGAGATCGTTTTCACCTTTGGCGCGACGGACGCCATCAACCTTGCGGCCATGAGTTACGGGGAGCAAAACGTGAAGAAAGGGGATGAAATACTTCTTTCAGTCACAGAGCACCACAGCAACCTTCTGCCGTGGCAGCGCCTATCCAAGCGGACGGGAGTGGAGCTTCGCTACCTTTTTCCCGACGAAACCGGGCGCGCCTCCTTGGAGGAATTTAGAAAGAAGCTTACGGCAAATACGAAGATCGTCGCCATTACGCATGTGTCCAATGTGCTTGGCGGCATAAACCCCATCCGGGAGATGGCCGCCATGGCCCATGAGAAAGGTGCCGTCGTTTTAATGGATGCCGCGCAGAGCGCGCCGCACATACCTTTGGACGTGCAGACGCTGGATGTGGACTTTTTGGCCTTCTCCGGGCATAAGATGCTGGGCCCCGCGGGCATAGGCGTTTTATACGGAAAAAAAGAGCTTCTTAAATCCATGGAGCCCGTTCGCCTCGGCGGCGGCATCGTGGAGGAAGTGACGCAGCAAACCGTGCGTTTTCTGGACGCGCCATGGAAATTCGAGGCGGGCACACAAAACGCCGAGGGCGTGATCGGGCTTGGCGCGGCTATCGCCTATCTGAACGCCGTCGGCATGCAAAATATCCGGGAGATCGAAGACCACCTCACGGAGTATGCCCTCGAAAAGCTCTCCAAAGTCCCCAAGATCGAGCTGTACGGCGCGGGAAGCGGCAAGGATAGGACCGGCATACTCTCCTTCAATATGGAGGGCGTGCATCCTCACGATACGGCGACGATTCTGGCGAACGACGGCATAGCCATACGGGCTGGGCACCACTGCGCACAGCCTTTGATGACCTACCTCGGCGTAAACGCGACCTGCCGGATGAGCCTGTATTTTTACAACACGGAGGAGGATATAGACCGCCTCGTCCGGTCGTTGGAAACCGTGAGAGGGGTGCTTGGATTTGAATCTGAATGATCTGTATACCGAGGTGGTCAAGGATCACAACCTGTCCCGGCACAATAAACATGCGCTCCCCGACGCCGGCATGATCATGCCTGGCAGAAATCCGAGCTGCGGCGACGAGATCGAGCTGTTCCTCAAGCTTAAAAACGGCGTTATCGAGGACGCCTCCTACACAGGCGTAGGCTGTGCCGTCTCGCAGGCGTCCGTTTCCATCATGATCGATCTGGTGCGGGGAAAAACGGTGGAGGAAGCCAAAGAGCTGTGCCGTCTTTTTCTGAATATGATCCGCGGAGTCCCGCTCTCTAAAGAGGAGACACAAAGGCTTGATGAGGCCGCGGCTCTTATAGGCGTTTCCAATATGCCCGCAAGGGTGAAATGCGCCACCATGCCGTGGCATACGCTGGAGGCCGCCTTGAGCTCCGTAAAGGAATGAAGGGCTAAAATATAAAAGGGGGTAAGACTATGGAAAAAATCGTCATTCCGGTCAAAGGAATGGTATGCGGGCACTGCGAGGTCGCCGTTCAGGAGGCCGTCCGAAAATTGCCGGGCATCAAAAAAGTAAAGGCCAACAAACGCAAGAAGGAAGCCGCCGTAGAATACGACCCGTCTGCGGTGACGGTGGAGCAGATCAAAAAGGCGATCAACGACACCGGGTATGAGGCGGGGGAGTAAGGCGGGCGGAACGGCTTAACCCCTGATCAGTATGCCGTCGCGCATTTGAAAGGTCGCGTCCATCATATCGAGCACGCCCATGTCGTGTGTGACGACTACGACGCAGTAGTTGCGTTCGTGCGCAAGGCGGCCGAGCAGAGCGATAATGTTGCGCGAGGTCGCGGTATCGAGGTTGCCGGTGGGTTCATCCGCAAGGATAAGATTCGTGTCCATAGCCAGCGCCCTCGCTATGGCGACGCGCTGCTGCTCGCCGCCCGAGAGCATGGAGGGGAAGCGGTTGAAAACCGCGTCGGTCAGATCCACGCTTAAAATGTGCTCCGCGGCCCGTTTTTTGGCGTCACGGGGACGCACGCCGTGCAGTTCCATCGGGTACATCACATTCTCGATTGCTGTTAAAAGCGGGAAAAGCCGAAAGCTCTGGTAAATCATCGCCACGTCGTTGCGGCGATACGTATCGAGATCGAGCGTGCGCGTGGAAGCGCCGCGAAACAGTACGTCGCCTTCGCCGGGTATGTCTAAGCCCGCCATAAGCGAGAGCATGGTGGATTTTCCGCTGCCGCTCTTGCCGACGATGGCGTACATAGAGCCCTGCTCGAATTCACAATTGATGTCTTTTAATGCCTCCACGGTCTGGTATTTGCTGCGGTAGGCGTAGCGAACGGATTGAAGCGAGAGGATACTCATACTGCCTCCTTATTCTTTCTCGGAAAGGATGGATAGCGCGCTCTTAAAGTTTTGCTGTGCAACGGAGAACGCCGCGCTCAGCGCGTAGCAGACGGGGAACGCATAGACCCCAAGCGTTATAAGCTGCGCTGCACCCTCGCGCATAAACCATGCCGCCAAAGCGGGCAGCGCGCCAAAGAGCAGTAGCATTAGCTGTTCGCCGAATACCGTGGCAAAAATGCGCCGCTTTTGCGTGCCCATGCCGCGCATGAGCGCAATATCCTCGCGGCGGTTATTGACGACGAGGAAGCCTGTGATGACTCCTAACATGCAAACGAGCGCCAAAAGAACGGGGTAGAGTATTTCCAAATACTTGCTGCGCTGCGTTATGCTGCCGAGCGCTTCGTTGAACTGCGCGTCCTCAACTAGAACGCATATGCGGATGAGCCTCCCCATTTTGGGGCCTGAAAAGCCTGCTTCCTCCAGAAAATCCTTGAACTCGCCCAAGTTGCGGATGTCATGCGGCGTAAATGTCAGCGAGGAAACATGGTTGTTATCCAGCATGATGTCGATGGTCTGCTGTTGCGTGAGTAAAAACGAATCGATATCCCCGCCTCGCATCATAAAATCGCCGAGCCCTACATACCATAGGTACTCGCCGGTCTTAAGGGGAACATCGGAATCCGGCTTATTAAGGGTTGAGCGCTCGGGGGCAAGCGCGCCCAAGGGCAGCGGGCAATAAATGTTGTTTTGGTTCGCTACGCGCGCAAAGCTGCCTACGACCTGCATATCTATGCCCGTAAAGGTCGGGCCGAAATAAAGATAATTATTAACGTAAACACGTATGGTGTCGCCCAAGCTTATATCATGTTCGTTCATGAACTGCGAGGATACGATGCACGGCAGCTTTTCCCAATCCCGGCTCGCAAAGCGCGCTTCGTCCCACCCGGGCATGAAATCACCGTGAAACGCTTCGAAATAGAACTCCGGCGCACCTTCTACGGCGTCGGTGAACACGATGTTCGGCTGAGAAAAGAGGGTCTCATACAGATACTCGAGCTCATACGGGTCAAGGGGCTGCGGCACGGGATCCGCATGACCGACGGAGCCGTCCGCGCGCTCGGGGATACCCAGATAGACATAGTTTATTTTGTAGGTGTATGAGACGTTATCCATATAGCCCGAATCGACAAGCTTTTTGGCGTATTGGTTTGGGATATACAAGCTGTCTGAAAACTTGCCGCGCATGGTGGCGCAATAGCCGCGAAGAGCTGTATTTTCGTAAAGTGCTTCGCGCGCCGCATCGTAAGAGGCGAGGGTCGATTGCAGCGAGGCAACGAACAATAGTGCCGCTGCGCAGAGCACGGGCACTAGGAATGAGCGTGCACCGCCGCGCCGGATGGAGAGGATCGCGTGGCGCAATGCACCCGAGAGCGCCACGGAGGATTTCTTGGGCGAGCGGCGGACCCGCACGCGTGCCCTTGCCGTTATAAGCCGTCCGCTGACGGTTCTTTCGGCGAAGTAGAGGCACAAAAACAGCGAAATGAAAAGCACGACAGCACCCGACGCAAAGGCGAGCGGGAGCGATAGCGTCGCGACCGGCGTGAATTCCTTGGTAAGACCCAAATAGCCGTCGCTGTACCTTAAATCGACGGACTGAAGCTCGGAGACGAACGCATAAGCGGTTTCGACCAGCTTCTGCGCGTAAGCGGTTCCGGCCAAAATGCCCGCCGCGATGGCAACGAGCGAGATGAGGCTTACGCCGAACATCAGATACAGCCGCGTTTCGGCTTTGCTTGTGCCGAAGCAGCGCATGATCTCGACGGGGCCTCGCTGTTTGTCCTCAAACAGATACGCGAAGACGGCGAGCACCGCGAGCGTCACCGCAAAAGCGATGACTGAAAGAGCTATGGCCGCTTTTTTGATAACGTTAAGCGCATCCGCCGTCGCCTGGTAGCCTTGGTCGTAAACGTTGATGAAAATGCGCTCGCCGGGGATCAGCGGCTCTATTCCGGCGAGAAAAGCGTCCGCCGTGCCGTTTTTGATGGTCGCCTGCCCGAGATCGTACAGATAGCGCACGGGTTGTGCCAAAGCGGGAGCGGAAGGAACGTAGACGTTGAGATGATAGTCCTCGTGGTAGTTGACGATGCCGACAATCGTGAAGTTCTCCTCGCGGGACATTTTGTCGCCCCAGGCATAAGCGGTCGATGCTTCATCATCGGGCAGATGGACGGTCAATGTATCACCGACCTTCAATTCCCGGTCGTTGGCGAGCGTTTCGGAAATCACGCACACCTTCGCGCCCGCGTCGGCTTCCTGCCGCGAAAACAGGCGGCCTGAAACGATCCTGAGATAGTTTTGATTGAACTCCTCAATATCGGCAAGCTCCCGCGCGCCAACGACCGTGAGCGTATTGTTCATGACGTCGTAGTAGCGCGCGATGGCATTATATACGTTGTCCGCGTCCGCGTGCAAATCTTCGGCCGATTCTATTTCTAAATACGGATCGACCACTCCCACGCCGGCCTGCTGCGCGCTGAAGCTGTAGAAAGGCAGAAGGCTTACCGACAAACCGCTGGAGCTGACGGAATCATTTTCTGCATGAATCACATACGTGGCGTCCGGGTCAGGCGTGAAATCTATGTCCAATTGGTCGCTGTATATAAACACGGTGCGCCCGATCTCATATGGACGGTAGGAGTACAGGCTCTCGACCAACTTGCCGGTATAAGGACTGCCTTCGCTGTATTGGCTAAGCCCCGACACGATGAGCACGCAGTAGCGGCTGTAATCGCCGCCGTCTTTGGCGGTAAAGCCGTCGGCAATGCCCATGCCGATGTTAGACGGCTGCCAGAGTAAAACGTTTTCGTTTTCGGCGATGGCGTCAAAATCGATGCCATCGATATCTGAAAGCATGGCCTCGCTTTTGCTTCCGGTGCCGGAACCGAACTCGTCGAGATATTCCATCGTTACGATGGTGGTGCAGTTGTCGTCGCAATCGCGAAGCATGGCGTCGCTTGCCGCCCATGTGTTGACGCCCAGATACAAAAACGCCGTCACCGCCGCAATGAGCAGCGTGAACAAAACGGTTTTGACTGGCGTGCGGAGGATGCTTTTTATGCTGTTGCGAAAAATCATGTTCCACCCCGACGCTGTGGTATTTGTGATTCTATAAATAATATCGCATATTGCGTCGGGATACAAGAAAACAATTTATATATTTTACAAATTTAGGAAAGCGGCAAAACATTTGCCGAAAAGAAGGCGCTTGCATCCTCCGCGTCGATCCCGAAGGCGCGGCCGTTTACGAAAACGGCTACGCCCGACTTTTCGCACTGCCGCGTACAAAACGCGGTCTTCAGCGTCACCTTATCGTGCAGGGAATGCTGCTCGATGAGCTGGCGGAACGTTTGGAGCACATTGTAGGAGCCTTTGAGATGGCACGAGGTGCCTATGCATACCTGAAGCTCGATCAATTCTTTTCCTCCCCCTTCACATAGTTCACATGCAGAAGCTCATGCACGCGCCCGCGTAAAAGCCCGTCATACAGCATGGGCATGAGCGGGTTTTCCTCCGAGCGCTTTACGCCGCAGAGCTTGTCGGCGGCATAGAGGCCTGCGCCGCGGCTTTCCTTTTCTGATAGCATGGCAAAGGGCTGTCCCGCGCCGCTCACGCAGCCGCCCGGGCAAGCCATTATCTCCACAAAGTCGTAATGCTTGCCCGTTTCGATGCGCTCGATGAGGCCGCTCGCGTTCCTGAGCCCGCTTACGACGGCGATGCGAAGCTCGCGGTCTTTGTAGGGGACTGCCGTTTCTTTTACGCCCTCCATGCCTCGCACGCCGCGGTAGGCGAGCGAAAGAAGCGCCGAGGAGGATTTATCGGCGGCGATACGCCTTAATACCGCTTCGGTCACGCCGCCCGTCACGCCGAAGATCACGCCCGCGCCGGTCATGCTGCCAAGCGGCATATCTATGGCTTCCGGCTCCAGATCGGCAAATACGATGCCCGCCTCCTCGATCATCTGGATCAGCTCCTGCGTCGTTATTACATAGTCCACATTGGGTATGCCATCCGTTTTGAATTCCTCGCGCGCGGCCTCGAACTTTTTGGCGGTGCAGGGCATGACCGCCACATGCACCGTGCACCGCTTGGAGGACTTGCCCTGCTCCTTGACGAGCGACGCGAACATCTGCATGGGGGAGCGGCAGGTGGAAACATGGGGGAGAAGCTCGGGATGATTCTTTTCGCAGAAGCTTACCCACGCGGGGCAGCACGACGTAAAGAGGGGCAACGACGTTTTATCCGCGTTCTCCAGCCGCTTTAAAAGCTCGTCTGCTTCCTCAAGCACCGTAAGATCCGCGCCGGTGGAAGTGTCGTAAACTTCTTCGAAGCCCATGCGGCGAAGCGCGGCCACGATTTTGCCCATAACGTTTTCGCCGTTTGCAAGGCCGAATTTTTTACCTAAGCCCACACGCACGGCGGGCGCTATCTGTACGCTGACCTTCGCGTTTTTGTCGTCGAGCGCCGCCCAGACGCTTTGCGCGTCACTTTTTACGACGATAGCCCCCGTAGGGCACACCGCTGCGCATTGGCCGCAGCCTACGCAGGGGGATTCGCTCAACGGCACGTGGAACGCGGTGCTGATGGTCATGTTTGAGCCGCGTCCCGCAAAGTCGATGGCGTGTACATTTTGCACCTCGCCGCACATCCGCACACAGTCGCCGCAGAGGATGCACTTGTTTTGGTCACGCACGATGCATTTGGACGAGGTTTCGAGCTTCGGTTTTTCCGCCGTGTTCGGAAAGCGCACGCCCTCTATATTGAAGCGCATAGCGAGGTCCTGAAGCTTGCATTTGCCGTTGTTCATGCAGGTGGTGCAGTCGCGGCAGTGGTTGGCGAGCAGGAGTTCCAAAATGGTCTTGCGGTACTTCCTAAGGCGCTCGGTATTGGTTTTGATGCGCATGCCGGCCTTGGGCGGCGTGGAGCAGGCTGCGTCGAGACCGCCGCGCTCGTTTTCCACCATGCACATGCGGCAACCGCCGTAAACGGAAAGCTCCGTATGGTAGCAGAAGGTGGGGAGCTTGATCCCAGCCTTTCGTATCAGCTCCAAAAGGTTTTTTTCGCCGTCTATCTCCACGGGTATCCCGTCGATGGACATCCATTCCTTCGTTTGCATAGCTTATGCCTCCTTGATCGCGCCAAACGGGCAGGCGCTTACGCACGCGCCGCACTTGGCGCACTTTTGCGGCTCAATTGTAAAAGCATCCTTGATCTTTCCGCCGATCGCGCCCGCGGGGCAGTTTCTTGCGCATTTCGAGCAGCCTCTGCAAAGCGACGGCTCTATGTAGAAGCGCCTGAGTTTTTGGCAGCTTCCCGCGGGGCAGCGCTTTTCGCGGATATGCGCCTCGTATTCGCCGCGGAAATGCTCGATGGTGCCTACGACCGGCGAGGGCGCGGTCTTGCCGAGGCCGCACAGCGACGTTGCGGAAATGGTTTCCGCAAGGTCCAGAAGAAGCTCTATATCGCCGTCCTCGCCTTCGCCCGCCGTGATGCGCTCGAGTATCGCGAGCATGCGCTTGGTGCCCTCTCGGCAGGGAACGCATTTGCCGCAGGATTCTTTTTGGGTGAAGTTCATGAAAAAGCGCGCCACCTCCACCATGCAGGTATCCTCGCCCATCACGACCATCCCGCCGGAGCCGATCATCGCGCCCGCTTTTTCGAGCGAATCGAAATCCAGCGGCAAATCAAGAAGCTCCGCGGTGAGACAACCGCCTGAAGGGCCGCCGATCTGCACGGCCTTGAATGTCCCGCCGTCGCGCATGCCGCCGCCGATGCCGAACACGATTTCTCGGAGCGCAGTGCCCATGGGGACCTCGATAAGCCCCGTGTTCTTGATGTTTCCCGTAAGCGCAAACGCTTTTGTGCCGGGGCTTTTTTCGGGGCCGATGCCCCTAAACCATGTCGCTCCGTTTTCGAGGATCAGCGGCACGTTCGCAAAGGTTTCCACATTGTTGAGCACCGTGGGCTTAGAAAAAAGGCCCTGCTCCACGGTGCGCGGAGGCTTGACGCGCGGCATGCCGCGCTTGCCCTCGATAGAGGCGGTAAGAGCGCTGCCCTCCCCGCACACGAACGCGCCGGCGCCGCGGTTGATATGGAGCTCGAAAGAAAAGCCGCTATCGAGTATGTTCTCGCCTAAAAGGCCGATCTCGTTCGCCTCGCGGATCGCCGTTTTGAGACGGTTGACGGCCATGGGATATTCCGCGCGCACATAGATATAGCCCTCTCGCGCGCCGCAGGCATAGCCCGCGATCATCATGCCCTCGATCATACGGTGCGGGTCGCCTTCCATGATGCTGCGGTCCATAAACGCGCCGGGGTCGCCTTCGTCGCCGTTGCATACGACGTATTTGACATCTTCCTTCTGCCGCTTTACCTGCGACCATTTGCGCCCGGCGGGGAAGCCTCCGCCCCCGCGCCCGCGAAGGTTCGAGGCGGTGATCTCGTCGATCACGGCGTCGGGCGTCATTTCAAATAGCGCCTTTTCGAGCGCCTTGTAACCGCCTATGCTAAGATATTCGCGGATGGAGGTCGCGTCGATGTGCCCGCAGTGCGAAAGCACGAGGCGCGTCTGCTTTTTGTAAAACGGGATGCTCTCCTGCTTTTCGTAAACGGAATCCCCGTCACAAAAAGCGAGGCGCGCGATGTGCTTGCCATGCACCACGGTTTTTTCGACGATCTCCTCACAGTCGTCAAGCCGCACCTTCGTATATAAATAGCCCTGCGGCTCTATGCGGACGAGAGGACCCATTTCGCAAAAGCCGTGGCAGCCGCTTTTTTTGAGCCCCACGCTGTTTTTATGCGCTTCCTCGGCAAGGTTAACTGTGCAGGGAATGTTTCTTTCGGATAAAAGCGTTTTGAGCCTTTCAAATATTACCAGTGAGCCGCTTGAAACGCAGCCGGTGCCGGCGCACACGAGTATTTTTTTGGTCTGCATATTCAGCGCCGCAAAATACGCTTCGCGGCGGGCGATGAGGTCCTTGCGGTTTTTGAGCATAGGTTCAGAGCTCCTTCCTGAGTTCGTCGATAAGCGAAACGGCCTTGTCGGGCGTCATCGAGGGATAGACCTTGTCGTTTACGGTGATGACGGGGGCAAGCCCGCACGCGCCCAAACAGGCCACCGTTTCCAGCGTAAACGAAAGGTCACCGCAGGTATTTTTGCCTTCTTCAAGCGAAAGCTCCTTCCGCATCCGTTCGAGGATAGGGATGGACTTTCTGATGTGGCAGGCGGTGCCGTCGCACACCTTGATGATGAACTTGCCCTTGGGCTCCAGAGAGAAATTTTCGTAAAAGGTCGCAATGCTGTAAATCTGCGCCTCGCTCAGGCCGAGCCTTTGAGAAAGCAAGGGAAACACCTCCCGGGGCAGGTAATGATACCGCTCCTGAATGTCCTGCAAAACGGCGATGATGGAACTCGAGGCGCCTCCGTGCTCTTCGAGAATCTGTTCTGCCGCGGCGCTCAGATCGTTGCTGTTCATGCGTAAGCTCCTTCAAATGTTTTTAAAAATAGCTGATCTTTACTCTTTTCCCCATCCCTCTGAGGCATTGCGCAAGCTCTTCCACAAGGTTCATTTTGATGCTGAAGGTGATGGGCAAATTCGGGCTTTGGTGCGCGGAGTTGACGGCGCGCCCTACAAAAAAGCCGATATCGGTCGCCTCCTCAAAAAGGAGCCGAGCGATTTTCGAAGCGCCGTCCTCGCTGCCGCACCAGACGTCGTAGCGGGTGTTTTCTCCGGCATAGTCGCGCGCGTAGTCGAGTACCCTGTTGAGGGTGATGACGCCTTCCGTCACCACGTCCACGCCCTCTATGGCGGCGGCGGGCGGGATGTCGGGATCGATATAGCTGGGGGGCGACGCGGCGAGCGGTTTATTGAGATAGTCCGCCGCGAGCATGGAGGTGGTGCCGCCGCATACGATGTGCTTGCCTTCCTTCGAAAAGAAAAGCGCCATCATGCGGGATACGTCCGCCGGGTTCGACGGCGGACCGATCAAAAGGTTCATGGGCGTGCGCCTGCGTATTTTTACGGCGCATACGGTGGCGTCGTCGCCCGGCTTGCCCTCATACAGCGAGCAGCAGCGGTCGAGAAGCATCGTGCTGAACGACTTTGCCGTAAGGCGCGCATCGTAGACCGCCTCGAGATATTGGGCGATTTCCTTGCGCGTCCATCCGAAATTGAGCGAGAGCCCTACGCCCGCGTGCACCATGCCGTCGCTGAGCATAACGAATACGTCGCCCTCGCGAAGCTGTATTTTGGATTTATGGATGGTCTTATCTCCGATGGTTTCCGCGATTTCGGGGTAAAAGAGGCTTTTGCCGCCGCGCAGCAATATCACGTGCGGGTTGTCATACTGGATGAGCTCCGCCTCCATTTTGTCGGTGATCTTCAGTATGGTAAACGTCGAATAGGCGACGCCCCGCGTTTTGCAGATGGGCAGCGTTGTGGCCATCGCCTCCACGCACTCCTCGAGCGTGAGGGAATTCACTACCATCGTGGAGATGAGCTTTGCCGTGAGCGTGGAGAGGATGCTTGCCTTAACGCCGCTTCCTAAGCCGTCCGCCAGCACGGACACCAGCGCGTTTTCGTCCTGATGGACGACCTCCACGTGATCGCCGCAAAGCTGCTCGCCGTATTTATTGACGTTCATATAACCGATGTCGGTGCAAAGGTCATTCATTCGACAACGACTCCTTCAGCTTGGTCAGGGCAACCTTCGTTTCGGCGGTCGATTCACCCAGCAGCGAGGCGATCTCCTGCACGGCGCGCATCTGTTTTTCGATCACCTTATCGGTGACCTCCATCGTTTTGCGGCTGATCTCCTCGCGGTTTATGCGCGCAAGCGCCTCCGCGGTCACGTCGCGCATGAAGCAGATGATGATGTGGTAGCCCTTGTCATACACCACCGTTTGATCCACGTATTTTTGGTATTCCGCCAGATATATGCGCTTGTCGCGGATGCTTGCGTTCCCGCGAAATACCTCGAAAAAGGGCAATGGGTCGAGGATACATACCACCTGCCGGCCGAGCACGCTTCTTTTATCCGATATGTTCATCAGGCTGCACGCCGCACCGTTGATCTGCTGCACCTCGAGGCTTTCGCTGAGCACCAGAATGGCGTTGGGCGTGTTGCGTATGATATTGTCCGAAAAGGATTCCGCCTTTTCCTTTAAATAAGGCAGGCACATGGTGAGATCGGCCTTTCCGAGGATCACGGCTTCCGCCTTTTCGCGGCAGGAGTTGTAGCCGCAGCTTCCGCAGTTGAGCTCGTCCTCGGGCTTGGATTTGCCAAGCTTCAGCAGTACCTCTTCAATCGCCGCGCCACCGATATGCACGCTGCGGGGCGCGAGCGAAGAAAACTCCTTTTGCAATTCCGCCTCGGGCGGGTAAGCAACTTCAAAATCCTCCTTGCCGGCGCTCCTGTTCACCGCGAAAAATTCCTTTACGGGAGAGCGGCGGTTTTTGCCCATGACGGGACCGCCCACGCAGCTTCCCGCACACGCGGACATCTCGATGAAGCATTTTGTCAGCTTGTGGTTGAGCACGTCTTGAATGGCGTCGATGCAGTTCTCAATGCCGTCTACGCTCATGTAGGTATAATCGGGGCTGTTTGCCGCCATGGTACGCAGGATGCCGCCTGCCGTGGGAAAAAGGCGCGCTTTGCTGTGTTTGCTGTCGCCGGGAAGTGGTTCGAGTGTGAGCTTCGCCTCGGTAAGCCACTCTGACAATTCCTCGAAGGTGAGTACGCAGTCCACGATGCCCGGATATTGCTCGGCCTCGGCCATCTTGGAAATACAGGGGCCTATGAACACGGTCTTCGCATTCGGAAAGCGCTTTTTTATGTCCAAGCAATGCGCCTGCATGGGGGAGACAACGGGCGCAAGATAAGGAATGGCTTTGGGGTAGTGCTTTTGCACAAGTAGATTTACCGTGGGGCAGCAGGTGGAGAGGATCACATCGCTTTGCCCGAGCGCGCAAAGCGCATCGTAGCGCGCTTTCACGACGGTCGCGCCGAGCGCCGTTTCCTCCGCGCCCGCAAACCCGAGCTGTTTGAGCGCACACTCCATGGAACGGATGGAAGCGTCGTCGTAGTTTGCTACAAAGGAAGGAGCCACGCTCGCGTAGACCGGTGCGTCCGACGCGAGCAGCGCCTGCGCCGCGGGTATGTCGTTTCGCACCTGCTTAGCGTTTTGCGGGCATACAACAAAGCATTTCCCGCAGAGAATGCACTCGTCGCCGATGATGTTGGCTTGCGCGTCGGAAAAGCGTATGGCTTTTACCGGGCAGTTGCGGATGCATTTGTAGCAGTTTTTGCAGTTGGATTTTTTCAGCTGCAGGCATTCCTCCATGGCGTATTCCCTCCTTGCGCTTCTATGGCGCGGTTCAAAGCCGCGTCATGATCTCCTTTTCGAAAAAGGCGTCGATGTTTTCCAAACAGAGCGAGTAGATCGTTTCGCCGAGCTTTACGCAAACTCCGCCGGTGCAGTTCCCCATGCAAAACGATCCGCAAAGCTCGACCTTTTCCGAAACGCCTTTTTCTTCCGCCATGCGCTGCAGCGCTTCGACGACCGCCTTCGAACCTGTAAGGTGGCATGAGCTTCCTACGCAAACCGTGACTTTCATTCGTTTACCCTCCTGAGAGCACTTTTGCTTGACGCCTCTTCCCGAACGTTCGTGCGGGCGGTTTCCCGCTTGCCGTAATACGCGTTCAGATACATTTCACGTATCTCCGAAAACAGCGGGTAGCGCGGGTTCGCGCCGGTGCACTGGTCGTCGAATGCCTGTTCCGTCATATCCTCGAGGCGGTCGAGAAAGCTCTTCTCCGCTACGCCGTATTCCGCTATGGTCGTATGGATGCCTACCTTGGCCTTGAGCTCGTCGATGGCGGCGATGAGGTTTTCTAGCTTTTCATGGTCGTTTTTTCCTTTAATGCCGAGGTGATCGGCGACTTCCGCGTACCTGCGCAGGGTGTGCGGATGGCCGTACTGCGGGAAGGTGCCCATTTTCGCAGGGGTTTCGGAAGCATTGAAGCGCATCACCTCGCCGATCATGAGCGCGTTCGCCACGCCATGGGGCAGGTGGTGGAATGCCCCAAGCTTATGTGCCATGGAGTGGCATACGCCCAGGAACGCGTTTGCAAACGCCATGCCTGCCATGGTGGCGGCGTTGGCCATTTTCTCGCGGGCGACAGGGTCGTTCACGCCGTTTTCGTAAGCGCGGGGAAGGTATTCGAATATGGTCTTGGCGGCTTTGAGCGCCATGGAGTCCGTATAATCGGTTGCAAGCATGGAGGCGTAGGCTTCGAGCGCGTGCGTCAGCGCGTCGATGCCCGACGCGGCCGTAAGCCCTTTTGGCGCGTTCATCATCATGTCCGCATCCACAATGGCCATTTTGGGCATGAGCTCATAGTCCGAAAGCGGGTATTTCACGCCTGTCTTTTCATCGGTGATGACCGCGAAAGGGGTTACCTCCGAGCCTGTGCCCGCCGAGGTGGGTACGGCGATGAAATATGCCTTTTCACCCATCCTGGGGAAGGTGTAGATGCGTTTGCGTATGTCTGAAAAGCGCATCGCCATATCCTGAAAGTCGGCGTCGGGATGCTCGTACAGCACCCACATGATCTTCGCCGCATCCATGGCGGAGCCGCCGCCTATGGCGATGATCACGTCCGGCTCGAACGCGCGCATCTGCGCGGCGCCCGCCTTGGCGCACGCGAGCGTGGGATCGGGCTCAACGTCGAAAAATACGGTGTGGACGATATCGAGTTTGTCAAGCTTTTTTTCAATGGCCGCCGTATAGCCGTTTTTATAGAGGAATGAATCCGTCACAAGAAAAGCCTTCCGCTTACCCAGCACGGACTTCAATTCGCCGAGCGCGACGCTGAGGCAGCCCTTCTTGATGTAAACCTTTTCGGGCGCACGGAACCACAGCATATTTTCCCGCCTGTCGGCGACGGTTTTGATGTTCAAAAGGTGCTTCACACCCACGTTTTCGGAAACGGAATTGCCGCCCCACGAGCCGCAGCCGAGCGTGAGTGACGGCGCGAGCCTGAAGTTGTAAAGGTCGCCGATGGCCCCCTGCGCGGCGGGCATGTTGACGAGGATGCGCCCTGTTTTCATACGGGCGGCAAATTCATCGAGCTTTTCCTTTTCGGAGACGGTGTTTAAGTATACGCACGAGGTATGCCCGAAGCCGCCGTCTGCCACGAGTCGCTCGGCCTTGTCGAGCGCGTCGGAAAACGATTTGGCGCGGTACATCGCGAGCACCGGCGAAAGCTTTTCATGCGCGAACGCTTCGTTAAGCTCCACGCTTTCCACCTCGCCGATGAGTATCTTTGCGGTTTCGGGCACGTCGACGCCCGCGAGAGCGGCGATCTTAAAGGCGCTCTGCCCAACGATCTTAGAGTTGAGCGCTTCGTTCATGAGGATCGTCTTTCTGACCTTTTCCGTTTCGGTGGGGTTCAAAAAATAGCAGCCGCGCGCAAGAAACTCCGCTTTCACGGCGGCATAAACGCCTTCGAGCACGATGACCGACTGCTCCGAGGCGCAGATCATACCGTTGTCGAAGGTTTTGGAATGGATGACGGAGTTGACGGCGAGAATTACATCCGCGCTGTCGTCGATGACGGCAGGGGTGTTGCCCGCGCCCACGCCGATGGCGGGCTTGCCGCTCGAATAGGCTGCTTTGACCATACCGGGGCCGCCGGTAGCAAGAATGAGATCCGCCTTTTTCATGGCGAGATCGCTAAGCTCCAAGGCAGGCGTATCGATCCATGCGATAATGCCCGCCGGTGCGCCCGCCTTGACGGCGGCTTCGAGCACGGTTTTTGCCGCCGCGATGGAAGAGGCCTTCGCGCGCGGATGCGGGCATACCATCATGGCGTTCCTTGTTTTGAGCGCAAGAAGCGTTTTAAAAATAACGGTGCTTGTGGGGTTGGTGGTGGGGATGACGGCGGCGATGATGCCGACAGGCTCGGCGATCTTTCGGATGCCGAAGGCCGTATCCTCCTCGATCACGCCGCAGGTTTTGGTATCCTTGTAGGCGTTGTAGATATATTCCGAGGCAAAAAGGTTTTTGATGACCTTATCCTCGACAACGCCCATGCCGGTTTCCTCCGCGGCGAGTTTTGCGAGCCGTATGCGCTCGCGCGCCGCTGCCGACGCCGCCGCGGCGAAGATCATATCGACCTGCTCCTGCGAGTAGCGAGCAAAAATGCTTTGCGCTTCCCTCAGCCGCTCAAAGGCCTTTTCAAGTGCTTCCGCCGTTTCGACGGTCTTGTAATTGGCGACGATCTGCATGTTTCTCATAAAATTACCCCGCTGTCTTCAAAAATGAGTGCGCTCAGATGCTTCATGAGCACCGCGAGCGAGCTTGCCATGTTTTCGTTGAGGATAAAAACGTTATCGGGCGCCTTGAGCTTTGCGGGCGCGAAGTTCCATACGGCACGTATGCCGATTTCCGCGAGCGCGTCGCACACACCCTGCGCCGCCTCCTCGGGTACGGTGATGATGCCGATGCGAATGTTCATGCGCTTGCAAAGATCCTTGAGCTTTTCAAGCGGAAATACTTTCTTGCCGTGTACGACCGTACCCGCAACGCCCGGGTCGGCATCGAAGGCCGCCACGATATCGAGCCCGTACTGCGAGAAACCCCGATAGGATAGAAGCGCCCGCCCGAGGTTGCCCGCGCCTACGAGGACGGCGCTTTGCATATCGTTATAGCCTAAAAACTGCTCGATATCGAAAATCAGGTCCTGCGTGATATAGCCTATCTTCGGGCGGCCGCCGCCGCTGACACAGGCGAGGTCTTTGCGTACCTGTACGCCGTTGAGGCTAAGCGCTTCCGCAATGGCTGCGGCGGAAATGTTAAGCGCCCCGTCCTGCGGCAGAGCCTTGAGGTATTTTACATACAGCGGCAGGCGCTTGAGCGTTTGCAATGGGATGGAGGATGGTTGCATAAAGCTGCTCCTTTCCGGTTTTGCGCATAAAAAGGCCGGTTGCCGTTTCGCTGACAGCAGCCGGCCTTTGCTGCGGTCGTGTTAGAAATCCACTTCGGCGCCGTAATAGCAGCAGCGGAGGAGCTTTTCCATCTGCGCCGGATCGATGCTGCGCGGGTTCGAGCCGGTGCAGGCGTCACCCACGGCAAGCTCGGCGACCTTCGAAAGCTTTTCCATAAACTCCTTCTCGCCGATGATGCCGCCTTCATAATCCTTGATGCGATAGGGGATGTCGAGCGCGCGGTTAAGGCCTTCGATATGCGCTATAAGCGCGCCTGTAAGCTCGGCGTCTGTGCCGCCCGTCAAGCGAATGAAGCGGGCGATATTGGCGTAACGCTTGGCGGCTTCAGGCTCCTTGGCATTGAAGCGTATGACCTTGGGCAGATACATGGCGTTGGCGCAGCCGTGCACGATATGGCCGCCCGAGTACGCCGCACCTGTTTTATGCGCCATGGAGTGCGTGATGCCTAAAAGCGCGTTGGAGAAAGCCATGCCCGCCAGACACTGCGCATCGTGCATTTTTGCGCGGGCAGTCTTGTCGCCGTTATAGGACGGCACGAGGTATTCGCTCACCATTTCGATGGCGTGGAGCGCAAGCGGGTCGGTATAGTCGCAGTGGAGCATGGAAACATAGGCCTCAATGGCGTGGGTCAGAGCGTCCATGCCGGTGTGCGCGGTGAGCTTGTTCGGCATGGTCTCGGCGAGGTCCGAGTCCACGATCGCCACATCCGGCGTGATGTTGAAATCGGCCAGGGGATACTTGACGCCCTTTTGGTAATCGGTGATGACCGAAAATGCCGTCACCTCGGTAGCGGTCCCGGAGGTGGAGGGGATGGCGCAGAAATGCGCCTTTGTGCGAAGCTCGGGGAAGCTGAACGGGGTGATGAGCTGTTCAAACGTGGTATTGGGGTATTCATAGAACGCCCACATGGCTTTCGCGGCATCGATCGGCGAACCGCCGCCGATGGATACGATCCAGTCGGGGCCGAATTCGCGCATGGCCTCCGCGCCCTTCATGACGGTTTCCACGGAGGGATCGGGCTCGACGCCCTCAAAAAGGCGCACGTCCATGCCCGCCTCTTTCAGGTTGTTTACGACCTTATCCAAAAAGCCGAAGCGCTTCATGCTTCCGCCGCCTACTACCACGAACGCCTTTTTGCCCTTGAGGGTTTTGAGTGCGTCGAGAGAACCTTTTCCGTGGTATATGTCCCTTGGTAATGTAAAACGTGCCATTGCGGTTTGCCTCCTATGTGATCTCTTCGTGATTATTTTATCAATGGTGCTGTTGCGGGTAAAATATAAAAGCGGCATATCGATATATAAATATCGATATGCCGCTATCGAATTCCGGAAGCTTATGTATATACCTTTTCGGATACATTATCTTTGGAGGCGCGCAGCTTTTCCAAAAACTTTTCGTCGAGGGGCGTAAAGCTGTAGCCTTTTTCATAGAGGAGCGCGTCCTTGTAGGTATGGTGGGCTACGCTGCATTTTCTTTGTACGAGCCCATGCAGGGCAAGAATGTCATTTGGGATCGGCGATACCCACATGTAGGTCGTGGGGATGTGTGACAGCAAATCGAACTGGTTATAGCGTTCATATACGTAAATGCGTTTTTGTGTTTTCGCGTTTTTCCCCGCTTTATCCCCACCGCGCGCATCCTTGATGTAAGGCACAACATTATCGCCATGGACGATCTCGATAAATTTGCTGAGCTTAGGGTACTGTACTTCGGGAGCGTCGGCAAGCGGGTGAGACTTGTTCATCAGAACAAGGTATTCAAATTCCCAGATAAGCTCGTGCGTAAGCCCTTTTTCCTCCAAATAATCGAGGAAATAGCTCTCATAATCCGCCGGATAGCGGATGATGCCGAGTTCGTGCTTTTTTTCAGCCACATTGGCAATGGTCTGCATCGAGTTGGTTTCCTGCACGTTCAGATCCATCTCCTCCTCAGCGTCAAGACCGGAAACAAAATCGGTAAACGCGCGGGCTATGTAGCTGCCGCGCGGTATGGAGATGCGAAACGTCTGCCGCTTCTTGTTTTCGCCCATGCACAGCGTCTCCATTTTTTCGACCTGCAGGAGGATATCCTTCGCATAACGTAAAAACTCCGCGCCTTTTTTGGTCGGTACCATACCGTGCACGTTCCGCTCAAAAATAGCGATGCCCAAAGAATCTTCAAGCTCCTTGATAGCCTTGCTGAGGTTGGGCTGCGCCATATACAGGTTTTCCGCCGCCCGCGTGATCGATCGTGTTTTTTCCACCTCTATCGCGTATTTCAAATGCAATGTATTCATAGCCCTGTGTCCTCCGATGCTTCCCCCGATCGCCCCTCCAAATGTTTGGAGAGCACCGCGAGCGAGGCGGCCATGTTTTCGTTTTTGATGAGAATGTTCTTGGGTGCGGCAATATGTGCGGGCGCAAAATTCCATATGGCGAGGATGCCGCCCCGTACAAGCTCGTCGCACACATCCTGCGCCGCTTCGGCGGGGACGGCAATAATACCGATGAGCACATGGAGCCTTTGACACATTTCGCTTAGCCTGCTTACGGGAAAAACAGGCTTGCCGTGAATTTCCGTCCCCAGAATGCGTTCATCAATGTCAAACGCGGCCAGTATGTGAAGCCCGTAGCTTTCAAAGCCCCGGTAGGAAAGAAGCGCCCGCCCGAGCGAGCCCGCGCCCACAAGCACGGCGTCCTTCGTATTGCGGTAGCCCAGCACCTCTTCCATGTTGGCGATCAGATCCGATACGATGAAGCCCGTTTTAGGCTTGCCCTTACAGGGGCTTACCGCAGCAAGGTCCTTGCGCACCTGCACCTCGTTGAGCCCGAGCGCCGAGGCGACGGCAGGCGCTGCGACCACCGCCGTACCCGCATCCTGCAGCTTTTTTAAATATTGCAAATAATAAGGTAAACGCTGCAGCGCCTGTGACGAAAGAACGATCATAGATTATCCCCATCCTTTCTTTTACATCCTCAAAGGCTTACGGCAAAGTGATATCGATATTGTATTATTGATATTGGAGGTTGTCAAATAACGATTTGATTAAGCCTGATATTGCAGTATAATCAAACTTGCTTATACCGTGCGGCCGTATTTTTCCATGCGGTGCCCGTTTAAAAAAATGATTAATGAAGGAGAGCGGTATGAAAAGGATGAAGGGCAATAAAATCATTTTGCTGGCGATGTCGGCGCTTATGGCGGCTTCCGTTTTGGCGGGCTGCGGCTCTGCCAAAGATGGGGAAGACCTATCGCTGACGGTGGGGCTTATGCCTGCGGTGGATGCCGCGCCTGTTTTGCTGGCCGAAAAAAACGGGTACTTCACGGAACTGGGGCTAACGGTTGAACTGCAGATGTATAGCAACGCGCAGGACAGGCAAAGCGCCCTCCAGACGCAGTCGATCGACGGCGCTATAACGGATTTGATCGCGGTTGCCGCAAATGTTGACGCGGGCTTCGATATCAAGGCCACCACCATGACCAACGGCGTGTTCCCGGTGCTTTCATACGAAGACGCGGAAAATAAAACGAGCATCAAGGTAGGCATGATGGAGGTCAGCGTCACCAATTTTTTGGTGGATGAATGGATGGGCGATAAGTACACCATTGAAAAGGTCTACATCAACGATATTCCAGCAAGGCTGGCGGCGATCGAAAGCGGTCAACTGGATATGGGGGTGTTTCCCGAGCCGATGGCTTCTATGGGAGAACTCAGCGGGCTCACAAAAACGCTTTATCAGCCTGAAGGTGGATTTTGCCCAAACGTGATCGTATTTACGGGCAAAGCTTTGACAGAAAAAGAAGAAGCGGTAAGGCTGTTCCACGAGGCCTATAATAAAGCCGTCGCGGAGCTAAATCAAAACCCGCAGGCCGCGCGGGACGTTCTTATGGAGAAAATTCCCAACCTAAGCCCCGATATCAAGGATACGATGATCCTCCCCGAATATACGGAGGCAACGCTTCCCGACGACCAGTATATCGATAAGATCATTGCGTGGACCGCCGAGGTCATGAAAAAAGAGCTGACCGTCACGGCAAGCGATTTGATTGAAAGAACGTTCACTCAATCATGATAAGCATAAGAGGTTTGGGGGTAAGATACGGCAGCGAATATGCTTTACGGCATGTCTATCTCGAGATCCCCCAAAATAGAACATGCGCGATCATCGGCCCTTCCGGCTGCGGCAAGACGACCCTTTTATACGCTATGGCAGGGCTTCTTGCCCCCTCCGAAGGGGAAGTTTTTATCGACGGAGAAGAGCAAACCGCGGTTCGCAAAGAGACGAGCGTGATCCTTCAAAGCACGGGGCTTCTCCCTTGGAAAACGGCTTTTAAAAACGTTTCTCTCGGCCTTGAAGCGAGAAAGCTCGATAAGCTTATAATTCATGAGAAGACCGCCTCCATGATGAAAGAGCTCGGAATTTGGGAGCATAAGGATAAATTTCCCATGCAGCTTTCCGGCGGACAAAAACAAAGGACCGCCATTGCGCGGTCGCTCGTTCTGGAACCCGATTTGCTGCTGATGGACGAAGCGTCTTCGGCGCTTGACGCTCTAAGCAGAGAACATCTTCAAAACCTGATATTGGGGCTATATAAGAAAAAGCCCATTACCATGGTGCTCATTACCCATAGCATCGAGGAAGCGGTTTTCTTAGGACAGTCCATCGTTATCATGAAGCGGGCGGGCATAAAGCATATCCTTGAAAACCCTTATTTCGGCGACGAGGACATCCGTTCCAAGTCCGATTATTACGGTATCTGCCTTGAGGTGCGAAAATGGCTGCAGGGGGAGGAGGAAAGCGATGAAAGCCTTTAAGAAAGTATTTTTGAATAAAACCGTGTCCGGCGCCTGCATTGTTTTGTTCCTCTGGTACATTTTACATATCCTTGTAAGATCAGGCATCATTCCCGGGCCGTATGAAACGTTTGTTATGTTTGGGAAGCTTATGACGGGCACGCTTCTATTGCATATCGGAAGCAGCGTGTTTCGGATTGCGGCCGCCATGGCGGTATCCATGGGCATTGGGGTGCCGCTCGGGCTGTGGATGGGAGCGTCAAAAATTGCGGACGCTTTTATTTCCCCTGTCGCCTATATCCTGTATCCTATCCCCAAGGTCGCCTTTTTGCCGCTTTTTATGGTGCTTTTCGGGCTCGGGAACAGCTCCAAAATTATTTTGATCATCGCTGTGATCATATTTCAGATCATGCTGATGGTCAGGGATGGCGCAAAGGAGATTCCCGCGGAATTGAATGCTTCTGTAAAATCTCTCGGGCTAAACTGCGCACAAACCTATAAGAACCTTGTGTTTCCTGCGGTACTGCCAAACATTATATCTGCGATGCGAATGAGCATAGGCGTCAGCATCGCCACGCTGTTTTTCAGCGAGAACTTCGCTACCACTTACGGCATCGGGTATTTTATCATGAATTGTTGGGTCATGGCCGATTATGTTCAGATGTTCGCCGGGATTTTGGCGATGAGCCTCATGGGCGTCCTTCTGTTTAAGGCAATTGACCTCATGGAAAAGAAGCTTTGCCCTTGGCTGCTTCTTGGCGATTGAGGGAACTCTCCGGCAAAGTGTAAAACATTGATATTGATATAGTTATCTACTTTCTTTTGCGGTTTCGTTCGAAAAATCCGCTTAATGAATAGTGAAGAATGAATAGCGAAGAATACAAACGAAAAGTCCGCCAACATTCGTTGACGGACTTTTCATTTGGCTCCCCCCTGTTGGACTCGAACCAACGACACGTCCGGGGCAAAATATGGTCGTTCCGTGTCGGCGCGAGCGCCTTCCTTGAACTCCCTATTTTGTCCTTGCTCCGCCTCGCTGCATCCCGCACTGCGGGCGCTCGGCTCCGCAACAGTTGACAGCCGCGATGTGGCCGTTAACGCAATGCCGTCGGTTCAAAATCAGATAGAGAAAACCAAATAAAAACAGCCACCATAAAGGTGACTGCTTTTCTTTGGCTCCCCCTGTTGGACTCGAACCAACGACACTGCGGTTAACAGCCGCATGCTCTACCGACTGAGCTAAGGAGGAACGGCACGAATGATATTTTACAACAGACCGGAACGTTTTTCAAGCCTTTTTGCAAAAAAAGCGGAAGTAAAAAAGGTGCTGCCGATATCCTTTTTATGGTATGATATTTTTAAGTTTGGGGCGTCGGGGCACACGGCGCGCCTTTCAAAAAGCTTTCAACCGCAAAAGGGGGAGGATACATGGAATTCCTGAAGCTGCTGCAACAGGCGCGGACGCCTTTCTTTACGGAGCTGTTTTCCGCCCTCACCTATTTGGGCGACGAGCTCGTTTTTATGGCGACCGTGCTGGTCGTGCTGTGGTGCGTGAACAAAAAATGGGGGTACCGCTTGTTCGCCATGGGGATGATGGGAACCATCCTCAATCAGATATTGAAGGCGATCTTCCTGATACCGCGCCCATGGGTGTTCGACAGCTCTTTCAAACCCGTCGAATCGGCGTTGGAGAGTGCGGGCGGCTATTCGTTTCCGAGCGGGCATACGCAAAGCGCCGCAACGCTTTTCGGCGGCATCGCCGCATGGCTTAAAAGGCGTTGGGCGACCGTCGTCGCCATACTGCTCGTTTTGATCACGGCATTTTCGAGGATGTATCTCGGCGTTCATACGCCTCTCGACGTGGGCGTTTCCCTTGCAACGGGGCTTTTTACGGTACTTCTGTTCGCATATCTTTTTGAAAAGGCCGAAAAAAATCCGCGCGTCAATTTCGGCGTAAGTATCGCGGTCTCAGTGGGGGCGCTCATCCTTTTATTGTATGTGCTGTTTGCGCCGAAAACGGAACGCAACGTGGCGCAGTTTGACGCGGAGGGCTTAAAAACCGCTTACACGGTGTTTGGTACGGTGATTGGGCTCGTCGTATCGTGGTTTATAGACAGCCGCTATATCCGCTACGAGACACGCGCCGCGTGGTGGGCGCAAATACTCAAATTCGTGCTGGGACTAGGGCTTGTGGCGGGCATCCGGGCAGGCCTCAAGGCGCCGCTTCTCGCGCTGTTCCAAGGCCACGGGGCGGCGGATTGTTTGCGCTATTTCCTCATGACTGTCACGGGCGGCGTAGTTTGGCCGCTCACGTTTCGTTTCTTTGCAAAAACGGCTCAAAAATAACAAGCGGCGGCAATCGCGATATGCAAAAGCAGAATTGCCGGCATGCCGTAGCGAAATGCGTTTTTTCTCGTTTTGTGATGAAACGCGTACATCCCTAAAAGACTTCCGAGTGCGCCGCCGAAGGCGGCGCAGAGAAAAAGCGTGCGCTCGCGTATACGGCGCTCGCTTTTTTGCGCAAAGCACTTGTCAAAGCCCATGAGCGCAAAGCCCAAAAGGTTTACGGCGATCATGTAAACGGCGAGATAGGTCAGGAGCGCTTTCATGGCTTATCCTCCGGCTTGTGCTTGCTCGGGGGCAGGCTGAGCCTGTCCCACATGCCGTATTTTTGCGTGTCGGCGATGGCGTTCAAAATGCGCTCGGGCGCGTCGGGCATGATGGTGGTGAAGTATTTCAAAACGTCCTTCATATCCTCGCGCTTGGTTTTCCCCGCTACGGGGCAGTTGGGCTTGCACACGGGAAGCTCCAGCCGCTTCGCGACGCTGAGCGCATACTTTTCCGGCAAGAACACAAGCGGACGTATCACGGTCACTTCACTGCGGCTCAAATAGGTAACGGGGCCGAAGGTGTTGAGGCGGCTTTCGAATAGAAGGCTCATGAAGAAGGTTTCCAGTACGTCCTCGCGGTTGTGGCCGAGCGCCACAAGGTTGCAGCCGCGTTTTTTCGCGGCGTCGTTGAGCGCGCCGCGCCTTAACTTTGCGCATAATGCGCAGGGGTGCTTTTCCTTGCGCTCGTTGAATACCACGTCGCCGATCTCGGTGGGCAGTATCTCAAAGGGAACGCCGATTTTTTCGGCAAACGCCTCCACGGGCGAATGATCCTCCTTCGTGAGGCCCAGGTCGAGCATCACCGCGCATAGGTCAAACGGCGTTTTAGAAAACTGCGAATAGAGCTTCAATCCGTACATCAATAAAAGGCTGTCCTTGCCGCCGGAAACGCCTACGCATACTTTATCGCCCTTTGAGATCATGTGATAGCGCTCGTCGGCGCGGCGGATACAGCCCAAAACCCTTTTCATAACAATCCCCGACCTTTACTGGAAACAGTATAACAGGCGCAAAAGGCGGTCCGCAACCTTAAGGTAAGGGGAGTCGAACCCTTGTGCCTCAAAACTGCCAGTTTGGCACATGTCTTTGTCATCGTCAGTCGCCGTAGGGCCCTCTAAACCGCAAAGATTCGGTTCCCCTTACCTTATTCACCGTGTCAAAGCCGTAAACTTTTCCTTTAGAAGCGAAATAACGGTTGCCCTTGACGCGAAACAGAGGGTATAATAAGGCTATCAAACGTAAGGGAGGGGTTTCTCTTGATACGCGTCATCGTGGGCGAGACCGGCGCGGGTAAAACCAAGCGCATCATCAGCATAGCGAACGAAATGCTGCAGTCGGCAAAAGGAAGTATTGTTTTCCTCGATCACGACAGTAAGTACATGTTCGACCTGAAGAACGCGATCAGGTTCATCGACGCATCCGAATTCCATATCGACGGTCCGGAAAAATTCACCGGGTTCTTAGCAGGGCTTGCAGCCCAGGATTTTGATTTGGAATACATTTTTATCGACGGTTTTCGAAAGATCGTGCGTCGCCCGCTGGAAACGCTCCCCGGCCTTTTTGAAGAACTGGAAAGCTTCACAAAGGAGCGCAATATCAAGATCATCTTCAGCATCACCGCCAACCCTTCCGAGCTTCCCGCATTCCTGCAGAATTATCTGCGCAGCGTAGCGGAAGATATCGCATAATGTAAATTTTAAACGAAACACGAAAAGCGGACACGGTTGTGCCCGCTTTTTTTTGCAATACTTACCGCCGGAGTAATAATAATTGTTCATTTGACGCGATGTACTGAAAGTTGATACAATGTCATACATAAATACGAGACGGAAAACCGTTTTCTTTTTTCTGCGTGTTTGCGTTTAGGAGGCATACTATGAGGTCCTGGCAAAGGACGGCGTTATATTTTCTACTGGTGATACTCATCACCGCGGCGGTCTCCGTGGGGGTTACGGTAAGCATCATGAACCGCAACGCGCCGGACACGGTCGTGATGAGCGTGGAGGAGTATTCAAAGCTTCGCGAAGTTTTGGTATTCCGTGAGATCATGGACAAAATCAATTCCGAAGCGCTCCATAGCGACGTAGACCGCGATACGCTTGTCGAAGACGGCGCGCGCGGCATGCTTGCGGCGTTGAACGATCCGTACGCCGAGTACTATACCGCCGAAGAATACGAGGCGTATCTTTCGCGCATCAACGGCGAGTACAACGGCATCGGCATTTTGGTTGGGCAGCCCAACGAGACCGGCGCACAGATACTGGACGTATACGAGGGCAATCCCGCAGACCTTGCCGGTGTAAAAACGGGGGATATCATTACTGCGGTGGACGGCAAAAGCATGGCCGGCGTACAGCTTGACGAGCTCGTAGCCGCCGTGGACGTGGCGGTCGGCGAAACCGTTAACCTTACCATTCTCCGGGGCACGGAGACGCTCCAGATACCCGTGACGAGCGCGGCCATAAACATCAAGCGCGTAAGCTACGCGCTTTTCAACGAGCATACGGGTTATATCCGCCTCGATATGTTTACCGGCAACTGCGTGGATGAGTTTGAGGAGGCGCTCAGAAACCTCAACGAGCGCGGCATGAAGTCGCTGGTGATCGATCTTCGCAATAACCCCGGCGGTTCGCTGGACGACGTGGTGGAGATCGCCGATATGCTGCTCGGCGACTGCACAATCGTAAGCCTCAAGGGCAACGATTCGGGAGACGACCGCGTGTTTACCTCCAAGGGGCAGTCACTCAAAGTGCCGCTCGCCATTTTGGTCAACGAGAATTCTGCGTCCGCCAGCGAGATACTCGCAGGCGCCATACAGGATAACAACGCGGGTATGATCGTGGGCATGAAAACCTTTGGAAAGGGAATCGTTCAAACGACCATGCCGCTTCAATCCAACGGCGGCTGGCTCAAAATGACCACCGAGGAATACTATACGCCAAGCGGGGAGAACATCCACGGCGTGGGCATTACGCCCGATATCATCGCGGACCTGCCGTCCGATATGAAAGGGCTTCCCATCGACCAGATCGATCAGGAAAAGGACGCGCAGCTCTGGGACGCGCTCGACTATGTGCGCGCAGAAGCGAACAAGTAGAGATTATGCATACAGCACAAAAAAACGGCCCGGAGGCCGTTTTTACTTGCCGAAAAGTCGGGGGATTATCAAGGGGTCGCAACCCCTTGATTTTGTTCCGGCTTCGGCAGCATGTACACGTCCGGCAAAGCCAAAGCCTTACGGGCCGAGGCCTGTGGCCTCGCGTGCCGAAACGGATGAAAGCCGCAGGCTTTCGCACCTTTCAGCCTTTTCCGCCCGGGAGCGCGAAGCGCGAGAGGAAAAGGCTGTAACCTCAAGAAAGTGCCGAAGGGCACTTTCTTGACACGTCAGTCGTGATCTCTCTCATGCTTAAGGCCGTCTCTGCGGAACAGGATGGAGATACCCCATATTCCCGCAAGACCCACGATGGTGTATACTACGCGCGCGAGCACCGTGCTCATCCCCCCGAAGATGGCGGCGACAAGGTCGAACTGGAAGAGCCCTATGAGTCCCCAGTTAAGCGCGCCGATGATAACGAGTATAAGCGCAAGTGTATCCATGCTATTTGCTCCTTTGCTAAATATAGCACTAGCTTGCGCAAAAGACGGATTTTCATTCGCGGCGGGCATGGATAAAATTTCAATCCGCCCGTTTTCCGCTTTTGGGCGCATCTTTTATATCTTTGAAAAAAAGTTCAACTTCAAACTTGTCGAAATCCACACTCTCCATAAAATCTTCGCTTTTGAACACGGTGCGGGAAAAGCGGTCGAGATCGTTCAAATGTTTTTTCAAAAGCACCGGCCTTGAAAGGTCGAGCGCACGGCAAAGCTCGCTCACGAGGGCGGCGTAATCTTCGATTTCGTCCTTTTTTTGATAAGCCGATTCTAAAAGCGCGTCCTTCACGATGCGTCCGTCCGTACGCAAAGTACCCCAATATTTCATGAGCTTCCTCCCATACAATAAATACGGGGGCCGTGGCGTATGAGCGCGACAGCCCCCGTATTTCAACTTCTTTTTTTATCTCTTATAGATGTACCATGCGTAAAGGATGGGGATGCCGTTTGCGTCCTTGCCGTTGGGGTCGCCGTAGACCTCGTAGGTCTTGCCGTCACCTACTTCCACGCTGGCGATGCCGCTGTAATAGTAGAACAGCACGTCGCCGTCTGTCGTAGTGACCTTGGCGATCACAAACGGGGAGGTCTGGATGACTTCCGCTACCTTGCCGACCAGTTCGTAAGCCTGCTTGTGGTTTGGCGCGTCGACCAGATACTGGTAATCGAGCGCGTGTGCGCCTTCGATGTAGGCGTTTCTGTCGGCATGGCTGCGCTCAAGGTAGATGGTGCGCGTGCCCACGGAGCCGTTGAGGTTGGAGGATACGGTGGCCGTATAGAGGCCTACTTCATCCATCTTCGCCGTGAAACTGAATGTCCCGTCGCTGTTGACGGTGACGGGGTTTGACAGATCAACGCCTGTCACGCTCAGCGCCGCGCCCGATTGGGCTGTACCCTTTACGGTAAGGGTCGCTTCGGTGGTGCGGCGGGACTGATCATCCGCAAAGTCGAACGAGGGCGTACCGGTAACGGCGCTGACGGGTTGCGTTGCACCGCCGTTGCCGCCGGTAGTGGCGGGCGCGGTATAGTTGACGTTAATGGTTTGGCGTGCGATCTGGTAGCCGTTCTTTCGCGCCTCCACGGTGATGGTGCCCGGCCCTTCGGCACTCAACGTATAGGTGCCGGAGAAGCCGCCGGTCTCGTCTACGGTAAACTGATTGTCGCCAACGAATACGGAAGCGGTATTATCGTCCACGGTGCCGGATACCGTTATGTCCGGCGTGGTGGTCTCAAGCGGGGAGGCGGGGGAGGTAAGCGTAAGGCCGATGCTCGGGACCGTAATCACGATGGGTTCCGTAAACTCCACCTTTTCCTCCGTACCGTCTTTTCCGACGACCACGATATCGGGATATATCTCGAGCGTAGCGCCGTCCACCGGCTCGGCGGGGATGAATATCTCCTGATCCACAATCATGGATTTTTTGCCGTCGGTGACGATGAGGTCGTCGCCGTCTTTGACGAGGGAGCCCGCCGTAAAGCGCAGGCGCGAGCCTGTTTTGGCGTAGACTGTGATGAGGTATCGGTTATTGGAAGGGTCGGAGGTATCGGGCGCTATGGTCGCCTGCTTGGTGATGTTGCTCTTGCTGAAAAGGCCGCCGAAGATGGGGCCTGAGCCCTTGGTGAGAAGGGCGATAGCGAACACCACGATCAAAAGCACTAAAACGCCTGCTGCCGCGTAAAAAACAACGGGGTTTTTGGAACCGTGGAATTTGCGCGATTTGCGCTTGCCCGCATAGCCATAATCCTTAAACGAATCCGCTCTCTGCGGCTTTTTCGGCTCCTTGCGCACGGCGGGAAGAGCGGGCTCACCCTCCGGCTCGCTTTCCGCCGCGGGGCCGCAAACAGGCGCGGCGCGGCGTATGGGCGACGGTTCGGACGCGTTGAAACGAGGGACGGGCGTTTCCGTGACGGGCTCGCTTTGCACGCGCGTAACGGGCTTGTCCACCGCGGGTTCGGCGTCCTCCTGTGCCGCGCCGGCCAGACGGGGCTCGAAGCGGTTAAGATACGCTTCGGGAATATCCTGCTCGCTTACGGTATTTGCGTCAAAATCGGGCTTGGGCCAGTTCGGGGAACGCACAAAACCCCAAGCGGAAGGTTCGCCTTGGTCGCCTCCGCCTGCGGAAGAAAAGCCGGTCGGGCCGTTGGTTGCTGCATCAGGCTCAAGGGGCGCGGCACAGTTTTCGCAAAACTCGAGGTAATCCTCGTTGTATGCGCCGCATACCTTACATCTCATAGCATAAACCTCCTAGATGCCATTATCTAATTGATTATATCAAAGATGCATGCTCCTGCAAACAGAAATTCTCTTACGTATTTGGAAACAATCTATGAAATCAGGGCGGACGCTACGTTTTTCATGCCCGGTATGCTATAATTTTTGAAAAGCAGGATACTTATTTTTTCGATCGGAGCGGGATATGCGAAAACATTTAGCCGCTATTCTGGTTTTCCTGACGCTTACGGCCGTGCTTCTTTCGGGCTGCGGCAAGTCCGCGGAGGAAACACCCGCCGTCAGCTACGAGGGCTTCGAGTCGGCGAAGCGCCTGATAGGCGGTGCGGAAGTAACGGACGCCAACGTGAAAAGCCTCGCGTTTTCGCAAGCGGAAGGCGATCTTACCGTTACCTTCGGCTTTCTTGCGGGCAGCAGGCTTTCGGGCGGCGCAACGGAAAGCGCCGCGCCCGGCGCGCCGGCGTATGCCGTCTATATGCTCAAAAACCCCGCGCGCCTCATCGTGGAATTTTCCAATATTGCCTACTGGGATTATACGCGCGATACCGCCACGCCCGATTCGCCGCTTCTTTTCGGCTTTTTTCAAACGCGCTTCACGGACGATACTTCGCTTCGCTTCACCTTCCAGCTCACTTCCGATGCCGTCTATAAGGCTGAGGCGGTCACGGGCGGCCTCAACGTGTCGGTTCGCCCCATCGTGAAGCCCGCGAGCACTTCTTCCGGCGGGGCGGAGGATATCCTTCAGGGCAGCCGATATTATGCCATGGCCGACGCGTATCGCGATTACTGCGACGGCAAGCTCAAGCGCGATGCGGGCGTCGCGCCCGTGCTCGCCCAAAATGGCGGGGATATTTTAATGCTTTCCGACGCCTTTTACAGCGAGGCGGAGGCGAAAAACTTCGTTGCCGCGCTCGCCAAAAACGAGGGTGTGGTGGAGGCGCAATGGAGCGTTTCCGTCTTAAGGGAAAACGAAGCGCCCGCATTTAGCGAGCAGCAGTCCTACGAGCGTGCATACACGCAAGACGTCATGCGTATCGACGGTAACCCTGCCGGGGCGGAGGTAATGATCGAAGACGGCCTCTACCTTTGCCATACGCCGGATAAAAGAGCGTATCTCTATTCCAAGCGTTTAGAGGGCGGCCAGCCCGGCGTGGACGAATATGCCTACGAGCAGGTTTACTACCGCGAGGGGAATGGTACTGCGAGGCCGTATCTCGACTATGAATTTCAGGTCGTGGAACAGGCGAAGTTCTCGCCCGATGGGCGAAAGCTTGCCGTGCTTGAGCGCGACGAGGAACGCACGCATCTTTACGTGTTCGACGTGGACGCGCGCGAGCTTTTGACGGACCTCACCGACGCAGGCTTCGGCGAGCTTGTGAGCGCGTTCACATGGGACAGCCTCGGCCTTTCCATCTACGCGGTGAGCGGCTCGGGCGCCATGCAGGTGCACGCCTATGATTTCGGCGTGCCGCAGGCGGCGAAGCGCCACAGTCTGGTCGATAAAAACGGTGCGGACGAAGGCTATATCGCCTATAGCGACGGCGAGCTCTATTTTGTGCAGTCCGATCTGAATACGGGCGAGCTTATCTACCGCATTAAGCCTGACGGCGGCGTGCGCAAGGCGCTCACATCGGGCGGTGCGTTTGCGCTTTCGCCGGACAACCGCTTTATGGCGTTGAACGTGTCCGGCACAGGCCTTTCGACCGCGGGAGCGGTGAACGGTTTCTCGCTCTACGACATGGAAACGGGGGAAACCGAGCTTCTCACGAGCGAATTTTCGGTGAGCAATTTTGTATGGTCGTCTTCAGGCAATTTCCTTTACTATATCGAGAACAAGCTTGCGGGCGCCGGCGGCGAGGACGAGACCTCGGAGGAAGAGGAAACCCAAACGCCCGAGCAAGCCTCGGATCCGTACCCTTATACGCTGTGGGTTTACGATGTCGCGACGAAACAGTCGCGCTCGCTCATGGATCTGCCGTACCCGTGGATCGTCGCTTCCGGCGGGGCGGATGCGCTCTATCTCAACTATTACGACGCTGAGACCGGCGGCGATCTTGTTCGCGCGACGTACCTGATACCGGTCGGATAAATAATATATAGCGTCCGCCGTATACAAACCCATCCGGCCGTGTTACAATACCTATAAATTCAGGCAGAGTAGGATGCCGCGCGTTGTGCCGCATGCATAGTGCATGCGGAGAGTGCCGCCCGAACGGGGAGTTTGTCGGGCGGACGAAAAGCTAAACGCTTGCGGTGCGGTGTCCGCATCCCGCTGCTGCATATGGGGCATGGTTTTCATGGTTCCTCTATGTGGTGCGATTGCTCTCCGCCATATAAGGAGGAGCTTTTTTCGTGCTGAAAAACAACAAAAAAACGGAAACCAACGGTATCACAAGCGGCGAAATGCCTGATCGGCTGCCGGCCAAAACGGATGGGACCTCAAACACCAAGCGCCTGGTGCTTTGCGCGCTTTTCGTGGCGCTGGGCGTGATCCTAGGGGGGCTACTGAGCATCCCCGCCATGCCGCTTGGCGTATATTCCCTCAAGATCGGCTTCGGCACGTTGCCCGTGATACTTTCGGGCGTGCTGTTCGGGCCGGTATACGGCGGCATCGTGGGAGGCCTGACGGATTTTTTGCAGGCCGTCACTTTCTCCAAAGGTGCGTATATGCCGTGGTTCACGATCACGGGGATACTTTTCGGGCTCATACCCGGGCTGTTCTTTATAAAAAGGCAGAAGCCCACGTTTTTGCGCATTTTGCTTGCGGTATTCGCGGGGCAGACGGTGGGGAGCGTTCTACTCAACACCTGGCTGATTTCCACCATAAACTCCCTGCCGTTTTGGGCTACGTTTGCCGCGCGCGCCGTCAACCAGGCCGTGATGATCCCCGTGTATACGGTTTTGGTCTATTACATCATACGTGCGCTTCGCCGCATGAAAGTGATAGAATAGTATAAAATACCAAAAAGCCGCGCATACTCCATCAAAGAATACATTGGAGGTATGTTATGGCATCTTCGGAAGCAAAAAAAGAAACGAAAAGGGCCGTGCGCAGCGCGCGGCAAGAGGTTTCCGACGCGCTTCGCGCATGGCAGGACGCCGTGAAGTATTTCGAGAGCGCCAAGGACCCCGAGCTCGTGGATTTTGCCATCTACGAGATGGAGGCGGCGCGGCGCAAATATATGTTTTTGCTCAAGAAGGCGGGCGCGGCGGAAAGATAGGCGGCGTGCCCAAAAAACATAAAAGGATGGGTGGGGATATTTCATGGACGTACTTTACGCGTTGCTCGCCTTTGGCGGCGGTATCTTTTTGCTGTGGCTCGTCTGTAAAATACTGGCGGTGCCGCTCAAGATATTGTGGAAGCTCCTTATTAACGCCGTGGTCGGCGCGGTGCTGCTGCTGATCTTCAATTTTCTCGGCGGCTTTTTCAATTTCGCCATCCCCATAAGCCCCGTAAGTGCGCTCGTCGCGGGCATTCTGGGTATCCCGGGCGTAATCATTCTGGCATTGATCGAAATATTCTGAGCGCTTTGTGAAACGGATATACCCTAAACTATCGTAGGGAACGGTCTTGACCGTTCCGTGAAGCCGTATATGGATTTTCCAAAACGAAAATCGCCGCTTGCGGGGATTCGACTATGCAAGCTCAAATTACTATTTCGTTACGATATGTACCTATTAAAAAGGCATGTCTGTTCGGCGATGTAAACAACTTGAGCATATGCGGAAAAATAGCCGAGTCGGAACTGATCGGCATATCCTCGCATTTTGAGGGTGTGAAAATCGACAAGTATGTGATCATGCCGAACCATGTACACGCGATCATCGTGATCGGCTGCGACGGGGAAGCGGAACGGTTACCTTCGGCGGGAGACGCCTCAAGTATTAGGCCTGCGGGCCGTCACAAGACGTTCCCTGCACTGCCCACGATCATTGGCCTTATAAATCGGGCGTAGCGATACACAAACATGAGGCTTTGCCGAACACGACGGTCATATGGCAGAAATCGTTTTATGACAATGTCCTTCGAAACGAAAAAGGTTATGCGCAGGCGTGGCGGTACATTGATGAAAATCCGGCAAAATGGCAGGAAGACAAGTTAAACGGCTAGACTGCCTCAATACAAAAAAGGCTGCCGCAAAAATTGCGGCAGCCTTTTTTCATAATTTAATGAATATCAAATTTCTCGTTTACTTTCCCAGCATCTTCTCCAGCGCTGCGAGCTTAAGGCACACGCAGAGCGCTTCCATGGCGGTCCTGAGCTCGTCGATGGGGGGGTAGCTTGGCGCGATGCGGAGGTTTTTATCCTCTGGGTCTATACCGTAGGGATAGGTGGCCCCCGCGCCCGTCAGCACAACGCCGAGGTCTTTTAAAAGCGCGTGCGTGCGCTTGGCGCAGCCACCCATGGTGTCAAGGCTCACGAAATACCCGCCCTTGGGGCGGTTGTAGTGCGCAAAGCCCAGGGGAGCGATCTCCGTATCGAGAAGATCTAGCACTGCATCGAACTTAGGCTTCAAAATGACCGCGTGCTTTTTCATGTGGTCGAGCACGTTTTTCTTGTTTTTCAAAAACAGCACATGGCGGAGCTGGTTGAGCTTGTCGTAGCTGATGGATTGCGCCGCGACGAGCTTTTTCATATACGCCATGTTGCGCTCGCTGCACGCAAAACAGGAAACGCCCGCGCCCGGGTAGGTGATCTTGGAGGTGGAGGCGAATTCGAACACCATATCGGGGTTGCCCGCCTCACGGCAGGCGGAAAGTATCTCGCGTATCTCTATGTAGTCCCCGTCGAATTCGTGCACGCAGTAGGCGTTGTCCCACATGATTACGAAGTCCGGCGCGGCGGGCTTAAGATGCGCGAAGCGCAAAATGGTCTCGTCGCCGAATACGATGCCCTCGGGGTTGGAAAACTTAGGTACACACCATATGCCCTTCACTTCGGGGTCCTTTACGAGGCGCTCTACAACGTCCATGTCGGGGCCTTGCGCCGTCATGGGCACGGTAAGCATCTCCATTTTGAAGGTCTCGGATATCGTAAAATGCCTGTCGTAGCCCGGCGCGGGGCAAAGGAATTTCACATGCTCCAAACGGCTCCATGGCTTAACGCTGTTAACGAGGCCATGCGTATATGCCTTGGCGATCACGTCGTACATGAGGCTCAGGCTCGCGTTGCCCGCGGCAAATACCTCGTTTACGTTTACACCCAAGATATCGGCGAAAAGCTTGCGGCAGGAAGGCAGCCCTTCCAGGGTGCCGTAGTTGCGCGCATCCATGCCGTCGATCTTCGTTTCGCCCTTCACCGGCAAAGAAAGGAGATCGTCCGAAAGGTCAAGCTGGTCACTGCCCGGTTTCCCGCGCGACATGTCGAGTTTTAAGTTTTTAGCCTTGATCTGCTCGTACTTTTGAAGCTCCGAAGCGTACAGCGCCTTAAGCTCCTTAAGGTCCATCGATGCAATGCTGTTCATTTGTCCTCCTCAAGGAAAAAGGATTGGAAATTTTGACGGAGTGGATTACAATATATTGTAATCGTAATATGGCGGGAAGTAAAGCGAAAATGAAAGAAAAATTGCAGAAATTAAATTTTTTTGAATTGCTTCTCGCATGATTGAGGCGCGTATGGAGGAACTTTTACGGCTCAAGAAATATCTCAGTGAATCTCGCCGCATCGCATTCTTAGGCGGCGCCGGTGTCTCCACGGAAAGCGGGATACCGGATTTCAGAAGCGAATCCGGCCATTTCAAAGCGATCCGGGATTTTGGCGAAGCGCCCGAAACGCTTTTGAGCCATACGTTTTTTCAGAAGCATCCCGAACGCTTTTTCTCTTATTATAAAAGTGCGCTTCTAATTACGGACGCGAAACCGAACGCCGCGCATCTGGCGCTCGCCAGACTTGAAAAAACGGGGAAGCTCACGGCGGTGATCACGCAGAACATCGACGGGCTCCATCAAAAGGCAGGCAGCAAAAACGTGCTGGAGCTTCACGGCAGCATTTACAGAAACACCTGCATGCGCTGCGGGAAGCACTACGGCGTTGAAAAGATGCTCGATAAGGAGTCCGTTCCGCATTGTGTGTGCGGCGGCATCATAAAGCCGGATGTGGTGCTCTACGAAGAGGAACTGAATGGGGAACTTCTAAATACCGCCGTAAAACATATCATGGAAGCGGATATGCTCCTGGTTGGCGGTACGTCGCTCGCGGTGTATCCGGCAGCGGGGCTTATCGAGTTTTATCGCGGAGAGCGCCTGACGCTCATCAACAAGAGCGCCACGCCTTACGACGGTATTGCGAGCCTCGTGATCCACGCGCCTATCGGGGAAACGCTCCGCGCGGCGGTGGAGTAATGTAAGGGGAGCGAACCCCTGCGGTTTAGAGGGCCGGAAAATGACGAAGTTTTTGATCCGTTTTTTCATCAAAAACCACGATGACGTGGAGAACCCGCGCGTGCGCGAGGCGTACGGGTTCCTTGCGGGCGCCGTGGGTATCGCTCTCAATGTGGTTTTAAGCGCCGCGAAGTTCATGATCGGCATTTTTACGGGCAGCATCGCGGTGCAGGCGGATGCCGTCAACAACCTCTCGGACGTCGGCTCCGCCGTCGTTACGCTCATCGGTTTCAAGGCGGCGGGTAAACCTGCGGACCGCGAGCACCCCTACGGGCATGCCCGCATCGAGTATGTGAGCGCGCTCATCATCGCGTTTCTCATTTTGGTGGTGGGGTTTGAACTCGGCAAGGAATCGGTGGGGAAGATCATCTCTCCCACGCCCGTGTACTTTGACATTGCGAGCATCGTTATGCTGGCGCTTTCTATTTTTGTAAAGCTCTGGATGAGCGTGTTCACCTCGTATGTGGGCAAGCGTATTTCTTCGAGCGCCGTAAAGGCGACCATGGCGGACAGCATCTGCGACATGATCACCACCGGTTCCATTTTGATCTCGGGCATCATCAGCTACTTTAAGAAGGTCAACATCGACGGCTATATCGGCCTTCTCGTGGCGGGCTTCGTCCTCTATTCGGGCGTCAAGATCATTCGCGACGCCGTAAGCCCTCTTATGGGGGAGGCGCCCGACCCCGAAATGATGAAGGAGCTTAAGGAGCGCATTTTGAGCTATGAGGGCATTCTCGGGCTGCACGACGTTACGGTGCATAGCTATGGCCCCGGCCGCGTGATGGTGAGCGCCCACGCGGAAGTGAACGCGGATGCGCGGCTCATGGATGTTCATGCGACCATAGACCGCGCGGAGCGCGAGATCGGCGAAGAAATGAAGCTTCTGCTGACCATCCATATCGACCCCGTGGAGCGCGATAACGAGGCGCAAAACGAGGCGCTGTCTATCCTTACCGGCATTTTGAAGGAAGTCGACGGACGGCTTTCGCTGCACGATTTCCGCGCCGCCATGAAGGGCGAGAAGATACTTCTTACGTTCGATCTGGTGGTGCCGCCAGAGCTTAGCGAGGCGCAGACAGCGCTTATAAAGGATACGATCGTGGCGCGCGCAAGGGAGAAGAACGCAGCTTATACATGTTTGATCACACTCGATACCGATTATCACGGCCGGGTGTAAAATTTACGGATAAGGCAAGGGTCCAGCTCGCCTTATCTTACTATGGAGGAAATACGGCATTGGAGGGAAACCTTATGAAGTTCTGGAAGGAATTCAAGGAATTCGCATTCAAGGGCAATGTGATCGACCTTGCAGTCGGCGTGATGATCGGCGGTGCGTTCGGCAAGATCGTGACCTCGCTGGTGAACGATTTGTTTATGCCCTTGCTCAACTTCATCACGGGTCCCATGGGGGATCTTTCCACGTTGTTTGTGGCGTTCGACGGCAATTCTTACGCGGATATCGCCGCCGTGCAGGAGGCGGGTGCGCCGTATATCGCATACGGCCCTTTCATCAGCACTGTGATCGACTTTTTGCTCATGGCGCTGTGCATCTTCCTGTTCGTGAAAATCATCACGAAGCTCAGAGCGGCTACGCACAAGCCGGAGCCCGAGGCGACAGCGCCGCGCCTGTGCCCTTACTGCAAAACGGAGATCCCCGCGGAGGCCACGCGCTGCCCGCATTGCACGAGCATGCTGGACGGGGTGAAATAAGCTATGCCGCTATATGACTACCTCGCCGAGGGAAATCTGGACGGTATGGATCTAAACTGCGCGGAAAAGATACTGTACGGCGCGAACGCCGCGTATTCCATGGACCTTACAAAAGACGCGCTCCGGCTGAGCGCGGGTTTCGGCGGCGGCATGGGTGTCGAGGATACATGCGGTATCGTGATCGGCGGCGTGATGGTGCTGTCCGAGCTTTTTGTAAAGGACCATGGCCATGAAGGGCTGCGGATCAAAGAGCTGACCGCGGAATGGTTCAAAAGGATGAACGAGGTTTTTTCAAGCACGAACTGCGCTTCGCTCAAGGCGAAATACCGTACGCCCGAAAGGGGCTGCGGCGACCTCATTTTGAACGCCGCAAAGATCCTCGACGAGATCGTGGAGAGGGAATCGGCGAGGGATTGACGGGTAGATGGGGAGAATTGCAGTTGGCAATGATCGTTCCGTCCTATGTGTCGCTCTGCTCGCTTGTTCACTGGGCTTAATTCCGGCTTCGGCGGCATGTACGCGTCCGGCGGAGCCGGAGCCCTTTGGGCCAAGGCCTACGGCCTTGCGTGCCGAAACGGATGAAATCCGCAGGATTTCTTTCCTGTCGCAGCCGCCGCTCGGGAGCGCCGCAGCGCGACAGGCGGATGCGTAAGCCACGTTCCCCTTCGTTCAAGCGGACCAGTCGGCTTGAACGACACGCGCTATGCGCGTGATATACCTGTATGCAATCCCTGCTTTGCTTGACAGCCATCCTTGCATAACCCTACAATAGGGAGGGAAATCCTACGATTTCCCTCGGGAGAGGTAAAAGATGAAAGCCAAAACCGCCTTTATTCTTGCATTTCAAGAGGATACCGCCATGAACTCCGCGCGCCATACGGCGCTGCACGAGATATGCTTCCGGCCCATGCTCGGCTATGTGCTCGACGCTATACGGCAGGTCGCAGAGCGCAAGCCCGTGGTGATAACGGGTTTCGACGCGGAGCGCGTAGAGACGTTTCTAAAAGAGAAAGCGGACTTTGTGCGCGTGGACGCGGATGTGCAGGCTGCCGCGGCGCTTTCGTTCGCCGCGCGGGAAACGGAGCAGGGGTCGGGTTATGCGCTCATCGTTTCCGGCTGCGCCCCGCTCGTGAAAAAAGAGACGCTTTCAAGGCTTATCGAAGCCGCAAACGGCAACGCCGCCGCCGCGCTCGTCGCCGAGCACGATGGGGAAGACGGGGAGTCCGGGGAGCAAAAATGCCTCGTCTGCTGCGTCGATCTGGCATTTTTAAGGGAAGCGGCCGGCAGTATCGACGCGATTTTGGAGAGCGTCCGCCAAAATGGCTTCAAGGTCATAAACGTGTTTGCACCGGAATATGAGTGCATCGGCGTGCGCGACCGCGCTTCGCTTTGGGAATGCAACTATCTTATGAACAGTCTCCTCGTCGCGCGGCATCTGGACGCGGGCGTCACCATGCTCGACCCGACCAAGATACTTGTGGGACCGGAGGTCGAAATCGGCCGCGATACGGTGATCTACCCTAACGTAATATTGTCGGGCAAAACGAAGATCGGCGAAAATTGCGTGCTCTACGACGGATGCCGCTTGAAGGATACGGTCGTAGGGAACGACTGTGCGCTCCAAAGCGTCGTGGCAAACGATACGGAGATCGGTAATTCCGTCACGGCCGGGCCGTTCGTGCATCTTAGGCCCAATACGAAGCTCATGGACGGCTGCAAGGTGGGCGATTTTGTGGAGGTCAAAAACTCTATCGTCGGCGAAGGGACCAAAATGCCGCATTTAAGCTACATCGGTGACGCCAATGTCGGGGCGCGCGTCAACGTGGGCTGCGGTTGCGTGTTTGTTAACTACGACGGCTATAAAAAGCACCGCACCGTCGTTGGCGACGACGTATTTTTGGGCTGCCAGACCAACCTCGTCGCGCCTGTTACCGTGGGCGACGGCGCATATACAGCCGCCGGCTCCACCGTCACGGAGGATGTTGCCGCAGGGGCGCTTGCCGTTGCGCGCGCCTATCAGGTAAACAAACCCGGCTGGGTGGCAAAAAATCGCGAGAAAATGCGCGGGAATTGACAAGGGGATATCATTTTGGAAACCAGCATCGACGGACTGCGCCTAAATTATGAGCGGCAGGGGAGCGGGAGACCCATTCTCATCCTGCATGGTTGGGGCGCTTCCATAGAGGCCATGCGCCCTGTCATCAACTGCATGCTTCGTCTGGGGCGCGAAACGGTGGCGCTCGATTTTCCAGGCTTCGGCGGGAGCGAGGAGCCGAATGTGCCCTGGGGCGTGGAGAATTTCGCGGCCGTCACCCGAAAATTTATAGAGGAACAGGACATTTACGGCTGCGATTGCATCGCCCATTCACACGGCGGGCGCGTGGCGATCTATTTAGCCTCGGAGGATACGAACCTTTTTCGTAAGCTCGTGCTCATCGATGCCGCCGGGGTGAAGCCGAGAAGGGGCCTTACATACTATGTGAAGGTATATTCCTATAAGCTCGCGAAGCGCTTGGCGAAAAATAAACTCCTTGACCGCGCGTTCAAGCTTTCGGAAAGGCAGAAGAACGCGGGCAGCGCGGACTATAAGGCCGCTTCCGGCGTCATGCGGCAGACCTTCGTGCGGCTTGTGAATTGTGACCTTACCGACAGACTCGCTAAGGTCGAAAACGAGACGCTCCTCGTCTGGGGCGAGAACGATAACGATACGCCGCTTTACATGGCGGAGCTCATGCAAAAGCGCATGAAAAACACGGGGCTTGCCGTGATAAAGGGCGCTGGACATTTTTCCTACGCGGACGATTACCCCCGCTTTTGCGCCATGATGGGCGTACTCTTTAAAGATTGAAGGAATCCGAGGAAATCCGATGGACGTTTTGACCTACGCAACTTACGTATACTGGGCTGTTGCCGCAACGGCAGTCGCACTCGCGGCGCTGCCTACAATCCACATGCTCCAGCTCGAGAGCTATCAGGGCAAAATGTACCTGAAATGGCTCGGAAAGCATCTCGGCGACGCGCTGAGCTTCCTGATGACCGGGATCGTATGCCTTGCGCTTCGCATATCCGCCGCGTTTTTGGTGCATTACGGAACGACGATCGCCAACATCGCCTACATCGGGGCGGATGCGCTGTATTTGCTTTTGCTCCTTCTCATGTACTTTGCCGACCGCAAGAAGGAAAAGAAGAAGCCCCTCGTCTATACCGGCCGCGTGAAGCGGCTGATCGCCGTGCTGTTCGTACTCGCGGCCGTGTTCACGGCTTCGCTTTTCATTACCGTTGAACCTACTTTAAACGGCGTTCCCTCATGGGGTGCGTACCTCTTGTTGTACGGCCTTCGCTACCTGCCCGGCGCGCTTCTTCCGCTGTTTGTTTTCCTCGCATGGCTCATCACCTATCCGTTGGAACAGGCCGTGAAGGCGTGGTATTTCAACGATGCGCGGCGCATTCTTAGCGGGCGCACCGATCTCATCAAGATCGGTATCACGGGAAGCTACGGCAAAACTAGCACCAAGCATGCTTTGGGTGAGATACTTAAGGAAAAGTACGATGTGCTGTACACCCCCGGGAGCTTCAACACGCCCATGGGGATAACGCGCGTGGTGCGCGAGCAGCTTACGGATGACCACAACGTGTTTATCGCGGAGATGGGCGCGCGCTACAAAGGCGATATCAAGGAGCTTTGCAAACTCGTGCAGCCGCGCTACGGCATCGTTACCTCCGTGGGTAAGCAGCATCTTGAAACCTTCGGTTCTCTCGAGGCCGTGGTGGCTACAAAGTCTGAGCTTATGGAGGGCATCGAGGAAAACGGCGCTTGCTTCTTCAACGGCGACAACCTGATTTGCCGCGAAATGTACGAAAAATGTGCGCTCAAAGACAAATACCTGTTCGGCACGGATGGCGACAGCCTTTACATGAGGGCCTCGGATCTCTCCGTAAACGGCAAAGGCTCCCTTTTCACGCTAAACGCGCGAAACGGCGAGAGCGTGCGCTGTCAGACGAAGCTTTTGGGCAGGCATAACATTTTAAATATAACCGGCGCCGCTGCGCTTTCGTACCTCATGGGCCTGCCTTTAGAGGACATCGCCGCGGCTATAAGCCGCCTGAAGCCCGTGCAGCACAGGTTGGAGCTTATGGAGGGCCCCGTCACCGTGATCGACGACGCGTTCAACGCAAACCCCGAGGGCTCCAAAGAAGCACTCGAAGTGCTCAAGAGCTTCTCGGGCAAGCGCATCGTCGTCACCCCCGGGATGGTGGAATTGGGCGGCGAGGAGAATGCGCTCAACCGTGCGTTCGGGGAGGCTATGGCCGAAGCGGCGGATATCGCCATTCTCGTAGGCGGGGAGCATGTAATGCCCATCCGCGAGGGGCTTATCGAAAAGGGCTTCGACGAAACACGCATTATAAGCGTAAAAAGCCTTGCGGAAGCCACGGAGCTTTTAAAACAGCATACCGAGCCGGGCGCGGTCGTGCTTTTTGAAAATGATCTGCCCGACAATTATGACGAATAGATCGAGGTGACCATACATGATTCATCTTGGCATCGTTTTCGGAAGCCGAAGCTCGGAGCACGACGTTTCCGTGATCACGGGCCTGCAGGCGCTCGAGAACGCCGATAAATCCAAATATAACGCATTTCCCGTTTATATTTCCCGCGAGGGGGAGTGGTTCGTGGGGGAACCGCTTAGGTCCATCGAAACCTATCGCGATTTCGATCCCAATTTAAAGGGACTGACCCGCGTGTTTCTGCCCGCCGTGCCGGGCATGAACGGGTTATATACGCTCGAAGCGGGAGGGCTTTTCAAAAAGAGCTTTAAGGTATGCGAGATCGACTGTGCGCTGCTTGCCTTGCACGGCCTGCACGGCGAGGACGGCTCCGTACAGGGGCTTTTCGAGCTTGCCAACCTGCCGTATACGAGCTGCGGCCTTATCGGCTCCGCCGTGGGCATGGATAAGATCGTCATGAAGGAAGTCTTTAAGAGCATGGGCCTAAATGTGCTCGAAAGCGTCCACTGCTGCCGCAGCGAGTGGCGCGAAAGCAAAGACGCGGTGATCAAGCGCGCCGAAGCGCTTTCCTATCCGCTCATCGTCAAGCCCGCGAACCTGGGTTCGTCCATCGGCATCGCCAAGGCGAAAAACACCGAGGAGCTTATCGCGGCCGTTGACGTGGCGGCAAGCTACGACAGGCGCATCCTCATCGAGCGCGCGCTCACAAAGCCCGTCGAGATCAACTGCGCGTGCATAGGCTTTAACGGCGAGGCTACGGTATCGCTTTGCGAGCAGCCCTTAAGCTGGGAGCTTTTTATGAATTCCGACGATATGCTGGATTTCAATAAAAAGTACCTCCAAAAAGGCGGCAAAGGCATGGAGGGACTTTCGCGGCGCATCCCCGCGCCGATAAGTGCCGCGCTTACCGAGAAAGTACAAAACTGGACGCTCCAAATTTTCAGCATGCTCGAGTGTAAGGGCGTGGTGCGCGTGGATTATATGGTCGACGGCGAGGAAAATCTTTACGTCAACGAGATCAACACCATTCCCGGCTCGCTTGCGTTTTACCTGTTTGAACCCATGGGACTGGGCTTCGGTCAGCTTGTGGATAAGCTCGTAGAATATGCGTACAAGGCACTGACGCAGAAAAACGAATCCACCTATGCCTTTAGCTCGGATATCCTGAATAAGTCACGCAAGGGTACAAAACATAAGTAATTAAAGGAGAGTAGACATGGCCAAAATACAGATGCGCACACCTCTTGTCGAGATGGACGGAGATGAAATGACCCGAATCATCTGGAAGATGATCAAAACCAATCTTCTGGAGCCGTACATCGACCTCAAGACCGAGTATTACGACCTCGGCCTAAGCCGCCGCGACGAGACCGATGACCGCATCACCGTAGAGGCCGCGGAGGCCGTGAAAAAGTACGGCGTGGGCGTGAAATGCGCCACCATCACCCCAAATCAGCAGCGCATGAGCGAGTATAGCCTCAAGCGTATGTACAAGAGCCCCAACGGCACCATCCGCGCCATCCTCGACGGCACGGTGTTCCGCGCGCCCATTACGCTGCCGTGCCTCAAGCCTGCCGTGCGCAACTGGGTAAAGCCCATCACCATCGCGCGTCACGCTTACGGCGATATCTACCGCTGCACGGAGTTCCGTGTGCCCGGTGCGGGTAAGGCGGAGATCATGTTCCATGATGAAGCGGGCAACGAGCTCCTCCATGAGACCGTGTTCGATTTCAAGGGCCCGGGCGTTTTGATGGGCATGTACAACAAGGACGACTCCATCGAGAGCTTCGCACACGCCTGCTTCAAGTATGCGCTTTCCACCAAGCAGGATCTTTGGTTCTCCACGAAGGATACCATTTCCAAGAAATATGATCACCGCTTCAAGGATATCTTCGAGGAGATCTACGAGAAGGATTATAAGGGAAGCTTCGAAAAAGCCGGCCTGGAGTACTTCTACACCCTGATCGACGATGCGGTGGCGCGCGTGATCCGCTCCGAAGGCGGCTTCATCTGGGCCTGCAAAAACTACGACGGCGACGTGATGAGCGACATGGTGGCGACGGCGTTCGGCTCCTTGGCGATGATGACGAGCGTGCTCGTTTCGCCCGACGGCAACTTCGAGTTTGAGGCCGCGCACGGCACCGTAACCAAGCATTACTACAAGCATCTCGCAGGCGAAAGCACCTCTACCAACTCCATGGCGACGCTGTTCGCGTGGACGGGGGCTTTGAACAAGCGCGGCGAGCTCGATAAGCTCCCCGAGCTTTGCGAATTTGCCAATACGCTTGAAAAGGCCTCGCTCGCGACCATCGAGGCCGGTTACATGACAAAGGACCTCGCACAGCTTGCGGATATGGAGCGCACCGAAGTGCTGTCGACCGAAGGCTTCATCCTGAAGGTAAGGGAAACGTTCGATAAGATGTACAAACATTAAAGAATGGGTTGGGGGCGGGATGAAGATCATCCCGCCCTACAGATATCCGGTTTTTCAATGTCTTCTTACCATGGAAAGGGGTTGTGTTAAATGGATCAGGCGGTTAAGAAAAAACTCGTGTTCAGTTCGCTTTTTTGCCTGTTCCCGCCTATGGTGGGATGTATTCTGTGGGCCGTATTGCCTGAAAAGCTTGTGCAAAACATCGGGCTTTTCGGCATGTTCGGACTTGTGCCGAAAGCGGTTGTCGTTTTTGCACTTCCGGCCGTTTTTTTGGCGATTCACTTAATTAGCTGCCTTAAGCCGGACTGGCTTAACCTGCGCCGCACTGTGAAAAGCGTCTGGCTGCTGCCACTCGTGTGCAACCTTGTTTTTGCCTTCTCGTGCGCGCTCGGTTTTGCCGCTGTGCTCAACGGTTAAGGTAAGGCGCGCCTTGAACAACGGAAAGATAAAAACGAAAGAATAGCTATCGTACACCGGGTGGACGGAACTCCCTTGGTCAGTATATAATAACTTCGATGCTTCGGCGCGTAAGCGCCTTACCATAGCAAATAATTACGAAACGGGAGAACAGAGGGACATGGCATTATTCGAACAGTGGCGCGCGCTTGCGGACGCGGAGCGCACCCAGCAGGAAGCGGACAAATTCTGGCAGGATTATTTTGAGCTGGAGAAAGAAAACTACAAAAAGATCCTTGGCAGCCGCACTTATGTATACGAAGGCAGCGTGCACGCCCTTGCGGAAAGCTTTTCCATGGACGACACGACTTTTACGGGCTTTCTCGACGGCATCAATACGAGCCTCAGGCAGGAACTGGAGCTTGAAAAGCTCGAAAGCGAAACGAGTATCAAGCTCGATATCGACCTTGATAGGCTCTACTTCAACATGCTCAACGCCAAGGCTGACTGGCTTTACGAGCTTCCCGAATGGGATGGCATTTTGAGCGCGGACGAGCGCAGGGAGATCACCAAAAAATTTCGCGTAAGCAAAATCTATGTGAACGAAAATAAGGTGGGCCGCAACGATCCGTGTCCGTGCGGGAGCGGCAAGAAATATAAGAACTGCTGCGGCAGATAGTCGCCTGTTGGGGTGCTGAAGGAGGAATACGGCTTTGAAGCTTAAATTTTGCGGCGCCGCGCAAAGCGTGACGGGATCGAGTTACCTTGTGACCTACGAGGGCGGCAAGTTCCTTGTGGATTGCGGCATGCGGCAGGGCGCGGATACAAAGGGCGCCTTAGGCGAGGGCGGCTTTGCCTTCGAGCCCGCCGAAATCGACGCGGTGCTTTTGACGCATGCGCATATCGACCACAGCGGCCTGCTGCCGCTCCTCGTCAAGCGCGGCTTTAAGGGCAAGATATTCGCAACGAGCGCTACCGGTAAGCTCGCTACCATCATGCTGCCCGATAGCGGGCATATCCAGGAGCAGGAGGCGGAGTATCAAAACCGCAAGAACCTCCGCGCCGGCAAGCCTCCTGTGGAGCCTCTTTATACCGTGAAGGACGCGGCAAACTGTTTAAGCGCTTTCGTGCCTATAGAGTACAACGAGGTCGTTTCCGTGCTCGACGGCGTTACGGCTAAATTCGTGGACGCGGGGCATCTTTTGGGCTCGGCCTCGGTGGAAGTCTGGGTCAAGGAAAACGAAAAAACGGTGAAGCTTGCATTTTCGGGCGACATCGGCCGTACCGACAGGCCCATCATTGCGGACCCCACGCCGCTCGATTCGGCGGACTTCCTCATCATGGAGGGCACCTACGGCGACCGCAACCACGAAGGCGCGGGCGTAGCCAAGGAGGCGCAGCTGGCCGCCATCTTAAAGGCCGGCATAGCGCGCGGCGGCAACATCGTAATTCCTTCGTTTGCGGTGGGCCGCACGCAGGAGATACTGTATTATATCAAGCGCCTTCTCATAAAGAATACCGTGTCCGGGCTCGAGAATGTGCCCGTGCATATCGACAGCCCCCTCGGCATCGGAGCTACCAAGGTATATGAGGAGTGTGCCGCCGGATATTACGACGAGGAAGCGCTCCAAATGCTTAAAGGCGGCTCGCCGTTTGAGTTTTCAAATCTCCGCATCTCACAAACCGCCGAAGACAGCAAGCTCATAAACGACGCGAAGGGCGTAAACATCATCATATCCTCCTCCGGCATGTGCGATGCGGGGCGGATACGCCACCACCTTAAGCACAATCTTTACCGTGCGGATTCCACGGTTTTGTTCATCGGCTATCAGGCGGTGGGGACGCTCGGGCGCATGCTTATCGACGGGGCGAAAAAGGTGAAGCTTTTCGGAGAGGAGGTGCGCGTCAACGCCACCATCGAGCGCATCGAGGGTTTCTCGGGTCACGCAGGCCGTGACGAGCTCATCGAATGGCTCCGCGCCATGAAGCAAAAACCCGAAAAGGTGTTCTTTATCCACGGCGAGGGCGAGGCGCTCATAAGCCTGTCCAAGGCCGTCGCATCGCTCGGCTACAATGTGGAGGTGCCTTCGCTTTTCGAGGAGATCGACCTTATCACTTCGGAGCAGCGCTTCTACGAGGCCGCGCCCGCGCCTCGCGTTACGCAGGAGGCCGTTTCCGCGCGCGTCGAGCGCATCGCCGCGCAGTTTAAGCGCATCATGGCGCTGCTCGATGTGCTGGGCGGGGATTCCGCGGAAACGCAGCTTAAGCTCCGCATTATGGAAAAGGATGTGCAGCAGCTCGCGGATAAGTGGGAAGAGATTTTGAAGGGGTAATGATGTATCCTTGATATTTCCTGCACAATATGCTACCATAAGCATAATTCACGGGAACCGAATTCCCGCATAACAAGGCGACGACGGAGAAAAAGGGTTTTTTCGTGCTTCAGAGAGGGGCGTTACGCTGGAAGCGCCCCGCATGGGATACTCTAAAAAGTTCGCTCCCGAGCCGCGCCGGGGAAGCCCCTTAGGGGTGCGTAGTCGGCGCCGGGCAGGCCCGATACAGCTTAACGGCATGACGTATTTGCACCGTGCTGTGTAAAGGCTTCGCTTTTGCGGAGCGAATTAGGGTGGTACCACGAGCGCGCCTTCGTCCCTTCAAGACGAGGCGCGTTTTTATGTTTATCTGGGAGGAGAGCAAAGCATGGCAAACGAGCTTTCAAAGATCCGCGAGGAGGCGCTCAAACGCCTGGAAGCCGCGCGCGAGGAAAGCGAGCTGGACGCCGTAAACGTATCGGTACTGGGCCGGAACGGGGCGCTCACGGAGATACTTCGCACGATGGGCAAGCTCAGCAAGGAGGACCGTGCCGCGTTTGGGCAGGCGGCGAATTCTCTCAAACAGGAATTGGAGAACGCGATCGAGCGCCGTAAGGCGGTATTGGGGGAATTTGCGCTCGAGCAAAAGCTCAAACGGGAGGCCGTCGATGTGACGGAGCCCGGCAAGCGCGTGCTCCCGATCGGCAGGCTGCACCCGATGACGCAGGTATACCGCGAGATACGCGATGTTTTGATCGGCATGGGCTTTACAACGTTCTATGGCCCCGAGGTGGAGCTTGACGAATTCAACTTCACCCGCCTCAACCTGCCGCCCGACCACCCCGCGCGGGATATGCAGGATACCTTTTATGTGAACGACAAAGTGGTTCTAAGGACGCACACCACGCCCTGCGAAGCGCGCGCCCTCATGACACTCGAACCGCCGTTTCGCCTCGTGATACCGGGCCGCGTATTCCGCGTGGACGAAGTGGACGCGAGCCACAGCCCCATCTTCATGCAGATGGAGGGTCTCGTGGTCGATAAAAACATCACCTTCGCCGATCTTAAGGGCACCATCGATGCGTTCGTGAAGGCCGTGTTCGGCAACCATGTGAAAACGCGCCTCCGCCCGAGCTACTTCCCGTTCACGGAGCCTTCGGGTGAGGTGGACGTTTCCTGTACCATCTGCGGCGGCAAGGGCTGCCGGGTTTGCAAGGGCACGGGCTGGATCGAGATCATGGGATGCGGGATGACCAACCCGCATGAGTTCATCAATTGCGGTATGGACCCCAAGGAATGGACGGCGTTTGCGTTCGGCCTCGGTGTGGACCGCATCGCCAACCTCAAGTACGGCATCAGCGACATCCGTCTGCTGTACGAAAACGACGCGCGCTTCCTGCGCCAGTTCTAAGGAGGGAGAATCGTATGAAACTGCCGCTGAAATGGCTTAAGGAATATGTGGATTTCAATGTCACTGTCGAGGAATTCATCGAGAAGATGATGTGGCGCGGCTTTGAGGTCGCCGCCGTCGAAAAGGAGCTCTCGGGGGTCGAAAACGTGGTCGTCGGCCGCATCGTTTCGCTCGAGAAGCACCCCAATGCCGATAAACTGCAGGTATGCACCATCGATGTGGGAAAGAAAGACAATATAACCATCGTGACAGGCGCGCAAAATGTGTTTGAAGGCGCGCTCGTGCCCGCCGCGCTCGACGGCGCGAAGCTTGCGGGCGGGCTCAATATCCATACGACCGTCATGCGCGGCGTGGAAAGCGCGGGCATGCTTTGCTCGGGCAAGGAGCTTGGGATAACCGACGCGGATTATCCGGGCGCGGAGGTCAACGGCATCCTCATTTTGGAGGGTTCGCCGAAAGCCGGTACGTCCATCGAGCAAGCGCTTGAAATGGACGACGTGATCTTCGATATCGAGATCACCCCCAACCGGCCGGACTGCCAAAGCATTTTGGGCATGTGCCGAGAGATCGCGTCGGCGCTCGGACAAAAGTTCACCGAGCCCGTCATAAAGGAGATCACGGGAGCGGGGAACGCGGAGGACTATGCCAAGGTCACGGTACTGAATACCGAGCTTTGTCCGCGTTATGTCGCCCGAGTAGTGGTGGATCTTCATATCGCGCCGTCGCCCAAGTGGGTGCAGAAAAAGCTCAAGAGCGTAGGGCTCAGACCCATCAACAACATCGTGGACATCACCAACCTTGTGATGGTCGAATACGGCCATCCCATGCACGCGTTCGACCTTTCCTGCGTGGCGGACGGGCATATCGTGGTCAGGAATGCCTACGAAAACGAGGCTGTAACCACGCTTGATTCGAAGGTCCGCCCCGTAATGCCCGATATGCTTTTGATCGCAGATACGGGCAAGGGCGTCGGCATCGCGGGCGTGATGGGCGGGGAAAACTCCGAGATCACGGAAAACACCAAGGCCACGCTGTTTGAGGCCGCTGTGTTCAAGGGCAGTAATATCCGCTCTACGGTACGCAAGCTGAAGCATACCACCGACGCCGCCGTGCGCTTCATCAAGGGCGTGGAGGCGGTAAACGCGAAGCTTGCTTCCGACCGCGCTATCGAGCTTGTATCCGAGCTCAACGCCGGCCGCGTGGTGGGCGGGCCGATAGACGCCTGCGCCGCCGATCTTTTCGACCGCGTTGCTAAAATCGACTGCGATCATGTCAACCGCATCCTCCATACCGCGTTTACGCCCGGGGAAATGGCGGAAATGCTCTCTACGCTCAACATGGAGGGAAAAGTCGAGGGAGAGAACTTACGCCTTTATATCCCGCATTACCGCACCGATATCGAGACCGACGTGGAGGCGGACGCCAATGTGGCCGAGGAGATCGCCCGCGTATACGGCTATTACAACATAGAGCCGAAGCTCATGGACGGCACGACCTTCTGCGGCAGGCTTGCGCCGGATATCACGGGCGAAGACGAGGCGAAGAATATCGCCGTCGCCATGGGCTGCTACGAAATGTACAACTACAACTTCACCGGCCCCAATGTGCTCAACGCGCTTTTGCTTGAGGAAAACAGCGAAAAACGCAAAGCCGTGAAGCTCGTAAATCCGTTCGGCGAGGATCAAAGCCTCATGCGCACTACGCTCTACATGGGCATGCTTGACACAGTCGCCTTGAACTGCGGCCGAAAGACCGGCTACGGGCGGTTTTTCGAGGTGGGGAACGTTCATTTCGACCTTGGCGGAGAGCTGCCCGAGGAGCGCAAGTTGCTCGGGATTATCTTCACGGGCGAGGGGGAGGATTTCTTCACTCTGAAAGGCACCGTGGAGGAGCTTCTCGACCGCATGGGCGTTACGGAAAACGTGCGCTTTGTAAAAGGCGGCGGGGCATATTTCCATCCGGGCCAGAAAGCGATCATCGAGATCGGCGGCGAGACCGTGGGCGAGCTTGGGACCATTCATCCCAAGGTGCAAAAAAGCTTCAACATACCGCAGGCAGTCTATGCGGCGGAGATAAGTATGGAGAAGCTCCTCAAACACAGAAACACGAAAAAGACCTATTTGCCCATCCCGCGTTTTCCCTCCGTGGAGCGCGATATCGCCGTCGTGACCGACGAAAGCGTGCTTTCGACCGACGCCATAAACGCCATTTTGAAGACGGAAGCGGGAGTGATCGTTTCCGACGCGCGCTTGTTTGACGTGTACCGTGGCAAGGGCGTTGCGGATGGCAAAAAGAGCATGGCATTCTCGTTCAGCCTCCGCGCGGCGGACAGAACATTGACCGATGCCGAAATACGCGCCGCGATGGACGCCATACTCGCTTTGCTCGAAAAAGAAGTGGGTGCACAGTTGAGAAGCTGAGGGGCTTTAGCCCTTGTCTCGGTCTTGAAACGCTTTCTTTTTTGGTGTTTCCGACGAGATCGTAAAATATATTTTGGAAAAATATAACACGGGGTTCACCTTTTGTGTACGTGAACACCGTGTTATTTTATTAACACTTGACATAAATTGACAAAAAACCCATAATTCATGTATAATCATAAACAAAGCTGAAAGCAGCAGGGTACTTTTATCATCGGCAGCATACAGGGATGCTGAAAGGGTTCGAAATGGAGAGAATTCTGATTGCCGACGATATCGCTGTCAACCGTAAGATACTCGAAGAGATCTTACAGGATACGTATTGCTGCGTCATGGCGGAAAACGGGAAGCAGGCTGTGGAGCGCGCTTTCGAATACGCGGGGTCGCTCTCGCTGATCCTGCTCGATATCATGATGCCGGAATACGACGGCTACGAGGTATTACGCATCCTCAAAAAAAACAGGCTTACCAAGGATATACCGGTCGTTCTTATCACCTCGCTCGACAGCGAGCGCGATGAAAGCCGGGGCCTGAGCGAGGGCGCGATCGACTATATCACAAAACCCTTCAACGCGCAGATCGTGAAATGCCGCGTCAACAACCATGTGGAGCTCAAAAGGCATCAGGACATGCTGCAGGAGCTTATCGACACTCGCACACGCAAAATCGTCGACATACGGGAATCCCTTCTGGACGCAGTCAGTTCCATTATCGAATACAGAAGCCTTGAATCCGGGAAACATGTAAAGCGCATCAGACTCTACTGCGAGGCGCAGCTTAGCTGTCTTTTAAATAAGGGGCTTTTTTCGGAGCAGCTCGATAAGAAAAACGCGGAGCTCATCGCCCGCGCATCCACGCTGCACGATATCGGCAAGGTGGGCGTGCCCGACAGCATCCTCATGAAGCCCGGTCCGCTTACGAACGAGGAATTTGAGATCATGAAAAAGCACGCCGTCATGGGGAGCGATTTTATCGACTCGATCGGCGGCTCGGCGGACGACGAATACATTTATTATGCGCACCAGATCTGCCGCCACCATCATGAATGGTGGAACGGCGGCGGCTATCCCGACGGGCTGAGCGGCGAGAGCATACCGCTCAGCGCCCGCATCGTGGCTTTGGCGGACGTTTACGACGCGCTCGTGAGCAAGCGCGTATATAAGCCCGCCTATTCGCACGAAACGGCGGTTTCGTTTATCCGCGCGGGCAAAGGCAAGCAATTCGACCCGCTGCTCGTGGATCTGTTCGAGAACGACGTCGCGGAAATGTTTTGCTCGATCGCGATGCTCCATAACGATGAAAATGTTTAAGGAAGGGATGAAAGCGATGGCTTTCAAAGAAAATGCTCCTATTGAGCATGTGCGGGATGAGCCCGGTCGGGCGGGCCGCGCCGCGGCGATTGCGCGGCTGAATGGGAACGAAGCGCTTTACAACGAGCTTCTTAAAATGTTTTTTGCGGAGGATCCCTTAGAACGCCTGCGCGTTTTTCTCGCAGAGGGTGACGTGAAAAACGCGCTGCTCTCGGCGCACGGCATAAAGGGGACCGCTGCAAACCTCGGCTTAGAAGAGCTTTCCGCACTTGCGGGCAAGGTGGAGCGGCCGCTTCGAGAAAACGACGTCACGGCGGCGTGGGAGGTGTTCTCCAAGCTCCAAAAGGAATACGGCACGCTCAGCTTCTTTTAAAAATAAAGAAGGAGGGATAAGCGCCATGCCGCAAGGGGAGCAAATAAAGGCGCGGGGCGGGAGAAAACTTAGAGACGGCGACCCGCCGAAGGGGTTAGAGAACCCCGTCAAATATGCGCTCTGGGTTTCCGGCGCATACTTTTTGGTAAGCTTTCTATGGATATTGTTTTCGAGTGAATTGGCCGGCCTTATAGCGACCGACGCCGCGTCTTTAGCGAGCATCGAGACCTTGAAAGGCTGGTTTTTTGTTGCCGCCACGGCGGTGTTGCTGTTTTGGTATATCAAAAAGCTATTTGCAAAAGCCGTGCTCCCTCAGAAGGACCTCGGGCAGATGGTGAGCATGCGCACGGCGGAGCTTGAAAACACGGCCGCCAATTTGATCGCCATCATGCAACAAAAGGACGAGCTTTTGAAAAAGACCGCGCGGCAGCAGCAGTTTCAATCAGCCGTTTTGAAGCTTTCGCAGGAATTCTTCAATGTGCCCCTGTCGCAGATGAGCGCGGCGCTCGACGACTCCTTAAGGGTAATAGGAGAATACCTCGATGCGGAGCGCGTCGTCTATGCCGAGCATGGCCGGGAAGGCATGCTTATCGCGATGGGGCAGTGGGCAAAGGAACAGAAGCTCGCCATACAGGAGATCGAAGAGCTTTACGGCAGTTTAAGGCGCGGGAACATACGCTGCACCATCCGGCAGGGGATGGAGTTTTTTGAGCCTTATCCCGTACTTTCGGACGCGGACGCATTGTCCGAAGAAAAAAAGTATTTCCGCGTAAACGCCCCTATACACATTTTGGGCAAACCGTGCGGCAGCGTGATGATCGCCACGAAAAAGCGTATGGAAGATTGGTCGGATGAGGATCTTAACATCCTCAACATCTTTATTGAGATGCTTCGCAATGCTTATGTGCGGCGCAGGCAGGAGATAGAGCTTGAGAAGACCAACAAACTCATGCGCGTGGTGCTCGATTCTACCGAAGATAGCATCTATATGATCGATACGGACGGGGTATTGCACAACGCCAACAACGGCTTCGCCGTATTTTTCGATACGCCTCTCAACGCGGTTGCCGGAAAAAGCCTTCGAGATTTTTTACCGGAAAATGCCTATCACAATATGATGGAATGCGTGCATGATGTGCTTAAGACCGGCCGGAATGGAATGCTCCGCGCGGAATTTCGGGGGATGTGGCTGGAAAGCGATATCTATCCCGTGGCGGATGAAAACGGAAACTTTGCCATGGCCGCGGTGTTCAGCGAAAACATCACCAGACGCGTGCAGTACGAAAGCGAGCTGTTCCGCTCGCGCCAGCTCTTCAAGCAGCTCGTCGAAAGCGCGCCCGTGGGCATTTTCTGGCGGGACCTAAGCGGCAGGTATTTGGGCGCGAACAAGCAAATGGCGGATAGCTTAGGTACCACCGTGGAGGAGATGGTGGGCGGCAGCGCCACGAGATATATGACGCGCGAGGAAGCGGTAAAGCAGTCCGACCTTGAGGAGGAGATGTTTGAAAAGCGGCTGCCCCATATCCATGTACAGCAGAACATCATACGTGCAGGCGGGGAAGCACGCCTGTTCAACCTGGCAAAGGTGCCTTTGCTCGACGAGAACGGCAAGCCCTACGGAGTACTCGGCGTGGCGGAGGATATTACCGACCGCCGCCGCGAGGAGTTGGAGCTTATGGAGGCCAAGCGCGCCGCCAATGCTGCAAACGCCGCAAAAAGCATGTTTCTTTCTCGCATGAGCCATGAAATACGCACGCCGCTCAATTCCGTCATCGGCCTTTCGCATATCGCCGCGCAAGCAGAAGATGCGGATACGGTCAAGAATTACATCGCGCAGATCGGCGTTTCCTCGCGCCATTTGCTGGAGCTTCTCAACGATATCTTGGATATTTCCCGCATCGAGGCAGGCAAGATCAGCATCCATAAGGAAAGGTTCGGCCTAATCGGGGCGGTGGAGAGCGCGGTGGAGATGCTTCTGCCCCGCGCCGATGAGAAACGCCAGAAAGTGGATCTTTATATCGACAGCGGTGTGCCGCATTACGTAAAAGGCGATCCGACACGCTTTAAGCAGGTGCTTGTGAACCTTTTGGGAAACGCTGTCAAATTCACGCAGGAGGGCGGCGCGATCGAAGTGAGCGCAAATTTGGAGCGCGATACGGAAAATGGCGCGGTTGTGCGTTTCGCCGTGCGGGATAATGGCATCGGCATCGAAGCCGGACATTTGAACAGTATATTCGAGCCGTTTGAGCAGGCGGATTCGACCTTCTCGCGCACCCATGAGGGGACGGGCCTGGGGCTTCCGATCTGCAAAAGCATCGTGGAACTCATGGGCGGCAGCCTCAAGGTTGAAAGTACGATTGGGGAAGGCAGCGTATTCACTTTCGTGCTGCCGTTTGAAATTGTACCGTCCGACGAGGCGGGGTTGACCCTGTCGTTTGACGATCTCCGCGTGCTGGTCGTGGACGACGAGGAAGAAACACGCACGTACATGAAGACGCTCCTCACGCAATACAAGGTGGAAACGGAGCTTGCGGCCTCGGGGGAGGAGGCGGTACGCGCCGTATGCGCGGCCAAGGAAAGCGGCCTCCCCTTCAACGTGGTGTTCGTGGATATGCGCATGCCCGGTATGAACGGTATCGAAACGGCGCATGCCATACGACAAAACTGCGGCGAGCGCGTGATCGTGATCATGTTTTCCATGTACGAATGGAGCGAAATAGAAAAGAGCGCGAGGGAAGCGGGCGTCAGCATGTTCCTGCCAAAGCCCGTTTTCCCGTCGAAACTCTTAGACCTTCTCAGCAATATCACAGGCGGCAAACGTTCCGACGAGGCGAAGATCTCAAGCGTCGTGGAAGGCAGCCTGAACGATAAGCGCATACTCGTGGCGGAAGATAACGCCGTCAACCAGCTAATTCTTCGTGAAATGCTCGCAAAAAGCGGCGCGGAACTCGTCCCCGTCCACGACGGACGGCAGGCGCTCGATACGTTTACCGCCGAGCAGGGCGCGTTTGACGCGGTGCTTATGGATATACAAATGCCGGGTATGGACGGGCTCGAGGCGACTCGCCTCATACGCGCGCTCCCGCTCGAGAAAGCACAGCGCGTACCCATCCTAGCCATGACGGCCAATGTGTTCCGCGAGGACATCGAAAAGATGATGCTCGCCGGTATGGACGCGCATATCGCAAAGCCCATCGATCCGGGTGATTTGGTGGGGAAGCTGAAAAAGTATATCGGGTTTTAGCCGCCTTCTTTCATCTCGCCAATAGAAAAAGCCGCTTGAGCGGCTTTTTTATTGGCGAAAAGGTCCTTGGGGCTCGAGGGCGTAGCCTCCGGAGGCTTAATTTCGGCTTCGGCGGTATGTACGACGAAACGGATGAAAACCGTAGGTTTTCGTTCCTTTCAGAAAGTACCGGCCGTGAAGTACGAACAGGTACTTTCTGCAAAACTCGCGCAAGTCACCATGGAACTTGCGCGACCTTATACCGCCTGCGCGCTCACATACCCGGAATTTCCGCCGATGTTGCGGGCAAAATCGGAAAACGCCTGCGCGATCAGGTCGTAGCCTTTGTTGGTGGGATGCAGCCCGTCGATGCAGACATAGTCGCGAAACGGCATCTTGTCGAGGAAGTAGGAGCGCACGTCCACGAGAAGCGCCCCGGTTTTTTGTGCGATCTTCGCGATGGCATCGGAATACATTTCGTGGAAACGGTAGATCATGTGCACATCCCCGAGCCATTTCAGTATATTTTTCGGATCGTTGCCCGCGTGCTCGAGAAAGGCCAGGTAGCGCTCCGCGTCGATGGGGGGGAGCGTCATCAAAACAGGTTTTACGCCGAGACGCTGAACATCCTCGACCATGCTCAAATAGGTATTTTGAAAAGTTGCAAGGTCGGTGAGGGGTTTATGATCGGCCTCGGGGTAAAGGGATATCTCGTTCCACTTGAAGTTGCAGTCGTTGCCGCCGAATTCGATGAGCGCGAAATCGCAATCTAGTCCCGTGTCGATATCCTTTTTCAAAATGCTTGCGCCGCGGTCGATGGTGATGCCAAATCGCGCCCGGTTTTCCGCCTCCACATTAAAAAGCTGTTTGAACTGCTTTAAGTATTCTTCCATCACGGCGTGGTAGCGATACCCAAAATCGAGTATCGTGCCCTTCATCACCGAATCCCCGTAGATCTTTACGCGCACTGCCTGTTCCATAACCGCACCTCCTGCTTCACAGTATATCCACATTTCGTTCATTTATCCGTAATATTTAGTATTGAATACTAGATTAATTAGATTATAAGGTGGGAATACTGATATGTCAATACGCGTTTGACGGTTTTCTCAACATTATGATAAAATATGCAAAACGGGAAGGGGGTGTTCAAAATGGAATTGGACGCGGGTTCGGTACGGGCTTTTCGCTGTCCGCGGTGGGCGGAGCTTCCGGCGCTTTCCCTCTATATGGATCAGGTATTGATCGTTCTGGAGGGTGGGCTCAGCCTCTTTTCCGAAAAGGCGGAGCTTGCGACCACCTCCACCATGATCAACAATTACGTAAAGCTCAAGCTTTTGACGCCGCCCGTCAACAAGAAGTACTCCAAGGAACATATCGCGAAGCTGATGATGATCTGTGTGCTCAAGCGCGAATTTTCCATGTCGGAGGTGGCGGGGCTTTTTGAGCTCATCACCGAGAACCGCGGTATCGACGAAGCCTACGACCTTTTCTGCGAGGAGCTGGAATATTCCCTTAAGCGTGCGTTTGCATTTGAACCCCGGGGGAATCAGGCCCTGCCTGACGCGGAGCTTCCCGAACGGCCCGCGCATGACGCGGGCGATCCCTCGGTATTGGCGCTGGAGGCGGCCTTGGGCGCATTTACGGATAAGCTCGTCGTGCAAAGAATTTTGAGCGCCGCGCAAAAGCGGTACGCGGAGCAGCGCGAGGCGCTCAAAGAAGCGCAGAAACCGCAAAAGGGAAAATGAGTGATCATAAAATAGAATGTCGAAGGGGTTGCACGCGCAATCCCTTCGACATTCATAAAAAGCTGAAATTATCCCCGTATTTCCTTCCCTAATGCCGTATGCGCGTCCCGAAGAGCGGGGTCGTCGTCGTTCTCATAAAGCGCGTGGCGGTTTTTTCCGCCGCGCTTGGCTTGGTAAAGCGCCCAGTCGGCGTTGGAATAGAGCTCTTCGAGTGTGATGCTCTGCGCGCCCGCAACGGCAATGCCGATGCTGCACGAGACCGTGAGGCGGCGCTTCTGTGCGGCGGGAAGTATGCGGAAAGCCACGAGGGCCTGCTCCGCCTTTTGGCGTATCAGATCGACCTCTGGGATATCCCGCGCGAACACGATGAACTCGTCGCCTCCGATGCGGCCTATAAGATCCGTACTGCGGAATATTTTTGTAAGGCACTCCGCGATATGGGTCAGGAGGGTATCGCCGAACGGATGGCCCTCCGAGTCGTTCACGCCTTTGAAGTTATCGATGTCGATGATCAAAAGCGCGTCCATTGTATCGTTGCGGCGGCTTTTGAGGTGCTCGGCGATGAGCGACTGCACGGTGCCCTTGTTGTAGAGCCCCGTGAGCGCATCGCGCTCCGCCTTTTTCATAAGCATCTGCGTGCGCTGCTTATCCGCGTCGATGTTAGTTATGACGCCGATGGCTTTGATGGGCGTGCCGTTCGTGTCGAACTGCTGCGTGGAACGCGCGCGGCACCAAATATACGTGCCGTCGGCCTTTCTGAGGCGAACTTCGCCTTCCGCATAGGGAACGCCGCGCAGAATACTGTTGAAAAAGAGAAGCAGCGCGTCGCGGTCGGAAGGATGTACGCGGACGGTTTCCAATATTTCTTCATAGGTGGTATCGTATGTCCTGTAGCCGAAAAGCTTTTCCCAATTGGCGGAGACGCCAAAGCGATTGATGATAAGATCCCATTCGAAAATGATGTCGTTGGTTTGGTTGAGGATGATCTCGTGCCGCTGCAAGCGCATCGAAAGCGCGAGCTGCAGCTGCTTGCCGGCTGAAATATCCACAAGGATGCAACAAAAATAGGGTTCGCCGTTCACGCCTGACCTAAGCTGCCTGCGCTGCAACATCCATTTGCTTTCGCCGCTTTTACAAGTAACGCGGAATTCCGCTTCCTGTACGGTATCTTTTAAGTCGCTTTCTTTTTGAGATACGCGCACATACGCGCGGTCCAGCGGGTTCACCATGGCGAGGAAGCTATTTGAAAAATGCGTCTCAAGCTCCTCGCGGGTATAGCCGAACAGCGAGAAAAAGCTTTCATTCATTTGCAAAAGGTGCAGGCCCTCGTCCGCGGTGCAGAAAAACGCCGCGCCGTAAACGTCCGTTGCCGCGCGGTGCAGGACCTCCGTGGGAAGGGGGATGGAAATGTGGAAACTCATGAGCCTGAGACCATGCTCCGTCTCCCGAAATCCGCAGGAAAGGTCGGACGTTATATCGTTGAAAAAACGTTCGGGGGAGCACGGAGGGCCAGAAAAGCCGCAGAATAAAAAAATGCCTGCAGAGGCGCGCCGCACCTCAAAGCGCATTTTGGCGAGATGGCACGAAAGCGCATTTGCCGCCTCGGACGAAAAAAGGTGCGCTTTGAGTTCGTCGACGCCTTGCAGAGGGATATGGCAACCGGGCAGAATGAAGACAGCGCCCGGTTCGAGATACTCGTCCAAAAGCGTTTGATACCGCCCCTCGCGGTAGAGCGTGAGCATTTTTTGTGCGGTTAAAAATACATCCCGTTCATCGTACATGTGTTTCTCCCAAGCATAAGGTAAGGGGAGCCGCAGTCGCAAAAATGTGCAAACGCATATCAAAAAGCCGATTCTGTAATTTGAAATTATAGCACAATACGCTCGCATTGACGACAGAAAATTTTTAAAAGCACGAAAAAGTTCACGTCCAAAACTTTAAGAATAAATATCACTTCCACGGGTTCCGGAACAAGTGCCGGTGATTTTTGGGCTTGTTTCTTTTCGGCTACCATACTATAATCTACACAGGGTAATTTATGCCAGCGTTATACGCTGCTATCCTTTTTAAGCTGCGAAGGAAGTGAACCGTATTTGCTCAGCGAGCAGGATCTGAACCTTGCCAAAAGCGCCCTCTCTTTTTTCGACATCCTAAGCGATGAAGAAAAGCGCAAGGTAGAGACGCAGCTTTATAAGCGTTCCTTTGATAAGGGCACCGTGATCCATCGCGGCAGAAGCGACTGCCTGGGGCTCTTCATTCTGAGCTCGGGTTACGCGCGCGCGTACATCGTTTCCGACGAGGGGAAGGAGATCACCCTGTTCCGCGTTTTGGGGGGCGAATGCTGCATGTTCACGGCTGCCTGCCTCATGGAAAACATCGATTTCGACGTGATCGTGGAGGCGGGAAACGATATGGAAGCGTTCATCTTGCCCTCCAAGCTCTACAGTGAGCTCAGCGCGAATCATGTGGCGGTGGCGGATTTCACCAACGAGCTGATGGCCCGCCGTTTTTCGGATGTGATGTGGGTGATGGAGCAAATCGTGTTCATGAGCTTCGATAAAAGGCTTGCGACGTTTTTGCTTGAACAGTCCGAGGCGGAGGGTACCGCTAAGCTTCGTATCACACACGAACAGATCGCACAGCATATCGGCACGGCGCGGGAAGTCGTTTCCCGCATGCTTAAGTATTTCGTGAGCGAGGGTCTTGTACGGCTTTCACGCGGCGGCATCGAACTGAGCGATACGGATAAGCTCAAAAGGCTTACCGTATAAATAATAAAAATCAAGGAGGTATCATCTTATGAAGAAATACGAATGTCCCTGCGGTTATATCTACGACCCGGAAGTTGGCGATCCGGACAGCGGCATCGCGCCGGGCACCGCCTTTGAAGACCTTCCCGACGATTGGGCCTGCCCGGTTTGCGGGCTTACAAAGGACGCTTTCACCGAAATTTAACGAGAGGACCTTATAATGGGCACACTGAAGCTGACAGAGCGTATCTATTCGGTCGGGGTACTCAATCCCGCCATGCGGGTATTCGACATCATCATGAAGACCGAATACGGCACCTCCTACAACGCTTATTGCGTGGAAGGGGATAAGAAACGCGCTCTCATCGAAAACGTGCATGGCAGCTTCCGCGAGGAATATGTCGAAAATCTTTCTTCGCTCGCGGATCTTAAAAAAATCGATTATCTCATTTTCAACCATACCGAGCCCGATCACAGCGGCGCTTTGAAGGACTTCCTCGAGCTGAATCCCGATATCGAGGTGTTCGGCACCGTGGGGGCTATCAAAAATCTCGGTGAGATCGCAAACGTGAAGTTCAATGGCCATCCGGTGAAGGACGGCGAGGTGCTCGACCTCGGCGGGGTCACGCTCGAGTTTATGGTCGCGCCCATGCTGCACTGGCCGGACACCATGTTCACCTGGTGCAAAGAGGAAGGCGTCCTCTTCACTTGCGATTTCCTCGGCGCACATTACTGCGAGCCGCGCATGATCGATGTAAAGGCGTCCTACCCGGAAAAATACAAACGGGCGTTCAAGGAATATTACGACGCTATCATGAGCCCCTTCAAACCCTATGTATTAAAGGGGCTCGCGCGTGTGGAGCAGGCTTCCCCGCGCATGATCTGCGTAAGCCATGGCCCCATCCTCACCGAGTCGATCGGGGAGGCTGTAGAGAGCTACCGCACATGGAGCATGCCAAAAGAAGCCGCGGCAAAAAAGAAGGCCCTCATATTGTACGTTTCGGCCTACGGCTGCACGCGAAAGCTTGCCGAGACGCTCAAAGAAGAACTCGAAATGCAGGGCCTTGATGTGGAAATTTATGACCTCGTGGGCGAAGACGTGAGCAAGTACCGCGAAAAGATCGACGATTGCGACGCGCTTCTTCTCGGTACGCCCACCATCAACCGCGACGCGCTGCGTCCCATATGGGATTTAACGGCGCAGATCGACGCCATCGTCAACGCCAAAAAGCCAGCGACGGCTTTCGGGTCGTTCGGGTGGAGCGGCGAGGGCGTCCCCATGATCCTCGAAAGGCTGCGCGGCCTCAAGCTCAACGTGATGAGCGAGGGGCTTACATGCAAGCTCGTTCCCTCCGAGGAGGAGCTTAAAAACGCAAGGGCATATGCCGCTTCGTTCGCGGCGTTCGTCCGCGGAACGTGAATCGCACAACCATGTAACCTTAGGAAACGGTCTTGACCGTTTTGCTTACCTCAATATTTGCAAGATGATGAAGGAGGATATTTTCATGTGTAACGAGCATCGTTTTTTCCGCTGCAAGCTTTGCGGCAAAATCATCGGCATCATCAACGACCCCGGCACCCCTACGATCTGCTGCGGCCAGCAGATGGAAGAACTTGTGGCCAACACCGTTGAGGCCTCGCAGGAGAAGCATCTTCCCGTAGTCACCATCAAAGGCGACACCGTAGAGGTCGCGATCGGTTCCGTGCCGCATCCCATGATCGAAGAACACCATATCGAATGGGTATACCTTGAGACCAAGCGCGGCGGCCAGCGCAAGTGCCTCGGCGCGGGCGTGGAGCCCAAGGCGCAGTTCAAGCTCACCGCCGACGATCAGGTGGTTGCGGCGTACGAGTACTGCAATCTCCACGGGCTTTGGAAGACGGAGATCTAAGAAACATCGTATCCAGAGATTAGGGCGGGGTGATTTCATCCCGCCTTCATTAAATAACCGGAGGTATCCACGATGGATCTGAGGCATGGCATCGCAAAGGCTATAGGGATAGAGATTGCCGCTGTTCCGGATAAGATCGCGTATGAAGTAACGGAAACGTCAAGAGAGGCCGGGTATACGCGGCAGCGGATCGCCTACGAATCCGCCGGCGATACGGTAACGGCTTACCTTTTGCTGCCGGAGAAGCTCGGAAAGAACCCCGCCGCGTTCGTGCACCACCAGCATAACGGAGAACGGCATTTGGGCAAAAGCGAGGTGTGCGGCCTCGCGGGAAACCCCCTGCAGGCGTTCGGGCCCACGCTGGCGCAATCGGGCTTTGTTGTGCTCGCGCCTGATTCCGTATGCTTCGAGGAACGGCGGGAGAACGGACACGGCATCACGCCTTTACCAAATGACGATGATTTTTTGCAGCATTTCAACGCAATGTGCTACCGCATTCTAAAGGGCGGCAACCTGATGCAAAAGGTGCTGTTTGATGCGATGTACGGCGTTTCTTTGCTCGCCGGACTGCCGTATGTGGATACCCAAAGGATCGGCACGCTGGGACATTCCTACGGCGGGAACACCGTGCTGTTTTTGACGGCTCTCGATACGCGGATCGATTTTACCTGCGCGAGCGGAAGCGCGTGCACCTACAATAACAGGATGCGAAACGGCGTGGGGATTGAAATGGCGAGCGTGATACCGGGTTTCTCTGGGAAGTATGAAATAGACGATCTCGTGCGCTGCATCGCGCCGCGAAGGCTTCTGATCGTTTCGGCGGAGGAGGATAAGTATTCAAGGGATGCAGATTTTATCGTCCAAAAGGCCCGTCCGTCCTATACGGTTTACGACGCCGAAAATGACCTGTGCCACAAAAGATATTCGGGAGGCCATGCGCTGACACAGGAGCGATTCGATTTCATCGTCGATTGGATGTGTAAAAGCGCGGGCCGCGGGTAAGGCGAAACCATGGAACGGAAGATAACCCGGCCAAGTGGGCGGAAGATGAATATTAAAGAGGATGAACAAAAAAGGAACCGCTTTCGCTGACACCCAATAAAGAAGTATCGAGGAACATTCACATTGGGCAGTCGGCAAGCGGAATGTGACAACAAAACGGACTATCGGCATAAAGCTGATAGTCCGTCTTTTGCGTTGAGAGGGGCAGGGCGAAGCCATGACACGCGCAACGGGGTTGCCAAAGGGGAACCCTTTGGCACATGACTTTGCGAAGCAAAGTGTAGTGTGTTATACGCTCTATCAGCGTTGCCGTGAAAATACCATTGCCGCCGGGGAGGCCAAGGGCATTTTTACAGAAAAAAATGGGTGCGAATTTGCGGCGGGAAAGCCGCAGATGACGGTCTGATTTCAGCAGCGGACAGGGCGCATATGGGACCTCGTTTATCGTCCCGGCGGGACTGTTTACTCGTAGCGGTCTAAATCAGCGAAAAAATCTTGAATAGGTGTGTCATACAATTCAGCCAATGCAAGCAAAACGCTGATACGGATACTATATGTTCCCAATTCCATTTCCGAGATGATTTTTTGATGAATATCCAATCCCATAGTTTGCAGTTTGGCGGCAACGCTTTCTTGTGATAATCCAGCTTTTTGCCTGAATTTTTTCAAATTATGTCCGATAGGAACATCTTGTTTTAATTTATTTTCCATACTGTCCCCCAATAGAGTATATATACTCTATTGAGTTTCTCATATTTTTATGTTACCATTTAGAGTATATATACTCTAAAACAAAAGATGGGGGTAAAAAAATGAAACAATTTACGATCGAGTTAGATGATACTATTTGCATATGGTTGGAACACATTTCGGCATTGGCTAACGAACCGATTGAAAAACTCATTGCCAACAGCGTATACAGTCAAATCGCAACAGTGGAAGATGGTATTGTCGAAGTGTTTACTTACCATGAATAGCAAAACGGCATAGCCAAAAATGACCATGCCGTATGCTGCTTAAATACTTCTTTATTGGGGGCGCCCCTTCGCGGTTCCTTTTTTGTTCCATTTCTCACTTGCCCACATTCTCTTCCCGTACGGGGCGGGTCTCGATGTAGCCGCGGTAACCCTGTGGCTCAAGCTGTATGCGCGGGCCGTCGTCGTCTGCCCAAACGTAACCGTAAAGCTTGGGGTCATAGCGCTCCATTTGCTCCCAAAGCGTCTGAATGGCGGAGCCAAACTGCTCGTCGTCGTAGGAGGGTCCCTGAAACACCATCAGCTTGCACGGCGGAAGTTCTATGAGCTCGAGGCCGTCGGGAACGGGCTTGCCGTAATTGAGCGGCAACTCTACGCCTTGCACGTATTCCGAGGTATTTGGCCGCCGCATATCCTCTGGCCGCCACATGCCGGCAGGCTTGTAAAGCGCTTCTTTGACGCTCAAGAGCACTCCCCACACATCGCAGCCGACCTCCTCGCAATATTCAAAATACCCTTCCGCCCTGACGCCGCGCTTTATGAGCGTCTTTCTTTTGGGTCGTTCCACCACCTGTACAAAAATAGTGTTCATCGGTTCCATATTTGCCTCTTCCTCCTTATAAATGTGACGGTAATAGGGGAGCACGCCGTAGGGTAGAAAGAGCCGTATCGGAGGTGCCTCCTTGGCGTAACGCATCGGCGAAATGCCGAATTGCCTGGAAAACGCCTTAGTGAAGCCTTCATGCGAAGCGAACACGAAGTCGAACACGCGCGTCCTCCCATCCCGCAACACCATGGCGGCCTTTGTGAGCCGTCTTAAGCGCAGGTAGTGAAAAGGTGTTTTTCTTGTGAGCTCGCGGAACAGCCTCGCACAATGATAGGGGGAGTATCCAGCCGCGCAAGCGAGCTCTTTGAGCGTCACCGATTCGTCGAGGTGCGACTCGATATAGTCCTGCATGCGCTGTACGGCTTCTACCGCATTTAGTTGCTCCATGTTTTTCACCGTCCTAAGGGGAGTATACGGAAAAGTACAGATACGTTCTTGAACACGATTGCGAAAAAGGAAACTAAAATTATTATATCATAATGCAAAAAAGCGGCCGTTGCAGTGCCGCTTTTTTGAAACGAAAGCTTTTTATTTGTTTTCCCTGCGGAAGCACATGAACCAGTCAAGGCAGTATTGATCGTCATTTTGGGTTTCCATGCGTTCCTTAGCGGTGCCGCAGCTTCCCGCCGTAGGCACGATCACGTCCTGACCGGGGCGCCAGTCCGCCGGTGTAGCGACGCCGTCCTTATCCGACTTTTGCAAGGCGAGGATAATGCGCTTGATCTCGTCAAAATTCCTGCCGGTGGTAAGCGGGTAATAGAGGATGGTCCGTATCTTTCCTTCGGGGTCGATGATGAATACGGCGCGAACGGCCTGCGTATTGGACTGGTTGGGCTGTATCATACCGTATTTTTTGGCGACTTCCATGCGGATATCCTCAATGAGGGGGAAGGTGATCTCGATGCTCTTCTTGCCGCTCCACTCCAGCTCTTTGATCTTGCGCAGCCATGCGATATGCGCGTAGATCGAATCTACGGAAAGGCCGACGAGTTCGGTATTGAGTGCTTTGAATTCCTCGAGCATGGAACCGAAGGTCATGAACTCCGTAGTGCATACGGGCGTAAAGTCCGCCGGATGGGAGAAAAGGATCACCCACTTGCCCGCAAAATCCTGCGGGAAATTGATCTCGCCCTGCGTCGTAACGGCTTTAAACTCGGGAGCCATATCCCCGATCAAGGGCATTCTGTTTTCGTAAGTTTCGTTCATTTCTTCTGCCTCCTGTTGATTGATTTGTTGAGCTAAGTATAAAATGTTTATCAAGGGTTTTCAGTGATGTTGTCACATAATAGGAATTATTCCTAATGTGTGACAACCTTCTAATTTAAAGTTAAACGGACCGGCGAGGGGGCGCCGGTCCGTTTAAGCAAGAGCGTGTCGGTTTTGGTGAAGGGGAGTATTATGCGTTTTTGACCATCTGTACAATGGCCTCGCGTGGTTTCACGCCCACGGATTTGTTGACGGGCTTGCCGTTTTTGAAAACGATCAGCGTGGGGATGCTCATCACGCCGAAGCGCTGCGCGAGTTCGCCTTCCTCATCTACGTTGACCTTGCCGACAACCGCCTTATCCTTGAGGTCGCTTTCCGAAAGCTCGTCGATGATGGGGGAGATCATCCTGCACGGGCCGCACCAATCCGCCCAGAAATCCAGCAGCACGGGTTTATCGGCTTGCAGTACCGCCGCTTCAAAATTGGAAACGGTGATGGTTTTGACGGACATCTCGTATTCCTCCGATCTCTTTGTTCTGATCTATAGTATAGCCGTTTCGGGCGGATCGTACCGTGATAAAGTCACGGCTTAGGCATTATAAAAACCGCAAGCTAAAATCCGGCGCTTTTGCTGTAATGAAACAAAGATTTACGGTGGCGGGAACTACTTTATATGCGTTTTCTGTAAAGCGTCAGGCCTTCCGCTGCAAGTCTGTCTGCCCATAGCATTTCGAGTATTTTGAGCTCCTCCGAATAGTCAGTTTTCATTTCGTCCTTCTCGTCGTAGGGGAGGCGTTCGAGTATTTCCGTTTGAAAGCGCTCCGCGCCTAACGCCGTCCAATCCTGCTGGAACTCGCGCCATGGGTGCATGCCTGAGTTGAGGCGCACAATCGCGCCGTTCATGGTGCCCCTGAGGTCCTGCGTCGCTTCCAGATATGCCTTTCCGGTTCCCTCGGCACTTATTTTGAAAATCCCCATGTCCGGCTTCGTCAGCTTATACTGCCGCTTTAGATCCTTGTTCTTTTCGTTCATACCGTTTTTCCTTTAATAAATTTGTAATTTACAAAATCACAAATACAGTATAAACCATGATGCGGCGGATGTCCAGTAGGGCGGCATACCCTTCATGCCGCCGCGGTCAAACTTTATAGATTGTAGTCTCCTGCCGCCTCCGGCTGATAGAGCACCTTTTTGATATGGATATCCGCCATGCCGGAAGGGATCTCCCATCGCACGGTTTCGCCTTCGGCATAGCCGAGGATGGCCGTGCCGATGGGGGAGAGCACGGATACGCGCCTGTTTTGCCAATCCGCCTCGTCGGGATACACGAGCGAGGCTTCGAGTTCCGCGCCGTTGAGCGAAAGGAGCGTGCGAGAGCGCATGGTGACAACACATGCGGGCATTTCGTGCGCGTTTACGACGGTGGCGCGATCCACTTCGTTAAGGAGCGCACGCGCGGCGTCCGGCGCGATATTTTCCGCATCGGATGCCTCGTTCAAAACCTTCAAAAGCCTTTCCTTATCGATCGGCGTAATGTGTATCTCATTTTTCATGGCGGCCCTCCTTTGGACTTGGCTTAGATAGTCCCGCATGGTCAGCGTGAAGCGTAGCATGTTTTCCCCCTCGTGTACGCGTGTGAAGCCCGCGCTTTTGAATGTGCGAAGCGACCTATGGTTATCGCGATGGATGCTAGCGACGACCCGTTCCGACCGAAACTCAAAAAAGGCGATTCGGAGCGCCTCTTTGAGTGCAGCCGTGCCGAGGCCGTTGCCCCAAATCAGCCGTTCGCCGATGACGAGCACGATCTCCATCTCCTTTTGGCCGAGTACGAGCCGTACGAAGCCGACCGGTCTTTCGTGCCTGTCGCAAACTATATAAAACCTGCCGCCAGCGCTGAATAGATGCGTCAAAACGGGCAGGTCCACACGCGAAAGAAGCCGCTCCAAACTATATGATACGTTTTGCGCGTCGCTCAAATAGCGCCGCACCTCGTCGTCGCGAAGCCATCGTATAAGGTTTTCGGCATCCCGCCGCGTAATATCCGGATATAAAAAAATGAAAGGCGCTCTCATTTATTACTCCACCTGTCGTAAGAAATAAAAGCCTTTCATAGGGAATTGCTATGACGGTTCTTTTTACGGCTTCATTATATAAAAGACCGCAGTGTTTGTCAAATCTGCACAAGCGGCTCCCATTTTAGGAGGGCGATATGGTACAATAAAAAAAATCTACATTTGATCAGGAGGGAAGCATCATGCGTTTGAAGGATAAGATCGCCCTCATCACGGGCGGCGCGGCGGGTATCGGCGCGGAATGCGCCAAAAGGTTTGCATCGGAGGGGGCCAAAGTTTATGCGGGTGATTTGAAGCCCCTCACCTTCGAGGCGGAAAACGTGCATTTCATAAGCCTAAACGTGACCGACGCCGCAAGCTGCGAGGCGGCCGTGAAGGAAATACTCGATAGACACGGCAAAATCGATATACTCGTGAACAATGCGGGCATTACCCGCGACGCGCTCATCCAGAAGATGACCGATGAAATGTGGGACGCTGTCATCAGCGTCAACCTCAAGGGCGTATTCAACCTGACGCGTTTGGTTGGCCCCGCCATGATGCAGGCGGGCTACGGCTCCATCATCAACATTTCTTCGGTGGTGGGCGAGTACGGCAACATCGGACAGACCAATTATGCCGCCACCAAGGCTGGCGTCATCGGCATGACCAAAACATGGGCGAAGGAATTTGCGCGCAAGGGCGCAAACGTTCGCTGTAACGCCATCGCGCCGGGCTATTGCATGACCGATATCTTAAAGACCGTGCCGCAGGATCTCCTTGACAAATTTGCTTCCATGACCATGCTCGGCCGCCTCGGACAGCCAGAGGAAATCGCCAACGCCGCGCTTTTCCTCGCGAGCGACGAGGCAAGCTATGTTACGGGGCATGTGCTCGATGTGAATGGCGGAATGAGGCTATAGAGGAAAATTGTTAAATCGTTAACACATTATTCATGGAAATTCTTACCTCGTGCTTTATAATGGTTGCACAGGATGGTTCTTTTCCGGTATGCCGCCGCCCTTAGCGGGAGAAGCTAAGGAGAGGGGGTCAGGCCCCTGAGCATCATTGAAAACGGGAGGTAATTCCATGAAACGCTTTATTGCGCTCGTCGCCGTGTTCCTATTTCTCTTCAGCATCGTTCCTGTCGCTCAGGCTGCGCAATACACAAGTCTCTATGCCACGCAGCCTGTCAATATCCGCTACGGTCCGTCCACGAAATATGTCGTCATAGGTGAGCTTAAGATCGGCCAGGAGGTATATTACCTCGGGCAGAGCGGAAACTGGTATTTTATCAATTTCAACGGTCTGACGGGGTATGTGTATTCCAAATATCTCACCACCGCGCAATTGCCCCCTGTCAGTCCTACTGTGCCCGTTGCGGGAAGCTCCTATGTGATCGCAAACACCAATGTCAACGTGCGTACGGGCCCATCCACCAAGTACGGCAAGCTCGGCGCGATCGGGATTGGGCAATCCGCCCCGCTTTTAGGATCGTCGGGCAACTGGCTCAAAATACAGTGGGGCAGTCAGACGGGCTATGTGTACAAAAAATACTTCACGATCTCCGCGACGCCAACATCTACGGGCGGTATCGTATATCCGACGTATCCAACCACTCCATCTTACCCATCCGTGCCGGGTTACTATGACGACGGCCGCAACAGCGCATTCTTTACGAAGCTGGATAACTCCGGCTACTTTGCCTTGAACACCGGCATCTATGTGGGCAGGTTTACGGACAGCCAGGGAGTACCGAACATTCGTGTTACCAACGGCACGAACCTCAACAAGGTTGCGGCGGACTTAAAAGCCCTCCTCAAAAACTTCGGTACGTTCCGCCTCCTGAACTCCAGCCTCCCCATGGGCGTCAACGCCGCGTACCTGAGTTATAACATCGCGCAGATAAACGCGATTTATCAGGCGCTTCCCTCTTGGCAGAAGACATCGCTGCCGGTTACCGGCATAGCGTATGACGCCGCGCGCGACGCCGTCATCGTGCGGATCAACAACCTGAGCGCAGATAAGATACAGCTTTTCAAGACCTGGGTCAGCGCGTGGCCGTATCTGCAGTTTGAAAGTCCATCGTATTACTACGTTCCGTAATATCGCTGATTTGAAGCATAGCAAAACATAGCAATAAAAGAACGCCCCGCGGGGCGTTCTTTTATTGCTATGTCATTCTTATTTGATCAATCGTGCGAGCGCAATGCGATCTCCTTGTTGATTCGGGCAAGGAATTCGTCGCCTGTCATCTTACCGATGTCGCCGTCCTTGCGGGAGCGCACGGCCACTACGCCCTCCTCCACTTCCTTGTCTCCAACGACCAGCATGTAGGGGACCTTCTGCATCTGCGCCTCGCGTATCTTGAAGCCGATCTTTTCGTTGCGATAGTCGCGCTCCACGCGGATGCCGTAAGCTTCGAGTTCTTTCGAAAGCTTTTCTGAATATTCCTGCGCGCGGTCGGTGATGGGCAGTACCTTCACCTGTACCGGCGCAAGCCATGTGGGCAGCGCGCCCGCGTATTTCTCGATGAGGAGTGCAAGCGTGCGCTCATAGCAGCCGATGCTCGTGCGATGGATGACGATGGGGTACTTCTTCTCGCCGTCGCTGTCGGCATACTGCATGCCGAAGCGCTCCGCAAGCTGGAAGTCGATCTGGATGGTAATGAGCGTGTCTTCCTTGCCGTGCACGTTCCTGATCTGGATGTCGAGCTTGGGGCCGTAGAACGCGGCCTCGCCGTCGGCTTCGATGAACGGCACGTTCAGATCGGTGAGAATAGCGCGCATCACTTCTTGCGTCGCCTCCCAGTTTTCCTTGGAGCCGATATACTTCTCGCGATCGTTTTCGTCCCACTTGGAGAAGCGGTAGGAAACATCGTTTTCAAAACCGAGCGTTTCGATCATGAATTTGGCAAGGTCCAAACAGCCCTTGAATTCCTCTTCCACCTGATCGGGGCGGCAGGCGAGGTGGCCCTCCGAAATGGTGAACTGGCGGAGGCGTATAAGCCCGTGCATCTCCCCCGAGGATTCGTTGCGGAACAGCGTGGACGTTTCGTTATAGCGAAGCGGCAAATCGCGGTAGGAGCGCGAGCGGTTGAGGTACGCCATAAACTGGAACGGGCAGGTCATGGGGCGCAGCGCGAACACTTCGGTCTCCTCGTCGTTCGGATCGCCCATGATAAACATGCCGTCGCGGTAATGGTCCCAGTGACCGGAGATCTTATACAGGTCGCGCTTTGCCATAAAGGGCGTTTTGGTGAGAAGGTAGCCGCGCTTTTGCTCCTCGTCCTCCACGAAGCGCTGCAAAAGCTGTATCACGCGCGCGCCTTTGGGAAGAAGGATGGGGAGGCCTTGGCCGATCACATCCACGGTGGTGAAAAGCTCGAGCTCGCGGCCGAGTTTGTTGTGATCGCGCTTTTTGGCTTCCTCCAGCGCCGTCACATACGCGTCCAGATCGGCCTTCTTTTCAAAAGCCGTGCCGTAGATGCGCTGCAGCATTTTGTTTTTCTCGCTGCCGCGCCAGTAAGCGCCCGCAACGTTCAAAAGCTTGATGTTTTTGACCTTGGCGGTCGTGTCCACATGCGGGCCCGCGCAAAGGTCCACGAATTCGCCCTGCCTGTAAAAGCTGATGACAGCATCCGCGGGCAGGTCCTCAATGAGCTCCACTTTATAATCCTCGCCTTTTTCGCGCATGAACGCGATGGCGTCCGCGCGGGGCATCTCGAAGCGCTCCAATTTGAGGTTCTCGGCGGCTATCTTTTCCATTTCCTTTTCAATGGCCGAAAAATCGTCGAACGAGAAGGTTTCGGGCGCGTCGAAATCGTAATAGAAGCCGTTTTCGATGGCGGGGCCGATGGCGAGCTTTACATCTTTATAAAGGCGTTTCACGGCCTGCGCAAGGATGTGCGAGGCGGTATGGCGATAGGCGTGGCGGCCTCCTTCGTCGTCAAAGGTGCAAAGCTTCAATTTATGGTCGCCGCTAAGAGGCGCGAACGCGTCGATGAGTTTGCCGTCGATCTCTGCGGCCAGAGTAGCCTTTTTCAGGCGGGGGCTAATGCTCTCGGCGATGTCGAGCGCGCTTGCGCCGTCAAAATATTCGCGTACCGAGCCGTCTGGAAAAGTAATTTTCATAATCCTATCCTCCAAAATACAAATTCACGGTAAAAATAAAACCGTCCCTGAAAATCATCAGGGACGGACGGTTACATCCGCGGTTCCACCCTACTTGGATAAACCCACTCGATATGGCTTAACGCGCCATAAACGGTTACGGTCGCAAGGGCGGTATTCCCAATTCCTTCGCATGAGGCGCTTGCAGCCAACGGACGCCATTCTCTTTACATGCGGTTTAGGAACGGTACTGAACCTCGGTCAACCCGCAACGTTTGAAATTAGCTTGATTGTAAGCGCTTAGAGCCGTCTTGTCAACCTTAAAGCACGATTTTTCGCGAAAAAACCGTTCCAGCATTTTCAGCATCGCGCGTTCGCGTTTTAAGCGCATACTAGTTGCATGACTGCACGGGTGCGCCGAAAACAGCATATCATGCAGAAGGATTGGATGGTGACGTGAATGGCGGTGCGCACCGTGAGTACTTACGAATACGATGCCGATATACCGCGGCTCATCAAAAGAAGGCTGAAAAGACTGGGCGTCTCTTTGAACCTGCGCGAGGGCGAAGGCAAAAAAACGGCCGCGGCGCAGCTCGAAACCGAGACGGATATGGACGCGTGGTGCGCGGCGGTCGCGGAGGTGCTGCTTTACGATATCGCGCACTTTGAACTTGCACGGCTTGTCAACGACCTTCCTATTTCGCTCGAACAGAAAAAACTGGCGCTCCCGGAGGCTATCAAGAGCGCGCGCGGCGTAGGCACGCCGCAGGCGCTCAAGCGGGAGATCGCGCAGCATTATGAAGAAAACGAATCGCTCATCCTCGAAGGCTATGTCCGCTTTCGCATGAAGGATGTACAAAAAGCTTGGGAATTCACCGTGGTGCGCGCCGTCGAGGAAATTCTCATCAACAACGAGTATCTGGAGCTGATGAGCGTGCTTTCTGCATTCGTGCAGCTTCAGACGCCACGCATCAAAGACGTTTCGGTGATCTTGAATCCCGATGGCAGCTGTACGCTCACCGACGATATGAACTCCCGTGTCGATTACGAAAAATGCACCGGCGACGGCGTGGTGAGCATACTCGTTGGCCTTGCCCCGGAGCGCATCACCGTATACGACCTTTCGGGCGGCAAAAACACGATGCTTGCGGAGATACTGATACGGGTTTTTGAGGATAGGGTCAGGTTTTTTAAATAGTCAGCAAAATAATCGGCAAAGGCGGCGGGGCTTTTATCCCGCTGCTTTTGCTGTTTTCTTTATATCCTTCTCCGTTATATAATGTATCCATGAACGAGCTCCTGAAAGAAAAACTTGCGCTGCTGCCCGATCTGCCCGGCGTCTATAAAATGTTCGACGCCATGGGACAGGTTATCTATGTCGGCAAGGCGGTCAACTTAAAAAACCGCGTGCGGCAGTACTTCCAAAATAAATTGCAGCTTCCCAAGGTGGCCGCCATGGTGGGGCATATTTCGGACTTTGAATACATCCTCACCTCTAACGAGACCGAGGCGCTCACGCTTGAAAGCAACCTCATCAAGGAATTCCATCCGCGCTACAACATCCTTTTGAAGGACGATAAGCATTTTCCCTATGTGCGGCTCGATATCAAACAGGCGTACCCGCGCTTCGAGGTGGTAAGGAGCGTCAAAAGCGACGGCGCCCGCTATTACGGCCCGTATCTGAGTGGCATAGCGCTTCGCGACGCGCTTACCGCCATCCGCGAAATGTTTCCCGTGCGCCATTGCTCCAAGGATATCATGAAGGCCGTCGCGCGGCGCGAGAGGCCGTGCTTGATGTACCACCTCGGAAAATGCTGCGCGCCCTGCACGGGCAATGTGAGCCGCGAGGAATACCATGAACTGCTCGATCAGGTGGGGCACTTCCTTGAAGGGCATACCGAGCCTGTGCTTCATATGCTTACCGGGAAGATGAACGAGGCTGCCGAAGCGATGGAGTTCGAGCGCGCGGCACAGCTTCGCGACCGCATCGCGGCGGTGCGCGTTTTAGGGGAGCACCAGCAGGCAATCGCCCCTTCGGAGTTGGAGCGGGACGTTTTCGCCTTGGTACGCGATACGGGCGACGCGGTGGTGTTTGCACTGTTTGTTCGAAAAGGCAAGGTGGTGGGCACCAAGCGCCTCAACATTTCCTGCTCGGACGAGCCCGCTGGGGAGATCATGTACGCCTTTTTGCAGCAGTTTTATTCGGACGCGGGCTATGTGCCTAAAGAAATCGTCGTGCGGGATATGCCCGAAAACGCGGGAGCGCTTTGCGAATGGCTGCGGGAACTTCGCAGAAAAAAGGTAGAGATCGTATGCCCCAAGCGCGGCGAAAAGCGCAAGCTTGCGGAAATGGCCTATGAGAACGGGCTCGACGTCATCAAAAAAACGCGGGAATTTGAGCACCGCGCGTGGGAGCGCGGCGAGGGAGCGCTTGCGCGGCTTTGCGAGATCATCGGTTTGGAAACGATCCCAGAGCGCATGGAGTGCTATGATAACTCGCATATCCGCGGGCGCGATACGGTATCGAGCATGGTGGTGTTTCTAAACGGCAAGCCCGCCCCGACAGAATACCGGCGTTTTCGCATCAAGGGAGATACCAACGGCGACGACTATCTCGCCATGCGCGAGGTTTTGACGCGCCGCTTTACGAGCGCACGCGAGGACGACGTGAAATTTACATGGCTTCCGGACCTCCTCGTGGTGGATGGCGGGAGGGGACAGTTGAACGTGGCGCTTGAGGTGCTCGAGGAACAGGGTTATGCGTTCGTTCCGGCCATCGGCCTCGCCGAGCGCAGCGAGACCATCATTTTGCCAAACGTCGAAGAACCCATTGCGCTCGACAGGCACGACCCCGCGCTCCACGTTTTGCAGCGTATCCGCGATGAGGCGCACCGCTTCGCCATCACCTACCACAGAAGCCTGCGCTCTAAAAATGCGCTTTATTCCGTGCTCAACGAGATTTCGGGCGTCGGCCCCAAAAGGCGAAGAGCGCTGTTTGATACGTTCATCACCGTGGACGCCATCAAGCAAGCCGATGTGGAGGCGCTCATGAAAGCCCCCGGGATCAACCGCCCCGCGGCGGAGGCCGTATACCGGTATTTTCATCCGCCTTTGGAGACCCCCGCGGAGAATTGACGCACCGCGCGCGGGATGCTAAAATCAGGTAAGTATTAAGCATTTTATAGGAGAACCCGGTAACCCATGTATAAAGTATTTGCATCGGACATTGATAACACGCTCACCCAATCCGCAAAGGAAGTGCCACAGGCAAACTACGAAGCCGTCCGCCGCGCGATCGACGCTGGGATCAAGGTGGTGCTTGCGACCGGGCGCGGCTACGGCGGCGCGATCCATATCTGCCGCGCGCTCGACCTGCACGGCCCCGTCATCACCTACGGCGGTGCCCAAATCAACGATATCGACACAGGCGATGAAATTCGCGGCACGGCCATGAATCCCGAGCTTATTCTGGAGCTTCTGGAACTGGCGGCCGGCTACGGCGTTCACGCGCAAATTTATCAGGGCGACGGCATCGTGTACGAGTGCGAGGACCTGCTGGGGGATAAATACGCTTCCTTTCTCGGGATAAAAAAGACCATCGACCCCGATATACGTAAAAAACGGTGGGCGAACGTGCCCAAGCTTCTTTATATAACTTCCCCCGAGCGGGTGAAGGAACTGGAGCCCGCGCTTTCAAAGCTCTTCGAGGGGCGGCTCGAAGTAAGCTTGTCGAATCCCGCCTACATCGAATTCACGACGGCGGGCGTCAACAAGGGTTCTGCGCTTCAGTGGCTCGCCGAGGAATATTGGCATGTAAAACGCGAGGAGGTCGCCGCCGCCGGCGATAACACGCTCGATAATTCCATGATCGTCTACGCCGGTTTAGGCGCGGCCGTCAAGGATGGCGCCCGATCTACGCTCGCGGTTGCGGATATGGAAATACCTGCCTGCGCCGATAACGGCGTGGCGTGGCTGATCGACAATATTCTGCTGAAGAGGTGATCGCATGTCCGTCTCCGTGGCCGTACGGGAGCTTGCCGATGAGCTCGGGCTCGAGATACTCGTCGAGGGCGGCGGCAGCATAAGTTTCACCAACAGCGAGATCAACCGCCCGGGGCTTCAGTTCGCGGGGTATTACGAGCATTTCGCCGCGCAGCGTGTGCAGATCATAGGCAACGCGGAAATGTACTATTTGTACAGCCTTTCCGACGAGGAGCTTTATGGGCGGCTATCGAGGCTGATGAGCTTCGACATCCCCTGCATCGTGTGCGCGCGGGGCAACCACCCGCCGCAGGCCCTCATCAAAAGCGCGGAGGACCACGCTGTACCGGTATTAAAATCGGAACTGCAGACCGGCGAGATCGGCCACCGCCTTACGCAGTGGATCGAATTCAGGCTTGCGCCGAAAATACTGCTTCACGGCGTGCTGCTGGACGTGTTCGGTTTGGGCATGCTCATCACGGGCGAAAGCGGCTTGGGGAAGAGCGAAACGGCGCTTGAAATGATCAAGGCCGGCCACCGCCTCGTCGCGGACGACGTGATAGAGATCACCCGCGTGCAAAGCAACGCCCTCATCGGGCGCGCGCCGGAGCTTACAAGGCATCTTATGGAGGTGCGTGGCATCGGCATCATCGACGTGCGCTATCTTTACGGCGTAGGCGCGGTGATCCAGCAAAAAGACATCGACCTCGTGATGGAGATGGAGCTTTGGAACGAAAACACCAAGTACGAGCGCGTGAGCGCGTTTGAAGCGAGCAGAGAGATACTCGGCGTGGCGGTGCCGTGTACGGTGCTTCCCGTGAGCCCGGGGCGAAACCTTTCCGTGGTGCTCGAGGTCGCGGCGCGCGCCTTCCGCCTGAAGCGCCTCGGCTACGACGTTGGCAAGGAATTCAAATCGCGTGCACCGGAGTTTTTTTAAAAATTTAGATTGGCAGGTAGGGTTATGTATCGGATCGGGTTTGACGTGGGCGGCACCAACATTGCCGCGGGTCTTGTAAACGAGGCGCTCGACATCGTGCAGTACAGAAGCGTTCCTTTTTCCAACGGGAAGGGCGGGGAATACATCGCTTCCGTGCTCGCGCAGCTCGTGCGCGACCTTTTGGGGGCGCACGGCGCCAGGGCGGACGAGCTTGATTGCATCGGCGTAGCGGTCCCGGGCAGCATCGACAGGCGCGGTGAGTTTGTGATAGACGCCTATAACCTGCAATTTCATAATGTGCCGCTTCGCTCACAGCTGCAGGTCTATTTCCCGCAGGTGCCTGTGTTTTTAGCCAACGACGCAAATGCCGCGGCGCTGGCGGAGCTCCACAAGGGCGCGTTCATGGACTGCAAAACGGCTGTGCTCATCACACTTGGCACGGGTGTAGGCGGCGGCCTTATCCTAGACGGAAAAATGTTCAACGGCGGCAACTCGAATGGCGTGGAGCTCGGGCATATGATCCTCAAGCATAATGGCGACCTTTGCACCTGCGGCGTGCATGGCTGTGTGGAAGCCTACTGCACGGCGTCGTGGCTTGTACGGCAGGGAAGACGCTCCGTGGTGGAATATGTAAACAGTATGATCTACACGGGCGCGCGCGGCAGTATGGATAACGTGACCGCTAAGCTCGTAATCGACTGCGCAAAGGCGGGGGACCACGTAGCGCTCGATATCTTCGGACAGTATGTGGATTCGCTCGGCTCCGCCATCACATCGCTTGTGAACCTTTTTGATCCCGAGGTCATCGCGCTCGGCGGCGGCGTCTCGCTCGCGGGAGACTTTTTGCTCGAACCGCTGCGCGAAAATGTCCGAAAGAAGGTATTCTACTCATCCTACGGGCGCATTGTGCCCGCGCAAATGGGCAACGACGCGGGCATCATCGGCGCGGCCATGCTCAAGGTCAACGCGGAGTAAAGCGCTATGGAAGCGATACGTCTTGTAAGGCCCGCGCCCGAGCATGAGCGGGCGGCGATGGAATACCGGGATGAATTTTTGCTTAACGGAGACAGCCTCGACGGTACGGCGGGGCTGAGACACGCGGAAAGCTACCGGGCGTGGCTAAGCAAGGTGCGGAAAAACGAACTTCCCGAAACCGTGGACGAAGGGCTTGTGGATTCGACGACCTTTTTAGCCGTACGCGAAAGCGACGGCGCGCTCATCGGCTTTATCGACGTGCGTCACAGGCTCAACGGCTATTTGACGCAAATCGGCGGGCATATCGGGTACAGCGTGAGGGCTTCCGAACGGAGAAAGGGTTACGCAAAGGAAATGCTTCGTCAGGCGCTTCTCTACTGCAAAACGCTCGGGCTCAAGCGCGTGCTCATCACCTGCAACAACGATAACGAGGCTTCCCGAAGGACCATCCTTGCGCATGGTGGCGTTTTGGAAAACACAGCCACGGAGGACAGCGGTCAGGTCGTGGAAAGATACTGGATCGAGCTTTAGAATTTTTCCAAAGGGGTGGGGCGTTTCAGAACCCGTTCTGAAACGCCCCACCTTTTTTTGTTTCTCGATTATTGACAAACAATAATTCTTTTGCTACGATAATTATCGTAAATCAATAATTTTGGAGTGCAACATGAAACGACGATTGTTTTACGGTCTTTTGGCGGCGGAGGCGGCGGTCTGTGCGGCGCTTTGCTTTACGGGTATTATGTGGGATTTGCTGCCGGCGGCGCTTTCCTTTCCGTTTGCGCAAATAGGCGGGGGGCTTCGCGCGCTGTCGCTTGCGGGAACCTGGGGTAACGCCGCGGCGGTGCTTTTGTACGCGGCGCTTTCCTTGCTGCCCGCAGGTTTTCTTTTTTACGCGCGCGGCAAACGCAAATTAAAAACGGAGGATGCGCTTTTGGTACTTCTGAGCCTGCTGTTGTTTGCGGCGCTGTATTTGACGGCGAATCCGGGCAGGCTTGCCGCCCTGTTTGGCGGGGAGAGTGTTTCGATGAGCGGAAAGAGCGGGTTGATCGCCGTGGATAAGGCTGTTTTGGGCGGAACGGTATATGCTGTCCTTTCCGGTTATTTCATCCTTCGCGCGCTCCGCGCCGCAAGGGAAGGCGGCACGGATACGCTCTATAGGTTGCTTAAGCTCGTCATGCGGCTTCTTGCGTTCATTTTCGTGTGGGCGATTTTTGCCGTGTGCCTGAACGAGCTTTTCGCTTCGTTTGCGTCGCTTCGGGCCGGCAATACCGGCGGCGGACTTTTTATGAGCTATGCTTTTCTCGTATTCAAATTCTTAACGGATGTGCTGCCGTGGGCGCTCAATATCGTGATCGCCATCGTCGCAGCGGAACTTCTTGACGCCATGCGGTTCGACCGCTATTCGGAGGCGACCGAGAAGGCCGCAAAAAGGCTCTCCAAATGGGGTGCGCGATCGCTTGCGGCGATCGTACTTTCAAACATTTTCTTCAATGTTTTACAGCTTTTATTCGCGCCGTTGCTCCATACCGTAAACGGCAGCCTCGTGATACCCTTGGGCTCGGTTATCTTTGTGCTTTTCGCGCTTCTCTTTGCGCGGCTGACGGGGGAGAACCGGCGGCTCAAAGAGGATAACGAGCTCTTTATTTAAGGGGTGCGTTATGGCCATTCGCGTACATTTGGAAGATGTTTTGAAGGAACGGGGCATGACCTCGAAGGAGCTCTGTGGCATGGTCGGCATCACCGAGGCGAACCTTTCCATTTTGCGCAGCGGAAAGGCGCGAGGCGTGCGCTTCAACACCATCAACCGCATCTGTTACTACCTTACGTGCGATGTGGGGGATATTTTGAAATTCGACGGGGAGTTGGAGGATGACGATGAAAAATAAAAAATTTATGATAACAGCAGTCTGCGCGCTGGCAGCCGCCTTCCTTTTGGGGTTCACGGGCATGGTGACGCTTGCCGATGCGGGCGCGGGAGAAACGGCGGAGGATCGCCTCGTCGGCATGCTCGTCACCATGGAATATCTTGATCTGTTCGACTTTGAACGCTATTTTAGCGAGCATACCGATACGATTATGAACGGTGGCATGATCGATGAAAACGCGGCGGCCTACCAAAACAGGCTGTACGCGACTCTCGTGCAGGAAACATACACCGACGAAGCGGGGCAGACATATACGCGTTCGGAGTATAAGTTTACGGATGTGGACGGCATCGCCTATTTCTATACGGAAATGAAAGACATGAGCGGGAGTTATACGGCTGTCTTCGGCGACGAGGGCATATCGGACGGGCACAACACCATCGATGTACGCGACGGCGGCACGAGCGTGACGCTGGATGGTATCATCTGCATCGCGATCAACGGCGCCGTTACGCCGACTTTGTACTTCAACCCCGTGTATCAGGCGCCCGACGGCCGCGTTTACGCCACGACGGGCAACGGTTTTTCGTCGAGCGGGGACATCTCGGAGGGCGGCGTTTATTCACAAACTCTGAACTCAGAATATACGGAGACGAAAGACGGCGTCACGACGGCCGACAGCATTACGGTGACGATCTCGGTCAAGCGGGTCTATAAGCCCTTAAGCGTCCGCGTGATACAGTTTGATGAAGACAACACCGTGCTCCGTACGGAGGAATATGAGGCGGGGAAACTGCCCGAAACGCTTACCCTCGAAAAAGGAACGGCGTACCTTCTTGCGGAAACAAAAAAGCGAGATGCGAATAACGGGATCCTTGTTTCGCGCGCACTGTACGAGCGCGGTACGGAAAGCCTGGATGCTTTGTACGACCGCGGCGACGGCATCTGCGTGAAGCAGAGCGCCGCACTCGACTGGAGGGATTGAGTTTCTGTTTTATTAAGGTATCGGCACGGTCCAAACGGTAAACCTGCTCCAGTATATCTCTGAAGATACTGCTAAAGTGTCTGTCCCGTTTGTGAATAGATAGCCGCTTCCTGCTTGTTCTTCGAATGCAACATTCCGGGTATCTTCGATGTATTTGAACAATTCGGGACATTCCCCGCGCTTTGAAATATATATGCCGGAGTTATCTCCAACCTCAACATAGGGCTTCCGCTCATTGATGCTCGTGCATGCAATCCAATATGGCAAAGGATTGCCTCTCTGAAAAATAGCGGGACCCCATCCGTAAAGCATGACTGCAATGAGCAGCAGGATGGAAGTTAAGCATATTACGATCGGTTTTTTTATGCGCCTGCTTTTCGTCGAATTGAAACTGCTCGTCTTGTCATGCTTCATCTTCCATCACCTCGACTTTATCGTGCTGAAATGGATAAGTACCGAAACGGGTCTTTTTTTCGTCTATTTTTTTCGACGCGTGGCGGCGCGGGGGAGGGAGCGGAGCTTTTCGGCTGTTCCGGGCGAAAGACGAAGCTTTTTGAGCATCTCGGGCGTGGGTTTGAATTTTTCAAGCGCACCCGGCCAAAACGTGACGCGGCGGTTTGGGTCGGTGCGGAGCGTGCTAAAGCCGATCATGAAAAGCGAGCGCAACGTTGCGACAAGAAACTTGCGCGTATCCTCGTCGATCGCTTTGACGGCGCTCACGGCGTATAAAAGGTTTTTTCTTGGCTCCCCCAAAAGCTCGCGGATTGTTTTTGCGTCCGTCGCGCCGAGAAGGCTAAAGAGGGTGTCCACAAACCGCATGCGCTGCGGCGGCGAAAGCGTATAGAGCCATTCATGCACGGCCTTGTTTAAAAATAGCGCGCTGCTATGGACGGTCTCCACGCGCAAAAAGCCGTTCCCTTCCACGAGCCACGAAAAAGGGTCGTGCTGCATGAGAAAGATACGGTCGCTTTTTATCACCTCGTAAGGTTCCTGCATTTCCAAAAGCATGCCCACCACGGAGGATTCGGGTACGGTCTTTTGCATGCGCGGAGCCATTTGCGCGTACTGTGGCAGTTTCAGCACATCCTCCAAAAAACCGGGTCCGTCGTGGCTGAATACCATACGGATGCGCTCGCGCGTCTTTTTATTGCAGAAGATGGCGGCGTAGGCGGCAAGGTTGCCGCCTTTGGAGTGGCCGCCTACGTAGATAGAGCCGGTGCGGCGAAGCGCCGCTTTTTCCACATACTTTACGGCCTCCTCCTGCGCGGGTACGGGGCAGATGAAGGACATGTTGAAGTCCTCCTTCCAGCCGACGAATGTGGAATCCGTGCCGCGAAAAGCGACGTAATTTGTGCCGTCCGGCAGCAAAAACGTTACGGCTGAAAACTGCTTTTCCTCCGCTTTGCTTACTTGATTTATATAATCCGCAAAGCGAATGTCCTTAAAGCGCGGGCTTGCCGCGATCGCATAAACGAGGGCGCGGTTATCCACGCTGTCGCGTATGCCTAAAAAAGTGGCGGCGCCGTCGTCGCTTTTGATAAGGTTGCGTAAAGCCATGCCCGCGTCTCCATCGGGATGCGCGGGAAGGCCGCCGCCAAAATGCAGATAGGCAAGCTGCGACAGTACAAGGCTGTCCACTGCGTTTAGGGGACGCGAGGATAAATCCTCATGGGCCTCGCGTGCGTAATCGATGATGTTGCCCATGCCTGCCGCCTCCTTTGCGTCTCCTTTGCTTATTGTAACGCATAGAATGTACACGGCGCAACGACACAACCCTTTTGGAAGAGGTCTTGTTGTAACAAGGGGGCGCTTTATGGTAAAATCCAAAAAAGCTAAAAATATGATTGAGGAGGAGGCGTTCTATGCGCAAGGGAAAAACCATCTCCGAGCTTCGCTTGGGCGACCGTGCGGAGACCGTGAACCATGTGACCGAAGAGACCGGCGTGAAGTTTGCCGATGTTTCCAACGACCATAACCCCGTGCATCTCGACGAGGCGTACGCCGCGGGCACGCCGTTTAAAGGGCGCATCGCGCACGGCATGCTGCTCGCGGCCTATATTTCCGCCGTGCTCGGCAACGACCTCCCGGGGCCGGGCAGTATCTACGTAAACCAGACGCTTTCCTTCAAGGCGCCCGTCCGCTACGGCGATACCATCACCACCGCCGTTGAGGTCGTTGATCTGATACCGGAAAAAAACCGCAGCAAGTTTAAGACCACCTGCACAAACCAGAATGGACAGATCGTGCTTGAGGGCGAAGCGACGATACTGCCGCCACGAGAATAATAAAGAGCAATAAGTAAGATACTTACGCAAAAAAGGCCGCATGCGGCCTTTTTTTGCGTAGGCATCCTCATTCGGCATCCTTAAGCGCGAGGATGGACGCATAGGACTCGTCGCTCATGATCGTCCACATGCCGTCGCCGGGCTGGAAGCAGGGGCGGCCGTCCTTGACAAAAATGTGATATACGGAAATCTCGTCGTCTTCCTCAGAATTTTCCTCGGAGGGGAACAGGCTTGAAAACCGCACATGGATATCGATACGGTCGGGGTAGTTTGCCATATCCTCGGCGGGCCATGCGGCGCTTAACACCATTTGCCTGAAAAAGATATTGCCTATGACCTCCAAGGCGTTTTCGTTGCCTTCGAGCGGCACGGATGATACGACCTCGCCGCCTTCCATAAAGTTGACGGTTTGTTCGAAATATCCGCCGAAGGCGTCGGAGAGTTCCCGGTACGCCGCCGCCTGCTCCAGATAAGCGGCGTTTTGTATAGCCGCTGTGAATTCAGCTTCCAACTCGTCTGCTGTCTTTTCCGAGAACATGCAATAAACCATGTAGGTATAGTCGCTTTTATAGATGGGGGTCAAGTCATCCATCAGGGCTTCGCAGGAAACGGGCGCCATGCCGGTATTTTGGCTGAACGCGCGGGCATAAAGAAGAACGGGACGTTCGGCCTCGATGTTCAGCCTTGCGCCGGAGCCCTCCATCAAAATCGAGGAAACGCTCGATGCGTAGGAATCGGGCGGCGGAAGCGGTGTATCCAAAATAGTGCGGCCCATCTTTGCTGTCTTGGCGAGGTCCATCGGATCCATCATAACGTTGACCGCCCCTTCCATGGGGAAAAGTGCGGCAAACAGGCCCTTGCCGCCCTCGATCGTGACCGCTGAGGCGCTTATGACGGAAAAGGGAGAAATCGTTGCGCTCGAAGAAGTTTGCCAATCCTTCGTAAGCTCGACAGGGTGCAAATACGGATCGTATACCGTTACGTAGAACACGGCGCTTTTGACGGAATGCCCAACGGTGTAGCTAAACTGCTGTGCTTCTTCGATAGCCACGCTCGAAAGATACATTTCCATCGGTTCCCCCTCGGCCTTCAGCCTGCCCGACCTTGTGCCGGGAGGGTTTAAGATAAGCGCTATGCCGAGCGCCGCGGCGATCACAACCGCCCCGATAACGATCCACAGCGCGGGTTTTTTATAGGAAAGCGCGTTTTTGATGCGCGATTTTACCGAGGTCTCCCCAAAGGAGATGGGAGAAAGGCCGAAGCCCTTGTGCGCGGAAACGGCAAGAAGGGTTTCCGAATAGCTTTTTCGAATGTCGCTTTTCGCGTGCGCAAGCACGCTTTCGTCGCAGGCAAGCTCCATGTCCTTCTCAAAAAGGCGGAAGGCCAACCACGCAAACGGGTTGAACCAATGTACAGCCGCCGCGAGAAAGAAAAGAAGCTTCCCGATATGGTCGAGCCGCCGCATATGCGTTTTTTCGTGCAGCGCGATGTGCTCTCGGCTCTGCGCGTCGAGTCCCGAAGGAAGATAGATGCGCGGGCGGAAAACGCCCCACACGAACGCGGTGGAAATTCGGTCGCTTTCATACATCCCGTCGGACGCGCGAATGGCAAAGCGCAGGGAGGTCCTCAACTTCCATGCGCTTATTGCGCCGCTCAGAAGGACTGCCGCCGTACCCGCGAGCCATACGACGCCGCCTATGAAAAACCAAACCTGCGCAGGGTTTGCGGAAGCGACGGGGGCAGCGGGTGTAAGGCCTTCGGCAATCGCGGGGTTCACAAAGCTGTTGAGCACCGCAAATCCCGTATAGATCTCCGGCGTCTGCGCGGTTAGAAAATTCTGCGGTATAGGGTCCGTGCTCGGCAAAAGCGCGAGTGCGCTTTCCAACGAAAACGGGCAGACGAGCCGGAAGAATACGGCGCACCAAAGCGCGCAGGATATCCACGCCGGCGCTTTTACGGACTTCAAAAGAAAGCGGAGTAGAAATACCGCCAAAATGACGATGCTTCCCGTATAGGTCATGTTGAGAAGCTCGCGAAATACCTGTTCCATCAAAATTTCGCCTCCTCGATCAAATGCTTGAGTTCGTCGGCTTCCGCCGCGCTCAAATGCCTGCCCTTCAGGTAGCTTGCCAAAAACGCGGGCACAGAGCCGGAAAAGCCGGAATCGATCAGTTCCTCGCTCTCATGGCGCAAAAACGCCTCGCGCGAAACGAGGGAGGCGACCGTGGCGTTTTCGTTTTGCACGAAGCCGCGCTCCAAGAGCCTTCGAAGCATCGTATACGTGGTGGACTTTTTCCAACCGAGCTTTTCAAGCGTTAAGGAGCAAAGCCGCGTGGAATTGACCGGCTCCTCCTCCCATATGATCTCCATGAAGCGGCGTTCCGCCTCGAACAGCTTATGCTCCATATGCGCTGCCCTCCCATAAAAGGTTTACTGCATTCAACCTATTATAAAGTTTAACATAATAAACCTTTCGGTGCAAGAGAAAACAAAACAGTTCGACGGTCAAATTCAAAGATCTTTGAAAAATATTTATAATATGACGTACAGTTGTCAGGTTGTATGATTTACGATGATGTCGATAGCGATTCTTATACTATGGACAGTAGCCGCCAGAAGTGCAATCTTACTGACCCAGATGGAAACACGGTGGAGATTACAGGTAAAGCCTCGGTTGGGTTGAAACCTGTCATTGAATTGCGAAGCGTATCAGCCGATGATGTAACATGGGCAATTCTGCCATTTGTTGACGGTCAATATGGAAACTGAGGAGCAAGATGATGAAAAGCGCAGGGGAAATCGAATGGCTTCTCGGCGAGGATAACCCTGCCGTCAAATACCGCGTACAGACTGAAATCCTCGGTCAGTCAGCGGACAAAACATCTGTATTGGAATGGTTGAACGCATTTCTGCCCGCTGATTGGACGGCGAGAACCGGCTTGTGGTTTCGGTACTACATCACGGCTTTCGCCGAGTGCGGATTATCCTACACCAACATTCCGCTTGACAAAGAAGCCGTTATCGGCTTTTGGAGCGCGTTTCCGTTTGAACATAGCTGCGCCGATTATATGCACCTTCGGGCGTTGGTGAAGTTAGGACTTGCCGATGCGCCGACGGTCGCTGAAATTATCCGGCATCTGCCGGAACACCAACTGCCAGACGGCGGTTTTCTCTGTGTGCATCGCGTGGATAAGCTGAAACGGATTCCGAAAAGCTGTGTGAAAGCCAACATGTACGCATTGCTTTTCACGGCTGAGTGCAAAAAGCTCGGCATTAGCACAGAGATTGAGCAACCGCTGGTCGACTACTTTTGGAATCACAAGCTGTTTTACCGCACCGACGCTCCTGATGTCCCGATACTGAACGTACGGAAAGGCCGGCGCACCATAGACACCTTTTATCCCTTTGAAGTCATGCGCGTGGGCTTGCAAAATATCCTGGAAGCCTTTTGCGTCTTGGGCTATGGCAAAGACAAGCGTCTCAGTGAGGCGTGGGAGTTGCTGAGAGGACAAACGAATGCTGAGAACAAGGCCATCCTAAACGGAACACTCACCAAGTCCTATCTGCCGAAAGAGCGTGTCGGTAAGCCCGGCAAGTGGGTGACTTTTTACACGCTGATGGCAAAGAATATCGCTCAAGCTGATTAATTGCCTCTGCAAAGCCGGCAAAAGAAACATTTAACGACTCCCCAAATATAACGATGCACACTCCAATGGGGTGTGCATTTTACCATTACCCGGCAGAAGATTTGGATTATATATTGTCCGCAATATTCACCTGTGGGAACTATACCTATTTCTGCCGCTCAAACCCTAAATAACGCGTGCCCTGGAAGGTGAGGCTGCCCTTGTCGCCCTCTGCGAGCAGTCCGTACTGCTCGCCGCTCACGCGAAGCTCCATGCGGTCGCCGCTGTCCACCTCAAAGGTCGCATAGTAGGAGGTGGAGGAGGTCGTGTGCGACATAGCCATATTGTTCGCGTCATGATGGTGATTCTGGCTCGTATTGGCCCGTTTTGCGACGATGGTCGCAAACACACAAAGAACGGGGGAGTTGTTGTTGCGGTTCCATTGCTGGATACCGCGCACGGCTGTTACGATGATGATGCCAAGCACCACCACAAAGCCCGCCGTGACGATTGCAGGGAATATAGAAAACATAAAATCACCGCCGAACATACGTATACCTCAATTCCGAAGTTTACAGCGCCCTAAGTTTAACATGCTTTTCGGGAAGAAAAAAGCCGCACCGTGAAAACCTTCATCAAATCTTAAACAATTTGACGCTTCTCTCTTAAGGCGCGTTTCCTATACAATAGAAATTAGGGGGTGAAACCATGTACCATGTGCTCATCTGCGACGACGACCGAGACATCGTGCGCGCGCTCGACGTATATCTAAGCGCCGAAGGATATTGTACGCATCTTGCGTACAGCGGGCGCGAGGCGCTGGAGATCATAAAAGACAATACCATTCACTTGGCGCTGATGGATATCATGATGCCGGGGCTCGACGGCATAGCGGCAACCGTAAAGATCAGAGAGGGGAGCAATATTCCCGTGATATTGCTTACCGCAAAAAGCGAGGACGGCGACAAGGTACTGGGGCTCACCATCGGCGCGGACGATTATGTGACCAAGCCCTTCAGTCCCATCGAGGTGCTGGCGCGTGTGAAGTCGCAGCTTAGGCGCTATACAACGCTTGGGGGCATGGCGGCACAGGGAAACAAAATTATGATCGGCGGGCTTATGCTCGACGACGCGGCGAAGTCCGTAACGCTCGACGGCGAGGAGGTCTCCCTCACGCCTACGGAATACGGCATTTTGAAGCTTTTTATGGAAACGCCGAACCGCGTGTTTTCCTCGAAGGAAATTTATGCGGCGATCTGGAAGGGGAGCGCCGTGGGCGCCGAAAACACGGTGGCGGTCCATATACGGCATTTACGGGAAAAGCTTGAGATCGTTCCGTCCGAACCGCGCTATATCAAGGTGGTATGGGGACACGGCTATAAAATGGAGGGGAATAAATGAAAACGAAGCTGACGCATAAATTCTACGCAAAGGCGCTCGGCGCGGGGCTTTTCACGGCGATCGCGCTCGCCGCGGTATGGGTCCTCTTCCTGATCGTGATCTGCGTCTATTATAAGGACAGCGGGTCGGAATGGCTTTCGCCCTGGCTCGCGGGCGCCGCCGCGCGGCTCGTGAACGCGGAAGGCGCAATGTATGCGCTCTTCGCGGCGCTCGTCGTGGCGGGCGTTGCGCTGTTCGTGTTTTTGCTGTGCGCCGCAGGCCGGCGCGAGGGGAGCGACGAGCCCGTAAAGTCGCGTCTCGACCGCATGCCGTTCGATTTTCTGCTGGGACTTTCGCTGCTCGCGTACATCGGCCTCGGTCTCCTGTTGCGGGAGCTTTCTTACAGCTATTTCTACGATCTGCGCTATCTCGAAAAATACATGCTCCTGCCCGTGGCGGCGATCCTCGCGCCGGCGGTCCTCATTGCGCTCATGCTATGCGTGACTTTCGCCGCACGCGTCAAAACGGGTACGCTTTTGAGCAACAACATCATCTTCTATGTACTTCGTTTTCTGTGGCGCTGCATAAAGGCCGTAGGGCGGGGCATCCATACTCTATATAGGAACGCGGGCGTTTTATGGAAAGCGGTGCTCGGCTATCTGGCCCTTACCCTCGTGCTCCTAATTGCGGCGATCGATTTGAACCGTGGCGGGAGCGGGTGGCTTTTCCTGCTGTTTTTATTGGGTTTCGCCACCGTATGCGTGGTCGCTTTGCAGCTTCGCCGCCTCGAAACGGGGGCCGAAGCGCTTGCCGCGGGACGGGTGGAGGCGCGCATCGATACGAAGCGCATGCTTCCTACGCTCAAAAAGCACGCGGGAAACCTCAACGGCGCCGCCGAGGGGATGGACCGGGCGGTGGAGGCGCGCATGAAAAGCGAACGCATGAAGACCGACCTTATCACCAATGTATCGCACGATCTTAAAACGCCGCTCACCTCCATCGTCAATTACATAGATCTTTTGCAAAAAGAGCCGATCGAGGGCGAAAATGCGAAGGAGTACCTCGACGTCCTCGCGCGGCAGGCGCAAAAGCTTAGAAAGCTCACCGAGGATATCGTGGAGGCCTCCAAGGCGTCGAGCGGCGCGCTTTCGGTGAAGCTCGAGCCTACCGACGCCGCCGAGCTTTTGCACCAGAGCATGGCGGAATATGCCGAAAGGTTCGCAGCTTCGTCGCTCACCCCGCAGGTGAAGGCGCAGGAGGGACTCCCGCACATCATGGCGGACGGCAGGCTTTTGTGGCGCGTGCTCGACAACCTTCTGAGCAACGCCGTAAAATATTCGCTCCCGTCCACCCGCGTTTACTGCGAGGCGCTAAGCGCGGGCGATAAGGTGCTTATCACCGTCAAAAACATTTCGCGTGAGCCCTTGGATGTACCGCTCGACGAGCTTACGGAGCGTTTTACGCGCGGCGACGCTTCCCGCGCAAGCGAGGGGAGCGGCCTGGGGCTTTCCATCGCAAAAAGCCTTGCGGAGCTGCAGCGCGGAAGCCTGGACCTGAGCGCGGACGGAGACCTGTTTAAGGCGGAACTTCGGTTCCCTGTAGCGTAGCCGAAAAAAGGAGCGTACTTGCCGCTGTCCGCCGCGGCAGGTGCGCTTTTTTAAAACAATTTATCGCTGTCATTTTTTGCACGCTTACGGTATAATGAATAACCGAAAGGTCGTGCGGAATGCTCTGGTATTTTGTCGTTTCTTTTCTTTCGGAGATCATCGAGGGTTTCGCGGGATTCGGGTCTACCGCGGTCGCTTTACCGTTCCTTGCCCTTAAAATGGATGTAGGGGAGAGCGTTGCGCTTCTCGGGGTCAACGCGCTCGTCGTGGCGATCGTGCTTACTTGCACGCAGTTTAAAAAAATTAATTGGAAAGAATTTTTAAAGATCACGCTGCTCGTCGTGCCGCTTCTGCCCTTGGGCGTATTGGCATTCGGCGCGCTGAGCCGTTATGGGAATGCGCTTAAGCTCGTGCTCGGCTGCGTGATTACGCTCGTCGGCATATATTATTGCTATTTTGCTTTTTTGAAAAAAGAAGAGCCGAGGTCGCTCTCAAAACCCGCTCAAATCGCGGCGCTCGTGGGCGGTGCGGTGCTGCAGGGCATGTTTTCTACGGGCGGGGCGCTCATCACACTTTACGCCTCCGAGCGTATGCATGACAAGGGCGAGTTCCGCGCCACCATGAGCGCGATGTGGCTTGCGGTAAACGCGGTGGCGATACCGCTTCGGGCGGTATTCCTTCACGTGTACACAAAACCCGTGTGGATCAACGCCTTAAGTGCGCTGCCGTTTGTGTTGGGCGGCGTTCTTGTGGGTATGCTATTCCATAAAAAAATCGGCAACGGCGGCTTTCGTAAAGCCATTTATGTGATCCTTCTCGCGGGCGGCATCGCATCTACCGTCCATACGCTCGCTTGTATTTTATAAAAAGATTCGGAGGGAAACATGAAGTACGTTTTGGATCAGCTCAAAAACCTTACCGCCATCCCGAGCCCCACGGGCTATACCATCGAGGCCGCGCGCTATGTGATGGGCGAGCTTTCGCGCCTCGGCTTTTCGCCGAAGATCACCAACAAAGGCTGCGTGATCTGCACCGTGGGCGGGGAGGGCAACCCCGTGCTCGTGAGCGCGCATCTCGATACGCTGGGCGGCATGGTGGCGGAGGTGAAAGGGAACGGCAGGCTCCGTCTCACGAGGGTAGGCGGCTTGCAGGCCAACAATGTGGAGGCGGAAAACGCCGTGGTCATCACGCGGTTTGGCAAGACCTACACCGGCTGCATGCAGATGAACGATCCCTCCGTGCACGTCAACACCGAATACGCCGACCAGAAGCGGGATTTTAAGGGTATGCAGCTCGTGCTCGACGAGCGCGTGAAGTCGGCGGAGGACGTGAAAAACCTGGGCATTTCCGCGGGCGATTACGTCTGCTTCGATCCGCGCACCGTCATAACGGAAAGCGGCTACATCAAGAGCCGTTTTCTCGACGATAAGCTGAGCGCCGCGATTTTGCTCGGTTTTGCCAAACATGTGAAAGAAAACGGCGTGAAGCTTGACCGTAGGGTCGATCTTTTCTTCAGCGTTTACGAGGAGGTGGGGCACGGCTGTTCCTCCGGCTTCCCCGAGGATATCGCGGAGGTCTTATGCGTGGACATGGGCTGCGTCGGCGAAGGGCTTACCTGCGACGAGCATCAGGTGAGCATCTGCGCGAAGGATTCCGGCGGTCCGTACGATTATGAAACCACTACCGCGCTCATCCGCCTTGCCAAAGAAAATAAGCTCGATTACGCCGTGGATATCTATCCCGCCTATGGCTCGGACGCCGAGGCGGCGCTCACCGCGGGCGCGGATGTGCGCCACGCGCTCATCGGCGCGGGCGTGTACGCTTCGCACGGCTACGAGCGCGCACATACGGACGGCGTGAGGAACACCCTGGAGCTCTTAAAGCTCTATCTCTGTGAAAAATAATATATATTCGTTTTCTCCGGTGAGATTGTTAAATTGCTATTGCTTTTTTATGGCAGCGCCGTTATAATTGGTTTTGGCTGTGCAGCCGAAGATAAAGCAGAAAGGAGGCCGTGAACATGAAAAGCCGTATCATCGAGAGCAAATCCCTTATCCGTGTCGGAATTGGGGGAAGTCTGCCCTTTTTGGCCCCGTCGGGAACGAATGTCACACGGCCTATTTACGAAAAGCGTTAACATTCTTTGTTGAGGTTATTCGTTACGACCATGGACGCGTTCCATGGTCGTTTTGTTTTATCGTCTGTAATTTGGAGGTGAATGAACTTGGAGAGTTCTAACAACAAGCCGGAAAAGAAGCCTGTCGATTGGAAAGTCGTAAGGCTGATGATGAAAGGCAATACCTGGGGGCTCGTGCTGGCGGCGATCTTTCTCGTGCTGGCCGTCGCCGTGTCTTACTGCGGCCCGATCCTTGTCAGCTTCACGGTGGACTATGTGATCGGCAGCGAGAAATCAAGCCTGCCCGCGTTCATCATGAACTTTGTGGAAAATATGGGCGGCAGGGAATTCTTGCGGAATAACCTGTATATATGCGCATTGACGCTCGTGCTGCTTACCTTCGTGAACGGGCTTTCCACCTTCGGCCGCCGCTATTTTACGGCCATCGCGAGCGAAGGCATCGCGAAAACGCTTCGCGACAAGCTCTACTGGCATCTGCAGTCCGTTCCGTACGACTATTATAAGCATGTATCGACGGGCGACCTCGTGCAGCGCTGCACCTCGGATGTGGAAACAATACGCCGCTTCATCTCGCAGCAGCTTCTTGAGATCCTCCGCACGCTCGTGATGGTGACGTTTGCTTGTGCGGTCATGTTTTCGCTCGATGTGCGTATGGCCACCGTTTCGGTGGTATTCATGCCGTTTCTGACCGCGGTGTCGTTCATCTATTTCCGCTATGTCCGTAAGTACTTTACGGCTTCGGACGAGGCGGAGGGGAAGCTGAGCGCCACCATTCAGGAAAACCTGACGGGCGTGCGCGTGGTGCGGGCCTTCGGGCAGCAAAATAGCGAGGTGGAGAAATTCACCGAAATCAACATGGACTTCCGCGAAAAGACCTATAAGCTTATCCGGCTTTTGGGCATATACTGGGGCTCGACCGACGCGTTCGGCTATTTGCAGATCGGGCTCTCGCTCTTTGCGGGCATCTACTTTTGCGTCACCGAAGGGATGACGCTCGGCACGCTTTTGATTTTTTCGACCTATACCGCCATGCTCACATGGCCTGTGCGTCAGCTCGGCCGCGTGCTTGCCGACCTTGGCAAGGCCACCGTTTCACTCGGCAGGCTCGGTGAGATATTTGCTCAGGAAACCGAAAAGGAACCCGGCGCGGCGCTCACCCCGCCCATCAAGGGCGAGATCGAGTTCAAAAACGTCTGCTTCGGCTACGATACCTATGACGACGTGCTCAAGGATATTTCCTTCACGGCGAAGCCCGGACAGACGGTGGCCATCCTCGGTTCCACGGGCAGCGGCAAAACGAGCCTCGTGCAGCTTCTCCAGCGTCTTTACACCTGTACGCAGGGCGAGATACTGGTGGATAAAGTGAATATCAACGACATCGCGAGCGGGCACTTAAGGAAAAACATCGGCATCGTTTTGCAGGAACCGTTCCTCTACTCGCGCACGATCCTCGAGAACATCCGCATCGCGGACCCCGCCTCGAGCGAGGCGGAGGTGCACGAGAACGCCCGTATGGCGGCCGTGCACGATGTGATCGAGAAGTTCGAAAACGGCTACAAGACCATGGTCGGCGAGCGCGGCGTAACGCTTTCGGGCGGACAGAAACAGCGCGTCGCCATCGCGCGGATGCTTATGCAGAAAGCGCCCATCATCATCTTCGACGATTCGATGAGCGCGGTCGACACGGAGACCGACGCGGCCATCCGCGCGGCCTTAAGGCACCGGCGCGAAAGCACCACGACATTCATCATCTCGCACCGCATCACAACGCTTTGCGAGGCGGACAACATACTCGTGCTCGAGCACGGGAAGCTTGTGCAGCAGGGTACGCATGAGGCGCTCCTGAAAGAGGAGGGGCTGTACAGGCGTATCGCCGAAATACAGAACATGCTCGAGGACGAACTCAGGGAGGAAGGCGGTGAGGCGCGATGAGCACCTTACAGGAGCAGGATTTCGACCAATACAGCAAAAAGATAGACTTTGGCATCTGGAAGAGGCTTTTCAAATATGCCCTGCATTATAAGGGCGTGTTCACAAAGCTTGTCGCGGTGCTTCTCGTCGTGGCGCTCGTGGATATCGCGTATCCGCTCATGAGCCGCTACGCCATCGATAACTTCGTGGAAAAGCGGACGTTTGAGGGGATCATACCGTTTGCGGTCGTGTACGTGGCTTTGATCGCCCTCCAGACGTTTTCTATCGCAGGCTTCATCCGCTACGCGGGCAAGCTTGAGATGAACGTTGCGTTCGACATCCGCCAGCAGGCGTTTAAGAAGCTGCAGGAGCTGTCGTTTTCCTTTTACGACAAGACCGCCGTGGGCTACCTCATGGCGCGCATGGTGAGCGATATCGCACGCCTGAGTGAAATGATCGCGTGGAGCGTGGTGGACGTACTGTGGGCGCTCGCCTATGTGATAGGCGTTATGATTACGCTGTTCAGCTTGAACTTCAAGCTTGCGCTCCTCGTGCTGGTGGTGATACCGCCGCTCATCGTGATCTCCATCGTGTTCCAGCGGCTCATCCTCAAATACCAGCGCGTGGTGCGCAAAACCAATTCGCGCATCACGGGCTCGTTCAACGAGGGTATCATGGGCGCCATGACGAGCAAAACCCTTGTGCGCGAGCAGGCGAATACCGACGAGTTCGTGGTCCTCACGGGTGAGATGCGGCACGCCTCCGTCAAAGCGGTCACCTTAAGCGCCATCTTCATGCCGATCGTGATGTTTTTAGGCTCCATCGGCACGGGCCTTGCGCTCGAGCGCGGCGGCTACGAGGTGATGTTCATGGGGTTGAGCTTCGGCACGCTCAGCGCGTTCATCTCTTATACGATGAACTTCTTTGAGCCCATCCAGCAGCTTGCGGGCATCCTCGCGGAAATGCAAAGCGCGCAGGCGAGCGCGGAGCGCGTCATAACGCTCATCGACACGCCTTGCGAGATCGTGGACAGCTACGAAGTCATCGCCAAGTACGGCGACAACTTCCACCCCAAGCGCGAAAACTGGGAGGACCTCAAGGGCGGCATCGAGTTTGAGCATGTGTCGTTTTCCTACAAGGAAGGCGAAACGGTGCTCGATGATTTCAGCCTCAAGGTGCGCGCGGGCGAGACCATCGCGCTCGTGGGCGAGACCGGCTCTGGCAAAAGTACCATCGTGAACCTCGTGTGCCGCTTTTATGAACCTACGGAAGGCCGCATTTTGGTGGACGGCAGGGATTATAAGGAGCGCAGCCAGCTTTGGCTGCAGGATAGGCTCGGGTACGTGCTTCAGACGCCGCATCTGTTCTCCGGCACCATCCGCGAGAACATCTGTTACGGAAGGAAGGACGCAACCGACGAGGAGGTCCGTGCCGCGGCGCGCATGGTGAGCGCGGAGGAGTTCATACTCCGCCTCGAAAACGGCTATGATACCGAGGTGGGCGAGGGCGGCGCGCGGCTGTCCACCGGCGAAAAGCAGTTGATCTCCTTCGCCCGCGTGATATTGGCCGATCCGAAGATATTCGTGCTCGACGAGGCCACAAGCTCCATCGATACGGAGACCGAGCAGCTCATCCAAAACGCCATCACGCGTGTTTTGAAGGACCGCACGAGCTTCATCGTGGCGCACAGGCTTTCTACCATCCGCAACGCCGACCGCATCCTCGTGATCGACGGCGGCAAAATAGCGGAGATGGGCACCCACAAGCAGCTCATCAAGCAGAAGGGGCACTACTACGACCTGTATACCACGCAGTTCAAGGAAGAAGCCTCGGATGAGATATTAAGATAATGGAACATTAAAACGGCGCGCGGATGATTTCGTCCGCGTGCCGTTTTGCATACGCGCAATTTTGCGTCGATGATTATTGTTTTCCCACAACGCTCCACGACGTGCCGCCGCGCCCGTCCGCGAGCAGTACGCCAAGCTTCATGAGCTCATCGCGGATGGCGTCCGCTCGCTTGAAATCCTTCTGCGCACGGGCGGCGGTGCGCTCCTCTATTTTTGCTTCCACGAAGCGCATAAGCGCTTCGTTCGGCCCTGCGGATTCCCCGTTTGCCTTGTCGAGCCCGAGGGAAAGCACTTTGTCGAACTCGCGAAGCACCGCGAGCTTTGTTTTGCCGCTCGCATTGCTTTTCAAAACATCATGCAGCACGGAAATCGCCCTTGCGGTGTTGAGGTCGCTGCACAGCGCGGCGGAAAAGTCCCGCCGAAAGGCCGCGGCGGCATCCTCGTCGAATACGCCTTCGCCCGTGAGCTCCGAAACGCGCCTTGTGAGCTTTGCATACGCGGCTGTTGTGTTGTCGAGCGCCTCAAAGCTGAATTCAAGCGGCTTGCGGTAGTGGGACTGTAGGCAAAAGAAACGGTAGGCGAGCGGGGTATATCCCCTTCCATCAAGCAGCGAAAGCGTGAGGAAATCGCCTGAGGATTTGCTCATTTTGCCCGCCTTCTGCGTAAGGTGGTGCACATGGAACCAGTGCGGGCACCACGTGTGCCCGAGTGCCGCTTCGCTCTGGGCTATTTCGTTGGTATGGTGCGGGAAGATGTTGTCGATGCCTCCGCAATGAAGGTCGAGGTGTTCCCCAAGGTGCTTCATGGAAATGGCCGAGCATTCGATGTGCCAGCCCGGGTAGCCCGTGCCCCACGGGCTTTCCCAGCGAAGTTCCTGCTCGCCGAATTTCGATTTTGTGAACCAGAGCACGAAGTCGGTCTTGAAACGCTTGTTCGCGTCCTCCTCCACGTCGCCGCGCACGGCGGAAAACAGCTCCTCGCTTTTGTGGCGGGTGAGCACATGGTAATTTTTGAGCCTTGATGTGTCAAAATATACGTTTCCATTCGCTTCGTAGGCATAGCCGCGTTCCAACAGCTTTTCGATGAGTGCGATATACGCATCGATGCAGCCGGTCGCCCGTTCCACAATGTCGGGGCGGCGGATGTTGAGCTTTTCGCAGTCCGCAAAGAACGCGTTTGTATAGAACTCGGCGATTTCCATTACGGTTTTGTGCTCACGCCGCGCGCCTAAAAGCATTTTGTCCTCGCCGGTATCGGTATCGCTTGCGAGGTGTCCCACGTCGGTAACGTTCATCGCGCGCGTTACCTCATATCCCAAATAGCGCAGCGCCTTTTCCAGCACATCCTCCATAACGTAGGTGCGGAGGTTGCCGATGTGCGCAAAATGGTATACCGTGGGCCCGCAGGTGTACATGCGGATTTTACCCGTTTCGTAAGGCGAAATTTCCTCCACTTTTTTGGAAAGTGTGTTGTAAAGGGAAAAGCTGTTCATAAGGATACGCTCCTTCATAAATAAAAAGGCCGTTTCCGGCAGAATACCGGATTTGCGGCCAAAACGCTTCAGGCTATGTGCCGCACGGAAAACAGGTGCTGCCGACCTGCGCCCATGCGGATGGGTGGTCAGCACACCAAACGGAAATCCCTGCGACAACAACACAGAATCAAAAGCATATGCGCTCCTTTGTAACGGCATCTTACCATGGCGCACGCAAAAGGTCAACCGCAAATGGCCGTACGCCGCGTTTCATGGCATAACAACCGCAAGCGGTCATTATACTGTTTTTTATGGCCTTTCGCCTCGCTCCTTACGGGGCAGCCGGTGAAAACAGCCAATTATACCATATCCGCTTTGCGTCTATGGTATAATACGTTTGATTACGGTTTGTGTGTTTAGGGGAGGATGCCATGGCGGGCTTGCCGCTGGAATTTTTAGAGCGTATGTGCCTTCTTTTGGGCGCCGAATACGAGGCGTTTCTGCGAAGTTATGAACAGCCGAGCGTGCGTGCGCTGCGCGTGAACACGCTCAAAATTTCTGTGGAGGAATTTTTAAGGATAAGCCCCTTCGAGCTTTCTCCGAGCGGCGTGTTGGACGAGGGCTTCATTTTAGAGGGCGGCGCGCAGGGCGCGGGCTCGCACCCGTATCATTTGGCAGGGCTTTATTACATGCAGGAGCCCTCCGCCATGAGTGCCGTAAGCGCGCTTTCCATAACACCCGGCATGAAGGTGCTCGATCTTTGCGCGGCGCCGGGCGGCAAATCCACAGCCATCGCCGCGCGCTTAAAAGGGCGGGGGACCCTCGTTTCCAACGAGATCGAGGCTTCCCGCGCGAAAACGCTCAAATACAATTTGGAACGCATGGGGGCCATAAATGCCGTCGTGACGAACGCTCACCCCGAAACGCTCTGCTCCTCGCTTCCCGAGGAATTCGACGCGGTGCTTGTGGACGCGCCATGTTCCGGCGAGGGGATGTTCCGCAAGGATGAAATGGCGGCCGCGGAATGGTCGCCTTCGCACGTGAAGGCCTGTGCCGTGCGGCAGAGAGCCATCCTCGAAAGCGCCGCGCGGACAGTGAAAAAAGGCGGGGCGCTCGTTTACTGCACCTGCACATTCTCCTGGGAGGAGAACGAGGGGGTCATAGAGGCGTTTTTGAAAGAGCACGCCGAGTTCGACTTGGTGTTCACAAAACGGCTTTATCCGCATAAAATGCGCGGCGAGGGACATTTTGCGGCGCGGCTTATGAAAAATGCCGCTTTGGAAGCAGGGGAGGAAAAGACGCTTCCGCTCAAGCCATGCATGGACAAAGCATACATGCGCTTTGCAGAAGAAACCTTCAAAGAGCCGTCCGCTTTAAAGCCGTACCTCCTGCCGGACGGAAGGGTGTTTTTGCTCAATGCGGACCTTCCCGAGGGCCTGCAAAACTGCCGGATGCTGACGGCGGGCGTTTTGGCGGGCGAGCTTACAAAGGGGAGATTCGAACCTTCGCACGCGCTTTTCCTAAGCTGTCACGGCGATGTTTACCGTCAGTCGATCGATCTTTCGCTTGCCGACGCGCGCCTGAACGCTTTTCTGAGCGGGCAAACCATCGAAGCGGGAGAGCTTCGCGGCTACTGCGCGGTAACGGTGGACGGTTACCCGATAGGCTTTGGCAAGGCGTCCGAGGGCGTACTTAAGAATCACTTTCCCAAAGCGTTACGGAATTTTTCCAATTTCGATGCAATACGGGGATAGCATTCGCATGCGATGTAAGCTATACTATATATAAAAATACATTTGCAATCATTTGAACGGAGGTTAAGTATATGGCTGAAAAAATCGTCTTTGACGCGGAGGATATCCAAAATAACAAAGGCGTCGCCGCTGTGGCGAACATTCCCATTTTGTTTTGGCTGCCGCTCGTTACCGCGAAGGATTCCGCTTTCGCCAAATTCTATGCAAATCAAGGTCTGCTGTTTTTGATTGCGAGCATTATACTACCGTTCCTCAACATTATCCCTATCCTCGGGCAGATCGCCTACGTGGGCTGCGGCATCGCGCTTCTCGTGTTCATCATCATGAACATCATCGCCGCCACGAACGGGGAGGCCAAGGAAGCGCCCGTCTTCGGTTCCATTAAGATTTTGAATTGATTTCAAATTGCATAAGCGTGCGGGTTTTGCTTGACAAAACCCATGCGCTTATATAAACTGAAACGTAATATTTTATAAGGCGTCGATAAAGAGGAGTATGCGTACCCCCCTCGCAGCAGAGAGGCGGCTTCACCGGCTGAAAGAGCCGCCGGCAGGGAACGCAGAAGGTCGCTTTTGAGCCTTTGGACCGAAACGGAAGCAAAAGTAAGTCCGAACGTACGCGCCGCGTTAAGGCGTTTGAGTGAAGCGGGAAGTATTCCGCTTAACGAAGGTGGTACCGCGAGTATGCCAGCTCGTCCTTTGCGTTTGAGGACGGAGTTGGCATTTTTATTTGCCCGTTCATTATGAAGGAGGTTTATTATGGCAAAGGAAATGCCCAAGGCCTACGACCACAGCGACGTGGAACCGAGGCTGTATGAAAAATGGGAGAAGGCAGGGTACTTCCACGCAAAGCCCAATCCCGATAAAAAGCCCTATTGCATCGTGATACCGCCGCCCAACATCACGGGCAGGCTCCACATGGGCCACGCGGTGGATGAAACTTTGCAGGATGTGCTTATTCGTTACAAGCGCATGTTTGGCTTTGAAACGCTTTGGCTCCCGGGTACCGACCATGCCTCCATTGCGACCGAGGTGAAGATCGTGGAGCAGATGGCAAGGGAGGGGCTCGATAAGCGCGCTTTAGGCCGTGAGAAATTTTTGGAGCGTGCGTGGGAATGGAAGCGCGAATACGGCGGGACCATCGTGCAGCAGTTGAAAAAGCTCGGTTCCTCCTGCGACTGGGAGCGCGAGCGCTTCACGATGGACGAGGGTTGCAATCGCGCCGTCAACAAGATGTTCGTGCGGCTCTATAACAAGGGACTCATCTACCGCGGCGACCGTATCATCAACTGGTGCCCGGACTGCAAGACCGCGCTTTCCGACGCTGAGGTGGAATATGAAGAGCAGCACAGCCACCTCTGGCATGTGCGCTACGACGCGCCCGATAAAAGCTTTTCCATCACCTGCGCCACCACGCGCCCCGAAACCATCTTGGGCGATACGGGCATCGCGGTGAACCCAAACGACGAGCGGTATAAGGCTATCGTCGGCAAGACCGTGATCGTACCCGTGGTCGGCCGCGAAATACCCATCGTGGCGGACGAATACGTGGAGATGGATTTCGGCACGGGTGCCGTGAAGATCACCCCCGCACACGATCCCAACGACTTTGAGGTGGGCGTCAGGACGGGGCTTCCCTCCATCCGCGTGTTTACCGACGACGGGCATATCAACGAGTTTGGCGGCGCCTATAAGGGGCTCGACCGCTTTGAATGCCGCGAGGTGTTCGTGGAGGACCTTAAAAAGGCGGAGGCGCTTGTAAAGATAGAGCCTTACGCGCACAACGTGGGTACCTGCTACCGTTGCCACCATACGGTAGAGCCTTTGATCTCCGAGCAGTGGTTCGTGGATATGAAGCCGCTCGCCGAGCCCGCCAACGACCTTGTTCGCAGCGGCGCGATGAAATTCGTGCCCGAGCGCTTCGACAAGACCTATTTCAGCTTCATGGACAACATCAAGGACTGGTGCATTTCCCGCCAGCTCTGGTGGGGCCACAGGATACCCGCCTACTACTGCGATAAATGCGGCGAGACCATCGTGCAGGAAACCGCGCCCCATACCTGCCCCAAATGCGGCGCTACGGCTATCAGGCAGGATGAAGACGTGCTCGACACATGGTTCAGCTCCGGCCTTTGGCCGTTCTCCACGCTCGGCTGGCCGGACAACACGGAGGAGCTGAAGTATTTCTACCCCACGAGCACGCTCGTGACGGGATATGAGATCATCTTCTTCTGGGTGGCGCGCATGCTCGTGTTCGGCATGGAGGTCATGGGGGAAAAGCCGTTTGACACGGCGTACATCCACGGCATCATGCGCGACGATCAGGGCCGCAAGATGTCCAAATCCCTCGGCAACGGCGTGGACCCGCTGGGCATCATTGCCGATTACGGTGCGGACTCGCTTAGGTTCAGCCTTCTTACGGGCACCTCGGCGGGCAACGACATGCGCTTCCAGATCAAAAAGGTGGAAGCCGCGCGCAACTTCTGCAATAAGGTCTACAACGCCTCGCGCTTCGTGCTCATGAACATAGGCGACGAACCGACAGGAGAGATAAACCTGAATGCGCTCGATATGGCCGACAAATGGATTTTGCACCGCCTGAACGCGGTGGTGAAGGAGGTCACCGATCATCTCGATTCCTACGACCTCAACCTTGCCGTACAGAAGGTGTACGATTTCATCTGGACCGAGTTTTGCGACTGGTACATAGAAATGGCCAAGCCGCGCCTGAACGGAACGGATGAAGTGGATAAGAAAAACGTTCGCGCGATCCTCGTGAGGGTGTTGAGCGATTCTCTCAAGCTCTTGCATCCGTTCATGCCGTTCATTACGGAGGAGATCTATTTGAATCTCCCCGGCAGCGGCGAGACCGTTATGCTTGCCGATTGGCCGCGCTATAACGCGAAATGGGAGTTCTTAGAGGCGGCGGCCACCATGGAGGGCGTGACGGAGCTTATCCGCTCCATCCGCAATATACGCGCAGAGATGAACGTGCCGCCCGCGAAGCGCATCGCGCTCACGTTTGTCGCCAAGGAAAGCGACCGCGCCGCGTGCGAAGAAGCGAGCATCTATTTGATGAAGCTTGCGGGCGCAAACAGCGTTAACGTGCAGCTTGACAAAACCGGTATCGACAAAAATGCCGTATCGGCGGTGTGCTCTTTGGCGGAGGCGTTCATCCCGCTCGAAGAGCTTGTGGACCTCGAAAAGGAGATCGAGCGCGTTAAAAAGGAGATCGAGCGCGTGGAGGGAGATATTGCCCGCGCGGAGGGAAAGCTCAGCAATGAGGGTTTTGTCGCTAAAGCCCCGCAGCGCGTGATCGACGAGGAACGCGGCAAGCTTGAGACCGCGAAGGATATGCGGGTTAAGCTTTCGGCGAGGCTCGGGGAATTGGAAAAGTAACGTTCCTAACATATCGAAGGGGCTAAAAACCGCGGTTTTCAGCCCCTTCGATATATATTTGTTTTAAAACAGATTCGGAATACTAAACGTCTCTATCCCCGCAAGATACGTTGCGATGCTTTTGATGTTTTCGAGGGAAAGGAAGATTTCCGCTTTCTCTTCCACCTTCGCAAGCTGTTTGGCGGTGCTCACCTCGGTATCGAGCATGTCCACATCCTCATGGTCGTAAAAGAGCTTTAATACATTGGACGCGGGGAGAAATCTCTTCTCGATGGCGTCTACGTCCTTCCGCACCTGCTCCCAGTCCCCCGCATGTACGTTCATCTCCGCCTGTTCCACATAATATGTGAGATCCTTGTTGAGCGCGTCCGCATAGAGGTGGGCGAAGATGAATACGCCGAGCAGGAACACGCAGGAAAGGATGAGCGCGATTTTGTTGGCAAGGCTGAATTCACGGGCGTTCGTCATACGCTCTCCTTCGTGGAAACGAAGCGCACGAGGCTTCCTTCTCGCGCCTTGAGCTGTGCGTGCAGCGTGCCGTCCTCATTGAAAAGCGCGATGAACACCTGCTTGGGGTTCGTCACGTCGATGCGCGCAAGCTGGCGCATCAGCCACGGCTCGTCGCGGCCGATCAGGTTGAGCGCCTCAGGGCGTACTTTTCCGTCCTGGATCAAAACGGAAGTGAGATTCGCGGCGGGTGAGGGAAGCTGCATGTCCTTTAAGGCGGGGCTTCTTGCAGGGCCCTTTAATAACACGCTCAGGCTGCCGTTGGTTTCGAGGATCGCATATTCGACGTTTGAAAGCTCGAATACGTCCTTGGTGCGAAGCTGCTCCAGAAGGTCGCTCAATGTGTAGCGTGCGTCGCGTAGCACCTGCTCCTGCACAACGCCACGGCTCACCACGATAAGCGGCGTGCCGCACAATACCGCACGCATTTTTTCGCTTTTGAGCGACAGCATGGAAATAATCTGCTGCACGAGGAACAGCGCCACGATGGGAACGATGCCGTATAGGAGCGGTATCCCCGTGTTGGAGGCGGGCTCGGAGGCGAGATCGGCGATCAACAGCGTCATGATAAGGTCGTAGGGCTGCAAGTCGCTGATCTGGCGTTTCCCCGTAAGGCGGATGACGGTGAATACCAGAAGATATAAGATAATGGCTCTGACGAACAAAACAAGCATAAGCTGCCACCTCCTTGTCTTAGTTTAGGCAGGGGGGAAGGAAATTTTGCATGCATTTCTTTTGAAAAGCGCATGCCTCAAGGTGTGGCAAACTTATCTATCATCCTTGACACAGATAGTGCTTTCTGCTAAAATACCATATTGTCGGCGGAAACGAACCGGCGAAAAACGATAGAAAGCGCAAGCGGCTCAAAGGTATGCGCCTGTAGCTCAGCAGGATAGAGCAACGGCCTTCTAAGCCGTAGGTCCCGGGTTCGAATCCCTGCAGGCGCGCCATCGTGGTGGGTATAGTTCAGTTGGATAGAGCGCCAGATTGTGGCTCTGGAAGTCGTGGGTTCAAATCCCACTACCCACCCCATTTTTTAAAAGGTTTCGGCAGGATATTGGGGTGTCGCCAAGCGGTAAGGCACGGGACTTTGACTCCCGCATTCGTAGGTTCAAATCCTGCCACCCCAGCCATTTATGACCCGTTAGCTCAGTTGGTAGAGCACTTGACTTTTAATCAAGGTGTCCGGAGTTCGAATCTCCGACGGGTCACCAGTTTTTCATATGTGCGGGCGTGGCGGAATTGGCAGACGCGCCGGATTTAGGTTCCGGTGCCCACAGGCGTATGAGTTCGACTCTCTTCGCCCGCACCAATACTTTTTAGCGCAACGGATTGCTGTGAACGTGCCGGAGCATGCGGGTATAGTGTAATGGTAACACATTAGCCTTCCAAGCTGAGATAGTGGGTTCGAGTCCCATTACCCGCTCCATTCCGAAACGCAAAGGGCTGTTAAAAGCTTTCGGGGTTTTGCACACGCTTCTTGCTTGACAACAAAAACGCGCTGCGCTATAATGTAAAACGTTCGCGACGCACGCGAAAACGCGGGAATAGCTCATTTGGTAGAGCGCCGCCTTGCCAAGGCGGAGGTGGCGGGTTCGAGCCCCGTTTCCCGCTCCAATACTTGGGCCGTTAGCTCAGTTGGTAGAGCACCTGACTCTTAATCAGGGTGTCCCGGGTTCGAGCCCCTGACGGCCCACCAGAAAAAAGCACTTGCTGCGGCAAGCGCTTTTTTCAACTATATTCGCCTGCGGCGAGTGATATTGCCTGCGGGCAGTTAGGGCGAATAGAATATCACTGCCGCGAAGCGGTAATATTACTTACACCCCTTGAAGTCTCATCTAACTTACCCTATAATGCGAAAAGAGCTGACTCTACGTTTCATACAAAGGGGATCGAATGGTTCAATTAAGAAGGTTTCAACAGTCCGACATCGAGGATTATGTACGGTGGTTCACCGTGGACACGGAATGGTTTGATTGGGATGCGCCGTGGGAACAGGATGAGAGGTCGCCCGAGCGGGTAAGGGAAAATTGGACGCTGTATTACGAGCGGCACAGGCATGACGCCGCGGATGCGGTCTGTTACCGCTTCGAAATAGAGGACGAGCGGAAAAACCATATCGGATGGGTATCCGCATATACGATCGACGAGTTTTTGGAACGGTTTGATACGAAGGAAAAAATGCTCGCCATCGGCATCGATATACCGGAGGTCAGGTTTCGAAAAAAGGGGTACGGTAGCCTTGCGCTGCGCCGCTTCATGGCGTATTTTGCGGGCAGGGGCGTCAAAACCATCTATACGCAAACCTGGTCGGGCAACGCCGGCATGGTCAGGACCGCGGAAAAGCTCGGCTTTACGGAATGTAACAGGATCGTCGGCGTCCGAACGGTGAACGGCAGGAAATACGATGCGCTGACGTTTAAAAAAACGCTCTGACAAAAAAGACTTTTTACATCGGAGGAATAGGGGTTACCTCCCGTACTCCCAAAGGATCCGCATGGTAGAGCGTGTATGCCTCGGGCGGCACGCTTGTTTTTTGCAAGGCTGCGAGGAGCAGCGGATAGTGCTCTTCCTCTATGCGTAAGGATATGCCGCAGCTTTGCGTCACCTCGCGAAGCGTCGGCATGACGCTTAACGGCACGGCGTTTTTTAACTGTTCCTCCGCAAGCATGGCGTAATGCGTGGTGCGAAACGAAAGCATGTAATAGGCGTCGGCGCGCATGCATTTCTCCTTCCGAGGGTCATGAAGCAAGTATAGCACATTCCGCGCGGTTGACAAGCGAATGCAGGGGGCGTTATATTGAGCTAAGAATTACGCTGTGCAAGGAGAAAAGCATATGGCAAAAACGATAGACGCTTTTGGAAAAAACTGCCCCGTGCCCGTCATCCTGACAAAAAAGGCGGCGGACGAGGGGGAAACCGAGCTTACGGTATTGGTGGATAACGATACCGCCGTGCAAAACCTTTCCCGCTTTGCCGCCGATCAAGGCTTTGCGATCGGCATAAAGCCTATAAACGGCGGGTTTGAAGCGACGCTCAAAAAGCAAAACGCGGCGGAGCCCGCCGCGAAAACGGAAACGCCCGCGTGCGGCCCTTCGTTTACGGGCTGCGGCACGAGCGTGTTCATCGGAAAGGACCATATGGGAGAGGGCGACGCGCAGCTTGGCGCACAGTTGATGAAAATGTTCCTCTATACGCTTTCGCAGGGCAGTGATATCCCTTCTTCGGTGCTAATCATGAACGGCGGCGTAAAGCTGCCGACGCTCGGCGAGGAGCAGGTGATCGAAAGCCTGAAAACGCTTATTGAACGCGGCTGCGAAGTGCTCGTATGCGGCACTTGCCTTAACTTTTACGGGCTTAGCGATGCATTGAAGGTCGGTACGATAAGTAACATGTACGAGATCGTCCTAAGGATGCAAAACGCCGCAAAGGTGATTGCGGTTTAACCTAAGGAAGAGCCGGCTCTCCTACCTTATGACGACGCCGAAGAAGCGGAAGCCGCGGCTGCGGCCGCGAGGGCGGTTTGTTGGGCGATCACAAGGCCGATAACGCTTGAGAAGAGCGACGTACTCAATACGTCGCTTTTTGCTTGCCCCAGCGTATCAAGCGCAGCAAGCCCCGAAGAAAGCAGCATCAGCTCCCGCTTGGTGACCGACCACGCGCCAAACCCCTTGGCGGTACGCAAACGCTCGAAGATCCTGGCGACCTGCTCTACGATCTCGTCTGTGCCCATGGGAAGAAGGGCAAGCACGCCCAGCGCGGAAATGCAGTATTGCCGGTCAAAGCGCAGCTTCTTTTCCCGGAATGCCTCGTAGAGCACAAGCACGCGTTCGCGCGCGGCGTATTGCGCGCCGGATATTACAAGCGTCTGCGAAAGCGCCTGTACGCCCGCTCCGGCGTGGAACACGGGCTTGAAAAAACAATAATTTTCCTCTATGCGCATCACCCCTTCTTCAACGTCAAGCGGGGAAAGCGCGAGCATCGCGGCAAATATCACGTCGTCATGGCCGGTCAAAAACCAATGCGCCTGCCGCAGACCAACGTAAAATGCGCGAGCGCGCGCGGCAATGGCGGAAGCGCTTCCTTCCGGTGCATATTGCGCGCATTGGCAGGCCGCAAGCGCAAGAAATTCCGAAGCGGAAAAGCGGTTTTCTTTGAAGGCGTTATAATAGGCGAGCGTTTTCTTAAAACATTCCTCCCTGTCTGGTGCAAGCGCTACAAACGCCGCTGCGCTCAATACGGAGGAGCTTCGGAACATGGAAAAAGGTCCCGTATCCTTTTTGATGAGCGCGCGGCTCTCCGCAAAGCCGTCAAGGTCGGCCGCTTGGCCGTGTGCGGTATATAAAAACGCACAGAGGCGCAAGATCATGGCATTCTGCCAGCGGTAAGCGCCGCGCAGCAAAGCCGTATTTTCCGTAAACAGCGTAAATTTAGAACCGGCAGATCGTTTCATCGTTGCCCCCTCATAAACTTTTAACTTTGCTTTTATTATAACAGAATATACAAAGGAAGAATGATAAATCAAAAGGCGTGCCTTAACAGCTTTCTGTTTCGGCACGCCTTTCATCCATTTTTTACGATGCAATATTCATCATTCATTCGGTTGTACGTTCCGTCCTACCGCATCGCGAAAACCCTTCTTCGCTCCGCAGGAAATGCCGGCCAAACAAGCGAAGCGGCGGTTTGCACGGAGGTGGCGGCCGCGTAGCGCCTGTAAAGCTCGCTAAAGTCCGGCCTCGCGGCGCTGTCTTGCTGGTAGGCGGTCTGAGTCGCGCCCTCTTTGCGGTTTTCGTTGAGCGCGGCGATGATATTGTCCGCCGTCGTGATGCCGATTCCGTGCCCGTAATACAGGGCGTTAGGCAGCACGATCACGTTTTCACCCTGCCATTCGGGTGTCTCCGGGTCAAAATCGGGGTTGCTGAAATAGCCACGGTCGCCTAAGAGAAGTTTCGGCGTTTTATGGGGGATCCCAATGTCCTTCAAAAGCGGGTCGAGCCTGATCCAATTCATCAGGTAAATTCTCGGGAAAGTGCTGTTGAACAGCGCGTCGCCGTAGGAACGGACCAATGCGCCGTAAAAAACGATGACCATGGCCGTGGCGCATTCTGTGGCATATTTGCGTCCGTTTTGGAAGATATCCCGGATCGCACTCGCGGGGGATACGCCGCCTCGCAGCAAAAATCCGCCGTTTTCCTTGCGCTCCCAATATGCCGTATTGCAACGGGAGTCCTTGAATGTGGAAAAATCCATGCCGCTGCCATTTAAACTTCTCGCCGAGTTCACCGTGTTGGCACGAAAGGTAAGTTCAAACTTTAATTCATCCTCCGTGCGAAAGCGGAATGCCTCCCTGCTTTCTTCCATATCCTTGAGAATGTCGCGCTCCATGCTTCCTCGCGGGAAGCTGTTGAGTAAGGGGATAAGGTCGGCCTGCGTTCCGTCCACGTAGACCATAAGGCCGCCTCCTTTCGTTTCCATGTTTGTATGTGACAGCATGCGCGTGCTATATAGTACGAAATTGAAGGAATAAAGTTTCATCAAAGCCCTCCTGTGAGCACCGCTTGGGTGCGTGTGTCATATCATAATCCATAGCCGGCCGTGTATAATCTGAACCCGGCCGCCTGCGCGCAAAGGCCGCCATAGCTTTGTTGAGGCTGCTCACCGTAGGCCCGCTATGTTTTCTCAGCCTCGCCGCGCTCTGGTGGCCTTTGCGCACAGGCGGCTCCTTCGGACCTAAACGCCACGATTTAAGGCGATTTCAAGGCGGAGGAAGGCGGCATAGTGGTGCTATTCCAACTGACGACAACGCAGAAAGCGTCCAAATCATGGCGCTTAGGCGAGTTCGGATTATACGCGGCCGGCTAACGGCTTGGGGGGGAAATTCGTGGTTCTCACAACCTTACACATTGTATATATTGCGATGGTGGTGGCGATCTTGGGTATCATGCTGATGAAAAAAGACATCATCATACCCTGTATCATCGGCATCTTCGTGATAGGGTTGATACGGTTCGGAAACGTGGTTTCCGCGTTGCAGGCTATTTTCAATGCGGTGATCTATGCGGGAACGGAATTTTGGGGTATCATCGTGACCATATCGCTTGTGGTAGCCATGTCCAAGGCGCTGCAGGAGCTTGGCGCGGATTCGATCATGATGTCGCCCATCAAAAAGGTGATGGTCAACAAAAACATCGCTTTTTTTGCTGTGGGCCTTACGATGATGGTTATTTCCTACCTCGTTTGGCCGAGCCCCGCGACGGCGCTTGTGGGAGCGGTGCTTTTACCCGCGGCGGTGCAGGCGGGCCTTTCGCCAATGTACGTAGCGGTTGCGATGAACCTGTTCGGCCACGGCATTGCGCTTTCGAGCGATTTCTTCATTCAGGGCGCGCCTTCGATTTCCGCAAAGGGCGCCGGAATCACCGCGCCGGAGGTGATGGCGGCATCCGTGCCGCTTTGGGTAACGATGGCCGTCGTTACGGTCGCCGTGGCGTTTTTCATGATGCTGCGGGAGCAAAAAAAGAAGGGCGCCGCGCAGACGGAACGCATTACCGTGGAGCATGTTCCCGTGATCGAGGGCAAAAAGAAGCTAGCAAGGATCGTGGCTATCCTCGTGCCCGCGGCGTTTTTGGCGGATATCGCAGGCATGCTTGTGTTTAAACTCGCCGGCGGCGACGCGACGGCGCTCGTGGGCGGCACGGCCGTGGTTCTTACGCTCCTCATGACGCTTTTGATGTTCAAGCCTAAGGAAGCCCTTGATAAGGTGGGGGATTACCTCAAAGACGGCTTTGGTTTTGGCATGAGGGTGTTTGTGCCGGTGCTGTTTATCGGCGGTTTTTTCTTCATAGGCAACCAGAACGGCGCTGTGGCCGTGCTCGGTGAAGGCGCGCCTGCCATACTTAACGACATAAGCCTATATATCGCGGACCACGTGCAAATGTCGAAATTCACTGCGATCGCTACCCAGACGGCCGTCTCCATCATCACGGGCCTTGACGGCTCGGGATTTTCAGGGTTGCCTATCGTGGGTACGCTCGCCTATACCTTCTCGCAGATCATTAAGGTCAACATTGCGGGGCTTACGGCGCTCGGACAGATACTAACCGTTTGGGCGGACGGCGGCACCATCATCCCGTGGGCGGTCATCCCCGTGGCGGCTATCTGCGGCGTGAGCGCGCAGGAGCTTGCGCGTAAAAACCTTATCCCCGTGCTCTGCGGCATGGCGGCGACCGTGATCGTTGCGATTTTCATCCTGTAACGGAGAAGGAAAAAAGATTTAAGGAATTTTCCCTTTGCATCGCACGCTGCGCAAGTACGGCGCTGCCGTGAGGCATGTTTGCCCGCGGCGGCACTGGAGCCCGGCGTGCGATGCTATGCAAAAACATCGCTCTTTTCACACTCTTTGGCTCTCTGAATACTATAAAGCAATCTGAGACGAATCAAATTTGGAGGGGATAGGATGAAAAAAGCACTAACGCTGCTAATGGCGGTTCTGTTCGTCGCGGCGCTTTTCGGCGGCTGTGCGCAGGAGCGTGCGTTGAGGGCAGTCACGCTCAACGAGGTGACGCGTTCGGTGTTTTACGCGCCGCTCTACGTTGCCGTGACGCTCGGGTATTTTGCGGACGAGGGGATCGAACTCACCATCGTGACGGGCGGCGGCAGCGATAAAAGCATGACGGCGCTTCTGTCGGGCGACGCGCAAGTGGCGCTTATGGGGCCGGAAACGGGCGTTTACGTGGTGAACGAGGGAAAAGAGGAACATCCCATCATCATCGCGCAGCTCACCAAGCGGGACGGCTCATTCCTCGTGGGGAGGCAGAGCGAGGCAGATTTCAAGTTTGAGAGCCTCGCGGGCAAGACCATCATTGGAGGACGTCCTGGCGGTCAGTCCGATTATGTATTACGGAGGATAAAAGAAATGCTTAAATCAGGGCGAATTGTGATGTTGCTAATTTGCTTGCTCCAAAACTCTTTCTTATGCGGCCTGTCAAGCTTGCCGTAGACCGACATAGCAGCTCGGATTGCCTCCGTGTCAATTTGTACGGGTACAGCAGTCGGCATGGCTTGTGCCTCGTCTAGCGCGGCCTTAAGGGCAATAAAATCACGCTCATAATCGTCGCGAAGGATTAAATCAGATATATAAAGGTCTTTCAATTTTTCCATCTTTCGCTTGATTGCCGATTCGTCAATCCTAGGCTTATGGTTCTTGCTTCTTGCTGTGATATTGTAAGCATTGCACTCTTTAATTATGTTTTCCAGCAAATACTGCTCTATTTCGTCCTCGCGAATGTATCTGTCAAACGCGCAATCTCCAACAGTCGCGCGCCGGGTGCAACGATAATAATAATGCCCCTTGCACACACAAGCCGTCATAATGTGGCCACACTTCGCACAGGATATAAGCCCCTTAAAGATATATACTCGTCCTGCTGGGCCGTAAGCGTTTCGCTGTGCCCGCTCGGCTATTATTTCTTGCACAAGGTTGAACGTTGCACGGTCTATAAGTGGTTCGCAGAAGCCGTCTATGCCATAAGCAATGCCGGTATACTTTTTGTTCTGCAATAATCTTTTCACGGTTGATATATCATAATTCAAGTTATGGTTGATGCGCATATACCTTTGCGTCGCGCTTACGGAGCGAAGGGCAACAAACGCTCGAAACATATCTTTAACCATCGGTACTTTTTTCTGGTCGATTATCAGCTTTTTATCCGCGACAACATACCCAAGCGGTGCATTGCCGCTTACTGGTTCGCAACGTTCCTTCTTGCGATCAAATACAGCCTTAATGCGTTCGCTTGTTCGGTCTGCTTCATCCTGCGCCACCGCGAGCATGATGTTAATTTTAAGCCGCCCCGCTGCGGACAACGTATCATAGTCCTCGTGGATGGTTTTCCAGTTTACGTTATGCTTCTCTAAAACCTCTTGCACCTTGTAATATTCGCCTACGCTACGGAACCATCGGTCAAGCTTTGTAAACACAACAAGATCGATTTTACCTGCTTCTACATCACGCAAGAGCCGTTGAAGCTCAGGTCTCTTTATTGCCGGTTTGCGCGCGGAAAGACCAGCATCAATATAGTGGTCAACTACCTTAACGCGCTCTTTTTGAGACCATTCATCCAGCGCGGCTATTTGTGCCTCGATAGAAAGCCCGTATACCGCTTGTTCCTCGGTGGATACGCGGATATATAGACCGACGTGCTGAATGTTCATTATTATTCCCTAATCCTCCTGCGCTAAGTTCTAATGATTTTCTATCTATGAAACCGACTTCTTGTTTGTCAAATCGTTTCTTCTGAAATGAATCATTTCGCAATGGCCTATATCTTCATCAAAACTATCAATTCGTATCCTCTATAACACGTATGTCCTCGCTGTTGTAAAAATCATTATCTAAGATATGCTGCATTTCGTGCGCGAACGCACTTTCTAAATCGCCGTTAGAATTAAGATACACATTGTAATTTCCATCTGCATCTACCACCGTAAAACCGTGGACGGAAGTCGGCAGATCGATCAAGCGAATTATGACTTGCTCCATTTCTTTATCATCTCCGCAACAGATTCTAGCTGCTCTTTAGTGGCACTCTTTGAAGCGTCAAATAGGATACGCATGCCGGGTTGACGGCGAAGTTGTTCACGCAATTCCATGATTTCGTCGGTATCTTCACTCTCCCTACCGAGGAGATAGTCGGTGGACACTTCAAAATAATTCGCGACCTTTTGAAGTTTATCCGATGATGGAGCATATCTATCCCACTTCCCTATCGTGCCGTTGCCGAAACCGAGTTCCGCATCAAGCTTCGCCAAAGCGATTCCTCGGGCATCAGCCAGCGCTTTTATACGGTCTTTTATTGTTGTCATCCCATTGCAAATCGAATATAGAAATATTTCTCTAAAAGCCGTTGACATAGAAATGATTCTCTGATATCATCTGTATAGAGAAACAATTCTCTGGACATCGGCGCGTTAGAGGGGATATTCGATTGTCTCCACAAGCCAATTATAGAATATTTTCTCTAACTCGTCAATCCACTATATATGGGGGTGATAGCTTGATACTGGACAATATTCGCGCAAAGTGCGTAGAAAAAGAAATTTCTATCTATGCACTTGAACGACAACTCGGCTTTGGAAATAGAACTGTTTCTAGCTGGGCTACGTCGTCGCCGTCAATTGACAAGCTCAAAAAAGTCGCAGATTTTTTCGGCGTGACCGTGGACGAGCTGTTAGCTGACAGATATGAAGCGGGCCAAGAGCTAAATGTAATTCAACATCATGAGTAATTTGCATCCGCCCCGCAGAATGCTATTTATTTCGGAATCTAAGAATCGCGGAAATCAGGTTCAGGACAGATGCAACAAGCAAGAGCACGTCATGAATCGTCATCAGCAACACCACCTTACTGTGAAGATGGCGCTCTGGCGCTCGTAGGCGCTCCGGCGCTCGAAAAATCGGAAATCAGCAAGCGCGGGGCAGATGCAATAAAACAATACCACGGAAAATCATACAACACAACGGCAGCAAAAGGAAAATCCATGTTTCAAACGTGAAAGGCCTAGGACAATCACGATGTCGCATATTTTCTACCGAGGTGATAGACATGGTACTTACCCGCGAACAACAGCAATTCACGCTTAACCTTTTGGCAGAAATATACGGCAACCAAATTGGCGCAGAACTGACGTTCACGCTTAAGGACGGAGAAGATGCGAACAACGACAGCGAGGCCGATGTGGAATGACCGCGCCGCTACGTCGGACAAGCCCGAAAGGAGGAGCTCGCACCATGACCATCACAAACTGGTACGGCATCCTATTCACATTCGCGTTACCCTTCGCAATCATTGGGACGCTGATGCTTGCTGAAAAACCCAAAAGGAGGAAGCACCATGACAACCGCTCAGGACAAGCTTATCACAGATAATTACCGTCTTGCCCCTTACTGTGTAAAGCGGTGGACGTCGCTGTTTCCGATGTTGAGCGCCGACGAACTACTATCACAGGCGCACGTTGGCCTTATGGATGCAGCAAGGACGTACAAACCTGAACGTGGTAAGTTTTCCACCTATGCGTGTCGCGCAATTTTTACAAGATTCGTGCGCGGGCAGAACAAGTGCTTTAGCCTTAAGCGGCATTGTGACTATATCCTGCCGTTTGATGACACCCTTGCGCATGAGGCTACTGAACAAGATGTTGACTTGCAAATGGATGTACGCAAGACCCTTAAGGCAGCACTTCTCGGCACGAGCGACAACGACAAAATCTGTTTCATCATGCATTACATCGAGGGCTATGGCTACAACGAGATCGGCACGGTTTGTGGCTTTTCGGACAAACGCGCACAGCAATGCGCAATGCGAGTGGTCGGGCGTTTCAAGATGTTTTGGGAGCTTTGGCATCGGGGAGAGAGCGCATGAACGATTTTTCGGTTGAAAACAGAATGGTATTGGACAGGCCTTACGGGCGCAACCGAGCGGGGTACGAAGCGCAGGATGTTGACGACGCAGATGATTGCCCCAAAACCATTTCCCCTTGTAGGTATTGCGATCGAGAAGGACAGGACGGCGAAATGAGCGAGATCAACGGCATGTGCTCGGATTGCTACGCTGAAGCCCTTAAGAAACTCCGTACCTATGCGGAAGCGCAAGGGGATAATGCGGTTTATGAGGTTTTTCAAAGTCTTACGGCCTAAAAAATAGGCCCATAAAAAAGAAAGGGGAAGAAAACAAAAATGGCTATCGTAAAGCCCGAAAACATGGATTTTAGCGAAAAGAACATCATTATGATTCTCAACGGTCTACCCGGCGTAGGTAAGACCACTCTCGCTCTATCTGCGCCCGATGTGGTGCTGATTGATGCGGACGAAGGTATGGCTCGCGTTAAACCCGAACACCGCAAGGATACAAGCATCTGCAAGACCTATGAGGAGTTGCTTGAGGACGTTAAGGCCTACACGGGGAGCTACAAGACCGTTGTGGTCGATACGGGAGGTTCCCTCATCGATATGCTCAAAAATTGGGCCATGCGCAACGAACCGACAGCCAACAAAAAATCTGGCGGGTTCTCTCAACAGGGGTTTGGCTTTGTAAAGGCCGAGTTTTTGCGGCTCTCCGCAGACCTCCGCAAGAACTTCAATGTGATCTACCTGTTCCACGTCACGAAGGACAAGCAGGACGAAACTGTGTTCTACGACCTTGTATGTGAGGGTAGCGCAAAAACGCTTGTTTGGCAGCCTGCTGACCTTGGAGCATATATGCACATCATCAACGGCGAACGGTATCTTGGCTTCACGCCCACGATGAACTACAACGCTAAGAGCGCTTACGGCATCAAAGGGCTTGTCAAGGTTCCCGAATTGAAAGACGGAGAGCCAAACGATTTTCTGATGAAGCTGTTTGCTCAGGTTAAAGCGAACATTGCCGCCGAAAGTGCCTATCTCAAGCCACAACAAGAAGCTTATGAATGCGCCATGACGATGGGCAATGCGCTGTTGGAAACCGTTGATGCGCCCGAAAAGGCTTTGCCCGTCCTTGACGACATTCGCAAGATGAAACACGCCTTGACGAGCCAAAAAGAACTTGAGGCAGCATTTAAGGCGAGGGTAAAGGAACTTGGCTATACCTATGACGCGAAGGTGAAAGCCTATGTCGCCAAAGCCGAGTAAATACCTTTTGACGCAATCACTCCTCTCGTCATGGCTATGGTCGTATAAACTCGAAAACGGTTTTGAGGACTTCTTGAAAACGCTCCGCAAAGAGCCTATCCAGCAAACCAAGGCCATGCTTGAGGGTATCCGCTTTGAAAACGTGCTGAACGCCACGCTGAACGGCGCAGAAATTGAGCCTGAACATGAATGGTACAAGCCCATTATGGTGCTTTACCCGGCGCTCCACGGGGCGCAGCAACAGGCGGCTGTATCCAAGGATATTACGGTTGAAGGAGTCCCGTTTGTGCTTTACGGAAAGTTGGATTACCTCAAGGCCGGAATCATCTATGACACGAAGTACAGCGGAACGTACCGCATAAACAAGTACCTTGATTCTCCGCAACACCCCATGTACTTCGCGCTCGTTCCCGAAGCGTATGCGTTCCAATATAAGATTTGTGACGGCAAGTACGTCTACACGGAAACCTACCGCCCCGACGAAACGGAGCCGATCGAGCGAATCATAGGGCACTTCATGGGTTTCCTCGACAAGCAAAACCTCGTTCAAACCTACTGCAACAACTGGAAATCAAAGTATTAAAGGAGCGGTCACATGATTAAATATTATCTTCGTTGCATTAAGTGGCTTTGGACGCACCGCGACGAGGCAAACTGCCGTCAGAAATGGCGCAGGATGGCGAGGGAGATTGACAATGCCTGAAACCATTACCGTCGAAAACATTGACGGCTACGACCTTCTTCGCGAGGCAATATGCGCACAGGCCGCCAACGATCTTCGCGGCGTGCTGAAAGGCCGCAAGATGGCGTATCCATGCTCATTCGATGAACTGCGCTGTTTTTTTCTCGGTGAGTGGGGTGGCTTGCTTCTCGGCACGCTGGATGGGGAAGTGATTTTTAACCGAATCGTAAAGGAGCGTAGCGACAATGGCAACCATGCAGGACTACGAGGCGGCAAAAAGGGAGTTGCAGCGAAAAAACCTGACACCGAAGCAGTATGCTGCCGAAATCAGAAAACTCGCTAAAAAGCTGAAAATCTAAGGAGGAAAAGAAATGTCTAATTGGGATTATGCCCGCGAAGCAGGTTCACGCCTTGCGGCGGGAGATTACAGGGTTGCCATCGTTGACGTGCAAGAAACCACGTCGAAGTCGGGTAAGCGGATGATCGTTGTTACTGTTCAGCCTAATGGCAGTAACATCAAGATTCAGCACTACATTGTGGAGGGCGATTATTTCAATCGCAATATGACCTCCCTGTTTGACGCTTTTCCGCAGATTGCGGAGGGCGACTTCAATTTTCTTGGTTGGGTTGGCTGCGTAGGCGCAGCAAGGCTCAAAGAGGACGAAAACGGCTATCTCAAGGTTCATTACTTCCTTGACGAAAAACGCGCAGAAAAACTCCCCGCATGGGTTGGGGAAATGCCGGAGCGTCAAACCGTAACAAGCTTTGACAATATGGAGGAAACGGACGAGCCTTTGCCGTTTTAGAATATGAAGCGACATTATGCAGAACGAGAAATTAACGACCTGCTCAAGGAACTGGAAATCATCACGGACAGCAGGGAGCAGGTAAACGGGCATGTAACGGGCTACTTTGATAAACACAAGGTAGCCCACACCACCCGCAAGCTCGATACGGGCGATTACAGCGCCATGATAGGCGAAATGACGCTAGAACAAGATGTGGTCGTGGAGCGCAAGGCGAACCTTGACGAAATCGCGGGAAACTTCACCATAAGCCGACAGCGCTTTGAGGATGAATTTACGCGCGCCAAGGCGGATGGGCTAAAAGTTTTTCTTCTTATTGAAAATGCCTCGTGGTCTGACATTCTGCTTCACAACTACAAAAGCAAGCTGGAACCCAAGAGCCTTATAGCATCCCTGCTGGCATGGCAGGTTCGGTTCAATATCACAATCATTTTCTGCAAGCCCACCGAAACAGGGCAGATCATCCACGGAATCTTGTTTTATGCCGCAAGGGAAGCGCTGAAACGCGGCAATATCGCATAACCGCACGACACGAAAGGAGCGCACTATGAATATCGTTTTGGTTAAGCACAGTAACAGCAATAAGACCTTTGCGTTCTACATCCCCGACGAGCTTGTGCCTTTCATCCATAAGGGGCAGGGTGTTCTTTGCCAGACAATGCACGGCCTCGCTTACGGCAAGACCACAACCGCCGTATTCAGCGGCGACGGGGCTAAAGACGTCGCCCTTGCTCACGGCGCGTACATCCCACTCAAGCCCATCGTGGCGTTTGAGCATCCCGAACTCGCCAATGCCGATTCCATCCGCAAGACCGTGACGCAGGAGTTTATGCGAAAGATCGCGGCGGCTTATGGCGTGAAGGAGTAAGTTTCTATTCATTAAACATGCCAGAAAGGCATTAAAGAAAGGGGAAACATCATGAGCAAGTTTAAGGTAAGGTGCATTGGATTTAATACAGGAGAGCGCTATTTTACATTGGGTAATGTATATGAGTGGGAAAATGACACGCTCAAAAATGACAGGGGCCATACCTATCGCGACATCGTAAATGGCGAAAACCACCACAATTGGAGATTGTCAAGATGGTATACGTTTGAGCGTGTAGATGATGAACATAAAATCCTCATCACCACCAATGGCACAACCACCACCGCCCGCCTATACGACGGTAAGAAGGTAGTCAAGAGCGCCACGGCTGCCTGTGCCGCGAGCGATACGTTTGATTTCGCGGTCGGCGCGAACCTCGCGTATGACAGGCTTATGGACAGGTTGCCCGTTACACCGTCGAAGCCCTCCGAGAAATCTGTGCAGGAGCCTATCAAACTGTACTGCACGAAGGACGATAGCGGGTACTTGACTAAAGGCAAAGTATACACTTTCGACGGGCACCAGCTGAATTACGATAACGGCCATGAGTGCTGGTATTTTAACAATTACGAAGAATGGCAAAAGGGTGATCGCAACTTAGCTTCCTGCCTCGTTCCCCTCGTCCACCGCCCCGCGAAGGTTGGAGAATATGTCCTTTCCACCGAGGACTGTTACGGGGAAATTCGCAACAATACCGTTTTCATTTGCAAAAAGGCGCAGCCGAACGGCAATATCCGCGTGGACGGATTAAATGAAAAATTCGAAATGGGAAACAACATTGACCTACCTCATTACCTCGTCTTGGACGGCTACAACGGCTAATGGCTTACTTGGGGTTGCGGGAGGCCGCAGAAAGGGGAATGAACCAATGAACGCTGACATACGCGATGCCGCTGCGGGCCTATCTGGGACAATCCTCGTTATGCTTGATGCCGTTATGAAAAAGGGCTTACCGAAACGAAGGGCTTACGCCATAACGCAAGCGATACTTTTAGATGCTACTGTGAAAATGATCGACGCTATGAGGGAGGAACACACCGATGCGTGAGATTAAATTCCGTGGTAAGCGGTTGGATAACGGCGAGTGGGCGTATGGCGATCTGCGACAAGTAGAAGGGAGCGCCTATATCCTAGATTATGACACAGGAGACGACGGGGTATCGCAAGAGCATAGGATTTTCTTCAATATTGCCTATCAGGTTGACCCCGCCACGGTCGGGCAGTATACAGGCCTAAAGGACAAGGCGGGTGTGGAGATTTACGAGGGTGATGTGATCAAACTCGTCACAGCCGACTTCGAGGAGATAACCATCACTTGTGAGTTCGGCCCGGTACGCCGTCAGATTTTTGAAAACGAGGTCGAAATTACAGGCTTCTATTTTGTCCGTTCCAACGACGGAAGAAAAACGTTCCCGATAACCCACAACTACCTCGGAAAGCATGATACCGAGATATGGACGGTCATCGGCAACATCCACGACAACCCCGAGCTTATGGAGGTACAAAATGCTTAATCCAAAGAAATACCGCAAGAAGCCCGTTGCGATCGAGGCAGAACAATACAATGGTGATCCAAGCAACGCAAGGCTATTTTGTCCGGAAGCTTTCGCCCATAATGGACAGCTTATTATTCCCACGCTTGAGGGCGAGCATGTTGCCAGTATCGGAGATTATATTATCCGTGGGGTAAAAGGCGAGTTCTATCCCTGTAAGCCTGATGTTTTCGAAATGACCTATGAGCCTGTGGAGGCCGGGAAAGGAGAGGCGGAATGAAAGCCTATAAGTGCGATATTTGTGATAAATATTGCGATGATGTTTTAACGGTTCACGGCATATCGCAGCCAGGTTCGCACCGAAAATACTCATCCCTCGAAAACACGAGTGCAGACTGTTGCGAGGCTTGTTACGACGAAATAATGGAGAAAATCGCAGGAATGATGAGTCGGCCCCCAAAGGCCGGGGAGGAAAGTAGATGAGTAAGTTTACGTTTGATATTTTTTGCGGTGGATACGATTCTTTGGCCGTTTCAAAAGAACGATACACGCGGGAACAGGCCATCGAAATGGCAAAAGAGCAGATCGGCTATGCCAGCGGGGATTACGTGCTTGCGATTGGCGATTGTTTTGTGGTCCACCGCGCGGGCATAAATGAGGACGGCGAGCCGTGTGTGGGCTGGTGGATGGAATATTCACAACGCAAGCGAAGCTGCCCGGCGTGGTCGTTTCACATTGCGCGCAGGGACCACAATCATTTTCTGGAAAAAGGATATGAGCACATTCATGTAGCCACGCAGGCCGGGGAGGGTGGACAGAAATGAAAAACATGTTTCAGCGAGTGCGCCATTGGTTCACGCGTACGTTCCCAAGAAAGCGGCTGTATTATGTAAGATACAGCGGATGGAGTGGTTGTGTTCGCGCGTATGGTGTCGGAAATGCTAAAAAGAAAGCATACAAACATTTTAGAGACTATATTCGACCCGACACAACATTTTCAGATTTTTGCACGGGAGCACGCGTCGAAAGGATGGTGCGCCATGAATAACGACCGCATATCCGAGATTCGCGCACGGTGCGATGCGGCAACGCCGGGGCCGTGGAAGTGGAAAATGTGGACGGGATGTTTGAAGGACGTATATTTGGCGGGCAGCGAAAAAGTCGCCATGTCTTTTGGTAGATATGGTCGCTCGGGCGGAGCTCCATATTTTCCGCATAATGGATTAATGACAAGGGTTGATAAACTGTTTACCCGTGCTCAAAAGAAGGAGCGGAAGTTTAGTTTTTTTGATTTTTTAAATCACCCAAATGCGGAGTTCATTGCCCACGCCCGCGAAGATTTGCCTTGGGCGTTGGATATCATCGCCGCTCAACAGGCCGAGATCGACAGGCTGTCCGCGGCGCAACGGTGGATACCCGTAACGGAGCGCGAACCCAACGTGTTGGAAACGGTGCTGATTTACGATGGTGTCGAAGTTGGTGCCGGAATGCTGTTTGATGAATGCTACTGGGGCTATGGCGAAACCCCAACCCACTGGATGCCGCTTCCCGCCGTGCCGGAGAAAGGAGATAGCCGTGTTAAATAAATGGGAACAAGCAATTGTTGATACTTTACGTTATTCTTTGAAAAAAGGATGCTCTGCCACGATCACCGCAGACGAGGTCCATATACCGATGAATGCAATGGAGAAATATGCGGAAGTGCGGGATATTATCGACGGAATCGACCGCGACCGCCTTGAAACCATCTGCGTCGCCGATCGTGACGGACATATCATCGTGGTGCCGAAGGAAGCGCACCAGCCTATGTTCGTGAAGTCTGATGCCGTCGATATTTTCGACCAATGGAATGACGTTACGGGCGCTATACCAAACAGTACGTCGTGGTATTACGAGGCGCAGGCTGTTATTGAAGAAGTAGCAGCTATGGCGTTTGGGGCAGGCATATTTTATGAATCAGAGCGACGCTCAAAAGCCGAGGCAGAGGCGGCGCTTGCGGAAGGAGGGCATACCGATGAACGAGATTGAAAAGTCCATAAAAGCGTTTGAAATTTCGCTTGAAAATCCGTTAGCGGAGCACATGCGTACACCAGCATACGCCGTGATTGAACCTGCGTTCCTAACCGCCCTTGCCGCCCTCCGCGAACAGGCAGAGCGGGAGAAGGGGTGCGAGTATTGCAATGGGCCATCAAACGCATACGTCGCGATACAGAAGTATCCTACTCGTGGGATGATCGGAACAACACCTAACTTCTGCCCCATGTGCGGTCGCAGATTGGAGGTAAAGCAGGATGGATAAGTTATTGGACGCGATTTTAGAAAAAAACATCGGGAAAACGGATAACGGTAGCCCTCATGGCATTTTCTCTTGCCGGGAATTGCGTGCGCTTTTAACCGAACTCGCCGAATATCGCCGCGCCCAGCAGGAGAACAGGCCGCTCACGCTGGACGAGCTGCGGGGGATGGATGGGGAACCGGTGTGGGTTGTCCCTATAAACTTGCATGAATGGATTTGTGATGCAAGAGACGGCAAACCGGAATGGGGTATGGTACGAAAATCATGGGTACGCATCTGGCGAAGCGAAACAGCCGATCTGATGCATACGGATTTCGATTTCGAGGACTACGGCAAAACATGGCTTGCCTACCGCTCCAAGCCGAAGGAGGAAGTATGAGCGAACAAAGACTGATTGATGCGGTAGCGCTGGAAGATAAGCTCGCGGAGTGCACTGGGCGCGCTGACACAAAATCCGCATATGCTGCATTTTGGACGGCAATCCGAGCGGTGAGGGCGTGGCCCACCATCGACCCATTTAAGCATGGGCGGTGGGAATTTGTAAACGATTACGAATCAAGATGTACGCATTGCAAAGAAAATGCAAACGTAGATCATCCAAGAGAACCGCGATTCTGCCCCAACTGCGGGGCTAAGATGGATGGGGAGGAAGTATGAAAAAGTGTAGCGGCGAGTGCCAACCGTGCTGCGACTTCTGTAAGTCTGCGGTTCATGAGATCGCAAGCGATGGTGACAACCTTGAGCCGGTTGCATGTGTGCTACATCGTGATTATGCGCACCAACAGATCGCAAAAGGTTGCGGCTATTGTGACGATTTCGAATGCTTTAATGTTCCTCCTACCAACGCCGACCGCATACGCGGCATGGTAGATAAAGATTTGTCGCAGTTCAGTTTGCTAAAAACGCCATTTTGCCTATCTGACCTTGACGACGACATTCCAGAACGCTGTGAACAATTTTTAGATTGTTACGCCTGTAAACTTGACTGGCTTCAACAGTTAGTAAGGGAGGAAGTATGAGTAATTCAGGATGCAATAGCTGTCCAGCCTATGCAAAATGCACCGTAAATTATCGCGGCTCTTCGTGTGCTGCATTGCGAGCCTCTTATGGGCTGGATTCTGACCCAAAAACCAACGCCGACCGCATACGGAGCATGAGCGACGAGAAGTTGGGCGAATTGCTGTATTCCGTATACTCAGACGGCCTCAAGGATGGTATAGGGCAGGAAATTACGGGTCCGTGGAAAGTTACCGGCAACTGGACTGACTGGCTCCAACAGCCGGTGAAGGAGGAAACGTAGCATGTGGACACCTTACACGGAAGAATGGTCGGTAGAACCTTGTGCCCATCGCTTCACAAAGGATTTTTACGATGGCTATGTTATTCTTCCTTGCTTTAAAGTGAAAATCTGTGACAATTGCGGTGAAGTCACAATGATATGCGGAAAGATACTAAGCACAATTTTCGCGGTCTTTTTTGCGCCATTCTGGAGTGGAAAAATCGTGCTCAAGAAAGGGGAACAGACATGCTCGCCCAAGACATAAGAACCATCCTTGCTTCTTTCGAGCAGGCCGAAAAAGATTACAAGTGGGCATATGACCAAGTAGGACTTCTAGATAAAGAAACACAAGACATTCTTCACAGCCTTGAACTTGACCCTATAAATAAGAACGAGCGTAACCGGCTTGCTACGAGGCTTCAAAAGGTTAGGAAGCAACGTAGGGTACACAAGGACACAGTACAAAGCAACGAACCGATTGTTACTTTCTTACAAGGCGAGAAAGGCCGCAACATGCTTAATCTTCTCAGGGAGGTTCTTGGAAAAACCCGTAAGGTCGAGGATTTGCAGGAGATCAGAACGTACAGGCAAAAAGCGGTGAAAGGACGGCACGCATGAGCATTTATGCAGTAGACTTTGACGGGCTGCTTTGTGAAGAAGCATGGCCTGAGATCGGTGCGCCGCACATGGCGGTTATCAACCACTTCGTTAACCTTCGCGCTTGTGGACATAAACTGATACTAAATACTTGCCGCGAAGGGAAATACCTTGAGGACGCAAAACGTTGGTGCATGGCACGCGGGCTGGTATTCGATGCCTACAACGCCAACCTTGCCGAGCGGATTAAACAATATGGCGGTGATTGCAGAAAAATATCGGCAGATTATTACGTTGATGATAAAAATTTATTCCTTAAGGAGGTAAATTTATGAACCGGGCTGAAATCCTTGACACGGCAAAAAGCCTTATCACGGGCGACCGTCAGGAGCAATACGGGGATGCCGCGCAGATATATAAGGTTGTGGGTAAAATGTGGGGCGACTATATCTTCGAAGGCTTTGCAAAGCGTTATGGGCCAATCTATGATAGCGACAGCAAGCAGATCACCGGCTTTGTTTTTTCTCCCCAAACCGTTTTAACTATGCTCGCTCTCATGAAAATTGGCCGCGAAGTGTCTGGCAACCACAAGGACGATAATTTTATAGACGCGGCGGGATATATCGCGCTGGCAGGGGAGATTGCGGGAAGCGACGAGCAGCCGTGAATACCACAGTCTACCTTGCGGAAACCATCAAGGAACGCGTGACCTTTAGGCAAGTGGCAGAACGGTACGGTCTATCATTTAGCCATACAGGATATGCAATATGTCCATTCCATTCCGAAAAGACTGGCTCTCTTAAGGACAAAGGCGAATATGGCCGATGCTTTGGATGCGGATGGTACGGCGATGTGTTGGATTTCACGCGGAAGTTTTTTGATATATCGCTCAGTGATGCCATGAGCCGATTGAACGATGACTTCTCTCTTAGCTTGCCGCTCGACCGCCGCCTGACCTTAAGGGAACAGCGCGACGCCGAAAGTAAGCTACGCGAGATCACAATGAGGCGGGAGGCGGAACAGGCGAGCCGTATCGCCCATGAGCGGCTTTACGATTCACTTTGGGATGAGTACGCCCGCCTCGAACGAAATGCCGTGCTATACGCGCCTCAGAGCGTTGACGATGAATGGGATGATCGGTTCTGTGAGGCGATACGCAGGTTGCCAGAAGTACAATTTGAGATCGATACCCTACTATAAAACCGCGAAAGCGTGGTGAAAACTTGGAAATCAAGACCATAGACGATCTAACAGATGCAAATATCGCAACAATGGACAAGGTGCAGCTTGTCGATAGCGTGATATTGTCATACGACATACAGGATGAGTTTGAGCGTATACGCCTACACGCTCTGATGCAAATAAGGGCGGGCGAATTGGGGATAGGCCCTACGCTCAACAGAGTGTTATCCAAATACCAAAAGAAAGATGCTGCAGAAGAAAAACGCTTCAAGCTATCTATTGCGAAGCGCGACGCAGAAATACCTTTGCGGCTCGATCAGAACGGTGCGCCCGTTGTTACAATCGACAACTTTTTATTAGTTATGCGAAACGACCCGTTTTACGAGGGTGTGCGTTATAACCTGCTTGCTAACTCGCCCGAAATCCATGAAGATGGAGAGATAAGGCGTTGGAATGATACAGACGAAGCAGAAAGCCGCCATTACATCGAAACGGCCTATAACATTCACGGCGAAAACAAGCACGCCGATGCGCTGCGTATCCTGTTCCGAGATCGGGAGTATCACCCTATACAGGATATTATAGACATGCTTAATTGGGATGGCGTGGAGCGTATTGAAAACTTTTTACACAAGTGGATGCAAGCAGAAGACTGCGAGTATACCCGCGAAGTGAGCCGACTTATCTTTGCGGGAGGCATACACCGCCTTTATGTACCCGGATGTAAATTTGATGACGTTCCCGTGCTGATCGGAACGGCGCAGGGTGAGGGGAAATCAACTATCGCGAGGTGGCTTGCTATTCACGATAGCTACTACTCCGAAGTAACAGAAATCGAAGGGCAGCGTGGGATTGAACAGCTTGAGGGCGCATGGATATGTGAGATTGCAGAGCTTCTTGCGCTCACTAAGGCCAAAGAGCAGGAAGCCGTTAAATCATACATTACCCGTCAGCGCGATAAATACCGCAAGCCATATGACCGTCAGACCTCCGAATATCCGCGCAGGTGCGTGTTCATCGGTACGACTAATAATGAGCAGTTTCTTAAGGATAAGACGGGAAACAGGCGATTTTACCCCGTAAAGGTACAATCCTCTGGCTACTGGCTATACGAGCATGAGCGAGAATGCCGGGTCTATATCTTGCAATGTTGGGCAGAGGCAAAGGCGCGGTTCCTTAAGGGTAAAATGCCGAATTTTGCAAACAGGGCGCTCTTACCACAATTCGGAGCGGCACAAGAAGAAGCTATGGAAGATGATTGGCGCGTGGGAGCAATCGAGCAGTTCCTTGATCGCCAGCCTGTCGGCACGTATGTGTGTACTCGCCAGTTAAAGCGTGAAGCACTTTGCGCAAACAAAGACTTTCCGCAGGACCCGAACCCAAAGGAATCGCAAGAAATCACTACACTCATGAATAAGTTTCCTGAATGGATAAAGGCGGGTCGGCAATATCTACCAGACTATGGTCGTCAAAGGTGTTGGCAAAGAACGAACGGCATGCAAGAGATAGACTTGAGCAATCAGGAAATGCCGTTTTAATGGGACGGGGTATAACTCTTATACCCCTGTCCCGTACCCTGTCCCATACCCCTGTCCCGTCCTGAAACCCTTTATTTTACTTACTTTTTTCTATTTTAGGGACAGGGGGACAGGTAAATAGCCCAAAACATTTAAAAGGAGATATAGAGTTATATTTGAGGTAAAAATGTTAAAAGTAAAATGAAATTCAGAATACCTTATAGGAAAATAGGGGCTGTCCCGTCCTGCTGTCCCATAAATCAGTTTTTAAGGGGGAATGAAAACTGGAACAAAAACAATGGAGCGCGGCAATTAAGGCCGAAATGCAATCTATACGAAGTGCCGCAGATGCATTTGTAGAATTGCGAGATACCGTACAAGCATGGGGCATGACAAGGAAGCAAGCGAATAAACTCTGTATGCAGTATTTTGGTGCAGCACTCGAAAAAGATGATAAAGATAGGGGGGATAAATAACTATGGAAATCAGCGAAAGAATTTACACGCATGAGGAAGTTGAAAAGATGCGAGCAGGGGAACGAGAACGATATTACCATGAAATAGAAAAGATTCACACACAGTACGCAGACATATTCAGCAAGTATTCGGCTGCAATTCAACTATTGAACAAACTACTAGAAAGCGAGGTCAGAACATATGCCAACCAATAGCACTACAGCCAAACGCGGCAGACCGCCCAAACCGCAGGAGGTAAAGGCGGATACGGTTGTGGAGGCAGGAGAGAAGATAGCTAAGAAAACACGAAATCGCCCTGATCTTGAAAACTATGGCGCGGATAAGGCAAGCCCCGGCGACAACTCTCGTTTCCTACGCATGGCAAGGGCATCAATGTCTTTGCCGCCGATTGATGTTTCAGACCCCGAACAGGTCGCTCATCGCATTATGGAATACTTTGATTTCTGCGAGGAAAACGACAAGAAGCCGGGTATGGCTGGACTTGCAAACTGGATAGGCGTTGATAACACAACACTTAGCAGCTGGAGAAGGGGAGAGTATCGAGGAACTACACACTCCCCAATCATAAAAAAAGCGGCACAAATTCTAGAGGAATTATGGGAAGATTACATGCTGAATGGCAAGGTGAACCCCGTTTCCGGCATCTTCCTCGGCAAGATCACGTTCGGCTACAGGGACGTTCAGGACTATGTAATCACCCCGAACCAACCGCTTGGCCCTGATGGAGACCCCGCGACTATGGCGCAGAAGTACCAAAATGCGCTGCCCGAAACGACTATCAACTATGGGAAGGAGGGAGAGTAATGGGCGATGTGAGGGATTTGTTTAGCATTGAGGGCGGCAAAAAGGACGATTACGCCCTTATGGCGAAGGAACTATACAAGGTATTTGCGGCATACGTGGCTGCTGGTTTTACGGCTCCGCAAGCCATTGATCTTCTTAAGGTTCTGCTCGCAGGCAGCCTAAATAAAAAGTAGCCCGACCCTTGCGACTATACTTAGCCAAAATGCCGCCGACTTTGTAAAGTACGGCGGCAAGTTTTATGTGCGGGTTGGCGCATAAGTGGCGACTATGCGGGCCTTAAGGCATAAAGCGTAAGCGACTTTCGACTATGGCGGGCTTCAAACATGGCGGAAGTTCTGAGGATGATTCTGTGCCCTGCGGCCTCGCACTTTTGGTAAATGGGCGGCGCTGTAATACATGCCCGCCTGAATGCTAGCCGCGTGCCCTGTGCGGCCTCGTGGAACGTTTTATGGCGTTGTGAAGTGGATTGGCTTAACGAGCGCATTTTTGTCTATGGTTCGCTGCGGTGCGTTCTATGCCGTCACTCATTTTCGCGCAACGGACAAAACAAAAGCCCGCCGATCAGGGCGGGCGGTTAGGTGGTGTTCACTTCTTCTTGGTTAGTGCGGCCAGTACGCAGACTACAAACAATATCGGTACAAAGAACCAGATGGTGACTACCTCCTTTCGGTGCCGGGCTTGCTCCGGCTCACTCTGCGCTAATGGGCGTAGTAAGAATACAGACCCGCCATTTCCCTGTTCGTGATGACTCCTAGATCGGCCAAGCAAGTTAGATAGCCTCTAAGCGTGTGCTTATATTCGGCTCTTTCAAAGTCTTGGGGCAATGTGTTTATTAGGGCCTGATAGGTCATAAGGCGCTCCCGCTGTGCGTCTGAAAGTTTATTGATGGCTTCGGCTGTCATAATGATTTCTTCCTTTCCCCGCTCTGCTGGCGGTCAAGCGTTTACCAAATCGGCAATAAATGCTTCTGCTTTTTCGTAGGTGTTGAAGATATCGCAGTATTCGTCGCAATGTACGCCCTCAATACATTTCCCATCGTGTAAGCTCTCCGTCCCTGCTTCGCCCTCTAAGAGAATTTCACCTTCGCTTCGTCCGTTATCATAAAACCGTGTAATCGCGTAGTATTTCATGTCCCGCTCCTTCCCGCCCGTGTGGGGCGATGCTTATTTGTGGTTTCTTTCTAATACATTCCGCACCGCAAAACAAATGCGATACAGTTCGCCGGCGCTGACCCGCTCGGAGCAGTCATAAGCGCCGCCGCTGGTTTTCTCGTAGCCGAGGCGGTAGCCGCCGTACGCCGAATCCAGATAATACTTGCCGTCTGCATGTGGCTGTAATCCGTTGATATCCTCGATTATGCTGTTCAGGTGTGCCACTGTTGTATGTGCCATAATAATGCCCCTTTCTTTTCCTGGGGCGACATGCTAAGCTGTAGATGCCGCCCTGGTTCGTTGTGGTTCTGGTGTGGCTGGCCGCTGGTTGCTGTGGTAGGTGCCGGCGGCTTATTTCGTTACGAGGCTCTTAATCCATGCGTTGTAGTCCTCAATATTGACATATGAGAGGTCATTGGCGCCGACGTAGCGCACGTTGCCATGCGTCTTGTATTCTAACCCGTGTATGCCCATGTAGTACCACACGTTGATTTGCAGGGCGTTGTCGAGACGGAACCCAAGGTATTGTTCCAACTCATGCAGGGTGCCGCCGTAGTAACCGTTGCGGGAAAATATCTTATTCCATATCGATACGGCCAAGTTCTGTTCGTTCGTGCGCTCCCATTCCGGTATGCGCTTGATTTGATTAATTGCCCGCTCGGTTGTATACGTGATGTGCTTCATGTCCCGCTCCTTCCCGCCCGTGTGGGGCGATGCTGTTCTCGTCTTGACATTTCCTATTGTCTTTGCTACAATGTACCCAACAGGGCGGCCTAACGGTCAGCCGGTGTTATAAGGGAAGTAACCGCTTACTTTGTCAGGGTAGGGCGGTTATTTTTTTATGGCTCTGATGATTTTCAGAATGATTATCAATAGGATAATCGCCAGTATCATCTGCTCCATTTCGCTCACCCCCTTTCATACGGGGATGGGCTAACCGCTCGCGCCCTGCTGGATACAATTACATTATTTCACCTTTAGGTGTATTTGTCAAGTGATTATCTCACCTTTGGGTGATTTATTTTTATTGTTTTCCCCGTGTCCGTTTCTGCACAGTTTCGGACACGCTGCCCGCCCCACGGGGGTATTTGTCTTGTGGTCAGACGGTGGTGAGCTGTTTTGCCACCGAAAAAATAAAAAAGATTCAAAAAGGCTATTGACATACTTCACTCATTGGTGTAAGATACACTTGAAAGTGAGGAGCGAGCATGAAACAGGCAGAGGCGATTGAACAACTCCTGCGAGATAACAACAAGAACAAAGTTTGGTTATCCGAGAAAATGGGTATTGGGTCAAATGCCGTGAGCAATATGCTTCGGCGCGGCAACGTGACGGTAGATACCCTGTACCAAATTTGCGAAGTGCTGGAATACGAGATAACGATTCAACCGAAGCGAAGGGCGGGAAGCAGACCAAATGGGCAGATTATCGTTGAGGGAAAGGAACGGGTGAAATGAAGTACGGATACAAACGGGTTAGTACGAAAGGGCAGAAAAATGACGGAAATAGCCTTGAAGCGCAAGATAACGCTTTGAGGATGGCGGGCGCAGAGATTATATACGGCGATGCGTTTACTGGCATGAAAAAGCACCGCCCCGAACTGGACAAACTCATGGCGGCACTTAAAAAGGGCGATACGCTCATGGTAACGAAGCTGGATAGGATAGCGCGTAGCGCAAAACACGGGATTGAGTTGATTGAAGATTTGATAGGGCGAGGCGTAACGGTTCACATCCTCAACATGGGAATACTTGACGGAACGCCCACAGGGAAACTTATGCGGACTATGCTGTTCGCGTTTGCGGAGTTTGAGCGCGACATGATCGTTCAGCGTACTTCCGAGGGTAAAGCGATTGCAAGACAGAAGGATGGATACCGCGAGGGGAGAAAGCCCGTTAAGTACAGTGAGGGGCTGTACCACGAACTGGCGGATAAAGTGGCGAAAGGCATAAAGACGGTTTCCGAGGCAGCGCAGGAGCTTGGAATTAGCCGCGCAAAGTGGTATCGGCTGGTAAAGGAGATAGCTTAACATGGCAAATCGGGGGTGTGAGGAAAATGCCATATTGTATATATAAGGCGCAAAACAAAGCCAATGGAAAAATCTATATTGGGAAAACTAATAATTTTCTCAAGCGTCAAGGCGAGCATCTCCATGACTGCCGAACGGGGCATCAACTTTTCTCTAAAGCATTAAAAAAGTATGGCAAAGAAGGCTTTGACTGGACAATTGTTGAGGACGACATACAGTCGCTCGTAGCCGCTAATCGGAGTGAACAGTTTTGGATAAAGTACTATAGATCCTATTTTAAATGGAAACAATCAAACGGATACAACATGACAAAAGGTGGCGACGGGGGTAGTTGCTGGAACATTAAAAAAATTGCAACGTATGACAAAAACGGAAAATTACTTGCGGTATTCGATTCAGTAACCGACGCAGCTAAGTTTTATGACATATCCGGTACAACCAGTATAAGTGCGGTGTGCGACAATGACGAGAGAACTTGTAAGGGCATGATGTTTGTAAGTTTCGATGTTATTCCGGTTCCCGAAATAAAGCCTTTTCACAGGGAAAGTAAGCGTAAGGTTCCAATAACTCAACTCGATCTAAGCGGTAATATAGTAAGGAAATATCCGTCTATAAAGGATGCGTGTCAAACGGGATTTAGTCGTTCAGGGATACTTGGATGTGCCAATGGCAGGTATAAGCAATCTAATGGTTTTATCTGGAAGTACGAAAAAGATTTAAACAGTTGCGTTGGCGTAGAAGTTGAACCAATGAACTCGTTAAAAGGAAAGTATGTACTGCAATTCACACTCGATGGTCAGTTTGTCCAAAAATATAACAGTTGTGCAGACGCTGCAAGACAAATTGGAATCCTAAATTATAAGGTGATACATAAGGCAATAAACTCAGAAACACATTATTCAAGCGGTTTTAAGTGGTATCGGATAGATGATAGTCTTGCGAACGGTAATAGGAAAATGTTACAATTCAAATAACAGATGGGGGTGGGGCTGTGAAAAGATTTTTTGTACTTTTTTTCTGCACCGTTTTGTTATTTGCCGTAGATGGTTGTTCTTATAGTAGTCCAGCCATTAGCACCCCAAGCCCATCTACAGAAGAACATTCATATGCAAAAGAAGTTACGGTAGCTGCAACGTGTACTCAGGTAGGCAAGGTGACCTATACTTGCGAAACGTGCGGCGATACGTATACTGAGGAAATTCCACAAATCCCTCATGTTGGAGAGGAAAAGGTGATAATTGAGCCTACGCTAACTGATAACGGAGAAGCAGAAATTACCTGCTCAATGTGTGGAGGCATTTTCACCAAAACGATTTTAGCACTCGGAACACTGTCGTCTTCCCCATATGAAATAAAGGCTTCTTCTCTATACAAAGATGCCGCCAAGGGGAACACAGGGGAATATCAAAACAAATACCTTTCTGTGTCTGGTTCCGTTGTTTATATATCCGATTATGGTGATTTGAAAGGGTATTACTTGTATGGCTCCATAGGGAATGGCGTTGTGTGCTGGGTTGAGGGAAATACACTTGTTGCCAATACTGGCACAGAAGTTGTGTTCTTGGGGAAAGCCGAAAACGTTAGCACAGATCAAGTAGAGCTTACAAAATGTTCTCTTATTGGAGATGTTGATGTTTCGGAAGAACTGGGACTTACGAAGGACGCCGCCATTCAAATTCAGTTAAACAGTTTATCACGCTTGTACATCAATAAGTGGATTTCGTTTGATGGAAAGATCGTGGGTAAAGTTCCATACGGAGATGCAGGTACATGGTATTATCTGGATGGTGATATTGCTTGCTTAAGCGAAGAACTTTATAGTGTAGGAGATCGTGTTTCTTGGGTAGGCCAGTTTATAAGCGAAGGTAAAATATGGGCTACTATTATCGATTGCGAGAAAAGATAAGCACACAGGAGGCTAAAATGGCAAGTGATACGCGGAAATGGATTATAAAGGTTTTAGCAATTATATTCACTCTTATGGGTGCAGGTTTTGGCATTTATATAATGATTTCATCTATCGGAATGATAGGCAAAGTCGACTATTGGGGGAGGTTGATGTATGCCCCTGATTTGCCAACCTTATTGATCATTTCGGCACTGTCTTTAACGGTAGGTTCGATTTTTATAAGTATTGGTGCCTTTAAGTGGAGGATTTCGCCCGTGATTATTGGTGCGGCTGCAATAGTTTTTAGCCTTGTGCTGGCCTTTGCGTTTGCCGTCCCGCTACAAGGCAAATGGCTGGCAATGTAAACGATAAAATATAACACCAACTGCCCCGCACCCCCGGGCGCATTGCTAAAAGGAACATGCTAAACAAGGAGAGATGTTATAAATGGGAGATAACTTTGTAGCGAATGTTTTTTCTGCAGGGGCCGCAATCGTTGCCGTGGTAGTATCTTTTTATGCAGTGCGGATTAGTAGGCGTAGCGTTATTACTTCTGTAGTGTCAACGTATCGGGTAGAATGGGTAGATCGAGTTAGGGAGCTGATATACTCATTTCTCATTGAGTACCGAGGACAATGCAGAAAAGAGGAGCTAATAAACATATACACCCATGTCTTACTCTTTCTTTATCCGAACCATGAAACATATGCTGAAGTAGTGGAATCTATGAAGCAATGCATAAATGGTGATTATTGCGAAGATAACTATTGGGATTTAGTAACAAAAGGACAACTTGTATTGAGGGGGCCATGGTTAAGGCTGAAGCGTGAAGCTGGTATCACGTCAAAAAGGGAGCCAAAGTTTGTAGCCGACTTAATTAAGGAAGAACTAAGCATACGAACGTTGGCATATGAAAATCCGAAATGGTGGGCTGACTTAAGAAAGAAATAACTATACCAAGACTAGATTACCGAGCGCCACCGAGCGCCTTTCAAACAGGAGAGCGCTTTTTATATGCAATTAGAGCAGACGCTTGGGAATATCAAAGCTTTTATTGAGAGGAAGCCGGAGTTTGAGGCGCATCAGGACTACTTCGATACCTTAAGGCTGTTGGGCAAGGAAGACAAGGAGGCATCTTACGGGCGTAACCTGTGGCTGCGCGGGGAAACGGCGAAGCATGTGCGGCACGGGACCGACCCTGAGGTGATCTCCAAATTTTACGAGCTGAACAAAAAGACCTATCTCTACGCGGCTCAGGATGATTTCGATTCGTACTGCATCTACCTTGAGTGGAATAGGCCACCCGAAAAACGCTTCTATCAGCCTAGGCGCAAGGTGCTGTGGCCGCTCTCAAAAGATTTACAAGACTTGGCTGACGGGAAGCTTGACTTCCTCGGGGTATCGCTTCCGCCGCGTGTGGGTAAATCTACGCTTTGCATATTTTTCATCACTTGGCTTATGGGGAAGAAACCTGACGTGGCAAATGTAATGTCTGGGCATAGCGACAAACTTACGGATGGATTCTACCGTGAGGCGCTTTCCATAATTGCGGACAAAGAAACCTACTTGTGGCAGGACGTTTTTCCGGGCGTTCGTATAGTTGATAATTCCGCGAAAAATGAAACGATTGACTTAAATCGCAAAAAGCGATTCCCGACCTTTACGGCCCGTTCTGTTGGCGGCACGCTAACGGGTGCCGTGGAGATTGGCGAGGGTGGATGCCTTTATGTGGACGACTTGATCGAGGACTTAGAGGAAAGCCTTAACCCAGATCGCTTACAGGCCAAATACGACGCATACCTAAATCAGCTTAAAGATCGCAAGAAGGAAGGGGCCTTTGAGCTGATGGTAGGCACTAGATGGAATATTCTTGATCCGCTAGGGCGAGTAAATGAGCAGTACAAGGATAACCCTCGATATCGTTTTCGCGTGATTCCTGCGCTCAATGAAAAGGGCGAGAGCAATTTCGTTTATGACTATGGCGTGGGGTTCTCGACAGAGTACTATCAAGATATGAAAGCATCCATTGACGACGCTACATGGTGGGCTAAGTATATGGGCAATCCCTATGTACGTGAAGGGTTGCTGTTCCCGCGAGAGGAATTGCGTTATTACAATGGCGTGTTGCCCGATGGGGAGCCTTATAAGGTTGCTACGTGTGATGTTGCATGGGGCGGGGGTGATAGTGTATCTATGCCGTTTGCTTATGTGTATGGCTCCGATATTTATATCCATGATGCCGTTTTTAACGCTGGTAACAAGGATGTAACGCAGCCGGTCGTAATTGGAAGAACGAAAATCCACATGCCGCATAAAGAGCGGTTTGAGGCAAACAACGGCGGGGGGGAGTACGCTGATAAAGTAGACGAACTGCTGCGGAAGGATGGCGTTCATATCAATATTACCGCACGCAGGGCTCCAAACAACCAAAGCAAGCTTGGCCGCATTATTCAATACTCACCCGATATAAAGAGATTTTACTTCCTTAAGGAAGGCAAGGACGAAAACGGCAAACCGTACCGTTCTCAGGAGTATCAAGCGTTTATGAACGAGCTAACCACTTTTTCACAGACAGGCAAAAACCCGCATGACGATGCACCAGATAGTCTCGCTATGCTGGCGGATGAGTTGCTTCATGGCAGCGCTCGGGTAGAGATTGGAAAGAGACCTTGGTAAGCTTTAATTAGCTAACATATGAATGTATGGATTAAAATGAAAGGCCCGCTACAAACAGCGGGCCTAAAGGCTATTATGCCTGATCCCATAGGTCAATGGCTTCTTGTTTAGATAGTTCGACTTTTAGCTTTTCAAGTTTTTCTACATCATCATGCAGGGGCCCTAGCGCATCGCAGTAATTACCAATAAGCGTTTTTAGTCCTTTTGGCAATGATAATCCTCTTTGCGAGCCATATCTAATTTCTGATTTATTATCTTCCTGCCATTCGGCCGCTCTATCATAATACGTACCGACTTTTTTGTATCCGTTATCGATGATTATTTTCCCTGCCTTACCTAAGGCTGATTTAATGCCGATTTCAATGGACTCTTCGGCTCGACTTGCATTATTTCGCCTTTGTCCCCATGTATCACCATCAAGATTCACGGTATAATTTAAGTGCTTCCATACGTTGTCGTTTGAAAATACATTATCCACAACGGTATCGCTGGTGTCAAGCAGAGTGGCAAGTTGCTTTTTTATATTACCGAGTGCTTGAACGCCGAGTTTCATTGTGTGTTCTGGGTTGCTCTTAACCTCGTTTTCAATAAGACTCTTTGATTTTTCTTTAATGAACGGCTTTATTGCTTCGATAATTTCAGCTCTGTCTTTTTCTAAGTCTGCCACTTTCTCAATAATTTCATTTTTATATTGTTCAATTTCTTGCTTGATGGATTCAACACTCACGATGTGCACCTCCTTTATTTTTTTACATTATACCATAGCTTTTCAAGCAAGAATAGAGCATGGTGTCAAGCTTCGCTATATTATGCTATTTTTAGTGGATCGGCACGCTTATGCGCAATAAATATCATTTGCATGAATGCGTGGGGTGTAGCGTGATGCTCTGTGCCATAACGGTAAGTTGGTTCATGAAGCACAATATATAGTGGAATATAAGCAAATTATATACCATATATTGTGTTTACGGTATTGATTTGGCATTATGCTTGTGGTACGCTGTACATAGAGAACGACTGTTCTAAGGTGGTGAGTGGTTGAAGGCAATACGCTGTGATTTACCGAGGGACTTAGATAGTATCGAGATATTGCCGCTTGCAGATGTTCACATGGGCGACAAGTGCTGTGACTTCAAATTACTGCAACGGCGCATTGAATATATACGGGATAACCCGAACGTTTACTGCATCCTAAACGGCGACCTCATGGACACTGCGATAGCGTCTTCCGTAGGCGATACCTACGCGGCGACGCTGCAACCAATGGAGCAGCTTAAGCAATGCGTGAAGATTTTTGAACCGATCAAGGACAAGATTATCTGCATTACGAGCGGAAACCATGAGGGGCGGCTATACAAACAAGATGGTCTTGACCTTACGGAGATTATGGCGGCGCAGCTCGGAAAGCTGGGCGTATATACGGATACAACGGCGCTTCTATTTTTAAAGTTTGGTAAGATGCCATTGAAAGAGCATGGTCGTCCCATTTGCTATACGATATATGTTTCTCATGGGTCTGGTGGTGGCCGCAAAGAGGGTGGAAAGATAAATCGTCTTGCAGACTTGGCGACAATCGTTGATGCTGACTGCTATGTGGTCGGTCACACCCATTTACCCGCCGTGTTCAAGACAGCGTACTTTCGGCCTGATGTACAGCACGGAACCGTAACGAAGGTTGACAAGCTGTTTGTGAACACCGCTGCATTCCTTGAGTACGGCGGATATGGTGACCGACAGGGTTTCAAACCGCCATCAACCGATACGCCCGCGATAATCTTTGATGGACGGGCAAAGAGAATGACGGCAACGTTGTGAAATGTCGCTTCTTATATGGAAGCGTGGGTTGAAATGGCATTGTGGGTTTCACGCCGCATCAGATAACGCAGGGGTAGGGAGCGGGTCGGCGTAAGGGCGAAATTCGGTTTTTATCCTTTCTTCCCTCTTTCCGTGTTTATAGCGCCCGGGTCTTTATCCTTTCTCCCGGGCGCGCACGGAGGGAGTGAGAAAAACTACAGGGGGTAAGCAATAACGGTATCATTCGGGCGTAGAAAAATACTGTGTGACGAGCCGGTTATCACGGAAGCAAACATAGAGAGTATCTTGCGGGATGCTCTTGCTGTGCATGCACAGAATCGCCTTGATATAGATTACTTGTATCGCTACTACAAGGGCGATCAACCTATCTTGGAGCGCGTGAAGGAAATTCGCCCTGAAATCTGCAATAAAATCGTAGAAAACCGTGCAAATGAAATTGTTGCGTTTAAGACCGGCTATCTTTGCGGAGAGCCGATACAGTACGTGAGCCGTGGGAGTACGGAAAATGTTTCAGACGGAATAAGCGCGCTAAACGATTCGATGCTCTTATGCGGGAAACCCGCACGCGACAAGGAGCTTGCGGAATGGATGTATATTAGCGGTACAGGATATCGCATGGTTTTGCCAAATGCACCGTACATCAGTTCTGTAATTATTCCGCGATTTCTTAAAAAGGTGATTAGCTTTTTCGTTGAGGATGAGGCGCCTTTTGATGTTTTTACCCTCGACCCTCGCAACGCCTTTGTGGTTTATCATTCGGGGTTGGGTGAAAAACCGTTGCTTGGCGTTAAGTATGTATTACAGGCAGACGGCACGATCATATATAGTGCTTATTCTGTTTCAGAATATTTTGAGTTAAGTTTGAGCGGTTTACTAAGTGGCCCGAAAGTAACCAAACGAACTCCGCGTGCTTTAGGCGAGATACCTATTGTCGAATATCCGCTAAATGGCGCAAGGCTTGGAGCGTTTGAAATTGTTTTGTCTATACTCGATGCCATAAACACCGTGCAAAGCAACAGGCTTGACGGCATTGAGCAATTTATCCAGTCGCTTATCTTGCTCTACAATTGCGACATTGAAGATGATGCCGCAAAGAGCTTGCGGGAAGCCGGATTGGTGAAACTGAAATCATCTGGCAGCGATATGAAAGCTGATTTGAAAATCCTCGCGGAACAGCTTGATCAGCAGCAAACGCAAACACTCATTGACTACATGTATCAGACCGTGCTTAATATCGTCGGTATGCCGAACCGCAACGGCGGAACAAGCACAAGTGACACCGGCTCTGCCGTGGTAATGCGCGACGGATGGGAAGCTGCGGAGGCAAGAGCGAAATCGGACGAACTAATGTTTAAGGAATCAGAACGAAAATTCCTTAAAATTGTTCTTCGCGTTATGCGGGATACAGTTGGAACGCCATTGCGCCTCGCGGACGTAGAAACTAAATTCACAAGGCGCAATTACGAAAATATCTTATCCAAGTCTCAAGTGCTTACAAGCATGTTGGCGAACGATAAGATTGACCCGTTGCTTGCCTTTACCCATTGCGGCATGTTCTCCGACCCGGAGGATGCGGCAAAAATGAGCGCGGCGCATTATAAGAAGGTTAAGGCTGAACAGGCCGCGAAAGCTCCGCCTGACGAGCCGTCGAAGGGTGGTGGTGCGGTTGCGTGATTTTCGGTGTAAACGGTGCAGCTTGCTTCTCGCTCAAATCGAAGGGGATGCAGTTGTAAGGATTAAGTGCCGAAAGTGCGGCACGATGAATAACACACTTGACTCTCCGCAGAGAAATGCGGAAACCAGAGCGCCTACGAGCGCCGATGAACTGCCGAGAATGGCTCGATAGTTCGTTGGCGCTTTATTTATTGCGGTAGAGAAACCGCGTTATCAACTCACAAAACAGAGAGAA